>JAZKHC010000053.1:0-15843 GCA_040385605.1 Pseudomonadota bacterium
CGCTCCAGCCGCTTGGTGGTGCGCACGATGCCGACGTAATCCCACATGAAGGTGCGCAGCTCCAGCCAGTTGTGGCTCACCACCACATCCTCGTCGCTGTCGGTGACGCGGCTGGCGTCCCACTCCTTGAGGGCAGGGGGACTCGCGCGCTTGTTGAGCGTGGCTTCCAGGTCTTCAGCGGCGGCTTCGGCGAAGGCGAGGCATTCCAGCAGGGAGTTGCTGGCGAGGCGATTGGCACCGTGCAGGCCGGTGCAGGCCACCTCGCCGATGGCGTAGAGACCATCGACATCAGTGCGGCCCTTTAGGTCCGTAACCACACCACCGCAGGTGAAGTGTGCCGAGGGCACGACCGGGATCGGCTCCTTGGTGATGTTGAGGCCCAGCTCCAGGCAGTGGGCGTAGATGTTGGGGAAGTGCTCCTTCACGAACGTGGGGTCGAGGTGCGTCACATCGAGATGCACATGGCGCAGGCCGAGGCGCTTCATCTCGTGGTCGATGGCGCGGGCGACGATGTCGCGCGGGGCGAGTTCGGCGCGGGCATCGAAGCGCGGCATGAAGCGTTCACCCGTGGTGGGGATGCGCAGATAGCCGCCCTCGCCACGCAGGGCTTCGGTCAACAGATAGTTGCGTGAATCCTTGTGGTAGAGGCAGGTCGGGTGGAACTGCATGAACTCCATGTTGCCGACGGAGCAGCCCGCACGCCAGGCCATCGCAATACCATCGCCCGAGGCCCCGAAGGGGTTGCTGGAATAGAGATACACCTGGTTCGCACCGCCGGTGCAGAGCGCGACGGCCTTTGCGCCAAGGGCCTCCACCTCGCCGCTGTCGCGGTTGTAGAGGTAAGCCCCCTGTGCCGTGCGGCTGGCCACATCGACGATGAGATCGACCACCACGGTGCGTTCGAGCACGCGGATGTTGGGGTGGTGGCTTGCGAGCGAGGCGAGGGTGGTTTCCACCGCGCGGCCGGTGGCGTCGGCGGCATGCACCACACGGCGGTGGCTGTGCCCGCCTTCGCGGGTGAGGTGCAGGCTGCGATGCTTGCCGTCTTCGTCGCGGGTGAACTGCACGCCCTGGGCGAGCAGCCAGCGGATGCAACCCGGCCCGCGTTCCACCGTGAAGCGCACGGCGGCTTCGTCGCAAAGGCCGCCCCCTGCGACCAGCGTGTCGCGCACGTGGTTTTCGAGCGAGTCGTCTTCGTCGATCACCGCCGAGATGCCGCCCTGCGCCCAGAGGGTCGAACCGGATTCGAGCTTGCTCTTCGACACCACCGTGACGTGGCGGCCCTTCTGCGCCAGTCGCAGGGCGAGCGAGAGGCCCGCTGCTCCGCTGCCGAGAATGAGCACATCGACATCGTTGGGCATTTGTAAAGCTGCGGCTTTGCGCATGGTCTTCTTGCTAAAGTAGTCAAACGCCGCGTCATGTCATGCGGCACCGAAATAGTGATGAAGGGAGTTTAGCGCGCAGGGCCGCAGGGCCCGCGCGGATTGAATGAACACCGATCCAGACGTAGACATCGCACTCGTGGCGCGCGCCCAGGCGGGTGATCAACGCGCCTTCGAGCTGTTGGTGCGCAAGTACCAGCACAAGATCGTGCAGCTGGTGAGCCGCCTCGTGGGCGATGGCGACGCACCCGACGTGGCGCAGGAAACCTTCATCCGCGCCTGGCGTGCGATGAAGGGCTTCCAGGGCAACAGCGCCTTCTACACCTGGCTCTACCGCATCGGCATCAATACCGCCAAGAACCATCTCGTCTCACGCAACCGTCGGCAGGGCTCGCACGACATCGACATCGCCGATGCGGAACTCTATGGCCACACCGAGCATCTGAGTGACATCGCCACACCGGAAGCGCAGGCGCTGACCGAGGAGATCAAGCAGAAGGTGGGCGAGGCGATCAACAAGTTGCCGCCGGACCTGCGCCAAGCCATCACCCTGCGTGAGCTGGAAGGCTTGAGCTACGAGGAGATCGCTGAGGCCATGGACTGCCCGATCGGCACCGTGCGCTCACGCATCTTCCGCGCCCGCGAGGCGATTGATCTGGTGTTGCAACCCTTGCTGGATGGCTGATGCCCTGTAGGCGGCGTTCGGTATTTTTCAAGTCATCGGTTGAACTTTTTGCGGTAACAATGGTTTAGTTGTTCAGTGCGCAGTCAGCCAGCCTTTGGGCCAGCCCGCTGCATCAGATTTTCCGCAGGGTGATGAGACCTTGCGTAATGAGTGAAAGAGAGTGTCCATGTCGAAACAACTGCTGTCTGCCGCCGTTGATGCCGCCGCCACCGAGGCCGAGTGGATAGCCCTGATCGACGCCGTTGGCGAGGCACCAGAGCTGAAGGCCGAGTGGAGCCGCATCTGGGCCAGCCGCGATGCCCGCGAGGGCGTGGTGCTCAAAGCCAGCCCCGATTTCAGCGCCGGTGTCATGGCCGCCATCGCAGCGGAAAAATCGCTGCCCAGCAATGTGGTGAGCCTGCGGCGTAAGGCTGAGCCTGCGCTGGCTCGCCGTTCGCTGAACTGGCGCACGCTGGTGCCGCTATCGGCGGCAGCGGGTGTGGTCGCTGCCGTGATGGTGGTTGGCGGCATGCGGCAGCTTTCATCCGATGAGGCGGTGCCTTTGATCACCAGCAACGCCTCCCAGCTCGCCACCACGCCCGTCAACGTCGCCAGCAACGAGGGGGCAGCTGAGCTGCCGGATGCCGCCAAGGCCGCCATCCTCAACGCCTACCTGATGGAACACAGCAACTCCCTGGCGGAGCGCAGCATGGGCGGCACGCTCGCCAACGCGCGCTTCGCGGCCCGCACCGCCGACTATCGTCCGGACGCCCCGTAATGCGTCGTCTGCGTCTTGCGGCCTGCCTGCTCGGCCTGGCCGCCACCACTGCCGTTTTCGCCGACCCGGCGGCGGTGCTGCTCAAGGCTGCCGATGCCGCCCGCACCGCCAACTACCACGGCACGGTCATTTACCGCGCCGGCGGCAACATGGAGTCGATGCGTCTCATCCACGGCTTTTCCGGCGGACTGGAGCGCGAACGGGTGGTGGCCCTCACCGGCGAGCCGCGCGAGATCATCCGCATCGACAACAAGGTCACCTGCCTGCTGCCGGACGACCGCAAGCTTGACCTCAAGCGCCCGGCCTTGAAAGGCCTGCTCACCAATGTCTCGGCCCAGTCGCTGAAAGAACTGTCGGCCTGGTATGAGCTGCGCGAGGTGGGCACCGCCCGTGTCGCGGGCCGCATCTGCCGGGGCGTCGCCATCGCCCCGCGCGATGGCTTTCGCTACGGCTTCGAAATCTGGGCGGATGAGATCACCGGCGTGCCCCTGAAAGTGTCGCTGATCGGCCCTGGCCGTCGCGCGCTTGAAGAGGTGATGTTCACCGAAGTCGCCTTTCCCGCCAGCCTGCCCGACGAGGCCTTCGCCCCCGGGCTCGACCCCAAGCGGTTCAAGGCCGTCACTCGCGAGGAGCCCGCGATGAAGGAGCTCTCGGGCGGTGCGGCCGACATCAGCGACTTCCCGATCCGCTTCGACAAACTGCCACCGGGCTACCGCGTCACCATGCGCGAGCAGCGTGCGGGTAACGAGCTGCGCGGCCGCGTGGAACACCTGATGCTCTCCGATGGCCTCTCCGCCGTGTCGGTATTCGCCGCACTCGGCGTGACGCCCGACAAGGCCTTCAATGGCCTCACCCAGATGGGCGCGGTGCAGGCTTTTGGCCGCACCCTGGGCCGCTATCACGTCACCGTGGTGGGCGAAACGCCGGTCGTTACCGTCGAGACCATTGCCAGTGGCTTGAGCCTCAATGAGGCCGACAGCAAGGGCGCTGTACCCAAACCCTGAGCAGTGGCACCATGACCGCCCTAAAATGGCGGCATTCCCCCTGGAGCCTTACATGATCCTTGCTGCCAAGCCGTGCCGCCGGGCTGCGCCCCTCTTGCTGCTCGCCCTGCTGTTGGGTGCCTGCGGCAAGCCCGCCTCGCGCACCGCGCTGCCGGAGTTTGCCGACCTCGTCGATGAGGTGAGCGGCTCGGTGGTCAACATCAGCACCGTGCCGGCCGGCGAAGACATCGCAGCCCTCGGCGAGCAGGCTCCGGACGCGCCCCCCGGCGAAACGCCCTCGCGCGAGAACATGCCGGACTGGATGAAGAAGTTCCTCGATCAGCACGCGCCCGAGGGCTACGGCGGCGAATCCGCGCCCGGCGAAGAGGGTGGCGAGCCGGGTGCCGACGAACCCCTGGGCGGCGAGCAGTCGCTGGGCTCGGGCTTCATTCTCTGGGAGGACGGCTATGTCATCACCAACGCCCACGTGGTGAAAGACGCCAAGGAGATCATGGTGCGCCTGCAGGATCGCCGCGAGCTGGCGGCGACCGTGGTCGGCCTTGATGAGCCCAGCGACATCGCCCTGCTCAAGATCGACGCCAAGGACCTGCCGGCGGTGACGACAGCGGACATGAAAAAGCTGCGCGTCGGCCAGTGGGTGATGGCGATCGGCTCGCCGTTCGGTTTCGATTACTCGGTGACGGCGGGCATCGTCTCCGCCAAGGGCCGCAGCCTGTTCACCGAGCAGTACGTGCCCTTCATCCAGACCGATGCCGCGATCAACCCCGGCAACTCCGGTGGGCCCCTGTTCAACCTCGATGGCGAGGTGGTGGGGGTCAACTCGCAGATCTATTCGCAGACCGGCGGCAACAGCGGCATCGCCTTTGCCATCCCCATCGATGTGGCGCTGAACGTGGCCGAGCAGTTGAAGGCCAAGGGCAAGGTCACGCGCGGCTGGCTCGGCGTGGTGGTGCAGGAAGTCACCCGCGATCTCGCCAAGAGCTTCGGCCTCGCCAAGGCCGAGGGCGCGCTGGTGGCGCGCGTGGTGCCGGGCAGCCCCTCCGAGGCGGCGGGCCTGAAGCCGGGTGATGTGATTCTCTCCTTCAACGACCAGCCCCTGCTGGTCAGCAATGCCCTGCCGCCGCTGGTCGGTGCGGTGACGCCCGGCGAAACCGTACCGCTGAAACTGCTGCGCGATGGCAAGCAGATCACCCTCAAGGTGAAGGTCGGCGAGCTGCCGGATGACATCGCCGCCACTGAGCCGCCCAGGCCACGCCTGCCGCTGGGCCTGGCCGCCGAGCGCCTGAGCGCGCAAGACCGTGCTGCTGCCAGGGTGGTCGAGGGCGGCGTCGGCATCGCCGCGGTCGAACCCGGCCCGGCGCAGAAGGCTGGCGTGCAGCCGGGAGACATCCTGATCACGCTCTACGGCAAGAAGATCGACAGTCCCGAGCGCCTCAATGAGGTGGTCGAAGACCTGCCGCCCGGTACCAGCGTGCCGATGCTGATCCAGCGCAACGGCGCGCCGCTGTTTTTGGCGCTCGATGTGCCGGCAGCAGGTGCAGCCAAGAAATAGCGGTGCGACGCTTCACCCTGCTGACACGCCCCGGCTGCCATCTTTGCGAGGATTTCGAGGCCGAGGTGCTGGCCGCATTCGAGGGAAGGCTGGAGATCGAGCTGGTGCTGATTGACCACCACCCGGCCTGGGTGGCCGAATACGGGCTGCGGATTCCGGTGCTGCTGGATGTGCGCGATCGCGTCGTCTGCGAGGCCAGCGTCGATGCGAACGCCATCGAAGCGGCATTGTCTTAAGTCAGCGCGAAGCACTGCCGCTATACTCCGCGACCATTTTTTGACCACTGCGCATGTCTCGTGCCCAGTGCATTGAAGCCAAACTCATGTCAGTCCCGCAGTCCCACATCCGCAATTTCTGCATCATCGCCCACATCGACCACGGCAAATCGACGCTGGCGGATCGCTTCATCCAGCTCACCGGCGGATTGGAGGCGCGCGAGATGCAGGCGCAGGTGCTCGACAACAACCCCATCGAGCGCGAGCGCGGCATCACCATCAAGGCGCAGGCGGTCCAGCTGCACTACAAGGCGAAGAACGGCGAGCTGTACCAGTTCAATCTCATCGACACGCCCGGGCATGTGGACTTCTCGTACGAAGTGAGCCGCTCGCTGGCCGCTTGCGAGGGCGCGCTGCTGGTGGTCGATGCCTCGCAAGGTGTGGAAGCGCAAAGCGTTGCCAACTGCTACACCGCGATTGAACTCAACCTTGAAGTGATGACGGTGTTGAACAAGATCGACCTCCAGAACGCCGAGCCAGAGCGCGTGGTGAAGGAGATCGAAGAGATCATTGGCGTGCCCGCCGAAGACGCCGTGCGCATCAGTGCGAAGACCGGCCTCAACGTGCTGGACGTGCTGGAAGAAGTCACCACTCGCCTGCCCGCGCCCAAGGGTGACCCGAACGGAAAATTGCAGGCGCTGATCGCGGATAGCTGGTTCGACAACTACCTCGGCGTCGTCTCGCTGGTGCGCGTCATGCACGGCACGGTGAAGAAGGGCCAGAAGATTCGGGTGATGAGCACCGGCCGCGATTACGAAATCAACATGATCGCCGTCAACACGCCCAAGCGTGTGTTCAAGGACGTGCTGGAGTGCGGCGAAGTCGGCATGATCGTCGCCAACATCAAGGATATTTTTGGCGCGCCGGTGGGTGACACCATCACCCTCGCCGGCAACCCCTGCGAGAGCGCGCTGCAAGGCTTCAAGGAAGTGCAGCCGCGCGTGTTCGCCGGCATGTTCCCGATTGACGCCGATGACTTCGAGGACTTCCGCGAGAGCCTGCAAAAGCTGCGCTTGAACGACTCCGCTCTGCGCTTCGAGCCAGAAAACTCTTCGGCCCTGGGCTTCGGTTTCCGCATCGGCTTTCTGGGCCTGCTGCACATGGAAATCGTGCAGGAGCGCCTGGAGCGCGAATACAACATGAACCTCATCACCACCGCACCCTCGGTGGTGTACGAGGTGGTGACGACGCAGGGCGATGTGCTGAAGATCGACAACCCCAGCGACCTGCCGGAGCCGGGTTCACTGGCCGAAGTGCGCGAGCCGATCATCTTGGCCCGCGTGCTGATGCCGAACGAATACGTCGGCAACGTGATGACCCTGTGCATGGAAAAGCGCGGCGTGCAGAAGAACCTGCGCTACGTCGGCAACCAGGTGCAGATGGAGGTCGAGATGCCGCTCGGCGAAGTGGTGCTCGATTTCTTTGATCGCCTGAAATCAGTGAGCCGTGGCTTTGCCAGCTTCGAGTACGAGTTCGTGCGCTTCCAGGAGGCCGACGTGGTCAAGCTCGACGTGCTGGTCAACGGCGAAAAGGTGGATGCGCTGGCCACCATCGTCCACCGCGACAACAGCTACAACCGCGGCCGCGACCTCTGCGAGCGCATGCAGGAAGTCATCCACCGACAGATGTTCGACGTGGCGATTCAGGCTGCCATCGGCAGCAAGATCATCTCGCGCAGCACGGTGAAGGCCCTGCGCAAGGACGTCACCGCCAAGTGCTACGGCGGCGATGCCAGCCGCAAGAAGAAGCTCCTCGAAAAGCAGAAAGAGGGGAAGAAGCGCATGAAGCAGGTTGGCAGCGTCGAGATTCCGCAGGAAGCCTTCCTCGCCGTGCTCGGCATGGACCGCAAGTAACCCACTGGCCGCCCCAATGAACCCCCTCGATCTGATCGGCAACCTGTTCGGCTTCGTCGCCAAGCCCATCGCGGCCGTCTGCAAGCTCATCTCGCCGACCTTCTTCGCCCACATGGGCAACGACTTCGCCTCCTGGCTGCTGATCCTGAGCGTGTCCACCGGCGTGCTCTACGCGCTCGATCGCTTCCGCTTCGAGCCGCGCCGCAAGCTGGCCGCTGGCGGCGGCACGCCTGCCAAGCCCAACTGGGCACTGGATTTCGGCCGCCAGTTCTTCCCGGTCATCATCGCGGTATTCATGCTGCGCGCCTTCGTGGTGGAGCCTTTCCGGATTCCCTCCGGCTCGATGATCCCGACGCTGCGCATCGGTGATTTCATCCTCGTCAACCGCTTTGCCTACGGCCTGCGCTGCCCGGTTGGCAACTGCGTGATCTTCGGCGAGGCTGCACCCAAGCGCGGCGATGTGGTGGTGTTCCGCTATCCGGTCGATCCCCGGCAGGACTTCATCAAGCGCGTCATCGGCCTGCCGGGCGACAGCCTGCGCTACGTCAACAAGCAGCTCACCATCAATGGCGAGCCGATAGCTCAGGAGATCATCGGCCGCTTCGGCGACCGGCTCGACACCGAGCTCACCGAATCACTGGGCAGCGTGCGCCACAGCATCCTCACCAATGCCGACGGCCGCGTGCAGGACTTCGAGTTCAGCGTGCCGGAAGGCCAGTACTTCATGATGGGCGACAACCGTGATGGCTCCAGCGACAGCCGCTTCTGGGGCACGGTGCCGGCGGCCTACCTCAAGGGCCGCGCGTTCTTCGTCTGGATGAGCTGGGACTCGAACGCCTTCCGCCCGGCATGGTCCCGCATCGGCCATAGTATCCAGTAAGATTTCTGTCCAGGGCCATCAGGAGTTCCCATGCAATCCAGGCATCGCCAGCAGGGCTTCATGAAGTTGTTTTTCATCTTCGGCTCGATCGCCTTCGTGGCCATCGTCGGTCTGAAGCTGTTCCCGCTCTACGCCAACCAGATCAAGGTGGCCAAGGTGGTGAAGAGCGCGGCATCCGAAGGCAACATGGATCCCCTCCAGGTGCGCAACAGTCTGCAAAGGCGCTGGGACATCGACGACATCACCATCATCACGCCGAAAGACATCCTCATCGAACGTGGCCAGAACGGCGGCGGTGCGCTGGTCTACAACTACGAGGCGCGCACCCATCTGTTCTACAACGTCGATCTGGTGCTGACTTTTGAAGGCCGCGAGCCAGTGAAGGGTTTTTGATGTCAGACGTCCTGCGCACGCTCGAAGGGGCGCTGCGCTACCGCTTTAAAGACCCGGCGCTGCTGGCGCAAGCCCTCACCCACCGCAGCGCGGCCGGCAGCAACAACGAGCGGCTGGAATATCTCGGCGATGGCCTGCTCAATTTCGTGATCGGCGAGGCGGCCTACACACAGTGGTCCAGAGCGCCCGAGGGCGATCTCTCGCGCCTGCGCGCCAGCCTGGTCTGTGAAGACAGCCTGGCAAGACTCGCCAAGGGCCTGAAACTCTCCGACCACCTGCGCATGGGCGGTGGCGAATTGAAGAGCGGTGGCTACCGCCGCGAGTCGATCCTTGCCGATGCGCTCGAAGCACTGATCGGTGCGATCTATCTCGACGGCGGCTTTGCGTCGGCCCGCGAGACCATCCTGCACTTGTTTGCCGAGTCGCTGACCACGCTGCCGGAGCCCGAGACCCTCAAGGATTCCAAGACCCGCCTGCAGGAGTATCTGCAAGGCGATTCGCGTCCATTGCCGGAATACCGCGTGCTCTCAGAGCACGGGCCGCCGCACCGCCGGGTGTTCCAGGTGGCCTGCAAGCTCGCTGACTGCGGCTACGAGACCGAATCCGGCGGCACCAGTCGCAAGCAGGCGGAGCAGGATGCGGCACGATTGATGTTCGAGAAGTTGAAGGGCGAAAAGTTGAAAGGAGTTGCAAATGCGTAGTGGAATGGTGGCAGTCGTCGGGCGACCGAACGTTGGAAAATCCAGTCTGATGAATGCCCTGATCGGCAGGAAGATCAGCATCGTCAGCCACAAGCCGCAGACCACGCGTCACCGCATCCAGGGTGTGCTGCACGATCCGCGCGGGCAGGCGGTGTTCGTCGACACACCCGGCATGCACACCAAGGCGACCCGCGCACTGAACCAGGTCATGAACGCGGCTGCCTCGGGGGCCATCCATGATGTCGAGCTGATCCTCTGGGTGGTCGAAGCCGGCTACTACAACGACGAAGATGCCGCTGTGCTCGAAAAGCTCAAGCTGAGCGAGTGCCCTGTTGCGCTCGTCGTCAACAAGGTCGATAAATACGAAGACAAGGGCAAGGAGAAACTGCTGCCGGAGCTGGAAAAGCTCACCGCTCTGCGCGAGTTCCAGTTCGTGGTGCCGGTTTCAGCGCACAAGAAAGACAATCTCGAAGCCCTGAAAAATGCCCTGTTCGAGCATCTGCCGCCCGGCGAGCCGATGTATCCCGAAGACATGGACATGGGCCACAACGCCAGCTTTGCGGCGGCCGAGATCATCCGTGAAAAACTGATCCGCAATCTGCATCAGGAGATGCCGTACTCAACGGCAGTCGAGATCGAAGCCTACGAGCGCGAGCCGACCATCGACCGCATCAGCGCCATCATCTGGGTCGAGCGCGAGGGGCAGAAGGCCATCGTCATCGGCAATGGCGGCGAGACGCTCAAGCTCATCGGCAGCAACGCCCGCCGCGACATCGAACGCGCCACCGGTCGCAAGGTGTTCCTGAAGCTCTGGTGCAAGGTCAAAGAGAACTGGAGCGACGACCCCAAGGCCCTGAGCAAGTTCGGGTATTGAGTCGTCGTGCAACAGCGGCAGCGCGTCGAGCATGAGCCTGCCTATGTGCTGCACGCCCGCCCGTTTGGCGACACCAGCCTGCTGCTGGAAGTCTTCACGCCGCAGCACGGCCGCTGCGGGCTGATTGCCAAGGGCGCGCGTGCGCCGAAGTCCCGTAAGCGCGCCCTGCTGCAAGTGCTGCAACCGCTGCTGCTGTCTTGGCGCGCGGGCGGGGAACTGGGCACGCTGACCGCCGCCGAGGCGGCATCCACTGCCATCACGCTCAGCGGCGAGAACCTGTTCTGCGCCTGGTATGCCAACGAGCTGCTGATGAAGTTGCTGCCGCGCGGCGATGCCCACGCGGCGCTGTTCATTGCGTACTCGAGCCTGCTGCCGCGCTTGCAGGACGACGCCGAGGCCGGCCTGCGCGCTTTTGAATGTGCGCTGCTCGACGAGCTGGGATTGAGCCTGGGGCTGGATGCCGAGATCGAACCTGGCAGGCGCTACGTCTACATCGGCCACCAGGGCCTGCGCGCCGCACTCCCCAATGAATCCGGCAGCTGTGCGGGCGCGAGCCTGATTGCCCTGCGCGATGACGGCGCGTATACGCCCGAAGCGCGGCAGGAGGTGCGGCGCTTGTTGCGCGGTGTGCTGCGCGATCTTTTGGGCGGCCGCACACTGGAAAGCGCACAACTACTGCGCGAGCTGAGAGGCATGCCAGCGGCCTGAGACCCAACGAAAAGGGGAACCGCCGTGGCGGTTCCCTTTGCTTTTTGACGCGCCGCCCGAGCTAAAAAGTGATGACCGGGATCGGCGAGTTGCAATACAGATAGGGGTCTTCAGCTGGTGCCGCCAGCCAGGTTTCGCTGTCGATGTTGAACAAGTCCCAGTAGGTCTTGCGCGCTTGCATCTGCGCGTTCATGGCGACGCAGTACTGCTGCGTCTTCACGCGCGCCGGATCGCCGGTCGCCGCGCGCGGGCGCACGCCGATCACCTTGAGTGCCTCGCCCACCACATCGCCATAGTCCGGCGAGATCACGCCCCAGCCCGCGAACAGAAAGCCCGCCTGCGGGATCACTGGCACCGACACCTGATCGAACACACCGTTGACCGGATCGTACTGGCCAACCGGCGGCAGCCAGGCGGCTTCTTCCATCACACGGCGCAGCTGCCAATTGCTCAAGCTCATGGCCGCGCCATTGAAGCTGCCCTTGGCGAGCAGCGGCTGCTGGCCTTCGCTCTTCAGGATGCCGCCGACGTGGCCGATCTTGCGGCGCACTTCGAGCAGAATCTTGGCGGCGGTGCCGGCCGTGCGCGGGGTCGAGAAGCTGGTGCCGGCAGTGGCCTCGTTGTAGCCATCCTCGCAGGCCATGCAGTACGGCAGCACCTGGTTGAAGTCGGCGAGGAAGTCCGGCAGCGTGCCGGACGACACATTGCGGCCGTGACCAGCGTCCTGCGGCTCGCCGGTCACGTAGTTGTCGTCGCGCTCGTCGAAGCCCGCAACGCCAATCGTCCACCAGGGGCCGCAGGTGCCATCCGCCGTGCCGGGGGCAGGGGAGTTGTCGCAGGCGCCGAAGTGCAGCTTGCCGTGGGTAAAGGTGCCGGTGTACGACAGCGCGATGTGACCGGGTAGCGGCAGGCTGCCGGGGATGCCATAGCTGGTGCTGATGAAGTCGATGGCCGGGTGGGTCATCGCGTATTCCTCGGCCGGTGTGCCCACGCCTTCGAGGAACAGCACGATCGCTTCGGGGCTGGCCTTGAGCACGGCCGACGAGGTGCCGACGCCGTGGGTATCGTCCTCGTCGTTGGGCAGGTATTTGATGCCAGCCGTGTCGAAGCTCTTGGCCAGCACATTGGTGCCCTTGAACCACACCACGGGGCAGTTGGCTGCCGCAGTGAACTTGCCGCTGTCTGCAGCAAAGTCCGTCGCGAAGTTACCGGTGCGCGTGAGTTTCAACTGGCACTCGGGTCTTGCATCGATCCCAAACTCCTCCAGCACCGAAGACGTGACGGCCGAGGGGGCCGAGCCTGCGGGATAGATCGGGCTGCCGGCGTTATAGAACGCGTGGTAGGGGTTGATACCGGAGTCGATCACCGCCACCACCACGCGCGCGGCCGTGGTGACGACTGGTGGCGGCGGCGTGACATCCCCATTCGGCGTGCTGTCGCAAACGTTGCCCTGGCTATCGCCATCGGAGTTGGCTTGGTCTGCGTTGGCGATGGCCGGGCAGTTGTCGCTGCTGTCGGCCACGCCATCACTGTCGCCATCTGCGGGCGGCGGCGGCGGCGGTGCATCACCGCTGCCCGGTTCAAACGACTCCGCAGGCAGCAGCAGCGTGCCAGAGCCCGCCGGGCGCGTGACGAACACCTTCAGCGTGTAGGCCGTCTGAGCATTCAACAGCGTCTCGGTGACTTCCGCCAGATAGTTGCCGCTGGCGGGATTGCTGATGGTCAGTTCCTGGAAGTTGCGACCAAGAGTTGCCGAGCGGCCAAGACTGGTGCGGGGTTCCTTGAACAGTTCGAGGTCGAGCGCTTCGGCCATGCTGCTCCACTCCAGCCGCAAGCGCAGTTGCTGATAGCCGCCTTCCACCACGGGCAAGCGGAACTCATGGCGGTGCGGCTCGGTGACGTTCTGCCCGGTGGTCGGGTCGGGCTGCGTCGGGCAGCCACTGCACACCACGCCGAGGTAGAGGCCCGCGGTGTCGCTGAACTCGCGCACCTCGGTTTCCTGCCCACCCACCAAGGCCACCGGGGGCTTTGGCACGCTGGCGGGCTTGGGCTGGTTCAGCACCTTGGCCACAGCGCCCAGCGCGTCGATGTAGCCGGCACCCACTTCCCATGCGGCATAGGCGCTGCCATCCGGACGCTTCATCGGCGTGGCGGTCGTGGTCAGCACCTCGCGCACCTGCTCGAAGTTCAGCTCGGGCTTGGCCTCCAACAGCATGGCAATCACGCCCGCAACGTGCGGTGCTGCCATCGAAGTGCCGGAGATGGTGGAGTAGTACGGCGCACTGTCGGTGCTCGGCACGGTGGTGGAGCTGAGGCCGTTGATCGCCCGCGATGCCGTGATGTCCACACCCGGTGCTGTGATGTCCGGCCCCTTCGCCGCGCCATTCGCCGTGCCGCGCGAGGAGAAGCTGGCGAGCTGGAAGTCACGATCACCCGCTGCCACGCCGAGTGCGCAGGGGTTCTGTGCATCGGCGCTGATGGTATCGGCGGTGGGGCCGCTGTTGCCGGCTGCGAACACCGCCACGATCTGCGCGTCGTGCAGGCGCTTGATCGCCTGCGCCTCAGGGTCTGCCGGGTCGAAGCGGAAGCCCGAACCCGTCGCCGGGCCGTAGCTGTGGTTGGTGACGCGGATGTTGTATTCATCCTGCGTCTCCAGCACGTAGTCCATCGCTTCGAGCGTGAAGAAGTACGGCGCGCCGACCTCCACCGCAATGCCGACCAGATTGGCCTCCGGGGCCACACCGACGATGCGGCCGCCGGAGCGCATGCCATCACCCGCGATGGTGCCCGCGAGGTGCGTGCCGTGACCGTTGATGTGCTCGGTGTTGTTCACCGGCACGCTGTCGAAGGGCACTGCGGTCGCACCGATCATGCGTACGTTGTGCTTCACGGCCTTCAGGTCGCCCTGGGTCTTGTCGATGCCGGTATCGATGATCGCCACACCAACGCCCTTGCCGGTGAGCGGCAGGGCCGGGGTGGCAAAGGCATCGCGTGCGGCATGCACACCAATGAGTGGCACCGAGGTTTCCAGCAGCGCCTTGCGCGCGTGCTCACCCCAGATCGAGATCAGCGACAGGCCCTGTGAGGCGCTGCGCAGGGTCTCGATCACTTCCGGCGTGACCATCGGCAGCGGCACGCGCACCGAGTGCAGGTGCTTGAAGCCGCGCACCTGGGCTGCGACGTTCGCCGCCAGAGCGGTGCCGAACTTCAGGCGCTGCACCGCGATGTCGCGGTCGGCGGCATTGGCGTAGGTGAGGATGACGTGGCCCGGCTTGTAGAACTCCATCGCCGGGTCGACCGCTGCCGTGCTGGCACCGGTGGCGACACCCGCAAAGGCGACCGCGCATTCCGAGGTGGTGTCGACCGGATCACCCCCACCACCGCCAGTGGCGGGCGGCGCATTGGCGGTGGCGCCGCCCGTATAGGCCGTGCCGGCGCTGAGGAAGGCCGTGACCACGGCGCGATAGGTGCCGGCCACCGGGTTGGCGATCACCACCTGCTCGAAGGCGCCCGAGATCGCGTTGAACTCCGCCGAGGTGCCGGCCGAGCTGCCATCCGGCTTGAACACTTCGAGGTCGAGGTCTTCAGCCGGGTTCGTCCACTCGATGCGCACGACGAGCGATGACAGGCCGCAGTTGGCAGGCACGGTGATGAGGTGCTCCTTGTTGGCCCCGACCGACCGAACCACTGCCGGCGAGGTAGTGCCAGAGAGCTCGACGAGCATCGTGCTCTGACCCGCAGCCGGGCAGCTGCCCACCGGCGGCGGTGGCGGTTCGACGGCCTCGCAGGCGTCGCCCGTGCCGTCACCGTCGGTGTCGGTCTGGTTGGTATTGGCAACAGCGGGGCAGTTGTCCTCGGCATCGGTGACGCCGTCACTGTCGGTGTCGGCGGGCGGCGGCGGCTCGCTGCCGGGCGCGCCGGGGTCGTTGGTCGCCGGTGCCGTGGGCAGGCTGCTGTCGCAGTAGATGAAGGGATCGACCGCCGGCGTCATGCCGGTGGTGTCGTCGCCGAGCACGGTGGGCGTGAGCGGGGCGATGTCGTTCCAGTAGAGCTGGCGCTCCTGGATGATGCTGGTCTGGAAGTCGCAGAAACCCTGCGCCTTCACGCGGCGCGCGGTTTCCGGGCCAAAGCCCAGATGCGCCATGGCGGCGGCGACCACGCCCTTTTCCTTCTTGGCGGAGAGGTCACCCCAGCCGATCTGCAACCAGGGTGCGACCGGATTGATGGGCAGGCCGACGAGGTCGAGTGCGGCCTGTGCCGGGTCGTATTCGGCGAAGGCCGGTGCGTACGCACCCTGCTCCAGCGCACGGCGGACGAACCAGTTGCTGACCGGGATGGGGGCAGTGCCCGTGACCATCAGCGGCTTGCCGGCGACGGTGGTGATGCCACCGACGTGGCCCGCCGCGCGACGGGCTTCGAGAATGATCTTCGAGGCCACACCTGCCGAACGCGGCGTGGAGAAGCTGGTGCCGCCGACGCTCTGCATGCCGCTCTCGCAGTCCATGCAGTAGGCGAGGTCTTGCGTGAAGTCGGAGATGAAGTCCGGGAAGTTGCCGGAGAGTGCTGAGCGACCCTCTGAAGTGTCTTCCTCGATGCCCGACACGCCAATGCTCCACCAGGGGCCAGCACCGGCACGGAAGGGCGTCAAGCCCGGGCCGTTGCCGCCGGAAGAGAAGTGCAGCTTGCCCAGTTCCACCACGCCCTTGTAGGTGTCGTGGAAGGCACCGTTTTCCGGCAGCGGGAAGCCCGTCATCGGGATCGACACGCCGTAGCTGGTGG
>JAZKHC010000054.1:0-30426 GCA_040385605.1 Pseudomonadota bacterium
GCGAGCGCAGGTAGAACAGCTGGTCTTCGCCGATCTTGCTGGTCGTCGCCTCGTGTTCCACCTTCGCCGTCGGGTTGCGCACCTCGGTGTAGGGGAAGGTATGCGCGCCGCACTTGGGCCCGATCAGCAGCGAGTCGCACTGTGTGTGGTTGCGTGCGCCAGCCGCACCCGGCAGCACCCGCACCAGGCCGCGATAGCTCTGCTGCCCGAAGCCCGCCGCGATGCCCTTGCTGACAATGGTCGAGCGGGTGTTCTTGCCGACGTGAATCATCTTGGTGCCGGTGTCGGCCTGCTGGTGATGGTGGGTGAGTGCGACGCTGTAGAACTCGCCCACCGAGTTGTCGCCCCTGAGCACGCAGCTCGGATACTTCCAGGTGATCGCCGAGCCGGTCTCGACCTGCGTCCAGGAAATCTTGCTGTCGACACCACGGCACTCGCCGCGCTTGGTGACGAAGTTGTAGATGCCACCGACGCCGTTCTCGTCGCCGGGATACCAGTTCTGCACGGTCGAGTACTTGATCTCGGCGCGGTCGTGGGCGACCAGTTCAACGACAGCCGCGTGCAGCTGATTCTCGTCGCGCTGCGGCGCGGTGCAGCCTTCGAGGTAGTTCACCTTGGCATCGTCCTCGACGATGATGAGTGTGCGCTCGAACTGGCCGGTGTTCTTCTCGTTGATACGGAAGTAGGTCGAAAGCTCCATCGGGCAGCGCACGCCCTTCGGCACGAACACGAAGCTGCCATCGGTGAACACGGCGGAGTTGAGCGCGGCGTAATAGTTGTCGCGGGTGCCGACGACTGTGCCGAGATATTTCTGCACCAGTTCGGGGTGCTCGCGCACGGCCTCGGAGATGGGGCAGAAGATCACGCCCGCCTCGCGCAGCTTGGCCTTGAAGGTGGTGGCGACACTCACCGAGTCGAACACCACATCCATCGCCACGTTGGAGCCCGGCATCGGCAGATCGGAGACCACACCGGCCAACGTGGCCTGTTCATGCAGCGGGATGCCGAGCTTCTTGTAGGTCTCCAGGAGCTTGGGGTCGACCTCGGCCAGCGACTTCGGCGCGTCCTTGTGGTTCTTGGGCTGCGAGTAGTAGCTGATGCTCTGCAAGTCGATGGCGGGCACGTTCAACCTGGCCCAATCGGGCGGAGCCATCGTCAGCCAGTGGCGATAGGCTTTCAGCCGCCAGTCGAGCAGCCACTCTGGCTCGTTCTTGCGGGCCGAGATCATGCGGATCACGTCTTCAGACAGGCCGGGCGCAACCGTATCGGAGGCAATGTCGGTGACGAAGCCGGGCAGGTACTCGCGGCGCGCGGCGAGCGCCTCGACCACATCGGCCTGGATGACTTTGGGGGCGAAGACTTCAGCGGCGGCGGACATGGGCATTCACCTGGCTTCTGGCTGGGTGGAATTGAAGGGGGAACTCTGTCGCTTCGACAGCAACGCGAGCGACTGGTGCGAGCGAGGCGGCCATATCGGCCAGCGTCACCGCTTCCAGCGCCTGAGTGATGGCGGCATTAATCAGTCGAAACGGCGCTTTCGCACCACAACCGGCTTCGAGCGCGCAGGCACCGTGTACGGCGCAGTCGGTGAGGGCGATGGGGCCTTCGAGCGCGCGAATCACATCTGCCACCGTCACCTGCGCGGGCGCCTTCAGCAGGCGATAGCCACCGCGCGCACCGCGTGTGGATGACACCAGTCCGCCCTGCTGCAACTGCTTCATCAGCTTGGCGACGGTGGGCGCAGCGACGGACGTGCGGCTGGAAAGCTCCTGCGCCGCGTACAGCTTCTCCGGTGCGGCAGCCATCGAGGCGAGCAGCACGGTGGCGTAGTCAGTGAGTTTGCCGAGCTTGAGCATGCGATCTCGATACAAGACCAGATCAGTGCGGATTGAAGGGCGCGCAGTGTAGGCCTCGCGCCCCGTCACTTCAAGCACCTATCCTTGGTGGCATGAATAGCCAAGACCGCTGCGCAGCCATCGTGTGGGATGTTGCCCGTCCCTTCATCCAGCCGGTGACGGTGACGGGCGAACACCTCGACGGTTTCGGCCACGTCAACAACGTCAACTATCTCAAGTGGCTGGAGGATGTCGCCTGGGCGCACTCCAATGCGCTCGGCCTGGGCTGGGAGGCGTATCGCAGGCTCAACGCCGGATGCGTGGTGTACCGCCACGAGCTGGATTATGTCGCCGCCACCTTCGCAGGCGACGAGCTGCTGAGTGCGACCTGGATCCACGAAAACAGCGGGCGGCTCGACATGTGGCGGCGCTATCAGATCATCCGCATCGCCGACGGCAAGACGGTGATGCGCGCGGCCAGCCACTTCATCTGCGTGGATTTCACCACCGGCCGGCCCAAGCGGCAGCCGGCAGAGTTTGTCGCGGCCTACACCACGGGGCGTGGTGCGCTGGATTGATCGATCAGGGGTTCAGCCCAGCCACACCAGCCGTGGTGCCGCCCCAACCTTTGCCGAGACATAGGCATTCTGCAAAAAGCGTGCGCCGAGGTCGCGCATCCACAGCGGCTCGGCGTCGGCAATCGCAAAGCCGGGCTCATCCTGCCAGCTGCCGAGTGGATCGCGGTTCATCAACGGCACCCAGAGGCTGTCGCGCGCGACCAGCGCGTCACGCAGCTCGTGGTAGTAGAAGCTGTTCATCTCCTGCGTGGCTTCCTGCGAGCGCGGATTGCAGGGAGTGAGAATGCCCCATTCACGCCGCACGGCCATCCGCTGGAACAGGGCCTTTTCGGCGGCGGGATCGTACTGGCCGATGCGGAATACCAGGGTCTCGCTGCCGGTCGGCACGAGATATTCAGTCTTGCGGTACACCGCTTCGAGTTTTTTGCGCAGGCTGCCGGGCAGCAGCGCGTTTTCGTTGAGGCGTGGCTTCATGCAGTGGTTTCCAAAACACGGCGCAGCAGGTCGTCGAACAGCAGGCAGAGTATGGGCAATTGATCGTTGAGCGTGTGGCCGCTATCGAGCAGGTGCAGGGCCGCCCGGTGCCGTGCCGCAAACCGCTGGCCGCGCTCGACCGGCACGATGTCATCCTGCCAGCCGTGGGCGACGCTGGTCAGCGCCGGGATGTCTTCGGGTTCTTCAGCCCAACCCGGGAAGTACAGCGCCGGGGCCATCAGGAACAGCGCGCTCGGCTGTAGTGCCGCGCAGGCCATCGCACTGACATAGCCGCCCATGCTGCTGCCCACCAGCACCAGTGATTTGCTGGCAACGGGTGCTAGTTGCAGCAGATGCGCGACGCGGGCCCGAGGGTCCATCGTGAAGCTATAATCCGGGCTCAACACCTCGTAGCCACGGCGTTTGGCGGTCTCGGCCAGCTGGGTGATCTTGGTGCCCCAGGGGCCGCTCTCCTTGCCGTGCGCAAACACCACGAGGTGTTCAGGGTGGCCGTGATTAGAGGTCTGGACGTTCATTGCAGGATGATAGCCAAAGTGCCAGCAGACGCCCCCGCAAAACCCCCCCGCAAGCTGCGCGAGCCGCTGGATGTGCGCCTCAGCTTTAAGATCAACTTCGGCGACACGCCGGCCGATGCGGTGACGGTGATGCACGAGCGCCGGGTGCCGATGGTCAACAGCGTGTTCGATCAGCGTGACCGCATCATCCGCACCTTTGCCATGAGCCTGCTGCGCGTCGGCCTGGCCCAGCCCAAGGTGGTGCGCGAGGTGTTCCCGGCCATGAAGATGCTGCGCAAACTCAAGAAGGCCGTGGTCTGAATGCTGCGTTATCTCTTTGTGCTGGATGTCGCCTTTGCCGTGCTCGGCGCTTCCATGGCCATTGGCGTCGGCGTCAGCGCGCTGCTGCTGGGCCTGTATCTGGATACCTCGCCGGAGCAGCGTCCGTCGTTCGACAACCTGCTGCTGCTGACGCTGGCGTTCACTGTCATCACCCTCACCTCTGCGGCCAGCGCCTTCGGCTTGCACCGCAGGGCAGGCTGGCATTGGGGCGCACATGCCTTGTTCGCGCTCGCAACGGTGGCCTCAGTCCCCTTGTTCATTCGCATCCTTGCTAACCAATGACCATTCAATTGCTCGCGCTCTCCGGAAGCGCCCGTCGTGCCTCCCACAATCTCAAGCTGGTGCGGGTAATGGCCGCGGGTGCCGCCGCCGCCGGGGCGAAAGTCACCGTCATCGACTGGGCCGAGTTCGTGCTGCCGGTGTTCAACGAAGACATCGAGAGCGAGACGCCCGCCGCTGCCGTGAAGCTCAAGACCCTGTTCGCCGAGGCGCAGGGGTTTCTCATCGCCGAGCCGGAGTACAACGGTGGCTATTCGGCGCTGATCAAGAACGCCATCGACTGGGTCTCGCGGCCGCTGCCGGGTGCGCCGACGGGCTCCGTGTTCAAGAACAAGACCGTCGTCATCGCCGGGGCCACCAGCGGCAAGTGGGGCGCGGTGCGCTCGGTGCGGCAGCTGCGCGAGGTGCTGGGCTATCTCGGCTGCATCGTGCTGCCGGACACACTCTCGGTGAACGAGGCCGGCAAGGCCTTCGATGCCGATGGCAAGTTGCTGGATGCCAAGACCGCCGAACTCGCCGCCGCCGCCGGTGCGGCGCTCAGCCGCGCCACCCTCGCGCTCCAGCCATCGTGAAGGGCATCGGGGCCATCGCGCGGCGGCAAGCCGCGCCCCCCGCCACCCAGCCGCGTGCCGTGGTGGCGCTCTTCGCGGCGCTCATCTGGGCTCTGGGCGGCAGCGGCTGGGCCTGGTGGATTTTTGCTGCACTTCCGCTGGCGTACCTGCTGGCGGCGGCGATCGCCCTGTTCGCCAAGATTCACGATGTGCGCGTGCACCAGCTGCATGCGGCAGGCGGTGCGCTCGGCACCGTGCTGGCGATACCGGCCTTGCTGAGCGGTGGCGGCTGGGCGGCAGTGATCGCGGGCGTACTCTCGGCCTGGGCCTTCGTTACCGCAGGCCGCGTCGCCCTGCGCAGCGAGCCGCTGTACGACGGGGCCGAAGCGCCTGAAGCGCGTCCGATGGTCGATATGAAGGCGGCAGTGGATGAGGCCCTGATTGCCTACTTCGTCGGCGTCGCCAAAATCCCCTCCGGCCCCGGTGCCGAGGCGATGTGCCTCGAAGGCCTGCGGCTCGAAAGTGTGCTGAAAGAACACGGCTGGTCGGGCGATCTGGCGAGCTACCATGCCACGCCCACCGCGCCCGATGCCGTGACCAGCGAGGCCAAGCGTTACAAGGGCATGGGCTACGAGCGCATCAGCTACCCGAGCGGCTTCGTGCCGCGCGCAGAGCTGCCGGGTGCCGCGGCCTGGGCGGCCCTCGTGCCGAATCAGCGCAGCGTGCTCAGGGTGTTCCGCCATGCGGGTGCCGATCGGCCGTGGATCTTCTGCATCCATGGCTATCGCATGGGCGACAACTGGCTGGACTTTGGCCTGTTCCCGCCCGAGGTGCTGCACAAGAAGCTCGGCTTCAATCTGCTGATGCCGACGTTGCCGCTGCATGGCCCGCGCAAGGTCGGCAGCAAGTCCGGCGACCAGTATCTGGATGGCGACCTGCTCGATCTCGTCCATGCCCAAACGCAGGCCTTGTGGGATTTGCGCCGCGCACTCGCCTGGCTGCGCGACCGCGAGACCGCGCCACGTGTCGGCGTGTATGGAGTCTCGCTCGGCGGCTACAACGCAGCCCTGCTGGCAACGGCCGAAGCCGAGCTGGAGTTCGTGCTTGGTGGCGTGCCGCTCGCCGACCCGGCCGGGGTGCTCTGGCGGCACCTGCCACGCCTGCACGAGCGCTTCTACGCCCAGCATGGGCTGACCGAAGAGCGCTACCGCTCGATCCTGAGCGTGGTCTCGCCGCTGGCACGCCCGGCCCTGCCCGCGAAGGAGAGTCTGCACCTGTTCGCCGCCACCGCCGACCGCATCGTGCCACCCGACCAGCCGCTGCTGCTCGCCCAGCACTGGGGCGTACCGGTGCGCTGGTATCAGGGCTCGCACCTGTCGATCCGCTTCGAGCGCGCCACGCGCGAAGCGCTGCGCGAGGCGATCAAGCGCGCTGGCTGGCGATGAGCCATCGGCTTGAGCCACACTGCGCGCCCCTGAGGAAAGGACGTTCCAGATGATCCGCGTCGCCATCACCGGCTCCGGCCTCTACACCCCGAAAGATTCGATCAGCAACGACGAGTTGGTGGCCTGCTACAACGCCTGGGCGACGCGCGAGAACGCGAGCAATGCTGCCGCCATTGCGGCCGGCACTGCGGCAGAACTGCCGATGTCCTCCACCGAGTTCATCTACAAGGCCAGCGGCATCAAGAGCCGCTACAACATCGACAAGGTCGGCACGCTCGACATCGACCGCATGCGCCCGCGCGTGCGCACCCGCAGCAACGACGAACCCTCGCTGATGGTGGAGATCGGCGGCATCGCGGCAGCCGAAGCACTCGCCACCGCCGGCCGCTCGGGTGCCGATGTCGATTTCGTCATCGTCGCCGCCAGCAATCTGCAACGCGCTTATCCCGCGATGGCGGTCGAGATGCAGGCACACGTTGGCTCGACGCAGGGCTTCGGCTACGACATGAACGTGGCCTGCGCCTCGGCTGCCTTCGGCATCCAGGCCGCCGTCGATGCGGTGCGCCTCGGCAATGCCAAATGTGCGCTGGTGGTCTGCCCCGAGATCACCAGCGGCCACCACAACTGGCGCAACCGCGATTGCCATTTCATCTTCGGCGATGCCGCCACGGCCGTCGTCATCGAGCCGCTTGATACGGCGGTGAGCAAGGACAAGTTCGAGGTGCTCGGGACCCGCCTCAAGACCCAGTTCAGCAACAACATCCGCAACAACTTCGGCTTTTTGAACATCGCCGAGACCGAGCCGCGCCCCTGGGACGACACGCTGTTCAACCAGGAGGGCCGCAAGGTCTTCAAGGAAGTGGTGCCGATGGTGGCCGAGCTGCTGAGCACGCATCTGGCTGACCTCGGCCTCAAGCCCGACGAGGTCAAACGCTTCTGGCTGCATCAGGCCAATCTGTCGATGAACCAGCTGATCGCCAAGCGGGTGCTGGGCCGCGACCCTTCCGAGATCGAAGCACCGGTGATCCTGGACGAGTACGCCAACACCAGTTCAGCAGGCTGCATCATCGCCTTCCACAAGCACCATGCCGATTTCGCGGTGGGCGATGTGGGCCTGCTCTCGGGCTTCGGCGCGGGCTACTCCGCGGGCAGTGTGGTGATCCGCCGCGTGTAATTTTTCGTTCACGCCGCTGACACATGACAAGTTTTTAACGTCGCTGTCACACATTGCCAATACCTTGATCCGTAGCGTTTAATCAGGGAATGGGCATGCAAAACAAGCAGATTCTGGTGGTCGAGGATGAAGCCTCGATCCGTGACATGTTGCGCTTCGCGCTCGAACGCGCCGAGTTTCGCCTGACACTCGCCGCCAACGCCCAGGAGGCCCGCCTGCGTATCGCCGAGTCGCGCCCTGACCTGATTTTGCTCGACTGGATGATGCCCGGCCTCTCCGGCGTGGAATACGCCAAGGAGCTGAAGAACGGGGCGACCACCAAGGACATCCCCATCATCATGGTGACGGCCCGCGCCGAAGAAGAAGACAAGGTGCGCGCGCTCAACATCGGTGCCGACGATTACGTCAGCAAACCCTTCTCCTTCCCCGAACTGATCGCCCGCATCCAGGCCGTGATGCGTCGTGCGATGCCTGGTGGTGTGGAAGAGCGTCTGTCGGTGGCGGGGTTGGAGGTCGATGCCGCCAGCCAGCGCGTCACCGCCAAGGGCGAGCCGGTCAAGCTCGGGCCCACGGAATACCGCCTGCTGCATTTCTTCATCAGTCACCCCGAGCGCGTCTACACCCGCGAACAAGTGCTGGATCGGGTCTGGGGGCAGAACGTGTATGTGGAAGAGCGCACCGTCGATGTCCACATTCGCCGCCTGCGCAAGGCGTTGCAACCCTATGGCTACGACAACATGATCCAGACCGTGCGCGGCACCGGTTATCGCTTCTCCGACAAGGTCTAGCGCGCCCACGCGCAGGCATGACGGCCGCCCTGCAACAAGAGATTTTCAAGGCTGCCCTGCGCGGCTTCTTCGGTTTGCTGATTGGCGGCCTGTTCGGCCACTGGCTGCTGGGAGTGGGCTTTGGGCTGGCGCTGTATCTGGTCATGCACCTGCGCTACCTGGCGGCGCTGCGCAAATGGTTTGGCGCGCCCAAGCTGGTCGAGCTGCCCGAGCCGGGGGGCATCTGGGGCGAGGTGTTCGAGAGCCTGCTGACCCTGCAAAAGCGCAACCGCAAGCGCAAGAAGCGCCTCGCCGCCATCGTCTCCGAGTTCCAGGCCTCGACCGAGGCCCTGCCGGATGGCGCGGTGGTGCTCTCGGCGCGCGGCGAGATTCTCTGGTTCAACACCGCAGGTCGCACCCTGCTGGGACTGCGCCCCCAGGACTCCGGCCAGCGCATCGCCAACCTCGTGCGCCATCCGACCTTCACGGCCTATTTCAGCAATGGCGACTACAGCAGCGAGGTCGAGGCCCCATCGCCCATCAACACCGCCGTGCTGCTGTCATACCGCATCATTCCCTACGGCAGCGGCCAGCGGCTCTTGGTGGTGCGCGATGTCTCCGACCTGAGACGGCTCGACACCATCCGCCGCGATTTCGTCGCCAATGCCTCGCATGAGCTGCGCACGCCGCTGACGGTACTGCGCGGTTATCTGGACATGATGGGCGACGACAGCAGCGGCCCGCTCAAGCCCTGGGCCACGCCCATCGCCGAGATGCGCGCGCAGGCGCAGCGCATGGAAGCCCTCATCGCCGACCTGCTCAAACTCGCCCGGCTCGAAGCCGATGGCCAGCAGGCGCGGCTCGACGTGCTCGATGTGCCCGCGATGCTGCTGCGCATCGTCGAAGACGCCAAGGCCGTCGGCAAGGGCCAGCACCGCTTCGAGACCGAGATTGATCCCGACCTGCAATTGCTCGGCCGAGATGTTGAGGTGCAGAGCCTTTTCAGCAACCTCATCTCCAATGCCTGCCAGTACACCCCCGAGAGCGGCATCATCCGCGTGCGCTGGTGGGTCGATGCCGAAGGGGCGCATTACAGCGTGGCCGATACCGGCATCGGCATCTCCGAAGAAGACCTGCCACGCCTCACCGAACGCTTCTACCGGGTGGATGTGGGCCGCTCGCGCGCCAGCGGCGGCACAGGCTTGGGGCTGTCGATCGTCAAGCACGCCCTGGAGCGGCACGAGGCGCGGTTGAAGATCGAGAGCGAGCTGGGGGTGGGCAGCACGTTTATCTGCCATTTCCCCTTGCATCGGGTGCAGAAGGCGGCGGCTTTGGTTGCTGCGTGAGTGCGCCCACGGCGTCTTGTCACAATTCCTTCACCCCCCTTTCATAAGCTCTACACCGCCAGCAGCAATCATCGCTGCGCATCCCACTTTTGAAGAGGCGTACCCGAATGAAACTGAAGTCTTTTGCTGTCGCGCTCGGCATGTTTGCCGGCGTTATCGCCACCTCTGCTTCCGCAGCCGTGGATGCTGCGCTCCCCGACTACAAGGCCACCTCCGGCGTCTCCGGCAACTTCAGCTCAGTCGGCTCCGACACGCTGAACAACCTCATGACCCTCTGGGCTGAGGAGTTCAACAAGTTCTACCCGAACGTGAACGTGCAGATCCAGGGTGCCGGTTCGTCCACCGCACCGCCTGCGCTGACCGAGGGCACCGCCAACTTCGGCCCCATGAGCCGCCAGATGAAGGACCAGGAAATCCAGGCCTTCGAGAAGAAATACGGCTACAAGCCCACTGCCATCGGCGTGGCCATCGACGCGCTCGCCGTGTTCGTGAACAAGGACAACCCCATCAAGAGCCTTTCCATCGCTCAGGTGGATGGCATTTTCAGCGCCACCCGCAAGTGCGGCGGCAAGGATGCCAAGCGCTGGGGCGATGTCGGCCTCACCGGTGACTGGGTAAGCAAGCCGGTGCAGATGTACGGCCGCAACTCGGTGTCTGGCACCTACGGCTATTTCAAAGAGAACGCGCTGTGCAAGGGTGACTTCAAGAACACCGTTGGCGAGCAGCCTGGTTCCGCCTCGGTGGTGCAGTCGGTGGCTGGCGGCCTGAACGCCATCGGCTACTCCGGCATCGGCTACAAGACCGCCGGCGTGCGCACCGTGCCGCTTGCGAAGAAGGATGGCGCTGCTGCCATCGACGCCACACCGGAGAACGCCATCGCTGGCACCTATCCGCTGTCGCGCTTCCTCTACGTCTACGTCAACAAGGCGCCCAACAAGCCGCTGAGCCCGATGGAGCTGGAGTTCTTCAAGATGGTGCTCTCCAAGCCCGGCCAGCAAGTGACCGAGAAAGACGGCTACGTCGCTCTGCCGGCCGCAGTGGCCGCTAAGGAACTGGCGAAGCTCCAGTAAGCAGACCTCTAAGGGCTGCTTGAAGCTGGCTTGGGGGACGCCCCCAAGCCAGCCGCTTCAAAAAAACAGACGCACCAAAAAGCGACAAACACAGGCGCAACACTTCATAACCCAACGGGAGATTCAACGTGAGCAACACTCTTAAAGTCGCGGCACTGGCCGTGCTCGCAGTCGCAGCAGGCAATGTTTATGCAGACGCAGCCACCACGGCTGGTGGCATCAAGGTCAAGACCGAAGACGGTCGCTTTGAAGCCAACGTCAACGGCCGCATCCAGTTCGACTACTACTCGTTCTCGGAAGACACCGATGCCCGCATCGGCACCACCGCCTTCGGTTCGGGCGTCGCCGCAACGGGTGCCAACCGCGGGGGCACTGCCTTCCGCCGCACCTACCTGACCCTCACCGGCAAGGCCTACGGCTGGGACTACAAGTTCGAGAACGATTTCACCGCCTCCAGCAACACCGGCGGCTCCTTCCGCGAGATGTGGATCGGCACCAAGGCCGGCCCGGGCAAGCTCATCATCGGTCAGCACAAGCCCTTCCGCGGCATGGAAGAGCTCGCCAGCTCCAACGAAATCACCTTGATCGAGCGCCCCAACACGACGGCCACCGGCATCTACGCCGGCCGCCAGTTCCTGACCGGCCTGTTCTACAAGGGCAACACCGAGACCCTCGGCTACGGCCTGCATGCCACGACCCTGCAGAACGGCACCAACAGCACCGAAGGCCACTCCTTCGGCGGCCGTGCCTACTGGTTCCCCATGTCGGAAGACGGCCGCACCTTCCACGTCGGCCTGGCTTACAGCACCGATCGTGAAGACGCAGGTTCGCTGAACGCTGCCCCCACCTTCCAGTACGGTGGCCGTCGCGGCGTCGCTCTCGGCCTCGGCAATGCCGGTGCTTCGGTCGGCAGCGGCTTCGGCTCGCAGGACACCATCCACGGCGAGCTCGCAGGCTCCTTCGGCTCTTTCACCGCCCAGGCCGAATACGCCATGGCGACGCTCGACAACGGCTTCGACATCGGTGGTGGCGCGCAGGACCAGGACATCGACGTGACGGCCTACTACGTGCAGGCTGGCTACTTCATCACCGGTGAAAAGAAGGCCTACAAGAAAGATCGCGGTGCTTTCGGCACGCCGAAGCCCATCAACGACTTCGGTGCCGTTGAGGCCGTGGTGCGTTACGAGTCTTCCGAGAACGACGAGACCACCAATGCCCAGGCTCGCGGTTGCTCCCTCGGCGGCGTGGCGGCCGGCAGCTACCAGACCTGCGAAGGCTCGCAGATCACCCTGGGTGCCAACTGGTACGTCAATCCGAACGTCCGCTTCATGCTGAACTACTACATCGCCGAAGCCGACGTCGGTTCCGGCTCGGACGAGCCGGAAGCCATCACCGTCCGCGCCCAGATGTCGTTCTAAGCCACACCGCTTTACAAAACCGCCCGGCCGCAAGCCGGGCGTTTTCTTCAAGCGCCGACTAGACTGTCGGCGCTTGAAGAAAACGAGCAGGGATCTGCCCGCCAGGGCAAGACAAACGAGCCAGACCATGAGCGAAACCACCACGCCTCCTGCTGTTTTCAGCGGCAAAAGCATCACCAAGGGTGGCTCCGCCTTCCAAGCCCGTGTCTTCAAGGACAACGCCGCCCGCTGGGTGGTTTGGGTGGGCGGCCTGGGCGTGATTGCCGCCCTGCTGCTGATCTTCTTCTACCTGCTCTCCGAGGTGGCCCCGCTGTTTGCACCGGCGGAGTTCAAGTCGCGCCCCACCTACGCCGTGCCGGGGCAGGGCAAGACGCTCTACGCCACCGTGGAAGAGCAGGGTGAGATCGCCATGCGCGTCTCCGACATCGGCGAAGTGACCTTCTTCGATCTCAACACGGGCGCCGTGCGGCTCGCTCAGCAGCTGGCCTTGAATGGCCTGACCGTGGTCGATGTCACCGAGGTCTCCGCCGAGCGCGGTGAACTCGCCGCCTCGCTGAGCGATGGCTCGATCTTGCAGTTCTCGCACGGCTACGACATCACCTATCCAAACGACAAGCAGCTCATCACACCCTCGGTGCGCTTCCCCAAGGGCGAGGCCGCAACGCCGTTCATGCCTGAGGCGGCGCAGAACCTGGTGGTGCGTGAAAACGGCGATAGCCAGATGCTGTTCGGCGTCGATGCGGCGAAGAATGTCCACATCAAGACCTTCACCCGCAACGAGAACGCCATCACCGGCGAGACAACGGTGGAAATGGCGGGTGAGCAGAACTTCAAGCCTGCCGTCAATGCCGATTTGCTGCTGGTCGAGCCGCTCCTGGCCTGGCTCTACGTCATCGACCAGAAGGCTGGCAAGATCGCCTTCTACAAGCTCGATGGTGCGGCCGAGCCGAAGCTGGTCGAGGTAAAAGAGGCGGGCAGCGAGATCAGTGCGGCACAATATCTTTCCGGTGGCATCTCCATCGTGGTGGCGCAGACCAACGGCCTGGTGTCGCAGTGGTTCCCCGCCCGTAATGAAGCCGGGGAGTTCTATCTTGCCCGTGTGCGCGAGTTCGACTTGCCGGGCAATGCCAAGCCGACTGCCTTGGGTGTGGAGCTGCGCCGTCGCGGTTTTGCGGTGGGTGATGAAACAGGCCAGGTGAGCGTGTATTACGCCACCTCCAAGCGCCTCATCCACAGTGAGAAAGCACTCGACGGCCCGGTGAGTCAGGTCACCTTCAACCCGCGCGCGCAGGTGCTCTACACCGAAAGCGCGGACGGCAAGGTGCATGCCTACGATGTGCACAACGAACACCCGGAAGTCTCGTTCGCCGCACTCTGGGGCAAGGTCTGGTACGAGAGCTACGACGACAAGCAGTGGCTGTGGCAGTCATCTTCGGCAAGTTCCGACTTCGAGCCGAAGTTCTCACTCAGCCCGCTCGCTTTCGGCACTTTGAAGGCGGCGTTCTACGCCATGATCTTCGCCATCCCGCTCGCGGTAATGGGTGCGATCTTCGTCGCCAACTTCATGTCGGCGGAGCTGCGCCAGGTCGTCAAACCGACGGTGGAGCTGCTCGCTGCACTGCCCTCGGTGATCCTGGGTTTCCTGGCGGGCCTCTGGCTCGCACCCTTCATCGAATCGAATCTACCGGGTGTGTTTCTGCTGCTAATCCTGCTGCCAGTCAGCGTGCCGCTGTTCGGCTATGCGTGGCTCAACATGCCGGCCAAAATTCGCTACCGCGTGCCGGATGGCTGGGAGGGCGTCTTGCTGATCCCGGTGATTGCCATCGTCACCTGGTTCTGCTTCGGCATTGCCAAGCCCATCGAGGCACTGGCCTTCGGCGGCAACATGCAGGCCTGGATGGATGTCGAGCTGGGCATCAAGTACGACCAGCGCAACGCGCTTGTGGTCGGCATTGCGATGGGCATCGCGGTGATCCCCACCATTTTCTCGATTGCCGAAGACGCCATCTTCTCGGTGCCGAAGCATCTCTCGCTTGGCTCGCTCGCCCTCGGTGCCACGCCCTGGCAGACTCTGGTCGGCGTGGTGATGCCCACCGCAAGCCCCGGTATTTTCAGCGCCATCATGATTGGCTTAGGCCGTGCGGTTGGCGAAACCATGATCGTGCTGATGGCCACCGGCAACACGCCGGTGACGGACGTGAGCTTGTTCAGCGGTATGCGAACGCTCTCGGCGAACGTGGCGGTCGAAATGCCGGAATCCGAAGTCGGCTCGACCCACTTCCGTCTCTTGTTCCTCGCCGGTCTGGTGCTGTTCGCCTTCACTTTCTTCGTCAACACGCTGGCTGAGATCGTGCGCGCACGGCTCCGCAAGAAGTTCGAGAGCATCTAAATCGAGCGCATCCCATGAGCCAGACCAACACGCTTGACCTCACCGCCAAAGACACTCAAACGCCGAGTGCTTACATCAAATCCGGCGCGCCCTATGTGTGGCTGACGGCCGCTGCGATTTCGGTGGCCTTCATCATCACCGTGTCGCTGCTGTTTCTCACCGCTGCGCGCGGCATGCCGCACTTCTGGCCTGCCGATGTGCTCAAGGCCGAGTACGCCGAACCGGGTGAGGCGGCGATCCCGATTCTGGTCGAGATGGTCAGTTCCGAAGAGGTCAGCACCGCTCGCCTCAAGTCTGCCGGCGCCAAGCTCGACGACAGCGTGCCTTTCCACACCCGCGATCTGGTGAAAGTGGCGAACCGCGATCTGCTCGGTGCCGACTTCCGCTATCTGCTAGACGAGTGGATCGTGAACCGCAGCTACCCGGACGATGTGGTGGTGCTGGAGCGCATGGAGTGGGGGAATTTCCATGGCTTCATCTCGGAAGTGAAAGAAGACGGCAAGGTGATTGCCTCGGGCGCCGAGGCCTGGGCGGCCTACCAACCACTGCAAGAGCGCGCCAACACGCTGCGCGACAAGCTGCATTCCATCGAGGACGGCGAGATCGGCCAGATCAACGCCGGGCTTGAGAAAGTCCGCCTGAGCAGCCGCCGCCTGGAGCTGGAGGGCAAGACCCGGCAGGGCAGTCCCGAAGCCTTCGTCGAGCTGGATCGCAAGAAGGCCGAATACGACGCCCAGTACGAAAAAGTGCGGCTGGACTTGGCCGCCGTCAGCAAAGATATGAAGCGCGATGGCCTGGTGCTGAAGACGGTGGATGGTCAGACGAAAGAGCTGGATCTTTCGCAGGTTGTCCGCGCCTATCGTCCCAACGAGATGGGCTTGTTCGCCAAGATCGGCACCTACTTCTCCAAGCTCTGGGAGTTCGTCTCGGCACCGCCGCGTGAAGCCAACACCGAGGGCGGCATCTTCCCCGCCATCTTCGGCACCGTAATGATGGTGATGCTGATGAGCGTGTTCGTCACGCCCTTCGGCATTCTCGCCGCGCTCTACCTGCGCGAGTACGCCAAGCAGGGCCCGGTGACGCAGATGATCCGCATCGCGGTCAACAATCTGGCCGGCGTGCCCTCCATCGTCTATGGCATGTTCGGCCTCGGGTTCTTCGTGTATTTCATGGGCGGCAACATTGACCGCTTGTTCTACGAAGAATCGCTGCCCGCGCCCACCTTCGGCACGCCTGGCATTCTCTGGGCTTCGCTGACGCTTGCCATCCTCACGCTCCCCGTGGTGATCGTGGCGACCGAAGAAGGTCTGGCGCGCATCCCGCGCTCGATCCGCGAAGCCTCGCTCTCGCTGGGTGCCACCAAGGCCGAAACGCTGTGGAAGATCGTGCTGCCGATGGCTTCGCCCGCGATGATGACGGGCCTGATCCTTGCCATCGCGCGTGCGGCGGGTGAAGTGGCACCCTTGATGCTCGTTGGCGTGGTCAAGTTGGCCCCCAGCCTGCCGCTCGACAGCATCTTCCCCTTCGTGCATCTGGAGCGGAAGTTCATGCACCTGGGCTTCCACATCTACGACGTTGGCTTCCAGTCGCCCAATGTCGAGGCCGCACGGCCGCTGGTGTATGCGACGAGCTTCCTGCTGGTGCTCGTCATCATCCTGCTCAACATCTCCGCGATCCGCATCCGCAATCGCCTGCGTGAAAAATACAAGGCGCTTGAGGGCTAATCTATGACCAACGTTCAAACAACAACCTCGGTACGCGCAATGGATATCGACGCCCTGAATGCTTCCCGCGCGCCTTCGCGCATCGAAGACGAGACTTACGCCATCACCGTGCGTGACCTCGACCTCTACTACGGCCAGAAGCAGGCCCTGAAGAAAGTGACGATGAACATCGCCAAGAAAAAGGCGACGGCGTTCATCGGCCCTTCCGGGTGCGGCAAGTCCACGCTGCTGCGCTGCTTCAACCGCATGAACGACCTGGTCGATGGCTGCCGCGTCGAGGGCGCGTTGAACCTCGAAGGCAAGAACATCTACGACAAGGATGTGGATATCTCCGCCCTGCGCCGCAACGTCGGCATGGTGTTCCAGAAGCCCAATCCCTTCCCCAAGTCGATCTACGAGAACGTGGCCTACGGCATGCGGCTGGCCGGCATCAACAAAAAGAGCCAGCTCGACGAGACCGTCGAGTGGGCGCTGAAAGGTGCGGCCCTCTGGGAGGAAGTGAAGGATCGCCTGGATGATTCCGCACTGGGCCTCTCCGGTGGCCAGCAGCAGCGTCTGGTCATTGCCCGCGCGGTGGCCATCAAGCCGCAGGTGCTGCTGATGGACGAACCCTGCTCCGCGCTCGATCCGATTTCCACCCTTAAGGTCGAAGAGTTGATCAACCAGCTGAAAACCGAGTTCACCATCGTCATCGTCACCCACAACATGCAGCAGGCCGCGCGCGTGAGCGACTACACGGCTTTCATGTATGTGGGCGACCTCATCGAGTTCGGCAACACCGACAAGCTCTTCACCCGGCCTGAGAAGAAGCAGACCGAGGATTACATCACCGGCAAGTACGGCTAACAGCGAGAAGCGGGTGCGGGGGACAGGGTACGGGGCACAACACCACCGACTTTCCCCATACCCCGTACCCAGACCCCCATCCCCGCTTTTAGAGATCAGCAAATGACCACCCCAACCTACAAAAGCCACATCTCCAGCGCCTTCAACGCCGAACTCGAGGACGTGCGTCAGCGCGTGCTCGCCATGGGCGGGCTCGTCGAGCAGCAGATTGCCGATGCCTCCCGCGCGATCAAGGAGGCTGATGCCGAGCTCGCCGCCGAGGTCATTAAGGGCGACGAAAAGGTGAACATGCTCGAAGTCGCCATCGACGACGAGTGCAGCCGCATTCTTGCGCGCCGCCAGCCCACGGCCAGCGACCTGCGCCTGGTTTACGCGGTGATCAAGACCATTACCGATCTCGAACGCATGGGTGACGAGGCCCGCAAGATCGCGCGCATGGCCGAGGAGTTGGCGAACGACCACGACCACAAGGGCGGCCCGCTGCCCGAGATTCACCACATGGCGCGCCATGTGTCGCAGCTGGTGCGCGATGCGCTCGATGCCTTCGCCCGCATGGATGCGGAGAGCGCACTGGCCGTGGCGCAGGGCGATGTCAGCATTGACCGCGAATACGAGGCGCTCTTGCGCCAGTGCATCACCTTCATGATGGAAGACCCGCGCACCATCCGCCGGGTGATGGACATCATCTGGTCGGTGCGCGCGCTGGAGCGCATCGGCGACCACGCCAAGAACATCGCCGAATACGTGGTGTACTTCGTCAAGGGCAAGGACGTCCGCCATATCTCGCTCGAAGACATGGAGCGCGAAGTGCGCAGCACCAGCGACGCCCGTTAAGCCAAGGTCATGCTGTGAAAGGACCCGGCGCTCAGCCGGGTTTTTCTTTAGACTGCCGCCACTTCAACACGGGGCCGCCGCGCCCAAATCTGCCGCATGGCGCTGCCGCCCCTCGACCGCAAATCTCTGCTCCGTTACGGACTCATCTCGCTGGCCCTGCTGGTCAGCGCCCTGCTGATCTGGGCGGCGGTGAAGGTGGCCCTGCTCGACCGCGAGATTCGCAACCGGTTTTCGAGCGTGCGCTGGACGCTGCCCGCGCAGGTGTATGCCTCGCCGCAGGAGCTCTACCCCGGCCTCAACCTGCCGCTCGACGAGTTGCAGCACGAGCTGGTGCGGCTGGGTTACCGCGAGGTGGCAGCACTCGAAGGCCCCGGCAGCTTCGTCGCGCACCCGGGTGCCATCGACATCGCCACCCGCGAGTTCAGTTTTTGGGATGGCAAGCAGAACGCCACCCGCATGCTGGTGCGCGGCGGCAAGGCGGGGCTGGACTCGATCAGCGATCTCAGCACCGGCAAGGACGTGGACCTGACCCGGCTCGACCCGATGCTGATCGGCAGCATCTACCCCAGCCGTGGCGGGGAGGACCGGGTGCTGATCAAGCTCGCCGACGCGCCGGAGCTGCTGGTCAAAGGCTTACAGGCGGTGGAAGACAAGAACTTCTACGGCCACTTCGGCATCAGCCTGCGCGGCATCTTCCGCGCGATGTTCCAGAACCTCACTTCCGGCAAGGTGCGGCAGGGGGCATCGACCATCACGCAGCAGCTGGTGAAGAACTTTTTCTTGAGCAGCGAGCGCACCTTCAAGCGCAAGTTCAAAGAGATCTTGATGGCGGTGCTGCTGGAGACGCACTACAGCAAGGACGAGATTCTCGAGGCCTATCTCAACGAGATCTACATGGGCCAGGATGGTTCGCGTGCGGTCCACGGCTTTGGTCTCGCCAGCAATTTCTATTTCAACAAGCCGCCGACGGAGCTGAAACCGCACGAGCTCGCCATGCTGGTCGGCATCGTCAAGGGGCCGAGTCAGTTCGACCCGCGCCGCCGGCCCGACGCCGTGCGCGAGCGGCGCGACCTGGTGTTGCAGATCTGGGCTGATGCCGGCCTGATCCGTCCCGAGGAGCTTGATGCGGCGGTAGCCCAGCCGCTGGGGCTCTCGGGCAGCGCGCGCGGCGGTGTGGAGCGGTATCCGGCCTTCGTTCAACTGGTCACGCGCCAGCTGAAAGACCAGTACCCGGACGAGGCGCTGACCAGCGAAGGCCTGCGCATTTTCACCACGCTCAGGCCGCGTGTGCAGGAAGCCCTGGAAGAACGTCTGGTGGCCGATCTGCCCGCACTGGAGAAAGCACGCAAGCTAGCTGCGGATTCGCTCGAAGCCGCCGGTGTGGTCACCAGCGCCGAAGGCGGGGAGGTGCAGGCCATCGTCGGCGGCCGGGACATCCGCTTCGCCGGCTTCAATCGCGCGCTCGATTCCAAACGCCAGATCGGCTCGCTCGCCAAGCCTTTCGTCTATCTCGCGGCACTGATGGAGCCGGGCCGCTACAACGTCGGCAGTCTGCTCGCCGACGAGCCGATCACGGTGAAGATGCCGGGCAGCAAGAGCTGGAGCCCCTCCAACTACGACAAGCGCCTGCACGGCAATGTGCCGCTGTATCTCTCGCTGGCGCAGTCCTACAACCTGCCCACCGTGCGGCTCGGCCTCGACCTCGGCGTGCCGAAGGTGCAGAAGGCTTTTGCCGGTGCCGGCTTTTTCCAGACGCCCGCGCTGCCCTCGATCTTTCTCGGCGCGGTGGACATGGCGCCGCTGGATGTGGCACAGGTCTACAACACGCTCGCCGCCTCGGGTTACCAGACGCCGCTGTCGGCGATCCGCGAGGTGCTGACCAAAGACGGCAAGCCGCTGAAACGCTATGCCTTCAAGGTGAAGCAGACCCTGCCGGAGGGCCCGGTCTATCTCACCACCTGGGCACTGCGAAAGGTGATGGAACTCGGCACCGCCCGCGCCGCCTACAGCGCCATTCCGCCTTCGGTGCGGGTTGCAGGCAAGACCGGCACCACCGACGACCTGCGCGACAGCTGGTTTGCGGGCTACTCCGCCGACCACGTGGCGGTGATCTGGGTCGGCCGTGACGACTACAAGCCCACCGGCCTCACCGGTGCCACCGGTGCTCTGCCGATCTGGGCCCGGTTGATGCGCGATCTCAATGTGAAGAGCCTCGACGACAGCCCGCCGGCCGATGTGGAAGAGGCGCTGATCGACCCCGGCAGTGGCCTCGTCGCCAACGAGAGTTGCGCGGGCGCCGCCAGCATGCCGTACATCGCAGGCTATCTGCCCACCGACAAGGCACCCTGCGCCATGGGCCTGTTCGAGCAGCCCGCACAATGGTTGCAGGATATTTTTCAATGAGAATTCCGATGCGCTTACGCCAACTTGCAAGCCTGCTGCCGCTGTTGCTGGTGGCCTGTGTCGCTGTGCCGCCTGCCAACCAGCCCGCACCCGGCGTGGTGCTGCCGGCCCCCGAGACGCCAGTCACTGGCGGAGAAATGCAGCCGGGTGGTGCGATCGTGCCGGGCCTGCCCACTGGCGAACCGGTGCCGCTGCCCGACACCCGCCCGCCGTTGAACCCCAATCTGCCGAAGAGCATCGAGGCCAGCGGTGCGGCTGCCCCGGTGATCTCGCTGGTCAAGGCTGCGCGTGCGGCCTTGAAGGCTGGTCGCACCGACCAGGCCGGTGCCTCGCTCGAACGCGCGCTGCGCATCGAGCCGCGCAATGCCTGGGTGTGGCAGGCCTTGAGCCAGCTTCACGTCCTTACCCAGCAGGGCGAGCAGGCCGAATCCGAGGCGAAGAAGTCGATCTCGCTCGGCAAGCGCAATCCCTATCTCGATGTCGAGAACTGGCGGCTGATCGCCGAGGCGCGAAAGCTGCGTGGTGACAAGGCGGGTGCGGGCGATGCCGAGAACAAGCGCGAAGACCTGCAGCGCCTGATAGACCCCTGATGCCGGTCAGCGACATTGCCGCACTGTTTGCAGACGGCGGCACTCTCACCGAGGCGATCCCCGGCTTCGTGCCACGCATCGCCCAGCAGCAGATGGCGGCTGCGGTGGCTCAAGCCTTCGAGAGCGGCGAGAACCTGATCGTCGAAGCCGGCACCGGCACCGGCAAGACCTTCGCCTACCTCGCCCCGGCACTGAAGAGCGGCAAGCGCGTGGTGATCTCCACCGGCACCAAGAACCTGCAAGACCAGCTGTTCGGCCGCGACCTGCCGCGCCTGCGCGAGGCGCTGGGTGCCAGGCTGCGCGTGAGCTTGCTCAAGGGCCGCGCCAATTACCTCTGCCTGCACCGGCTCGGTAAGGCCCAGCAGGATGTGCGTGCGCGGCAGGCCTGGGCGCGGCTGGCCGAGATTGCCGCCTGGGGCCGCGACACGGCCAACGGCGAGCTTTCGGAGCTGCCCGGTGAAGCGCCGGACGAAATATTCGCAGCACGCATCAGCAGCACGGCCGACAACTGCCTCGGCAGCAAGTGCCCGGAGTTCGCCGAGTGCTTCGTGGTGAAGGCGCGGCGTGCGGCGGCGGCGGCTGATCTGGTGGTGGTGAACCACGCCCTGCTGTTTGCCGACCATGTGATCCGGCAGGAGGGCTTCAGCGTGCTGCCGGGGGCCGACGCCGTGGTGATCGACGAGGCGCACCAGTTGCCGGAGCTGGCCCTCAGGCACTTTGGCCAGCGCGTCTCCACCCAGCAGTTGCAGGCGCTCGCGCGCGATACCGCGAGCGAGGTGGACAAGTGGAACGACACGCCGGACCTGACACTCGCGCTCACCGAGCTGGTCGAAGCCACCACACGGCTCGAAGCGCAGTTTGCGAGCGGCGGTATGCGCGAACGCTTCCGCGAGTTCAACGCCCGCTTCGGCTGCGCGGGTGTGGTGATTGAGGTGGGCGAGCGCATCGAGCGAGTCACTGAATGCCTGAAGCCACTCGAAGAGCGCAGCGCTGAGTTCTCAGGCTGCCTGGAACGTGCACTGAAATTGCAGGAACGCTGGTTCGTGGTGGCTGACCCGGACGTGCGCGACGCCAAAGTGCGCTGGGTGGAGGCAGTGGGCCGGGGCGGGGCGCTCAATGCCACGCCGCTCGAAGTGGCGGGCCCTTTTGCCGAGATGCGCGCGGCGCATCCCGGAGCCTGGATATTCACCAGCGCCACCTTGGCAGCAGGCAAGGACTTCCAGCATTTCTCGGTGCCACTGGGTTTGCAGGGCACACCCGAGCTCAAGCTGGATTCGCCCTTCGACTACAAGACGCAGGCGCGGCTCTGGCTGCCGCCGAATCTGCCGGAGCCGAATGACCCGATGTACACCGGGGCCGCAGCACAGGCGATGGTGCCGGTGATCGCGGCCAGCAATGGCGGGGCTTTCGTGCTCTGTACCAGTCACCGCGCGCTGCAAAGCTATGCAGGCCTGCTGCGCAACGCGCTGCCGAAGCTATTGGTGCTGGCGCAGAACGATTTCCCAAAGCCCGAGCTGCTGCGCCGCTTCGTCGAGGCGGGCAATGCAGTGCTGGTCGCCACCGCCAGTTTCTGGGAAGGCGTGGACGTGAAAGGCAGCGCCTTGCGTCTGGTCATCATCGACAAGCTGCCCTTCGCCGCGCCCGGCGACCCGGTGCTGGATGCCAAGCTCGATGCCATCAAGCAGGCCGGCGGCAACCCCTTCAACGACGACCAGCTGCCGCGGGCGATCGTGACGCTGCGGCAGGGCGTTGGGCGATTGATCCGCGACGAGACCGACCGTGGCCTTTTGATGCTGTGCGACCCGCGCCTGAAATCGAAAAGCTATGGCAAGAAGGTGCTGGCGAGCTTGCCGCCCATGCCCTTGCTGGGCACGCTCGCCGAGACCGAAAGCTGGATGCGCGCCATCGCGCCGTAACGCGGCATGGCGACAATTCAGAAATGAGCTATGGCGACCGATTGATGGCCTTGGGCGATGCCTGGGCGCTGCACCAGAGCGATCCGCAAAAGCGCCGTGTGGCCATCGGCGATGGAAAGCGGCTGGATGCGAGTCAGCCTGATCTTTCCTGGGGTCTGGATTTTCTGGCGACGCCGAACGACCTCGCGCAAGCAGAGCGGGTGCAATGGGTGCATTCCTACCCACATCACCGCCCTTACATCGACTACGCCGCGATGCGCCGCGCGCTCGGCTGGCGCTGGCATCTGCGGCACCTGGGCTTCGGCCCGACACGCCTGCTCGGGCGCTATCTCTACCAGCTCAGTTATCGCCCGACGCCCGCACCCATCCAGCTCAAACCGGAGGAGGAGGCGCTGGTGGCCGAGTGGGCCGCCAAGCCCTTTGTGGCACTCGAACCCTTCATCAAGACGGGCGCGCCGCCCAGCAAGCAGTGGCCGGTGGAACGCTTTGCCGAAGTGGCGATGCGCCTGGGCAAGGAGATCAAGGTCTACCAGATCAGCGCGCCGGACAGCCCGGCGCTGGAGGGTGTCGAGCAGATACGGCCGCGCTCGTTCCGGGAGTCGATGGCGTACCTGAAGGCCGCGCGGCTCTACATCGGGCCGGAGGGCGGCCTGCACCATGCGGCGGCGGCGGTCGGCACGCGCGCGGTGGTGATCTACGGCGGCTTCACTTCACCACTCATCACCGGCTATGCCTTTCACACCCAGCTCACCGGCGGCGCGCAGTACGCCTGCGGCACCCGCTACGGCATGTGCCCGCACTGCCTGCGGCACCTCGAACGCATCACAGTGGACGAAGTGCTGACTGCGGCGCGGCAGCAGCTGGCATTGTCGGCAGTTCGCTGAAGGCGAAGGCGGCCGGCTCGCTGCCTTCGCGCAGCAGCTGCTGGACGTGATGCACGGTCACTTTCTTCTCCGCCGCGCGCAGGGCGCGGGCAAGATCCGGTTGCTGATACACCCCGGCCGCTTCGAGCTGGCGGTGGAACAGGCCGATGTCGCGCAGGGAGGACAGCAAGCCGCGATGGCGCATCCACTCGAAGGCAGGGCGCAGCCAGCTGCGGCGCGCGGCGGCATCGCGCCAGGCGCGGGTGAGGCGCACCAGCGCATCCGGCACTTCGGGCAGCGGGAATACTTGCAGCGGCTTGCCGCAGACCAGCAGCTCGGCCGCCATCTGCACGCTGTCGCCGGTGATGAGAAAGCGATCCGCCTCGGCGCGCAGCGCGGGGTAGGGGTTTTCGCCTGCACCGAAGGGGAAGATCGCGTGCGGTACTTGCAGCAGCGGACGTATGGCCTCGATGCAGGCAGACGGCGTGCGCGGCGAGCCGACCAGCAGCACGCTTCCGCTGGCTTGGTTGAGCCGCTCGGCGAGCTGTATGGCGGCCTGCACCGTGAAGCGCAGCGGGCGGCTGTGGCCACCGAGCACCGCGACCGTCCAGGGGCGGGGGAGGGCTGCGAGCTGTTCGGCCAATGCAGGTGATAGCGCCGCAGTGGAGCGCTCATCGGGCAGGATCGGCAGCAGGTTGTGATGCACGTTGGGCAGCGTCGGCAATGCGTACTGCGGTGTGGTGACCACCAGATCGAACCAGCGGAACGGCCCCCAGGGGCGGCCGATGTGGACGATATGGCAACGCTCCGCCGCCTCGGCCTGCACCCAGCGCGCCGCTGGCACGCTGCGCAAGCCGGAGGAGATCACCAGCCGGGGCAGAGGTTGGCCTTGCAGGTCTGCCCGGTTCTTCACACTCCAAAGGCTGCGGCCCAGCATGGCGGGCAGCAGCCAGTGCAGCAGGTTGAAGCGCAGCTGGATGCGCCGGAACGGCAGGCCCAAAGCCGCGGCGAGTGCGAGAATCTGCGAATTGTCGCCCTGCTTGCTGCCCAGCAGCAGCCAGACGGGTTCGCCGGTGACGGGTTCAGCACGCGCAGCCGCAGCGAGCGTTTTGGCTTGGGCATGCATGCAGTAGCAGTCCGACGGTGAGGTGTTCGTCAGCATGCTTCGGCCCTGTTGCAGCCGACCGGCAGATTTTTTACAACCACGTTGAATTTTGATGAAACTGCTCGCCCTCGATACCGCCACCGAAGCCTGCTCTGCCGCCGTCTGGGTTGAAGGTGCCGTGCACGCCCGTTTCGAGATCGTCGGCCGCGACCACACTCGGCGCCTCATCCCCATCGTGACGGCGGTGCTTGCAGAGGCAGGCCTGCGCTACTCGCAGCTCGATGGTCTCGTCTGCGGCCTCGGCCCCGGCAGTTTCGCGGGGGTGCGGATCGGTGTTGCCTTCGCCAAGGGCGTGGCGCTGGCGCATGCGCTGCCGGTGGTGGGCGTGTCTTCGCTGGCACTGCTCGCGCAAGGTGCCTTGAGCGCGGCAAGCGCGCAGCGGGTGCTCGTCGCCATTGATGCCCGCATGGGTGAGGTGTACTTCCAGGCCTATGAACGCGCCGCCGATGGTCTGGCGCAGGCGGCAGGTGATGCTGTGGTCTCAGCGCCCGGCGCGGTGCCGGTGCCCAGCACGCCTGGCCCCTGGCTGGCGGCAGGGACGGGCTGGGGCAGCTATGAGGCCCTGCTGCGCACAAGGCTGGCTTGCGAGATCAGCCAGCTTGATACGGCGGCGCTGCCGCAGGCAGCGGATGCCCTTGCCCTTGCGCTGCCGGTTTTCCAGCGTGGCGAAGCGCAAGCTGCCGACGCAATGCAACCGGTTTACCTGCGCAACCGCGTGGCCTTGACCCTGCTCGAACAGCAACAACGACGTGTTGAAAACGGCTAGGCAGCCAAAACGTCCGGTTTTCGCCACTTTTGGGGCCGCGATGGCCTGACCTGCCATGAGGGGCGGAAGCCAGCAAAAACGGCTCTTTCACGGCTGCCGCGTGGTAGAATCGCGCGCACGAAAAAACACCACAGAAAACGCAGTCCAAAAAGTGCTTTTTTGCCCCACATAACTTGAAGAATCGCTGCAAAGCGAGCGCCCATGTCCGATTTTGCCAAAGAAGTCATCCACATCAATCTCGAAGACGAGATGCGTCGCAGCTATCTCGACTACGCCATGAGCGTGATCGTGGGGCGCGCGCTGCCGGATGCGCGCGATGGCTTGAAGCCCGTTCACCGCCGCATCCTGTGGGGCATGAAGGAGCAGAACAACGACTACAACAAGCCCTTCAAGAAGTCGGCGCGCATCGTCGGCGACGTGATGGGTAAGTACCACCCGCATGGCGACTCGGCGATCTACGACTCCATCGTCCGCATGGCGCAGCCCTTTTCGCTGCGCTACCCGCTGGTGGATGGGCAGGGCAACTTTGGCTCGGTGGATGGCGACAACCCGGCGGCCATGCGCTACACCGAAATCCGCATGTCGAAAATCGCCCACGAGATGGTGGCGGACATCGGCGAAGACACGGTGGATTTTCAGGACAACTACGACGGCAGCGAGAGCGAGCCGATGGTGCTGCCGGCGAAAATCCCCAACCTGCTGGTCAATGGCTCATCGGGCATCGCGGTGGGCATGGCGACCAACATCCCGCCGCACAACCTCACCGAAATCATCGACGGCTGCCTGGCCCTCATCGAAAACCCGGCACTCGATCTGGCGGGCTTGATGAAGTTCATCCCCGCGCCGGACTTCCCCACTTACGGCCTGCTACTCGACGCCCACGAGATGGTGCGTGCTTACGAAACAGGCCGTGGCCGCATCGTGCTGCGCAGCCGCACGCACTTCGAGACCTGGGGGCAGAACCGCGAGTCCATCATCGTCACCGAGCTGCCGTACCAGGTGAACAAGAAGGTGCTGCAAGAGACGATGGCGGAGCTGGTCAAGGACAAGAAGCTCGAAGGTGTGAGCGGCATCCGCGACGAGTCCGACAAGGACGGCATGCGGCTCGTCATCGAACTCAAGCGCGACGAGAACGCCGAGGTAGTGCTCAACAATCTGTTCCAGCTCACCCAGATGCAGATCAGCTTTTCGCTCAACATGGTCGCCCTCGACCAGGGGCAGCCGAAGCGTTTGGGCCTGAAGGCGCTGCTGGATATCTTCATTCGCCATCGCCGCGAGGTCGTCACTCGCCGCAGTCGCTATCGCCTGGCCGAAGCGCGCCGCAAGGCGCACGTCAGCGAGGGCCTGGCGATTGCGCTCGCCAACATCGACGAGATGATCGAACTCATCAAGAAGAGTGCCAACGGGGCTGCCGCCAAGATCGCGCTGATGGACAAGGGCTGGAACCCCGGCCTCGTCACCGCGATGCTGGACCGGGTTGACCTTTCGGCCACGCGCCCAGTCGAACTCGAAACAGGCTTTGGCCTGATTGATGGCTTCTACAAGCTCAGCGAAGCGCAGGCCACGGCCATCCTCGAAATGCGCCTGCAAAAGCTCACGGGGTTGGAGCAAGAATCCATCCATGAGGAGTTCAAGGGCTATATCGCCAAGATCATCGACCTGCTCGACATCCTCGGTAGCGAGACGCGCCTGCTCGATGTGGTGAAGGGTGAACTCACCGAAATCCGCGACAACTTCGGCGATAACCGTCGCACTGAAATCACGGGCGCTGCGCTCAACATGGCGCACGAAGATCTGGTACAGCCTGCGGATATGATCGTCACCATGAGCCACGCAGGCTATGTCAAGGCGGTGGCCTTGGGCGAGTATCAGGCGCAGCGTCGTGGTGGTCGCGGCAAAATGGCGGCGACGACGAAGGAAGAAGATTTCCTCGAAAAACTCTGGGTCACGCACACGCACGACACGCTGCTGTGTTTCAGCTCGCATGGGAAGGCCTACAAGCTGCGCGTGTTCGAGCTGCCGGAGGGCTCGCGCGGTGGCCGAGGCCGCCCCTTCAACAACCTGCTGCCGCTCGAAGACGGCGAGAAGATCAACGCCGTGCTGCCGATCTCAGGCTTCAGCGCCGAGCAGGACGAGGCCAGCGAGAGCGGCCCCTTCATCTTCATGGTGACGCGCCGTGGCACGGTGAAAAAGACCGTGTTGGCGAGCTTCGCCAACATCCGCACCAACGGCTTGATCGCTGTCGACCTGCGTGCCGACGACGAGCTGATTGCGGTGGCACTGACCACCGGCGGCGACGACATTCTGCTGTTCAGCGACGCGGGTCGTGTCATCCGTTTCAAGGAGCACCTCGTGCGGCCGATGGGCCGTGGTGCGACTGGCGTGCGCGGCATGAAGCTGGTGCGCGTGGCCGAGGGTGCTGCCGAGGAGGAAGGCGCAGATGCTGGCGAAGAAGGCTTGGAGGAATCGACCGCCCTGCTGCCTGCCGCAGCCAAGATCATCAGCATGATCGTGGTGCAGGCCGGTCTCGACATCCTGAGCATCACCGAACTCGGCTTTGGCAAGCGCACGCCCATTGAGCAGTTCCCGCTGCGCGGGCGCGGCGGCATGGGCGTGATCGCGCAGGCCGTCACCGACAAGACCGGCGATCTCGTTGCCGCCATCGCGGTGGACGACCGCCACGAGCTGATGCTCATCACCGAGGGTGGCAACCTCATCCGCACCCGCTCGCACGAGGTTCGCATCGCGGGGCGCAATACCCAGGGCGTGCGGATCATGAAGCCGGAGGCGGGCGACCGGATTGTCGGTGTGGATCGCTTTGAGCCGGAAGTGGAAGTGGCCGCCGAGCCGGATGCGCCAACCGATGGTGCCGCCTAAAAATCTGTCTCGGATGCATTCAGAGTTTTGTCTCGAAGCGCACAGCCGTATCTGCTTGGGGCCGCAGGCTGCGTTAAAGGTTAAGCATAAACCCCGCGTTTAAAGCGGGCTGAGACCGCCGCCGTGCTGGGCAAGCCGTGCGCTCTACCCAGCCTTCAGCTTGCGGGCCATACTTATTGCGGCCTCCGCTGCTGAGAAACATGCCATGAATACCGCCGAAAAGATTTACCAAGAGTTGCAAGGCTTGCCTGAAACGCAGGCGCGCGAAGTGTTGGGTTTTGTCGGTGTGCTCAAGGCACGCCAGTTGGCGGTGAACCAGACTCAGCGCGAGGCCGCACTTGCAACGCTGGCCCGATACCGTGGCCGCTTCCAGTCCGTGAAGTTCGACCGCGCTGGCCTGTATGCGCGGTAGGGTTTTTGCCGATACCAACATCGTTGTCTACGCCGAGTCAGCAGATGGCGAAAAGACACACATCGCCGCAGCCATCCTAGAAGCCAGCCCAGTCATTAGCGCGCAGGTAGTCAATGAAACCGTGAGCGTGCTAACGCGCAAGCACCGTTTCACCTTGCCCGAAGCCCACGACATTGCCTCCAGCCTGCTCGATCTTTGCGAGGTGGTGCCTGTGGATGGCACGACAATCCGGGAATCCATTCGGGTGGCAACTCGCTACGGCTTATCGCATTGGGATTCATTGATCGCTGCTGCTGCTTTGCTGGCTGGGTGCGAAACGCTCTACCGCGAAGATATGCAGGCGGGGTTGGTGATTGATAAGCAGTTGAAGATTGTTAATCCGTTCACTTTGGCGAGTGCGCCAAGCTGAAAGCTCTCTGCAAAAGGTGGCAAAGATCACTGAATCTGGCTATTTTCTTAGCGCGCAGTCCGCGCACTCTTGGGGAGTTCATATGTCAATCAAAACTTATATCGCCGCAGCGGTTACGGCGTTTGCCCTGTTCGCAGCGCCCGCCTACGCGCAGGATGAACCTGCGAAAAAAGCACCCAGCGAAAAGCAGCTCGCGCAGCGCGCGAAGATGAAAAACTGCAACGCCGAAGCCAAGTCGCAATCGCTGGCCGGCGATGCCCGCAAGGCGTTCATGAAGACCTGCCTGTCCGGTGGCGCGCCCGATTCAGAAGGGTCCACCACCCCTGCGCCTGCGCCCACCAGCGACCAGAAGGCGAAGATGAAAGCCTGCAATGCCGACGCTAAGGAAAAGGCCTTGAAGGGTGATGAGCGCAAAGCTTTCATGAAGGATTGCCTCACGGCCGGTTGAAGCGCGCGGTCTGCATCGAGCCCAGTGGCGTGCGCCGCTGGGCTTTTTCGTGGCCCGAACCGCGCTGCTGGCCAAAGACTTATTTTTTCGCCCCGAACTGGCTATACTTCGCGCCCTTTTGGGTCGGGGAAGCCATTTGCGTGGCACGCCGTCCCCGTCTTCGTGTCAGTAGGAATAGCAAACATGGTCAAGATTCGTCTCGCCCGCGCTGGTCAGAAAAAGCGCCCGTATTTCCACGTCGTTGCGACGGATAGCCGCAGCTCGCGCGATGGCAAGTTCATCGAGCGTCTGGGCTACTTCAATCCCAGCGCCCGTGGCCAGGAAGTGAAGTGCCACATCGACACCGCCAAGGTTGAAGCCTGGGTCAAGACCGGCGCGCAGGTCTCCGACCGCGTCGCCTTCCTGGTCAAGAGCCTGCCTGCCGTGACGGCTGCTCCGGCAGCCTAAGCATGTCGGCTGGTGATGCGCACAGCGACCGTCTGGTGACGCTGGGTCGCATCGCCGGGGTGTATGGCATCAAGGGCTGGGTGAAGATCGTTTCTTCCACCAGGCCCATTGACGCCATCCTGGATTACGACGAGTGGTTCATCGGTTTTCCGGGCGCTGCAAAGGTTGCCACCCGCTTCGAGGGCAAGACCCACGGCGCGGGCCTGGTGGCTCAGATTCACAATGCCAAGTGTGGTTTGGTCGCGGATCGTGACGAAGCCGCTCGCATGGTGGGTGCCGAGATTGCCGTGCAAAGGTCGGCGATGCCACCGCCCGAAGGCGACGAGATTTACTGGTTCGATCTGGTTGGTATGGCCGTTCAATCGAGCGAGGGTGCAGATTTGGGTGAGGTCATCGGTCTCACCAACAACGGCGCGCAGGACATTTTGATCGTGCGCGACGCGAGTGGTGCATTGGATGAAGAAGGCAAGCCCTTGCAGCGGCTGATCCCCTTCGTCAGAGGCCCGATCATCGAATCGGTGAGCCTTGAGACGAAGCGGATCG
>JAZKHC010000055.1:0-21279 GCA_040385605.1 Pseudomonadota bacterium
ACGGCTTCACGGTGGACGAGCAGGGCCGCAAGATGAGCAAGTCGCTGGGCAATGTCGTCGCGCCGCAAAAGGTCATCAGCACGCTGGGTGCCGATGTGCTGCGGCTGTGGGTCGCCTCGTCGGACTACTCCGGCGAAATCGCCATCAGCGATAACCTGCTCAAGCGCACGGCGGATGCCTACCGCCGCATCCGCAACACCGCACGCTATCTCTTGGGCAGCCTGAGTGGCTTCGATCCGGCGACCGACTCGGTGGCTGCTGAAGACATGGTGGCGGTGGATAGGTGGGCCATCAGCGAAGCCGCCCGCGTGCAGGGCGAGATCAAGGCGGCCTATGCCGACCGCGAGTTCCACCGCGTCTATCACACGCTGCACAACTACTGCGTCAACGACTTGGGCGGCTTGTATCTCGATCTGCTGAAGGATCGGCTCTACACGCTGCCGGAGAAATCGGTCGCGCGTCGCTCGGCCCAGACCGCGCTGCTACATATCGCCGAAGGGCTGGTGCGCTGGATTGCGCCGGTACTGTCATTCACTGGCGATGAAATCTGGCGCTTGTTGCCGGGCGATCGTTCGGCCAGCCTGTTCGTGCAGGGCTGGTGGTCATTCCCGGCTGTCCAGAGTGACGACGCGGATTGGGCGCAACTCATTGTCGTGCGAGAAGCCATGCGCAAGGAGCTGGAGAGCTTGCGCACCAGCGGCGGTATCGGTTCGTCCTTGCAGGCCGAAGTCAGCATTGCTGCTGATGGCGCTGTGCATGCCGCACTGCAAGCTACGGGTGATGAGCTGCGCTTCTGGTTGCAGACTTCGGCGGTGAAGCTGGCTGATGCAAGCCAGGGTCTGAAGATCACGGCGATTGCTTCGGTACACCCAAAGTGTGACCGCTGCTGGCACTACCGCGAAGACGTCGGCACGCACGCCGGTCATGAAACCATTTGCGGCCGCTGCGTTTCCAACATCGAAGGTCCGGGCGAAACCCGCAGGTATTTCTAATGAACACCAACTTCCGCTGGCTTGTCCTCTCCATCCTCACCATCGTGCTCGATCAATTCAGCAAGCTCTGGGTCGAGGCGCGCCTGCCGCATTACGGCAGCGAGCCGATCATGCCGTTCTTTAATCTGGTGCATCTGCAAAACACAGGGGCGGCGTTCTCGATGTTCCGCGAGGCACCGAAGCTGATGTTCATTGGTCTGGCCACCATCGTCTCGCTCGGCATTCTCTCCTGGCTCAACAAGCACCGGCAGGGTGAGACTTTTACGGCGGTGGGCCTGTGCCTGATCCTGGGCGGCGCCATCGGCAATGTGATCGACCGCGTGCGGCTGGGTCATGTCACCGACTTCGTGGATTTCTACGTCGGCAACTGGCATTTCGCCGCGTTCAATGTCGCGGATGCGGCCATCTCAGTGGGTGCGGGCCTGCTCATTCTCGACATGCTGCTGGAATGGAAGCGCGGCGGCGCAAAGGCGATAAGCTGATCCCATGCAAATCCTCCTCGCCAATCCCCGTGGTTTCTGCGCCGGTGTCGACCGCGCCATCGAGATCGTCGAACGCGCGCTCGATGCGCTCGGTGCGCCGATCTATGTGCGGCACGAGGTTGTGCATAACCGCTTCGTGGTCGAAAACCTCAAGGCCAAGGGCGCGGTGTTCGTCGAGGAGATCGACGAAATCCCCGAGGGCGCGACGTGTATTTTTTCGGCGCATGGCGTCGCACGCTCCGTCGTCGAGGCCGCGAAAGCACGCGGCCTGACGGTGTTCGATGCCACCTGTCCGCTGGTGACGAAAGTCCACATCGAGGTGAAGCGGTATGCGCGCGAGAAGCGCGAGGTGGTGCTCATCGGGCACGAGGGCCACCCGGAGGTGGAGGGCACCATGGGGCAGTTCGACACCTCGTTCGGGGGTGCGATCCACCTGGTGGAAACGCCGGAGGATGTCGCCAAGCTCGCCATCAAGAATCCCGCGCACATGGCCTACGTGACGCAGACGACGCTCTCGATGGACGACACCGCGAAAGTGATCGACGCCCTGCGCCAACACTTCCCGCTGATCATGGGCCCGCGCAAGGACGACATCTGCTACGCGACCACCAACCGGCAGGACGCCGTGAAACAGCTTGCTGGCCAGTGCGAGGTGATGCTGGTGGTGGGCTCGAAGAACTCAAGCAACTCCAACCGCCTGCGCGAATTGAGCGAGCTGCTCGGCACGCCGGCTTATCTCATCGACGGGCCGGAGGATATCGACCCGCAGTGGGTTGTTGGCAAGGGCAGGGTTGGTGTGACGGCCGGTGCCAGCGCGCCGGAAACGTTGGTGAAGCAGGTGGTCTCGCGGCTGCAAACCCTGGGTGGCATCGCACCGCAGGAGCTGGCGGGGCGCGAGGAGCACATCATTTTCTCGCTGCCGCCCGCGCTGCGCCGCGCGGTGCGCGAAGCGGCCACGCAAAACAAGTAGCTAGCGACGCCAGCAGTCCGCCACGCCACCCGCGCCGGCGGCACCGCGCTCACCGCGCGAGGAGGCACACAGCACCCCGCAACGCGCATCGCCGTCTGTGCGCAGCGGCGTGGCACTGACGCTGAAAGCGGTGGCGGTGATCGTGGGCCCGGAGCTGCTCAGCGAGGCGCAGATAGCGCTCATCGGGGTGCCTGCGGGGCTCTGGTGCAGAGCCAGGCTGTAGAGCGCGTTGGTGTTGCTGCGGCTGATGCTGCCGTCGCCGTTGACGTAGGCGATGTTGATGGCATCGCTGCTGCTGCCGCCGATGCCCAGCCGCTCGAAGTCGGCGGCGTAGCCCTTGTGGTCCACCGCGTAGCTCTCCTGCCGGCTCATCAGCTCCAGCAGGGCGGCCTTGGCCACCGTGCGCTGCGTGCGCTTTGCGTATTCCTGGTAGCTCGGCACGGCAATGGCGGCGAGGATGCTGACGATGACGATGACGATCAGCAGCTCGATGATGCTGAAGCCCCGAACCTTGGAATGCGGTTTCATTTCTGCGTCTCGCCCAGTCGTTCACGCCAGCTGGCGCGGTAGGTGTCGCGGCCCGGGATGGAGAGCACCTGCCCGCCCGCCGCCAGGTTGCGGCCGGTAAGCACGTTGATCTCGCCGGGCAGGCCGGTGGAGAGCGGCACATCGCGGCCTGTTGAGGTGACGTTGTTCACCACCACGAACTTGCCGTTGCGCACGCCGATTGAATAGCGGCGCGACACGCCCTCGGTGGGCGTGCAGATGCGCGCGGTGGGCACGCTCGGGTCGGGCGGCACATAGCTGGTGAAGGTGGAGGTGCCCTCTAGCGTCACTGGCGAGGAGAAGAACTTCTCTCCCGTGCGCGTGAACTGGAAGCGATACCCCGAGGTGCTGAGAGCGGTGATGTCGCTCACCGAGCCGACAAGGTCGAAATTGCTGAAGCCCGCGGCGTGCTGAGGGATCGCCGCCTCGGTCGTGATGATCTCGCTCGCCAGCTTGCCACTGACCAGATCGGTATCGCGGAAGGCGTAGAACCAGTTCTGCGTGTCAAGGTTGAGCGGGTCTTCGCGGTCGCCGGTGCCGAACAGGATCACGTCGGTGCCCTGCCGATTGAGACTGTTGCGCAGCGGCACGTAGTCGGGCGCAAAGAAAATGCGGCGGTCGTTGGCGAGCGTGTTGCTGCCGCTGTTGTGCCGCCCGACGCTGGCGACGGGCGTGATCGTCCAGGCACTGGTGAGCACGCCGGGGAAGTCCGCCCGCCAGAGCCTGCCGCCGGTATCGCCCACGTAGAGCCGGTCGCTCAGGCCATCGTTGTCGGTGTCGAGCACGGTGACATCCGAGGGGATGCTGTCCACCAGCAAGGGGTGTGCGTAGCTGCGCGTGCTGGCGGTGTACACCACCGAAGCAGTACTGCTGCGCACCGCGCGCCAGATCATCGTGCCGGTGGCGGCGTCGATCATGAACATGGCGTTGCCACGATCGGTGCTGCCGCTGCCGTCGTCCAGCCCCACCTTGGCGCTGGCCAGCGCGTTGCGGGAGTTGTTGAAGTCCTTGCCGATCTTGGTGCCCGCGCCATTGCGGCCACCGTTGTAGCCGCCGCCGAAGACCAGCACGGTGCGGGTGGAGAGATCGGCGGTGGTGCCCAGGTTGCCGTCGAGGTCCACCGCGATGCGTGCCACCTGCGGTGTCGAAAAGGCCAGGCCCAGCGGCGCGAACAGTGCGGCACTGCCGGCATCCACCGTGCTCTGGCCCGCGCGCAGCAGGCCGTCGGTACCGATGCGCCAGACCAGCTTGGGGGCGTCGGGGTCGGTCACGTCCAGCGCGTAATAGGCAGCGCCACCGCGACGCAGGCCGAAGAACAGCAGCACGCGATCACCGTCGGTGCCGGTGACGTCGCCGATGATGCCGGTGACACGGCTGGCCAGCGCGCCGGTGGTCGGTGCCTTGTCTCTGATCAGCACCAGCGGCGAGCCATCGACGCCATAGGGTAGGGCAGTGCCGGCCTGGTTCTCGCGCAGGGTCGGCAAGGCGCCCATCACCGCCTGCGGCATGAAGCCCCACTGTTCGGCACCGGTGGCGTCGTCGATCATGTGCAGCACGCCGTCGGCGGAGCCGAACACCACGCGCACCACGTCGGTGCTGCTGCCGCCCCGCTTGCCGTAGTTGATGGCGACCGGGCGCGAGTGCAGCACTGCCCCGAGCATCCACGGGCGGCTGGTGATGCCGCTGTTGGTCGGCGATGCTCCGCCACCGCTGCCCGTAGGTGCAGTCTTGGTGCCAACGTCGTAGCCGCGCGCATGCAGCAGCAGCTCGCGGGTGATGGTATCGGCATCGCGGCTGCTCACGCTCGCACCGCAGCTGGTGAGGCACATGCTCTCCGTGCTGCCGCAATTGCCGTTGCAGGTGGTGGCGGTCGTCGAGCAGCCGGTATTGCAGGTGTTCTGCGCGTTGGTGCAACTGGTGCGGCAGCTGTTGCCCAGCCCGCCGGGCAGGCAGAGCAGGTTGCAGGCGGCGGCCGTGGTGGTGCAGCCGGTGGTGCAGAGCGTCTGGCTGGTGGTGCAGAGCAGCCCGCAGGCGGTGGCGGCGACGCCACAGGAGGTGGCGCAGGTCGAGACCGGTGCGATGTAGGCGGTCGCAGCCGTTGCCGCCTGCAACTCGGTGCGCACGCCGGAGTCATCCGGGTGCAGGTTGCCGCAAGTGCCGAGATCGCCACAGAGCACATTGCCGGTGGCGAGCTTCGAGTCGTAGTAGAGCTTGCGGGTCGTGCTGCTGTTGCTGCGTCCCGGTGTGCCGCCGCCGCCGAACACGAAGCCGGGGATGTTCTGGCCCGCGCCACCGAGATCGGCCACCGGGCCATCCTCCGCCTTGCCGCCGAGCTTGGCGGTATTGGTCCAGATGCTGAGCGCCTTGTCGCGGATGCGACCATCGGCCCCCAGTGCTGCAACGACGCTGCCGCTGCCGCTATCGCGGGCATCGACCACATCGAACAGCCCGGCATTGGTCGCCGGCGGCACCGTGCGCTCCCTGAGCTTGAACCGCTTGAGGTTGCCGGGCCAGGCCGGGCGCTGCTCGGGATCGGCGCGGAACACGGGCAGATACGCCGCCGTGAGCGCACCGGTGCTGGTGGATCGGCTGGCGGCGATGCTGAGGCTGGTCAGGGTGGTATCGACCGAGAGCGGCTCGATCAGCGCGCCGGCGATGTCCTGCCCCCGGCCCAAGAGGCCGAGCACGTCGGTGTAGCTGTCCACATTGCCGCCGAGGGCACCGATCTTGTCGAGCTCGGAGAGATCACCGTTAGTGAACAGGTTCTCCTGCACGATGAAGCGCGACTTGATGCGGCGGCGGTCATCAGTGCCGAAGACGAAGCCGCTGGTCTCGGCGGAGGAGACCAGCTCTGAAAGTGTGAGCGTGCCGTTGAGGTCGGCATCGGCCTCGGGGAACAGGGCCTTCAGCGCGGCATCGGAGTCGTCCTGCGCTGCCGCATTGGTGGCTTGCAGGTGGATCAGGTTGATGTTGCAGGCCTGGGGGTAGGTGGCAAGCCCGGACTTGTAGGTGGTGTTGCCGACCTGCTCGGCATTGCTGTCCCAGCTCAGCAGCGGGAAGCTGGCATTGAGGTTGGTGTTGGGGTCGTTGTCGCCGTAGTCGTAGTAGCCGAGGTGCCCATTGAAGATCGCGTCGCCGCGCAGGTATTTGGCGAGCTCGACGTAGATCTCCTTGGTCTGGTACGGGTGGTTGGCCGCGAATACGCTCTGGCCCGGCAAGGCCAGCACGCTGGGCAGCAACGCGGTGCTGATGCGGCTGACCAGTGTGGTGAGCTGGATGGGATCGGAGAGGTTGGTGAGCCCCGCGAACAGGTAGGCGCCATTGCTGCAGGCCGGGGTGTTCTGCCGCAGCAAGGGCATGCTGGCGAGGTCTTCAAACGCGCAGGCGCCGGTGCCGGGGGCAGGCCCGCCGCCGTTTTTGTGGTTGAGGATGATGGTCAGGCGGGTGTCGATCAGCGACGTGAGAATCTGCTGCAAGCCCAGCACGAACACCTGCTGCTGGGTGAGCGACAGCGAGGCCGTGAGCCCAAGCGGGGTGGCAAGAATGGTGCGCAGGCTGCTGCTGAGATCAGCGATCAAGGTGGTGGGATTGAGCCCGCCGATGATCGGCAGCGGCACACCCAGCAAGGTGAACAGCTCTGCAACCGAAACCGTGCCCTGGATCTTGATGCAGCCTGCCGAGGTGGTGTTGAGCAGCACGTTGTCGCAGACCACGGTACTGGGGTTGGTGAGATTGAGGTCGATCGCCAATGCCGTCAGCGGGGCCTGCGCGGGCAGCGGCGTCGGGTCGGTGTAGATGTCGAGATCGTCGGCATGGGCCGGGTTCAGCACCGCAGCACAGCCCAGCAGCAGGCTTGCGAATGCAAGGCGCAATGAGGCTGCGATGGTCATGGTCTGTGCTCCTTACTCGGTCTCATAATGAACGCCCGCCACCTTGCTGTGCAGCTTCAAGATGCCTTCGGTGATTTCCGCCGCGCTCATGCCGTCGCTGCTGCGGTCGTAGCCGCCGGTGGCGGTGAAGCGTGCGAAGTCGTAGTTCTTGGCACTCAGCTCGGAGCCCAGCGCGCGCAGCACGTTGACCTCGACGAACAGCGGCTGCTCGCGCCGCACCTCGGCATAGCCATGCTTCAGCAGCGGTACCGAGATACCGGTGAGGACGATGGTGGTGGTCGCGCTATCGCAAGCCGGCACGACGGTGACGCCGGTGGCCCGTACGCAGACGTGATGGCCGAGGTTGTCGTTGACCGGCATGTTGGTGGGGTCACTCACGAAAGCGACCATCGACTGCGCCGCCTGCGTCGCCGCCATGCGGCTCTCGGCATTCTGCGAAAGCTTGAGCTCCACCTGCGTGGCGCGCACCGCCGCGACACCCAGGATGGTGATGATCAGCAGGATCAGCAGCGCGATGCCGAGGGCGGCACCGGTCTGTCGGCTGCGGAGGGAGTGCGGGCTCATGGCTAGAGATTCTTCAGCTGCACGGTGGTGGTGAAAGCACGGCGCAGCACGGGGCCGGGCGGGCTGTCGGCCGGTGGCGTCCAGGCGTTAGGGGTGCCGAGGTCGGCGAGAACGTAGCTCTTTACGTCGTTGCTGGCCTGCACGTTCTTGCTCGTCGAACGCACCAGGATGTGGATGCGCGCGGTGCGGGCCTGCAAGAGCTGTTCGGCCGTGGGGTTGGCGACGTAGTTCTGCACCGTGCTGCCGTCGCTGCTGATGCCCCATTCGATTTGCAGGTTCTCCACACCTTCGGCCAGGCAGTCTTCCACCATCGCCGGGTAGTCCAGGGTGGTGTCGGTGTCGTTGAGGTAGCGGCGGCAGAGGATGGGCAGACCGTCGTAGATGGGTGTGCCGTCGGCGTTGCTCTTGAGGTAGCTGCGGATGTAGTAGATCTGCGGCGTGTAGGCGTAGACCTGTTGCGTGGGCGTGGCCTCGGTCGGCTTGCAGGCGGTGCTCAGGCCCGCGCTGTCGGGGCAGTCGAGCGGGCCTGTGGGGTCAAAGGTGGCGCTGGTGGCGCGGAACAGCGAGGCGATGTTGCGGTTGGTCTTCACATAGAAGCGGTTGGCCGCGAGGCCTGCGCCGATGGGGGGTAGGGCATCCACGGCCGAGACGCGGCGGATCATCAGCACGTCGGTATCGGGCTGGATGTTGGCGGGCAGCAGGCAGCGGAAGTCGTTGCTGATGGTGGCGGTGCCCAGCGTGTGGTTGCGGAACACCAGCGGTGTAGCGACATCGAACAGCCAGTGGTAGCTCGCCGCCTGCGTGGCGGGGCCGCAGTCGCCGGTGGCCGAGGCCTTGGCGACGGCGGCTGCCGCTGCCGCCGACACCCGCACGCTGATCTCGGCATCAATCGCCCGCACCCCGCCCCAGTAGCCGGCCATGGCGAGGTCGCGGCTCAGGGCATCGAGCGCGAAACGGGCGTTGTCCTGCATGGTGGCGAGCGCCTCGTTCTGGCGGAAATTGCGGTTGCTGCCCATGAACACCGCCACCAGCGCGGCGATGACGATCAGGCCTAGGGTGAGCGCGATCATCAGCTCGACCAAGGTCAGGCCCTGCATGCGGTTTGATGTCGTGAAGGTTTTCATGTCAGCGGATGTGGGCTTGCAGGCGCAGCACGCGGCGGTAGCTCTGGGTGCCGGTCTTTTCATACGCCGCTTCGGTCTCGCCGCAAGTGTCGCTGGTGGGGTCGTCATCATCACCATCGCTGGCCTGGCGGATGGCGCTCAGGCCGCGCCAGGCGACCACCACGTTCAGCACCAATCCGTTCTGGCTGATGCAGCCCACGGGCGAGCGCAGGCCGCCGGCATTGGCCGTGGTCGCACCGCTGCTGATGGTCTCGGCCGCGCCATCGAGGCTCATCCACCAGCGCGAGAGGTCGTAGCTGACCAGTTCCAGCGGCGAGCAGTCCGTGCCGCCGCCGCAGGTGACCCCGGTGATCGGTGCTTTCACGGTGGCACCCAAAAGGACGTAGTTGTCCTGCATGGTGGGATTGGCGCGGATTCGTTCGAGCATGTCCTGGGCGATCACGCTCGCGGTGGTGCGTTGCAGGGCATCGAACGCGGCCTTTTTGGATATCGCCTGCAAGCCGGCGGCGGTGAGCAGGCCGATGGCGACGACGAACACCGTCACCATCACCTCCACCAGCGTGAAGCCGGCCGTGGCGCGCTGGCTCAGCACGACCTGGGCTCCAGCGCCACGCGGCCGCTGCGCGAGACGCTGATACGGCGGCCATTGACATCGCCAGTACCTCGGCAGAGATCAAAATTGGCGACCACGTTGACGCCGCCGCTGGCAAGGAAGGTGAGGCTGCCCGCTGCGCCGCCGAGCAGCAGCTGGTCGGCAATCGGCTCGTGGATGAGCAGCACGTCGGTGGGCGACGCACCCTGGTAGACGATCCAGCCATTGCGCCAGGCCGCTGCTGCCCCGCTGCCGTTGGAGCAGGTCGCCGTGTTGAGGTTGGTGACACTGCGCGCACAGACGTGGATCTCGGCATTGCGGGCAATGGCCTCGGAGCGGGCGCGGGCGAGTGCCGAATAGAACGAGGTGGCGGCGTCGCGGGACTCGGCGCTGTTGATGCTGGTGCGGAAACTGGGAATGGCGAGACCAGTGAGCACCGCCGCGATGGCGATCACCACCAGCAATTCCATGAGTGTGAATCCAGCTTCGGCGCGGCGCATGACGATCTCCTCGACCCTTGTTTTAGCACGTGCATCCGAGCTGCTGTAGCCCGCCTGAAAGACAGGGCACGGATGCCGGATGGAAGGTGTCAGCGCCTTGACGCACGGCACGGGTTTTTGACGGTGCCGCAGGCCGGTATGCTGCGCGCCCATGAATCCTGCCCGCGCCCCCCGTTCGGCCATCGTCATCGGTGGCGGTGTCATTGGCCTTTTCACCGCATGGCGACTCTCCGATGCGGGTTTCAAGGTCACCTTGATCGAGCGCGATCAGGTGGCGGCTGCGGCGATGGGTGCAGCGTCCTGGGCGGCTGGCGGCATCCTGTCACCGCTGCCGCCCTGGCAGGCCACGGCGGCGGTGTGGTCGCTCGCGGCCGAGAGCATCCGCAGCTACCCGGCAATCGCTGCCGAACTCGCCGAGGCCACCGGCATCGATCCCGAGTGGACCGCCAGTGGCATGTGGGTGCTCGACCCAGACGGCGAGCATGCCGCCGAACAGGCTGCCGCCGCCGACTGGTCCGGCGACCACAACATGCCGGTGCGGAATGGGCGCTGCCCGCTGGCGCTCGGGCGTGACGCTAGTGGACTCTGGCTGCCCTGGGTCGCACAGCTTCGCAGCCCACGCCTGTGCCAAGCCTTGGCGCTGCGCCTGCGGCAACTGGGCGTGCTGATCGAGGAGCAGTCGCCGGTCCAAGCGCTACGGATCGAGGGGGATCGGGTGGCTCTGGCAGCAACTGGCGACTGCCCGGATGTCGTGGTGGTCTGCGCCGGTGCCTGGAGCACGCCGCTGCTGGCCCCGCTGCACTGGCCTCAGTCAATTGCACCGGTGCGCGGCCAGATGCTCTTGTTCCGCGCCGAGCCGGGTGTGCTCGATACCATCGTGCTGGATCGAGATCACTACCTCATCCCGCGCCGGGATGGCCGCATCCTGGTCGGCAGCACGCTGGAGCCGGAGGCCGGCTTCGACGCCCGCACCACCGAGGCGGCCCGGCAGTCACTGCAAGCGTTTGCGCTTGGCCTGCTGCCGGCGCTGGCGGCGTACCCGATCGAAGCCCAGTGGGCAGGGCTGCGCCCCGGCAGCCCGGACGGCATGCCCACCATTGCCCGCCATCCGCAGTTGAGCAACCTCTATCTCAATGCCGGTCACTACCGCAACGGCCTGACCCTCGCACCGGCTTCCGCCACGCGCCTGCTCGGTTTGATCACCGCGTAGACGCGCCTTGATCAGCCGTTACTCGCCGCCCGCGTGCTGGGCGGCGAGCCATGTTCAGCAACCGCCGCCGCTGCAAGTGAAGTTCTGGGTCTGGTCGCTGTTGATGCTCGAATAGGAACGGGTTGCAGGGCTGAAGGTCTTGCTGCCGTTGCTGCCGACGCTGCCGGGCGTGAGCGTGCCACTCCAGGTGGAGCCCGAACTGATGGTCACCGTGCAGACGTAGTTGAAAGTGCAGTCTCTAGTGCAGCTTGCAACCGCCCTGGTCGGGGTCGGACAGCTGGCGCCGCTGGTAGCCGAGATACTGGCGACATTGTCGCGGCCGATTGGCGAGATCGTTCCCGACAGCGTGAAGCTGATGCTGGCGACATCGGTCACACCGTAGTTTTCCACCAGCTGATCGCTGGTGACGTTGGTGTAGGCCCGGTTGGAGGGGGTGAAGGTCTTGTTGGTCGCGGTCGGGATCACCGAGCCACTCCACAGGTTGGGCACGGTGCAGCTGTAGCTGCCGTTCGGAGAACCCGCGGTGTAAGTGCACGGCCCGCCGCCGTTGGTGGCGCTGACAGTCGTGCCCGAGGTGTGGGGCGCGATGCTGCCGGAGATGATGAAGCTCGCCACCTGGTCGCTGTAATCCTGCGCCGTGACGTTGGCCGTCACATTCGTGTAGCTGCGGCCGGTCGGCGTGAAGACGCGGGCACTGGCCGAGGGCGTGATGCTGCCGCTCCAGCCGCTCGGCACCGTACAGGAGTAGCCGCCCGTGCCGCTGCCGGCGTAGCTACAGCTGCCGCCCGGGCTGACCGCGAAGGTGACGGTGGTCGGGCCCGGCGTGATGGTGCCGCTGATGGTGAAGCTGCTCACAACCACCGTCGCAGCAAAATCCTGCGTCGACTGATTGCCAGCGACGTTGGTGTACGAGCGCTGGCCCGGCGCAAAGCTGTAGCCGCTGGCCGAGGGCGTGACCGTGCCAGTCCAGCCCTCGGGCACGCTGCAGCTGTAGGCCCCCGAGCTGCTGGTGTAGGTGCAACTCGCACCCGTGGTGGCCGCAAACGAGACCACGGACAAGGCCGGCGTGACCGTGCCGCTGATGGTGTACTGGGTGGTGCTGACGGCCGAGGTGAAGTTCTGCGAGGGCAGGCTGACAATCTGGTCGGCATAGGTACGCGATGCCGGGGTGAAGATGTAACCCTCGGCAGCCGGGGTGATGGTGCCGTCCCAGTTGAAGGGCACCGAGCAGGTGTAGTTGCCGGTCGCGTACGAACAGCTGCCGCCGTTGCTCGCGGTGAGCACGACCGTGCTGACCACGGGCGAGATCGAGCCGCTGATGACGGGGTTGGCACCCGGCACGGTGACCTCGTGGGTGTCGGAAATCACCACCGAGCCGTCGTGAGGGTCGGTGGTGATGAACTCGTTGATGACACCGGCATTGCCGGCGGTGGTCGAGGTATTGATGTTGGTGACGCCGAAGCTGCGGCCGGTGGCAACACCGCGGGTGTAGAGGTTCTGGCCGGACAACTCGCTCACCAGCTGATCGTTGCGCACGGTGGCAACCACCGCGTTGGCGGTGTTCCATTGCGCCAGCTTGGTCAGGTTCACCTCGTAGAACGGGATTTCCTGGAACACCGTGGCATCGTTGCGGGCGATCCGCGCCGCAAAGGCGGCCTTGGCGGTGTCGTCGATGTAATCGATGTAGAGCGCCCGCGCGGCATAGGGCCGGTTGGCATTCAGGTTGATGTTGGAGGCCACCTGCCAGGGTTTGCTGGGGGCGGTACCGCCGCTGAGATAGGCCGCCACGAAGTCGCGGACATAGTTGGAGTAGCTGGTGACGTTGGTGGTGTTGACGGCGTTATTGCTGAAAAAGAAGCTTTCCGGGATCAGCGAGAGCGTCGTCAGGTTCCAGTCCTGGTCGACGCGGAAAGTGCCGTCGACGCGCTTCATGCGGCAGGCTTCGCGGTAAGTGGCACCGGTCGCGTTGGCGACCTCGCCGTTGGCGTTGTAATGGTTGTGGTCGTTGCTGGTGTAGTCGCTCGCAGGCCGGAACGGGTCGTAGCAACTGTTCTTGCCGGCGCTGGTGGCCGGGTTGCAGGTCTGGTCGTCGTGGTGATCGCGGCAGCAAGCGGCGCACTCCGGGGCCTGGTTGCGGTCTGCCGGCGCGCCGACCCGCTTGGCCACCAGCAGGTTCTGCATGTTGTAGCCCTGGCCGGAGCCGCTCTGGGTACACAGGCAGTTGAGGGTGGCGAACTCCTCTCGGGTGATGGTGTTGCTGGCGCTGCTGAAACGGATGGTTTCGTAGCGCGCAATGGTGTTGATGATGTTCTGGCCGCTGCGGTTGAGTGTCGGCGTCGGGTTGGTGGTTTCCTTGCGCTGCGAGCCGCCGATGTCGATGGCGATCACGTTGGGCGCCAGACCCGGAACGTAGGGGACCGTAGGCGAGGCGGCCGTGGTACCCGAGATCAGGGAGGAAGCCACCGAGTTGGGGTCGATCGAAGCCGCCACGTCATCGAGCGAAAGTGTCTGGGCGACGTTGTCCTGGTCGGTCCAGCTGATGGTGACCCGGAGTGCGAGAAAGTCCGGGCGGGATTTTGCCGCCGCGCCCGCACAGTTGGTGGCAGAGGGCGCCGCGTTGACGGCGCAGTAGTAGCGCGGGCTGGCAGTCCAACTGCGGTTGTAGCTGGTATTGGAGACCGCGACCGTACCACTGGCCAAGCGCAGGGTGCCGATGGCCGCGCACGGGGGATTGGGTGCGGTGGTGGTGCATTCGGAACCACCGGTGTTTGTACCGATTTCGCCGTAGCCGAAGACTCCGGCCGCACCGGTATCCAGCTGCGTGAACGACTTCAGGTCATCCAGCTTCTCGCGGGCGAGCTGCGAGGCGACAGCCCGCGACTTGGCCATGTTGCCATCGCGCAGAAACACGCCCTGAAAGCGGGCCAGGCCCACCACACCGACGGCGACCAGCAGCAGGGCCACCAGCACTTCGACGATGCCAAAGCCTCGCTGGGTACTAGGCCGCGGGAGGACAGTGTGCAGGGTAGGGAGCGTGGCCATGGAAAGTCCTTGAACGTCGTGATCAGTAATTGCGCCAGCTGCCAGCGATCTGGCTGATATCCGAAGCCGGGCCCAGCGCATTGGCAAGGTTGTCGAGCACGGCCTTGTCGTAGCGGGCGGTGTAGTTGCCATTGCCCCCGATGGTCTGGTTGGAAATCATCGAGCCATAAAGCGTGGGGCCACCGTTGAGCCGGACGTCTACCGTGCCACCATCATGTGCGAAGGCAAAAATCACCCCCATGAATTGTCCGTTCGCATTCATCCGGAAGGTGCCGTTGGACACCACCAGGAGTACCGGCTCCGCGAAGCTGCCGACAACGTTGCCGGACGGGATCGCGCAGTCGCCCTCGACCCACAGCAGCCCGGAACTGGCGCTGCTGAGGGTGGCGCAATCGGTGACGATCTGGGCCTTGTTCTTTACGCGCAAGTAATCCGCCGTCTTGACACCGAAGGTGTATTCGAAGAGATCGGGCGGAAAGTAGGGACTATCTGGGTTGGCTCCCACACCGCCGTCGACATCCAGCACGTCGATCCCCTCGGTCCCGCTGCTCGTAATCTGGCGGTCCGCCGAGTTCGGGCATTCGCAGGCCGGGCAGAGACTCAAGGTATTGCCGGCAGCATCGGTCTGTGTGGACGAGACCGTGCCGGTCGTCAGGTACTCGCCAACGTGGCAGCTCTGCATCGAGCCAGCCTGCGAGATATTGGTGCCGGACCAGGCCGACAGGGGCACGCCGGTACCGCCGCCATTTGGGTTTGCGACGACACTGATGGTGCCGGAGAGGCCGATGGTGCCGGCCGCGATCAGCGGCGCATCCGGACTATGGGCCAGAAAGGGCTGGAAGGTGAGACTCTGCCGGGTGAGTGATTTGCCCAGACCGTCGCCGGACTGACCTTCGGTGATGACGTTGAACACACCACTGGTGGGCGTCGCCGCACCGGCCGTCGCGGCCCGCGCGACATAGTGGGTGACGAAGCTGCCCTGCAGGGTCTCGCCGGTGGTGGTGAGGTTGGGTACCGTCGAGTAGGCGGTCCAGGTGTTGTCGAAGAGGTTGCTGGTGCCATCTCCACAGGGCACGGTAGTGGTCTGGGCGGTGCACACGCTCCAGCGCTGGGCCGATGCGTTCATCCAGCCGCCCGCCGCTGTCGAGCGGATCTGCTTGACGTTTTGTCGCAGGTAGATCATGCCGCGGCCGACACCATCGTCGGCGATGGTTGCCGCCTCCAGGCCGCGCACCTCGTTGCCGGAGCTGCGCAAGTCATTGCTGGACACACGGGCTGCGCCCAGGGTGATGAGGGTTGCCACCACGACCAGCGCCAGCGAGGTAGCCAATGCCGCAACTCCCCTCGAGCGAGCTGGGCTCGCTTGTAATCTTTGGCTGTAGGGCATTCGTCTCGTTGAGATGTCCATGGTCGCTCTCATTCCACCAGGTGGTTCCGCACGCCCACGACCGTTCGCAGGTTTCGCTGTGCCGCGGCATCCGAACGCAGTTGCCCGCTGAGCGCGACCGAGTACTCGCGTACCTGCGTGCTCAACAAGGTCGCCGGCGGTGTCGGCGACGGCGGGTTGCTAGTGAGCACCGCCACCACCGGCGTGCTGACCTGGGCCACCGCAAAATCACTGATCTGCAGCACGTTCTCATCCGTCACGTTTTCCCAGGCCGAGCCTGCGGTGCAGCTGGTCGCAGTGGTCGTTGACTCGATGGCGCCGTCGGTCGAGTCAAAGCGGTAACCGAAGCGCTCGTTGGCATCGAATACGCCGTCGGTATCGAGGTCGTAGCTGAAGAGAATGCAGTTGCCGCCGCCGACCGTGATCGGCCTAAACGGATTGAGAATGGCCCAGCTGCCGGCCCGAACCTGCAGTGAGGGCAGCGTGACCCCGGAGGGTATGGTGAGCGACAGGCTGGTGGTGCTGGTCACGCCCGCGATGCTCAGTTCGTAGCGCGTAGCCACGCTGGAGGCATTCGGGATGATCAGGATGAGCGTCAGCCCGGTGAGGGCGGTGGCGTCCATCGGCGTTGCGAATCCCTCGTACGGGACTGCACTGCTGCGCTTGAGTGCAGAGGCGGTGATGGTGCCGGTGGTACCGCTGAACTGCAGGTCTGCCTCGCTCGAGGCCTGGGCGACCTGGGTGGCCAGGCCCCAGGCGCCGGCCCTGCCGATGTCGTAATTGATGGCGTTGAGGATGCCGCGCAAGTCCTGGTTCATGCGCGTCATCCGCAACGCGCTGGAATTGCTGCCAAAGGTGGAGCTCAACATGGCCACACCGGCCCCGACCACCAGCAGGCCGGCGACCATGGCGACCATGGTCTCGACCAGGGTGAAGCCGGTCTGCCGGGCGGGCGACTGTGCTCTGCTCAGCATGAGGGGTACCCGCCCAGGCTGCCATCGGGCGAGCAGAATCTGATCCGCCCGAGCCCGCTGGCGATGATGCGCATCCGGGCGCTGGCGTCGCTGGACACCAGCGTCACGCTGCTGCTCTCGAGCATCGGGCGCACGGCGTTGAAGGTGATCTTGTGATCGGTGAATGGCGTGCCGACGAAGGCGATACCGCGATAATTCGTGCTGCTGACGCTGGAGGGAATCGCCACACCGCCAGCATCCCGGTCGAGGAAGCAGTAGCTCGTGTTGGCCGCGTCGGTGACGGTGCAATTGCAGCTGGCCGATGTGGTCAGGCCATAACACCAGCTGTTGTCGGCGTTGATCGTGAAGTTCATCAGGATGGTCTGATTGCGCTTTTGCGCCTCGCTACGGGCGACATTCAGATCAGCCCGAATCTGCTCGGCCGTGGCGCGCAGGCGGCTGCGGGCGAACATCTGGCTGAATGACGGAAACGCCAGGCTGGCCATCACGCCGACGATCCCCATGACGATGATGACCTCGACCATCGAGACTCCAGACTGAGTCTTTCTGCGGGTAACGTCCTTTTCAGTGTTGTCGCCCATCCAGGTCTCCGTGACTCCAGCTACAGTATCTGAGTATGAACAAGCTTTTCAATGAATTGGCGATCTGCGTCACACTGCCTTCTCGCTGGTCGGCGGGAATCTCCCACTGGTCACGAAGCCGTATCGGATCGTTGTCATGGCAGCAGCCTCGAGGAACAAAATGCGCTATCCAAAGATAAAGGGCTTCACCCTGATTGAACTGATGATCGTGGTGGCGATCGTTGGTGTGCTCGCTGCCATTGCGATCCCCAGCTACCAGAGCTACTTGCGCAAGGCGCGGCGCGGCGATGCGATTGCCACGCTCGTCACCATGCAATCGCAGCAAGAAAAATTTCGCGCCAACAACAATGCGTACAGCTCCAGCCCCACTGCGATGGGTGCGCCCGCAAGCTCCAGTTACTACACGTATACGATCAGCAATGCCGGTGTTTCCAGCTACACGCTGACCGCAACAGCCACGGCTACCTCGGGCCAGACCAGAGACAAGCAGGGTTCCACCGCCTGCAGCCCGCTGACGCTGAACCAGAGCAATGTGAAGACGCCTGCCGGCTGCTGGCAGCAGTAATGGCCGTTCACACCAGCAGACGCCTTGCCTTGTTGAGGGCGGCGATCAGCTGATCGATGTCGTCCGCGCCGTTGTAGGCCGAGAGAGAGGCCCGCGTGGTGGCGCTCACCCCAAAGCGCGCCATAAGCGGCATGGTGCAATGGTGGCCGGTGCGCACGGCGACCCCTTCCATGTCCAAGATGCTGCCGATGTCCTGCGGATTGGCACCGTCCAGCACGAACGAGAGGATGCCGCCCTTGCCGGGCGCGGTGCCGATGAGGCGCAGGCCTTCGATGGCCAACAGCCGCGGCGTGGCATATTCGAGCAGTGCATGTTCGTGCGCGGCGATGGCATCGAGGCCAATGGCTTCGACATAGTCTATGGCCGCAGCCATGCCAATGGCACCCGCCATGTCCGGCGTGCCGGCCTCGAAGCGGTAGGGCGGCTCGGCCCAGGTCGAGCCTTCAAAGCTGACGGTGCGGATCATGTCGCCGCCGCCATGCCAGGGGGGCATCGCATCCAGCCGCGCGCGCTTGGCGATGAGGCAGCCAAAGCCAGTCGGGCCATAGAGCTTGTGGGCGGAGAGGGTGTAGAAGTCGGCGCCTAAGGCTGCGAGGTCCACCTTCATGTGGGCGATGGCTTGCGCACCATCGACCAGCACGGGGATGTCGCGACGCTTGGCCTCGGCGATGATCTCTGCCACCGGGTTGACCGTGCCGAGCGTGTTGGAGACGTGCACCACGGCGATGAAGCGCGTGCGCTCGTTGAGCAGTCCACGCCAACCATCGAGATCGAGCGCGCCGTCGTCCAGCACCGGGGCGGCGATCACCTTGGCACCGCACTGCGCTGCAATGAGCTGCCAAGGCACGATGTTGCTGTGGTGCTCCATGCCAGTGAGCAGAATCTCGTCGCCCGCTTTCAGCAGCGGGCGCAGGAAGCTGTAGGCGACAAGGTTGATGGCCTCGGTGGTGCCGCGCGTGAAGACCACTTCCTCCCGCTGGGCGTTGAAAAACTGGGCGATGCGATCACGCGCGCCTTCGTACTGGGTCGTGGCGCGCTCGGCCAGCTCGTGTACCGCGCGATGCACATTGGCATTGCTGGTTTCGTAATAGCGGCTGATCGCGTCGATCACCGCGCGCGGCTTCTGCGTCGTCGCGGCGTTGTCCAGATAGGCTAGGCGCTTGCCGCGCACGCGCTCGTTGAGGATGGGAAAGTCGGCGCGGATGCGCTCTACGTCGTAAGTCATGGTGCGTTCGCCATCAGCAGGGTGCTCACGCGCTGCTCGGCCCAGCCCTTCAGGCCGGGCAGCGGCACGCGATCGAGTGCGGCTTGGGCAAAGGCTTGGGTCAGCAGGCTCTGCGCTTCAGCGGCGTCTAAGCCACGCGAACGCAGGTAGAACGCGGCATCCTCGTCGAGCTGGCCAAACGTCGCGCCATGCGCGCACTGCACATCGTCGGCGTAGATCTCCAGCTCTGGCTTGGCGTCGATCTCGGCCTTGTCGCTCAGCAGCAGGCTGGCGATGCGCGTTTCGGAATCGGTCTTGGCCGCGCCAGGCTGCACCTGCACCTTGGCATTGAGGATGGCTTTGGATTGCGCCGCCGCAATCAAGCGCGCACTGCTGCGGCTGGTGCAGCGGGGGGCGGCATGCCAGACGTGGCTGCGCTGATCGACGCGGCTCTTGCCGGTGAGAGCCGCGAGGCCGGTCTGCTCGAAACGCGCGCTGGGTTCGGCGAGCGTGACTTCGGTTTCCTGCCGCACGCGCGCACCGCCGAAGTCGAGCTGAATCATCTCCAGCGTCGCGTCAGCAGCGATGTGTGCCTTCAGATGCAGGGCGCGGGTGGCTTTGGGGTCGGCATCCTGTACGCGGATCAACGTCAGGTGACTGCCCGCCGCCAGCGTGAGCGTGAGCACGGCGGTAAGCAGCGTGTCGCTGTCGCCCGCGCCGGGTGCATCCCAGATCAGCACCGTGGCTTTAGCACCAGCGGAGAGCGCCAGCCGATGCCGCAGGTGGCGCATGGTCTGCTCGCCCGCGAGGGCATGGGTGATGAGGAAGGGGATGTTGGCGACGCCATCGATGGTCTTGTCCACGCCCTGTTTGGCGAAGGCGCGGTTGAGGGCATCGAGCGCGAAGCTGGTGGCCGTTTGCACCGGGTCGAGTGCGACCAGCGTCAGCGGCTGCGCGCGGTCGAGTGCGAAGACGGGATCGAGCGCGGGCTTGGCAATCGTGAAGGCTTGCTCGGCCAGCCCCGACCAATCGCTGTAGTGCCAGCTCTCAAGCTCGGGCGTCGGCCAGCCTGCGGCCTCGAAGCGCGCGAAGGCATCTAGGCGCTGCGCGTGCTGGTCCTGCGGCAGGCTGTTGCGGCAACTGTCGAAGAAGTTCATGCCGCTTCGAGCCAGCCGTAGCCTTTCTCTTCGAGTTCGAGCGCCAGCTCCGGCCCGCCCGTCTTGACGATGCGGCCACCGGCGAGCACATGCACGAAGTCGGGCCTCACGTAGTCGAGCAGGCGCTGGTAGTGGGTGACGAGCACGGTGGCGCGTTCGGGCGAGCGCAGCGCGTTGATGCCATCGGCGACCACTTTCAGCGCGTCGATATCGAGACCGGAATCGGTCTCATCGAGCAGCATCAGCGTCGGTTCCAGCACCAGCATTTGCAGAATCTCGTTGCGCTTCTTCTCGCCGCCAGAGAAGCCCTCGTTGACGCCGCGTTGCAGCATCTTCGGCTCCATCGCCACCTGCTTCACCTTCTGCTTCACGAAGGCGAGAAAGATGCCGGCATCCATGTCCGGCTTGCCCTCATGCTTGAGCTTGGCGTTGAGTGCCGCCTTGAGCAGCGTGGTGTTGCTCACACCCGGAATCTCGACCGGATACTGAAAGCTCAGAAACACGCCGCTGCGCGCCCGCACTTCGGGTGCGAGGGCCAACAGGTCTTCGCCTTGATAGGTAACGGTCCCGCCGGTGACGAGATAGTCCTCATGGCCCGCGAGCAGCTTGGCGAGCGTGGATTTGCCCGCGCCATTCGGGCCCATGATGGCGTGCACTTCGCCCGCGTTGACGGTGAGCGACAGGCCCTTGAGGATGGATTTTCTGCCGATGTCGGCAGAGAGATTTTCGATAACTAGCATGGTTTCTCTTAGGCGAGATAACCCCAGCTTTTGAATTGCTCGCGCAAGCTGACGTCATCTTTGAAAGTAAGGAAATAAAGGTATTCAGGAGCTAGATCGAGTTCGCTCGACCAGTGCAAAGCGCCGTCTTCAATGCCGCATTGCTCGAACGCTTGCTGGGTCTTCAAGGCCACGAAGGCATGAGGTGCAGGCGCTGAAATGAGTTCATGCAGATCAGCCATTCCACTGCGCCCATCGCTGAACTGTAAATGCAGGCGATAGGGTGCGAGCGGTTTGGCGTCGATGAGCTTGAGCATGGGTAACTCAGGCGAGCGGGGTGATTTTTTGAAAGCTGCCGACGGTGCTCAAGCCCTGCCAGTTGGCAAATAGCTCTTCACGGTGCTGGCTGGCCCATTCCACCACCAGGCTCAGCGCCTTTGGCGGCAGCGAACCTTCGACTAGGCCGAGTGATTCAATGGCAATCAGCGCCTCATGCTCGTTGTAGCGGGCTTGAAAATGCGGCGGCGCATGATCCTTGAAATACATCGTGATGATGATCCCGAAAAAGCGGCTGATCTCTGGCATGGCTTAGCCCACTGCGCCTTCAAGCGATACCGCCAGCAACTTGCCGGCCTCCACCGCAAACTCCATCGGCAGCTCGCGGAACACGTCCTTGCAGAAGCCGTTGACGATCATGCTCACCGCGTCTTCTTCGCTCACACCGCGCGAGCGCAGGTAGAACAGCTGGTCTTCGCCGATCTTGCTGGTCGTCGCCTCGTG
>JAZKHC010000056.1:0-9683 GCA_040385605.1 Pseudomonadota bacterium
TGAACTTCATCAACTGGTTCGTGATGGACCCGCTCGATGCCCAGCACATGCTCACGGGCGCGCGGCAGATCTTCTCCACGCTCAATGCCCAGACCGTGACCAGCGGCACCTGGGATACGGTGTTCGACCTCGGCACCAATCCCCTCACCAACGTCAACCGCACCACCACCACGATGCATGTGTACGACGGCAAGGCCTATGTCGGCTTTTGCGGTGACTGCGGCTCGGTGGCGAACGACACCGGCTTCGTCAACGGCATCGCCACCAATGTCGGCGGCACGCTGCCGCCGAAGAAGGGTGCCGCCGACGGCTGGCACATCGCCACTGCCGCCGGCCTCGACAGCCGCCTGGTGCTGGGCATGGAGATGGACGAGGCCGATCCGAAGACGATCTACGTCACCCTCGCCGGCTACACCGGCAACATGCGCCCGCCCGGCAGCCACCTCGACCCCAACGCGGCAAAGATCGGCACCGGCGTGGTGTTCAAGAGCACCGATGCCGGTGAAACCTTCACCGACATCTCGGGCGACCTGCCAAGGGTGCAGACCAACACCATCCTGCTGCACAAGAGTGCGGCGGGCGAGCAGCTGATCATCGGCACTGACCTCGGCCCCTTCATCAGCAGCGACAACAAGGGCACCAAGTGGGCACCGCTCGGCAACCAGCTGCCCAACGTGCCGGTGGCGATGCTGCGCTTCAAGCCGAAGGCGACGGCGGACGAGGCCGATACGATCTTCGCGGCCACCTTCGGTCGCGGCATCTGGACCTACACCATCCCCAAACTGATCGTCGATCCGGCACCGCCGGTGACGCCGCCGGTCACACCGCCTGTGACACCACCAGTGACACCGCCGGTGATCACGCCTGCGCCCGTCGCGGGGGACGGCAGCACGGGTAGTCAGGGCCGCTTCGGCGGTGGCGCGTTCGGTGGCGGGCTTTTGCTCGGCCTGATGGCACTGGCAGCGCTGCGACGCCGTCGTGCGAACGCTCACCCGCCCGCGAACTGAATCGGCACAAGCAAAAAAAGGCCCCGCAGTCTCTTGGCTGCGGGGCCTTTTTCGTGAGGCGGGAACAACTAAAGGTTCAGGGGCCGTTGATGAAGCGCACCAGGTCGGCGTTGAGCTCGTCCTTGTGGGTCACGTTGAGGCCATGTGGCGCACCTTCGTAGACCTTGTAATGCGCCTCCGGCAGCAGCTTGGCCATGCGCGCGCCGCTCACCGCAGGCGGCACGGTCTGGTCGTCGCCGCCGTGGATGATGAGCGTCGGCACCGTCACGGCTTTCATGTCTTGCCGGAAGTCGGTGCGTGAGAAGGCATCGACACAATCCAGCGTCGCCTTCGGCGAGGCCGGATAGGCGAGGCTCGCCGACCACCACAGTGTCTCTTCGCTCACCGGCTTGCTGATGAGGCCGACGTTGTAGAACTTCTTGCAGAACTCGGCGAGGAAGGCGGGACGGTCTTTCAGGATGCCGGCCTTTATCTCCTCGAACACCTCGCCCGGCACCCCCTCGGGGTTGTCTTCGGTCTTCAATAGATACGGCGGCACTGCAGCCACGAACACGCAGCGGCTGACGCGTGCGCCGCCGTGGCGGCTCATGTAGCGCGCCACCTCGCCACCGCCCATGGAGAAGCCGACCAGGGTCACGTCGTTAAGATCAAGCGTGTCGAGCACGGCCTTGAGGTCGTCGGCGAAATGGTCGTAGTCATAACCGCTCCAGGGCTTGGAGGAGGCACCGAAGCCGCGGCGGTCGTAGGCGACCACACGCAGGCCATGCTTGGGCAGCTCGCTGAGCTGGTGCTCCCAGCTCGCGGCCGACAGCGGCCAGCCGTGGATGAGCACCACCGGCTTGCCGCTGCCGAGATCCTGGTAATGCAGCTGGATCGCAGCGCCGTTGTCGTCTCGGCCCGCGTCGATGAAGGATGAGGGATTCATGGGTTCTCCAAAATGGCTTGTCCTGCATGGCTTTGCAGGCAGCACACCTTGGGCGGCACCGATGAAGCCGGCTTGAACCGCCATGACGATGCCGTGATGTGCGGGGACTCAAGTCTTCTTGAGCGAGTCCCCGAAGTACGCCCGCAGTTTTTCCACCTTCGGCAGGGCCACACCGGCGATGTAGGGCTGGCCCGGATGCAGCGCCGCATAGTTCTGGTGGTATTGCTCGGCCTCGAAGAATTGTTCGAGCGGCTCCAGCTGCGTGACGATAGGATTTGAAAACACCTTGGCGGCATCGAGCTGCGCGATGTAGGCCTCGGCGATACGCTGCTGCTCGGCATCGGTATAGAAGATCGCCGACCGGTACTGCGTGCCGACATCATTGCCCTGGCGGTTCAATTGTGTGGGGTCGTGGGCGACGGCGAAGAAGATTTTCAAGAGCTTGCCGAAGCTGATCTTCGAGGGGTCGTAGGCGATCTCGATCACCTCCGCATGCTCGGTGCGACCGGTGCAGACGGCCTCGTAGTTGGCGCTGCCGCTGTCGCCGCCCGAGTAACCGGAGACCACCTCGCTCACACCCTCCAGCTCGCGGTAGACCACCTCCACGCACCAGAAGCAGCCACCCGCCAGCACGGCCAGCGCACGAGCTGGTGCGGCGGCGAGCGGGGCGTCGAGTTTGGGCTCGGGGAAATCCTTGAGCGGGGTGCGGCTGCCGCCGCCGAACAGACTACCGGGCATGGTGGTGACTCCTTGGGTGGGTTCGGCAGTGTCGCACTGCCACGCGGATGTGACCGGTCCGCAATGCAACGGTTCCTGCGGGCTACACTCTTCCATCGCCCTTCGAGACCTCGACATGCTGCCTTCACGCCGCCACTTGTCCGCCGCCGCAATGCTGTGCATGGGCAGCGCGCTCATGGCCCACGCGCAAGCGCCCGTCACAGCGATGCCCGCTCCGGCTGTGGCTGAGAACTACCAGGGCACCTTGACTCTCAACGTCGATCTGACCGATCTCGACCATCGCGTGTTCAAGGTACGCGAGACGGTGCCGGTGACGCCCGGCCCGATGAAGCTCTGGTACCCGCAGTGGCTGCCCGGCAACCACGCGCCGCGCGGTCCGATCGAGTCGCTGGCGGGGCTTGTCATCACCGGCAATGGCCAGCGCATCGAGTGGACGCGCGACCCGCTGGATATCTATGGCTTCAATCTCGTGGTGCCCCAGGGCGTGACGAGCCTTGAGCTGGCCTTCGAATACTTGAGCCCAGTGGTGAAGGAACAGGGCCGCATCGTTGCCACACCGGAGATCGTCGGCTTGCAATGGAACGCCGTGGTGCTCTACCCCGCCGGCCGCTCGATGGCGGAGACCAGAGTGCAGGCCAGCATCACCCTGCCCGTGGACTGGGACGCCGCCACGGCGCTCAGCGAGGTGGCCCGCAGCGGTGACCGCATCGGCTACGAGCCGGTGCCGCTGGAGGTGCTGGTGGACTCACCTGTATTCGCGGGCAAGAACATGCGCAAGGTGCCTCTGGGCAATCTCGCGGGTGCGAAAGTGAACCTCAGCATCGTCGCCGACAACGAGGCCGCCCTGCTCGCCACCACGCCGCAGCTCGCCGCCCACGCCAAGCTGGTCCCAGAGGCGCAGGCGCTGTTCGGTGCCCGGCACTTCGACCGCTACGACTTCCTGCTCTCGCTCTCGGAGCAGTTCAGCGGCATCGGGCTGGAGCACCATCGCAGCAGCGAGAACGGCGTGTCGCTGGAGTACTTCACCGAATGGGACAAGAAGCAGATCGAACGCTCGCTGCTGCCGCACGAGTTCGTCCACAGCTGGGTCGGCAAGTTCCGCCGCCCTGCGGGGCAGATGGTCGGCCACTTCAACACGCCACTGCAAAACGAGCTGCTCTACGTCTACGAGGGGCAGACCCAGTACTGGGGCCAGGTTCTCTCGGCGCGCACCGGGCTGTGGAGCCAGCCCTTCACGCGCGAGTCCATCGCCTACATCGCTGCCACGCTGGACCTGAACCGCCCAGGCCGCGACTGGCGCAGCGTGCAGGACACGGTGCACCAGCCCATCATCACCGCCCGCCGCCCGCTCTCTTACACCAGCTACCAGCGCAGCGAGGACTACTACAACGAGGGCCTGCTGATCTGGCTCGATGTCGATACCCAGCTGCGCGAGCTGACAGGCGAAGCGCGCGGGCTGGATGACTTCGCGCGCGCCTTCTTCGGCCCGCAGCCGGGCATCAAGGATGATGCCTTCGCACCACTCGGATTCCGCTTCGAGGACGTGACCGCCGCATTGAGCGCGATTGCGCCCTATGACTGGACGGGTTTCCTGAGAAGCCGCCTCGACGGCCATGGCCCCAGCGCGCCGCTCAAGGGGCTGGAACGCGCGGGCTGGAAGCTCGCCTTCACCGACAAGCCCACCGAGTACGTGAAGGGCATCGAAGAGCGCAACAAGAGCAGCGACTACAGCTTCTCGCTCGGCATCGTGGTGGAGAAGGACGCCAACCTCGCCGACGTGGTGTGGGGCTCTCCTGCCTTCAAGGCCGGGCTCTCGAAGGGCGACACACTCATCGCCGTCAACGGCCTGGGCTACAAGAACGAGCGCCTGAAGGCAGCCGTGAAACAGGCGCAGGATGACCAGAAACCGATCGAGCTGTTGCTGAAGAATCTCGACCACTACCGCACGGTGAAGCTCAGCTACACGGGTGGCCTGCGCTACCCCACGCTCGCGCCCATCGAGGGCAGGAAGGACCGCCTCACGGCGATCCTCAGCACCAAGGCACCCTGAGCCAGGGCTTAAGGCGCAGGCATACCCAGCAAGGTCCGCGCCGCAGCGATGGCAGCCTCGCCGAGCGCGGTGTGCGGCACGGCGGGGTCGAAGTGGCCCAGCGTCTCGTCGGCGATCACGCTGGCATCGTCACCCGCCTTGCCCGCAGCAGCGGCATAGGCGCTGACCGCAGCCAGCGACACGATGGGGTCCTTGCCACCCTGCACCAAGCGCTGCGGCAGGCCCAACGGCTGCAGCGCCAGCGGCGAGGCCTGCGCGTAGCGGCCGCCATGCTGCTCGGGCGAGCCGCCGATGAGCTGATCGACCGAGGCATTGCAGCTGTCGGGCGGGCCGACGCGGTAGCTGGCGAGATCGGTGATGGGCGCGAGGCCGACCACGCCCTTGAGGGCCAGCGGCTTTTTCACGAAGAGGTCGCTCTTCCGGGTGAGCTTGTGGCGCGCACCGAGCCAGAGTGCCAGCTGTCCTCCCGCCGAATGGCCCATGCTGATGACGCGCTTGGGGTCGATGGCGTGGGTCTTGGCAATCACGCGCAGGTGGTCGGTGGCCTTCGCCACATCGAGCAGGGTGTTGGGCCAGCCGCCGCCTGCGTCACCGAGGCGGCGGTACTCGATGGTCCAGGTGGCGATGCCCTGCGCGGTGAGCGCGGCGGCCAGAGGGTTGATGTACTGGTAATCGTACGCGGCCAGCCAGCAGCCACCGTGGATAAGCACCGCGACCGGGAACGGGCCCTTGCCATCCGGCATGCGCAGCTCACCGAACTGCTGCGGCGCTTCGCCGTAGCTGATTTTCTCGCCCGCCGGCGGCTGCGGGATGGCGGCGACTTCCTTCCAGGTGATGGGTTGTGCGGCAAAGGTGGCGGTGGACATGGCGAGGGCGGCGGCGAGCAGCAGTTTTTTGGTCATGGATCAAGTCACTTTGTTTTTCTGGTGAAACTCTGGCGCATCCCACTCGCGGCTGCGCAGCACTTCGGCCAGATGCGTCACCGCATCCCACACCTCTGCGTAGCTCAAGTACAGCGGTGTGAAGCCAAAGCGCAGAATATCCGGCGCACGGAAATCGCCGATCACGCCACGCGCGATCAGCGCCTGCATCACCGGCCAGGCTTGCGGGTGTGCGAGGCAGACCTGGCTGCCGCGCTCTGCATCTTCGCGCGGGCTGACCAGGCTCAGCTCGCAATCATCCAGCTCGCGCTCCACCCTCGCGGCGAACAGCGCGCTCATCGCCAGTGACTTGTGGCGCAGCGCCAGCAGATCGACTTCGGCCATGAGCTCGATGCCGACTTCGAGTGCCTTCATCGACAACACCGGCGGCGTGCCGACCAGCAGGCGATCCACGCCCGGCGCGGGCGCGTAGGCGCTCTCGAAGGCAAAAGGCCGCGCATGGCCGAACCAGCCCGAGAGCGGTGCAGCGAGTTGCGCCTGGTGCTCTGGGGCGACGTAGAGAAACGCGGGCGCGCCGGGACCGCCGTTCAAATACTTGTAGCCACAGCCCACGGCGAAATCGGCCTTGGTCTCGGCCAGCCTCACCGGCAGCGCGCCAGCGGAATGCGCGAGGTCCCACAACGTGAGGGCACCTTTGGAATGCGCAGTCGCAGTAAGCGCGGCCATGTCGTGCAGGCGGCCGGTGCGGTAGTTGACGTGGCTGAGCATCAGCACGGCTGTGCGCTCGTCGAGAGCGGCTGCGATCTCGTCCGCTGCCACCAGTCGCAGCTCGTGCTGCTGGCCGAGCAGCGTGCTCAAGCCTTCGGCGATGTAGAGATCGGTGGGAAAGTTGTCGGCCTCGCTGACGATCACCGTGCGTCCCGGCCGCTGCAGGAGTGCGGCGGCCAGCAGCTTGAAGAGATTGACCGAGGTGGAATCACAGACCCGCGTCGTGGCCGCTGCCGCACCGATCAACGGGGCGAGCTTGTCGCCCAGCCGTTGCGGCAGATCAACCCACTGTGCGGCGTTCCAGCTGCGGATGAGGCCTTGGCCCCACTCCTCAGCAATCACCTGTGCCAGCCGTGCGGGTGTGGCGGCGGGCAACACGCCGAGCGAGTTGCCGTCCAGATAGATGGTGTCGGCGGGCAAGCTGAAGCGGCTGCGGAACGATGCGAGTGGATCGCCTGCATCGAGTGTGATGCAGGCCTCGCGGGTGGTGGCTACTGGATTCATGTGCGCCAAGCGTCGCACGGCGCAAGGCCTGCGTCACGGTGGCAAACTGAGGCAGGTTCCAAGCCGGGATTCGTCCATGCGCATCACTCATTCGCTGTCTGCTTTGCTGCTGTCGGCCATCGTCTGCCTGCCACTGCATGCCGATGACGAACCCGCCCAGTTCAGCGGCATGCTCGCCGCCCACAACGCTGCGCGCAGTGCCGTCGGCGTGGCCGCACTGCGCTGGTCGGACACGCTGGCGCTCGAAGCGCAGCAGTGGGCCGACCAGCTCGCGCGCGAAGACTGCAAGCTGCGCTACGACCCCGACCCGACCCGCCGCGAGACGACCGGGCAAAACCTCTTCCGCGCCTATGGCAGCGCGCCCTACTCTGGCACCAAGCGCACGCCGGCGGAGGCTGCCGAACGCTGGGTGCGCGAAGGCCAGCAGTACGACCACACCACGCACCGTTGCCGCAACACGCTCGGCAGCCAGTGCGGCGCCTACCTGCAGGTGATCTGGGAGGCGACGACGGCCCTCGGCTGCGGTGTGGCGCGCTGCGAGGCGGCCGAGGTCTGGGCCTGCCATTACGCTCCGCGTGGCGGGCAGGATGGCTTGAAGCCCTATGGCAACGCGCCGCAATCCTCACCGGCTGCCGAGGCCGTGCTGGTTCAGCAGTGCAATGCGCTGGTGCCGACAGTGGCTGATCGCTTCAGTGAGGCCCTCAGCGACAAATTGCCGCCGCAGTGAAGCGCCTGCTGCTGGTCTTCCACAGCCAGAGCGGGCGCACCGCGCAGCTCGCCGAAGCCGTTGCCAGAGGTGCCGCGCAACTTGCGGATGAGGTCGAGCTGCGCATCAAGCGCGCACCCGATGCCGACATCGACGACCTGCTCTGGGCCGAGGGCCTGCTGCTCGGCACGCCGGAGAACTTTGGCCATCTCAGCGGCCTGATGAAGGATTTTCTCGACCGCACCTACTACCCCGCCGAGGGCAAAACCATCGGCCTGCCCTGGGCACTGTTCGTGAGCGCAGGCGACGATGGCCGTGGTGCGGTGGCAGCACTCGAACGCATCGCGCTCGGCTATCAATGGAAGCAGGCTGCCGAGCCGTTGATCGTGCGCGGCGAGCCCGACGCCGCCGCACTCAGCCGTTGTTCGGATCTGGGACAGACCTTGGCAGCGGGTCTGGCACTGGGTCTGTTTTGAGCGTGGTGGCGGCCACCGCATTCATCAACTGCTGCACCCACCAGATGCCCGCGAATGCGGCAAGCGACAGCGCCCCGGTGATCCACACCACCTGCCCCCCCAAGCCATCGAGCAGCAGGCTGAACAACACCGGTGCGATCGCCTGCATCACCCGCGAGGGTGCTTCGAGCAGACCCGCACGCTGACCGAAGCCTGCCGGCCCGAATAGCGCCAGCGGCAGCGTGCCCTTGATGATGGTCATCAGCCCCACGCCTGCGCCATGCAGCGCGGTGAACACGGCTGCGAGCGGCGCACCGAACAGCAGCAGCAGCACCGCGCCGAGGGGATGCAGGGCGGTGGCCAGCTTGGCACTCACCAGGGGATGCAGGCGCTTGAGCCAGAGCGCATCGAACACCCGGCCGCCGACCTGGAACGCCCCGACCAGTGAGGCCGCTGCGACGGCTGCCGTGGTGCTGGCACCCGCAGCTTCGAGTACCCGCGGCAGGTGCGCGGCAAGGGCTGCAAACACAAAGCCGGTGGCGGCGAAGATGGCCGCGAGCAACCACATCAGTTGAGGCTTGAGTGCGACCGGCGGGGCTGCGTTGTCGGCTGCCGGGTGCAGTGCCGCCGCGATGACATTGGGCAGGCCGTAGCGATGCAGGGCCAGGCCTGCGGTGAGATGCAGCCAGGCCCACATCAGGCAGGCATTGCGCCAGCCCAGGCGCTGCTCGACGAAGTGCGTGAGCGGCCAGGCAACGGAGCTGGCGAATCCGGCGATGAGGGTGACGGCGACGATGGAACGGCGCGCGTCTTCACGGTAGAGGCGCACCAACGTGCCGAAGGCGGCGTCGTAGAGCCCGAAGGGCATCGCCACACCCAGCAGCAGCCAGCCGAGTGCCAAGCTGACCGGCCCCTGCGCGGTGGCGAGCACGATGTGCGCAATGGCGAACAAGACATTGGAGTGCTGCAAAACGCGGCGGCCGCCGAGGCGATCAACCCGCTGACCCGCCCAGGGGCCGAGCACGGCACTGACCAGGAGCGCCGCCGAGAACATGGCGAACACTGCGACCACAGGCAGGCCGAACTGGCGCGCCATCACCGGTGCGAGGATGGCGGCGAGGTAATAGCTACTACCCCATGCCAGCATCTGGCCAAAGCCAATCGCGGCGACGGTTTTACTGCGCGGGGAGAGAGCCTTCATCAGAGAAGTTCAGACGCGGACACCAGAAACAAAAAACCCCAGCCGCGGCCGGGGTTTTCTTGAGGCGTAGAACAAACCTTACAGAGGCTTGATCTGGGTGGCCTGCATGCCCTTGGGGCCGCGCTGTGCCACGTACTCGACGCGCTGGCCTTCTTTCAGGGTGCGGAAGCCGTTGCCCTGAATTTCCTTGAAGTGAGCAAAGAGGTCTTCGCCGCCGCCCTCAGGGGTGATGAAGCCGAAGCCTTTCGTGTCATTGAACCACTTGACGATACCGGTTGTTGCGGACATGTAACTTTCCTTTTGACGTTGATGCGGCAGTGTGCCGCGGGTTGTCAGCCATCCAGACAAGTTACCGTGACGCTACATCCATCCGTCGTTGTGAGGCGAGCGGATGAGATTCCCGGAAAGCTTTTTTTGAATATGCTGCGAGGCGCATTCTAACCAATTC
>JAZKHC010000057.1:0-18332 GCA_040385605.1 Pseudomonadota bacterium
GTGAGCATGTGCTGGGCATCGAGCGGGTCCATCACGAACCAGTTGATGAAGTTCACGCGGGTGTAGGGCGGGGCGATGTTGGTGCTGCCACCGCCACGGTTCACCGTGCGGCGAAGGCCGCCGTTCTGGCTCTCGGTGTAGGCGACGTCGCTGTTGTCGGGATCAACCTCGGCGAAGAAGCCGTCGGCACCGAAGTCCATCAGCTGCTCGCGGGTGTCCGGCTCGATGTGGCCGCTGCCGTTGTCCTGGTGGCCCTGCCAGACGGTGCCGTCCTTCGCCACGCCCAGCCCATACGGCAGCAGGGCGTAGAAGCCCTCGTTGTGGCCCGGGCCCCAGCCCGCCTGCGTCATCGGCAGGCCGGCATCGACGCACTGCTTGAACACGCCGCCGTCGTTGCCGACGAACAGGCAGACGCCACCCGCACCATCCGCAATGTAGAGGCCGACGTGCTGGTCGGGATGGGTGGTGGTGTTGGTCAGCTCGGTGTAGCGACCGATCAGCTCGAAGTCCTGCGGACTGGCCGCCTGCACCGTGCCATCAAGCGGGGTGGTGATGTTCTGCATCACCTCCTCAAGCCCGTAGCTCATGCGCAGCGGAATGCCGGTGACGGGGTCGCCGCGCGTGGGGTCGATGGCGATCCACTCGTTGTACCAGGCCTGCGCGCCGGGGAAGTTGATCGAGCCCGGGGTGGCAACGATCTCGTTATCGTCGGCCATGCGGATCCAGCTCTCGCCGAAGTCGGCGGAGGCATAAAGGCCGTTGACGTTGCTGGCGGCCACCGTAGTCGGTGAGTCGAGGATGGGATCGGTGAAGCTGAAACCGGTGTTGAAGTGGATGGAGTCCTGCACCAGGGCGTAGAGATAGTTGTGGTCGAGGTCGGGGCCTTCGCTCAGTCCGAACTCGATGCGACCGCTCCGCGCGGCGCGCGCGAAACCCAGCGGCGAAAGGTCGTTGGCAGTGTCTATGTCGGTGAGCCGCGCGAAGCTGCCGGGCGTGCCATCCGTGCTCTTGTAGAGACCGTTGCCCACACCCTGCACAGTGGTGCCGTCGCTGAAAAAGCCCTGGCCCGCGCGCCAGCCGATGGCCGCCACCACCGGGCAGCCTGCCGCCTCGCAGGTGGCATCGGTGGCGCCGCCGGGTGCGCGGATGGCGACATCCGTCACCACGTTGGCGAACTGGCACTTGCTGGAGATGTCTTCCACGCCCGCGCAATCGGCCGAGGAGGGCAGCCGCACGTTGACGAAGCTGCGGCCAGCATCGGTAGAGCGGAAGAGACCAATCGATGAGGCGATGTAGAAGATGTTGGGGTAGCCCGGATCGTGGCGGGCGTTGTAGACCTGCACGCCGCTGGGGAATCCAGTGCTGCGGGTCCAGGTGCCACCGAGGTCGGTGGTCCAGTACGCGCCAAAGCCCATGTAGCCGTTGTTGCCCATCACCGACTCGCCACCAGCGGCGAGCAGGGTGCCGTCGGTGGTCGCATCGGCGTCGCCATCACCATCCGCATCGGGTGACCAGATCAGGCCGCCGTTGATCTGCGAGGGCAGCTTGTCGCCGACAGAGACCCATTGGTCGGCGAGCGTGGTCACATCGCCGCCCACCGCCGTGCTCATCCAGATGCCGCCGGTGCCCACGGCTGCGAACAGGCGCTTCTTCTCCGGGTCGTAGGCAAAGTTGTCGACGCGGGCGCTGTAGAAGGAGTTGCCGGCGATGAGCTGGCCCTTGCCGTATTCCTGCCAGTCGCCATCGGCCTTGGCGATGAGTTTCTTCTGCGGCTGCAAGGCCGCCTTCTGCGCCATCGCCTCGTCGATCAGCGTGGCTTCCGGCACCGGGCCGCGCAGCAGTCGCTGCGCATCGGGGGCCTTGAAGTCCTGCGAGCGCACCACCGGCTTGCTGCAATGGCGGCCAGCCGCGTGCGCGCGGGCGCTCTGGATGGGCTGGGTGCCCTGTGGGCATTCGACCACCGCCGGATTTTGCGAGTGCAGTGCGGCGGCGAGACCAATCGCCGCGAAGGCGGCCAGCATGGGCGGATGAAGGAACAGACGGCGCATGGAAATCCCCTTTGAGGTTTTGATGTGCTCTTTGAGTGTGAAAACGGTATTGCGGATCAGAAAAACAAAAGGCCCGGTGGGAGCACCGGGCCTTCGGGACGGCTTCAAGTCCTGCGCGCCCTCTCAGCCGCGACGACGGCGCAGGGCCGCCAGCGCCATCAGCCCGAGCAGCGCAGCACCACCGAAGGCACCGCCGCCGAAGCGGCCTTCGCCACCGGCGCTGGCACCCGGCACCACCGGTGCCGGCGTGATGACCGGCGGCACGGTGGGCGGCGTGGTAGGCGGCGTGACCACGCTGCCGCTCTTGAACTCGTAGTTCCAGACGCTGCGGCCGAAGGTGGCGGCGAACAGCATGTCGGGTTCGGCGGCACTCGCCTTGGGCTTGATGCGGATCATGTTCACCGGCACGTTGGGCAGCCCCGTGCCGAGCGTGGTCCAGCTGGCACCCGTGAGGTCCTTGCTGATGAACACGCCGATGTCGGTCGCCGCGACCAGCTGCGTGCCCTTGAGTACGATGCTGGCCACCTGCGCCACCGGCAGATCGCCCGTGACGTTGGTGAAGTCATCGCCCGCGTTCACCGACTTGAACACCGCGCCCGGCTGTGCGGCCGCTGCGGCGTTGGGGTCGAGGTAGGCACCGGCCGGACGCAGGTTCGAGAGATAGCCGCCGAGTGCCACATAGACGGTCTTCGGATCGACCGGGTCGATGGCGATGCTGGTGATGTAGCGGCTGGGCAGCCCGCGCTTGGCGGCAAAGTGCCAGCCGGCGTTGGTCTCGGCCACGCGCTCGACGCCATCCATCACATTGGTGGCGAGCACGCTGGCAAAGCCTGTGTCGTTGCCGGAGGCGCCGCAGTCGCCGCAGCCACCGACGTAGACGGCCGAGCCCTGCACTTCCATCGTCGTGGTGGTACGGACCGCGCCCGTGTCGGGGTTGGTACCGAGGTTGAACACCTCGACCCAGGTGCCGCCCGTGACCGTTTGCGCGTTGTCGGTCTCGTAGATTTCCTGCGCGCCTGTGACCATGTGTTGGGCGTTGAGCGGGTCCATGCGGAACCAGTTGTCGAACATCACGCGGGTGTAAGTGGGCGCGATGCTGGTGTTGCTGCCACCACGGTTGGTGGTGCGCACCAGACCGCCGTTCTGCGTCTCGTAGTAGGCCACGTCGGAGTTGTCGGGATCGACATCGGCATAGAAGCCGTCGCCACCATTGGTCTGGAACAGCTTGAGGTCGCGCTCCGGATCGATCAGGCCGGAGCCATTGTCCTGGTTGCCAAAGTAGACGGTGCCGTCTTTCGCCACGCCGAGGCCGTAGGGCAGCATGGTGTACATGCCATTGTTCGCACCCTCGCCCCAGCCATTGTTGTTCATCAGACCATTGGCGGCGACGCACTGCTTGTAGACACCGCCGTCGTTGCCCGCGAACAGGCAGACGCCACCGTCATCGGTCGGCACGTAGATGCCGCCCTGCTGGTCGGCGTGGGTGCTGCTGTTGAACTGCCCGGCGATGTTGAAGTAGACGCCAATCACCTCGAAGTCCGAAGGTCCGGTCTGTGCGATGCCATTGAGCGGCACGCCGGCGGCGGTAGTGCCGGGCGTGCGGCTTTGCCAGACTTCCTCAAGACCAAACGCCATGCGGGTGGGGATGCCAGCTGTCGCGCGGGTGGGGTCGATGGCCAGCCATTCATTGTACCAGGCCTGGATGCCCGCACCGCTGCCGAGTGCGCCGCCAATCGCCGCAATCTCGCTGCCGCTGGTGTTGTTGATGATCTCCTGGGTGTCGGCCATGCGCGTCCAGCTGGTGCCGAAGTTGGCCGAGACATAGATGCCGTTGAACACCGAGGGGAAGCCGAGGATCAGCGCGTTGCCGAGCAGGCCGTCGAGCATCGGCTCGCCGGTCAGGCCGCCGTTGAACAGCACCGCGTCCTGCACGATGGCGTAGACATAGTCGTGGTTCTGCGCCGGGCCGAAGGCCTGGCCAAACTCGACGCGGCCGACGCGGTCATCCGGTGCGAAGCCACTGGGCGAGAGCGTATTGACGGCTGCCACAGCGAGCTTGGCGAAGGTATCCACCTCGCCGGTGTCGCTGCGATACAGGCCGTTGCCGGGTGCCTGCGGCTCGCCATCCTGAAATACGGCCGCCGAGCCAGTGCGGAAGCCGACGGCCGCCAGCACCGGGCAGCCTGCAGCCGGGCAGGTGGCAGCCGTGCTGCCGCCCGGCACCTTCACCACCACGTCGGTGACGAAGTTGGTGTAGAGGCATTTGGTGGAGAGGTCTTCCTCGCCCGCGCAATCCTCCGTGGTGGGCAGCTTGACGTTGGTGAAGCTCTTGCCGGCATCGGTGCTGCGGAACAGCCCCTTGTTGCTGGCGATGTAGACGATGTTTTCCTGCGATTGGTCCACCGCCACCTTGAAGGCGAGCGACTCGTCGGGGAAGCCAGTCGAGCGCGTCCAGGTCTTGCCGAGGTCGCTGGTCCAGTACGCGCCGAGGCCGAGATAGCCACTCGAACCCATCACACCTTCGCCACCAGCGGCGATCACCGTGCCGCCATTGGCGCGGCTGAACGCCACCGCGCCGATGATCTGCGTCGGCAGGTTCTCACCGATGGAGGTCCACTCGTCGCCGATGGTGGTGACATCGCCGCCAGTGGCGGCACTCATCCACACGCCGCCGGTGCCGACCGACAGGAACAGGCGCTTGTTATCGGCGTCGTAGGCAAAGGTATCGACGCGCGCGGCCTGGAAGGCACCCGAGGCGTCGTCGAGATTGCCACGGCCATATTCTTTCCATTCGCCTGCGGCACCGGCGATGTCCGCCTTGCCCGCGATGCGAGCCTTCTGCTCGATGGCCGCGCGCAATGCGCCCTTGGGCACCTGGCCCACCTTGTTCTCGCGCAGGTTCTTGGCCTGCATGAGTTCCTGCGGGCTCTCCGGGCCGCGCAGGGCGAGGTGGCGCTGGCGCTGCTCGATCTTGTCGTTGACCTGGCTGGAGGCAATGGCTGCAAGCACGCAGCAGGCTGCTGCGAGCAGCACGGGGGTTTGAAGCAGACGCATGTGACAACTCCGGGACGATTGATGAACAGAATATTGACGCAATAAATACGCCGAATCAGGTCCCGGATGCGGATTTACCGCCGTAAAAAAAGCGAGGCGCGGATTTTGCGCCCCGCTTTTGACATGACATCCAGATCAGGCTGCTTTCAAGCTCGCCATATCGATCACAAAGCGGTACTTCACATCGCTCTTCACCATGCGGTCGTAGGCCTCGTTGATCTGTTGGATTGGGATCATCTCGATCTCGCTGACGATGTTGTGCTGAGCACAGAAGTCGAGCATTTCCTGGGTTTCGGCAATACCGCCGATCAGCGAGCCGCCGATGGAGCGGCGCGAGAAGATCAGTGCGCCGATGTTGGGAGAGGGGTGCGGGTGCTCGGGCACGCCGACGAGGCACATCGCGCCATCGCGCTTGAGCAGCAGGGTGAAGGCATCGAGATTGTGCGAGGCGGCGACGGTGTTGAGGATGAAGTCGAAGCTCGCGGCGTGGGCCTTCATCTCATCCCGGTTTTTCGACACCACCACTTCATCTGCGCCGAGATCGAGGGCGTCCTTGCGCTTGCCCTCCGAGGTGGTGAAAGCGACCACACGCGCACCGAGCGCATGCGCGAGCTTGATGCCCATGTGGCCGAGGCCGCCGATGCCGACGATGCCAACCTTCTGCCCGGGGCCGACCTTCCAGTGCTTCAGCGGCGACCAGGTGGTAATGCCCGCACACAACAGGGGGGCGACGGCCGCCAGCTGCTCTGCGGGGTGCGTCACCTTGAGCACGAACTTTTCGGTGACGACGATGTGGTTGGAGTAGCCGCCCAGCGTGTGGCCGGGGGCATCGGCAGTCTTGCCGTTGTAGGTGCCGGTGAAGCCCTTCTGGCAGTACTGCTCCAGGCCTTCGTCGCAGCTCGCACACGATTGGCAGCTATCGACCATGCAGCCGACGCCAACGATGTCGCCGACCTTGAACCGGCTCACTTCGCCGCCGACCTGGGTGACGGTGCCGACGATCTCGTGGCCCGGCACGCAGGGGTACTTGGTGCCCTGCCACTCGCCGCGCGCGGTGTGCACGTCGCTGTGGCAGACGCCACAGAAGCTGATGTCGATGGCGACATCTTTCGGGCCGGGTGCGCGGCGCTGGAAGCTGAAGGGGGCGAGCGGCGTCTTGGCGGCTTGAACCGCGTAGCTGAGGGCAGTGAACATGGCTTGTGGTTTCCAGTGCGGGCGAAAAAGCGGATGGCGATGATAATGAGTCACCTCAATGAACATTGCCCAGCCATGAGCGACAACCGCTTCATCGACCTCGAAACCAAACTGGCCTACCAGGAAGACGCGCAGCAGCAGCTCAGCGACGTGGTCGCGCGCCAGCAACAGCAGATCGAAACCCTGGAGGCCGCCCTGCGCGCCTTGATCGACCGCGTGAACACGCTCAATGTGCAGGAAGGGGCGAACAAGCAATCGCTGGCCGATGAAGTGCCGCCGCATTACTGAAAAAAGGCAGATCAGCATGAGTGCAAACCAGCATCCGCATCACCCGCACCGCCGCACGCTGTTCATCCTCACGGCCATCTTCGCCGTGCTGTGGATCGTGCTCGCCATCAAGCCCCACGACCGCGCAGACTGGGCGCTGGAGAACGCGCTGGTGGTCGCCTTCGGCGTCGGCATGGCGGTGAGCGCGAAGCACTTCGTGTTTTCGCGCATCAGCTATTCGCTGATCTTCGTCTTCATGTGTCTGCACGCCATCGGCGCGCACTACACGTATTCCGAGGTGCCCTACGACGCGGCCTGGAAAGCGCTCACCGGCTCCAGCCTCAACAGCCAGCTCGGCCTCGAACGCAACCACTTCGACCGCCTCGTGCATTTCAGCTACGGCCTGCTGCTGGCCTACCCGCTGCGTGAACTGTTCCTGCGCGTCTCCGAAGTACGCGGTTTCTGGGGTTACTTCCTGCCGCTGGATTTCACCCTGGCCACCTCGGCCCTGTTCGAGTTGTTCGAGTGGGCGGCGGCGAGCTTCTTCGGCGGCGATCTGGGCGTGGCCTATCTCGGCAGCCAGGGCGATGTCTGGGACGCGCAGAAGGACATGGCGCTGGCCGGCTCTGGCGCGCTCGTCACCCTGTGCATCACCGCCGCGCTCAATGTGCGCTACCAGCGCGACTTTGCCCGCGAGTGGGCCGACAGCCTGAAGGTGAAGATCAACACCCCGCTGGGCGAGGACGAACTGGCCCGATTGCAGCGAAGCTAGTCCGAAAACGGTGCCTGCTTGGCGATCACCGAGGTCGGCAGGCGGCGCAGCAGCCACATCACGAAACCCCAGGGCCAGCCTGGCACGGCGGCCTCTTGCGCGCCGCCCTCGATGAGCCGGGCGATGCGCTCGGCACCGTCTTCCACCGTCACCAGAAACGGCCGACTTTTCATCTTGTTGTTCATCTCGGTGTCGATGTAGCCGGGGAACAAGGTGGTGACCTTGATCGGCGTGCGGTGCAGCTCGGCGCGGGCGGTATCGGCATACATCGCAATCGCCGCCTTGCTGGTGCAGTAGGCGGCAGCCCCTGGAACGCCTCGCGCGGCAGCCACCGAGGCCACCGCCACCACCTGCCCGTGCTTCTGTTTGCGGAAGATCGCCACCGCAGCGTCGATGGTCGCCATCGCGCCCAGCACATTGGTCTGGATCACCGCCGCATCGCGCGCAAAGCCGCCGGTGCCGATCAGCCCGCCGCCATCGCCGACACCGGCATTGGCAACGACGATGTCGAGGCCGCCGAAGCGCGCGGCGAGCTCGGCAATGCAGGGTGCGATGCGATCGAGCGCGTTGACGTCGAGCGCGGCGATCTCGACGCGCACTGCCGGGTGCGCTTGCGCGATCTCTGCCTTGAGCGTCTCCAGGTTTTCGAGCCGCCTTGCCGCGAGGGCGAGGTGGTAGCCGCGCCGCGCGAAGGCGAGCGCCAGGTGCTTGCCGATGCCGGCGCTGGCACCGGTGATGAGGATGGTCTTGGTCATGGCAGTCTCTTCAATGTGTGGCGGCAAGCGTAACGGCCTGGCCGCAAGTGCGCACCGCTGGGGTTACTCTTGGGCCAGAACCGGATTCAAGGAACTGCGAGTGAACGAGAACCGACGCATCACGCTGATGGCTGGCGGCATCCTGCTGCTGCTGGCTGCGGTCGGGGCTTATCTCTTCTGGCCTGCGCCAGCGCCGCCCGATGCGACAACGCCCGTCGCGGCAAGCCCCGCGACGCCCGAAGCGCCAGCGAGCAGCGCGACCACGGCGGCTACCGAGCCACTGCCGGATCACTACACGCTACCCGCCACCGCCACCCCTGCAGAAGCCGCAGCCCTGCCCGCGCTGGCGGAAAGCGACGGGCCCTTCAGCGCCGCGATGGGCGGATTGGCTGACCCGGCGCTGCTGCTGCGCGTACTGGTCTCCGAGCAGCTGATCCGCCGGCTGGTGGCAACGGTGGACAATCTGCCGCGCGAGCGGCTGGCCATGAACGATCGCGCCTTTCGCCGCATGCCCGACAGCTTCATGGTGAAGAGCCGCGATGGCAGCTACGCCCTCAACCCTGCCAACGAGGCGCGCTATGTGCTGCCGGTGCAGCTGGCGAACACGGCAGGGGCCGACAATACGGCCAGGCTCTACCTGCGCTTCTACCCCCTGTTCGACAAGGCCTACCGCGAGCTGGGCGATCCTGACCGGCACTTCAACGACCGCCTGGTGCAGGTGATCGACCATCTGCTGGCAACCCCCGAGATCACCGGGCCGATCGAGCTGGTGCAGCCGAAAGTGTTCTACCAGTTCGCCGACCCGGCGCTGGAATCGCGCTCGGCCGGGCAGAAAATGCTGATCCGCATGGGCACGGTGAATGCGGCGCAGGTCAAGGCCTGGCTCAGGACGTTCCGCGCCCAGATCACCGCAGCTTGAGAATCAGTGGCTGTGCTTTTCACCCGGTAGCGGCTTGGGGTCGGCGACGAAGCCAAGTGTGGCCGGTGCCTGGGCAGTATCCAGCCGCGTTACCGGCAGGCGCTGCGTGCTCAAGCTCAGCGTCAATGCGGTCGCTGCCCCCGAGGGCAGGGCGAGGGCGGTGGTGAGTGCGGTTTCGGGCATCGGCTTGCTGCCGAGGCGCAGGTGGTCAAGCGCCCAGCCGAGGTCCTGCTCGTGCAGGGCGGCGGGGCCTTGCGCCGTGGCAAACCAGAGGCCGCCGTGCTCGTCGAGGTAGGCGGCGCTGATTTGCGTGACGGCCTCGCCCCGGTGCGTCCACAGGCTGCCGTCGTCCTCGGCGCGCAGCAGCAGCGGCGCGCGGGCAAGCGCCACATAGCCGCGCTGCGGTCCGTTCTGGAAGTACCAGCGCCCATGCTCGTCCGCTGCATAGTTGCTGTTCAGCGTGTCGATGATCTGTGGGCGGCTGATGGTCTCGCCCTTGATCCGCCAGCGGCCACGGCGGTCGAGTGCCAGCCAGCCATACAGGGCGGGCACGTTCGGCCAGCGGGCAAGGCCGCGGTGAACCCAGTCTTCCATCGAAAATCTCCAAAATACGGCTGCGGGCTGGCAAACCGGCCAGTCTGTAACGCATGATCGCGCACCACCAAAGACAACCACAATCGAGGAAAGTTATGGCGCTTCCCGCCAATCTCAAGAGCCGCCTGCGCCTGCCGGTGTTTGGCTCGCCGCTGTTCATCGTCAGCAACCCCAAGCTGGTCATCGCCCAGTGCAAGGCCGGCATCGTCGGCAGCTTCCCGGCGCTCAACGCCCGGCCTGCGGCGCAACTGGAGGAATGGCTGATCGAAATAACCACCGAACTCGCCGCCTACGATGCCGCGCACCCGGAGGCCCCGAGCGCGCCGTTTGCAGTCAACCAGATCGTCCACCGCAGCAACGACCGCCTCATGCACGACCTTGAGATGTGCGTGAAGTACAAGGTGCCGATCGTCATCACCTCGCTGGGCGCGCGGGAAGACGTCAACGCCGCCATCCACAGCTACGGCGGCCTGGTCTTCCACGACATCATCAACAACAAGTTCGCCAAAAAGGCCATCGAGAAGGGGGCTGACGGCATCATTGCCGTCGCAGCCGGCGCCGGTGGCCATGCGGGGACCACCTCACCGTTTGCGCTGGTGCAGGAAATCCGCGAGTGGTTCCAGGGCCCGCTCGCACTCTCCGGCAGCATGGCGACGGGCGATGCGGTGCTCGCCGCGCAGGCGATGGGGGCGGATGTCGCCTACATCGGCTCCGCCTTCATCGCCACCGAAGAAGCCAATGCCAGTGCCGCCTACAAGCAGTGCATCGTCGAGAGTGCGGCCGATGACATCGTCTATTCGGCCACTTTCACCGGCGTGCATGGCAACTACCTCAAGCCTTCGATCATTGCGGCCGGGCTCGACCCCGACAAGGTGAGCGTGGCCGACCCGAGCAAGATGGATTTCGGCAGCACCGGCAACGCCGCCAAGGCCTGGAAGGACATCTGGGGCTGCGGCCAGGGCATCGGTGCCGTGCACGAGGTGCTGCCGGCGGCCAAACTGGTGGAGCGCCTGGGCCGCGAGTACACGGCCGCCAAAGCGCGTCTGCTCGCCTAGTCGTCGACGCTGCGGCGCAGCGTCTTCACCCGCCCACGTAGCGTCTTGGTATCGACCCGCTTGGCCTTCGCACTGCGCGAGGGCTTGGTGGCGCGCCGCAGGCGCGGCACGTGCGCGGCCTTGGCGATGAGCAGGCGCAGGCGTTCGAGCGCGGCTTCGCGGTTCTGCTCCTGGCTGCGGTGCTGCTGGGCCTTGATGACGATCACCCCATCCACCGTGGTGCGCTGATCCGCGATCTTCAGCAGGCGTTCCTTCAGCTCGTCCGGCAGCGAGGAGGCCATGATGTCGAAGCGCAGATGGATCGCGCTTGAAGTCTTGTTGACGTGCTGCCCGCCTGCACCCTGCGAGCGCGTGGCACTCAGCGCGATTTCGGCGAGAGGCAGGCTCAGGCTCTCGGTGATGGGCAGCACGCGCTAGTCCCTGGCTGACGGCGGCGGGTCGAGCTTGTGGCCGTCAAGCTTCCTTGCCGCCTCGGCCGTCTCGTTGCGCTCGCGCTGCTTCTCGTCCTTGCTGCGGCCGAAGCGGATGCGGTTTTCGGCGGCGCGTTTTTCCGCGTCCGTGCGCATCTTGAGCTTGCGCACCTTGTTGAGATTGATGATGTCGGCCATGAGGCTGCTGCGGACGGGCTTGGCTGGCATCCTATGCCAGCCAAGCCCGGTTGCGGCGCAGTCCCCACTGGAAACACCCATGCTGACCCGACTCTTCAGCCTCTTCGCCCTGCTGCTCGCCGCGATCCTGCCCGCGACCGCGCAGGCCCAGGCCAAAGCACCGACGGAGGCACCGGCCTTCAGCCTGGAAACCCCGCAAGGCGAAACGGTGAACTTTCCTGCCGCCGCCGAGGGCCGCCCGACCGTGCTGATGTTCTGGCCATCCTGGTGCCCTTTCAGCCGCGCGCTGCAACCCTATGTGCAGAACATCTGGGAGGACTACCGCACCGCCGGCGTCAACGTGTGGACGATCAACATCCGCGAAGACAAGGACCCGGTGGCGGTGATGAAGCAGCGGGGCCTGAGCTTCCCCCTGCTGATCGCAGGCGATGCCGTCAGCAAGGCTTATCGCATCCAGTACACGCCCTGGCTGGTGGTGGTCGATGGCGGCAACCGCATCGTCTACACCCGCCCTCCCAAGCCGCCGACGCCAGTCGATACCGCCAGGGAGGTGCGCGCCGTGCTCAACGGCCTGCTCGGTGCCAAGGCTGTGCCTCTGCCTGCCAGCTACCCAAAGCCCTACGATCTGCACCTGAAAAGCGAGCAGGATCTGGGCAAGAAGCTCGCACCCCAGCCCATCGCAGCCGGCGAATGGGGGCCGTGGGTGGAACGTTACCTGGCGGGCATCGGGGAGAGCGAAATGGTGCAGGACCTTGCGCCGCGCGGCGCGGTTGCCGATGGTAAGGGCGCGATTGCCTTGGCGCGCGAGGTGTGGAGTGAGAGCTTTGGTGCGGAGCAAACCTTGGCCCAGGCCCCGTATAGAAGCTATCGCAAGGGCAATCGCTGGGTGGTGCTGGCCTCAGGCGAAGCGGGTGCCGAGGCGAGGCTGGGTGAGGGCTTCATCTGTGTCATTGAGGCCGATACCGGCCGGGTGCTGCGCATTGCACCGAGACAGTAGGCGGTGCCTTTCATTTGCCGGGTTCAACCCAGCTGTGGCACCGAGACTTCGCAGACTTGTGCAAGCTCGGTCCGAGCCTTGCGCAGCTTGGCAGTCGCCTTTTGCCATTCGCCAGGGCTCATCGCACCGGAGCCAGCCGCCAACTGAGCCATCGCCATGCGCAGCGAAAACTCGTAGTTGCGGATTTGTTCCAGCTTGCCGAGAGTCATCGACTCCATGCGCGCATCGGTGCGGGCCGCACAGTTGTTGATCAGCCGAGCATCAACGGAGCTTGCCGGGGAGGCGGCATGCGCTGCGACTGTAAGCAGTGTGACGGTGGCCACGAGGGCCGGTGCGCGAGGCATGGCAAAGCATCCAGATAAAGAACCAACGAGCGTTTTATAAGTTATTTTCATGATCGTAATCTGAACTCTGATCAGGCTTTAAAGTTCAACTCATTGAAGCCAGTGCAGATTATTTTGCTGCGATGCAGCATTTTTTTACCAAGCTGACTGGGCTTAGCGCAGCTGCCCAGACGATGCGCATCGGCCCCGGTGAGCGGGCCGGACCAATGCCAGTAGATTAAACAGTGCCGGCTGCCGCGTTGACTCCATGCACTTGTTTGGGCATCAATAGGCCAATAACGCCGAACCGACACAGGAGTTCATCTCCTTGCGCAACGGTGAGCCCCGAGGCCAGGAAGGCGCAGGGCAAAAAAATCGAAAAACACGCCACGGACGGACGTTTCGCTGCAACACCGTGCTTTCGTGGAGGAGACCACATGAGCCATCGCGCAACATACGGCGGCAGTGCCGCGCCGTGGATGTCTGTCCTTGCCGCAATCGCCCTATGGCTGACCGCCTGCGACGACTCGCAGTCGATGCGGATGAGCGCCGCGCCGCCGCTTGCCGAGGCTGCCGTCAGCGCCAAATGCCAGGGTCAGATCGGGCCTGACCACTCGGCGCGCTCGCTGCCGATGGGCCTCACGCCCCGCCCAGGACCTGCGGCGCTGTACCTGCCGCCGCCGCGTGCGCCGCAGCTTGAAAACACGGGCGTCTGGCAGGCGCTGCCCATCCTGGTCTCCGGGGCTTCGTCGTATCGCTGTGGCGAGTTCGTCTATCAGGACTGGCTTTATGACGACCACGGTGCCGAGGGCCTGACAGACCCCAACGACCCGCAGGGTTCGACCACGTACCTGTTCTCACCCAAAGTCGGCACGCTGACCTACCCCACCGACCCGGTGTATGCCAACAACGCTGGCGATCTCGTCGAGTTCCGCCTGCGGCCGCTGGCGGATGCGACCGCCTTCCGCCTCACGCTTGGCGCGCTGAAAGATGCGGAGCGGATGGCTTTCACCATTGCCATCGGCAATTCGGCGGCAGCGGTGGCCTGGCCGCACGCGGCCAACGTCAGCTCGCCGGCCGAGCTGCTGCTCACCGTGCATGGCACGAGTGCCGAGCTGATTCGCGCCGCCGACGGCATGGCGATCACCCCGGCACCCACCGTGACGGTGGACATGGAGCGCCTGCAAGTCGAAGTGCGCGTGCCGCATGCAGCCTGGAACCCGCAGCGCCAGCGTGTGCGCATGGCCGTTGGTGTGGGCCTGTGGGATGTGACTGCGGGCGAATACCTGCAAGCGGGTGAGACGGCGTCCGCCAGCGCGCCCGGCGGTGCCTCCGCGATGGGCGCAGCACTTTTCAACGCTGCGTTTCGCGCCGAGCCAGTCACCGATTTCAGTGCCTTCAGCGGCCGCACCATCGGCGATGCCGCGGTGCTCGCCAAGACGCAGGCCAACTGGTTCCGTGAGCGTTTGCAGTCGAGCGTGCTGGCATCGGGCGACTTAAGCCCCTTCTTCGCCATCGTTGATTTCGCCAAGCTCGCCGATGGCGTCAGCGACGACAGTCAGGTGCCTACCACCGGTCACATGAACCGCATCATGGCCAGCCGCTACAGCTTTGGCCAGGGTGCCGACAACCTCAAGGAATGTGGCGGCATCAGCCCGGTGTATCCCTGCGATGGCGTCTACATCGGCCAGTTGCAGCCGTATTCCATCTACATCCCGGCGGCGGCACCGCCTGCATCCGGCTACGGCCTGACGCTGCTGCTGCATGCGCTCTCGGCCAACTACAACCAGTATCTCGGCTCGCGTCATGCACAGAGCCTGGGCGACCGCAGCACCGGCAGCATCGTCATCACTCCCGCCGGGCGTGGGCCGGATGGCTATTACAAGGACACCGCCGAGGCTGACACCTTCGAGGTCTGGGCTGATGTCGCAAGGCGCTATCCGCTCGACCCGGACTGGACCTCGATCACCGGGGTGTCGATGGGTGGCTTCGGCACCTGGCGGCTCTCCACCCGCTATCCGGATCTCTTCGCGCGCACCATGCCCATCGTCGCGGGTGGCCGCGAGTACGACGACAAGCTGATCTCGCTGCGCAATGTGCCGGTGACGTACTGGACGAGCGCACTCGACGAGCTGCAACCCGTCGCCAATACCGAACCCACTATCACCGAGATGCTGGCCTTGGGGCTTCGCATCGACTCGCGCCGCTTCGAGACCTGGGATCACTTGAGCCCCTCCACCAACGACTACTACCAACCTGGCGTCGAGTTTCTGGGCGAGGCCAGAGTCGAGCGCAACCCCGCGCATGTGAGCTATGTGATGAACACCAGCGAGGACTTTGCCCGCTCCGATGTCGTCGCCAACAGCGCCTACTGGCTGAGTGGCCTGACGCTGAAAGACACGGCGCTGGAACAGGGCAGCATCGACGTGATCAGCGGCGGCTACGGCCTGGCCGATCCGGTGGTGATCCCCACCGTGCAGAGCAATGATGTCTACATGGGCGGCTACCTGGAGCCCACCGTCTTCACCCGCCGCCTCATCGAGTGGCAGCCGGCAGTGGCCTTGCCGGTGCAGGACAAGCTCGTGATCAAAGCCAGCAACATCGCCAGCGTCACCATCGACCCGGTGCGTGCCAGGGTGAGTTGCAGGGCGGTGATGGAGGTGGAGAGCGATGTGCAGATCGCCATCACCCTCAAAGGCTGCTAGCCAAAAACAAATGGCGCCGAAGCGCCATTTGTTTTTGATGCCGGGTGAATCGCTGCGCCTTAAACCGCGAGCAGCTCCACCTCGAACAGCAGCGTCGCATTGGGCGGGATCACGCCACCCGCACCGCGCGCGCCGTAGCCCAGCTCCGCCGGGATGACCAGGCGGCGCGTGCCGCCCACTTTCATCCCCTGCACGCCTTCGTCCCAACCCTTGATGACCTGGCCGCCGCCGAGGCCGAACTGGAAGGGCTGGCCGCGATCCTTGCTGCTGTCGAATTTGCCGCCCTGCACGCCGTCGTTGAACAGCCAGCCGGTGTAGTGGACGCTCACGCGCTGGCCAGCGGTGGCGCTTGCGCCAGTGCCGGGGATGGTGTCTTCGTATTGCAGGCCAGAGGCGGTGGTTTGCATGGTGAGGTGCCGTGAAAGTGGGTTGGGGTGCGCATGATAGTGGGCACCCAATCCCGGCGGGTGCGGCGGTGCTTACAGCCAGCCCAGCCGCCAACAGGTCTCATCCTGCAGGGCGCGCCAATCCAGCGCCTGCGTGCGTTGGGTGAGCACTGCCTGAAGCTCGCAGCCGATGACCACTTCCAGCTCGTCGCGCAGCAGCTTGGTCACGATGAAGTGCTTCTCCTTGTTCTGCGGCACGGCTGCCGTCCATTTGCTGAGCAACAGCTTGTTGGGATTGATCTGCGTGGGCATCGTGCCGCCTCGGGTGCTTGGAATGTGCCTGCCAAACGTGCAGGCTCTGCGCGCATCGCGCCGCTCCTCTCGAGTTTGAAGCAAGCACGGCGGCAACACTCCCACACCTGCTGGAACGCAACCCTTGAATCCCAACATCGGCCCCTTGTTGACCCTCGCCACGCAGCAAGCCATGCAGGCCGCGCGGGCGGCAGGGCAGGCCACACTTGACTGCTCGCTGGACCTCGGCCGCTCGCAGGGCACCGTGCAGCTCAAGGCCAGCGGCTGGACGAGCGCGGGCATCGACTACCCCGACCTCGCCGTGTGCAAGGAGCGCACGATCTACCACTGGGCCGGCGACTCGTTTCAGCCCATCGCGCGCTTCAGCAGCAGCCTCATCAAGCTGGTGCCCACCGACTGGGGCCCGCCCACCTTCGAGATTGACGGCATCAAGATGCTGCCCACCGCGCAGGTCTCGCCCTATGCCGATGCCGAGCGCAAGGTGGGCTTGATCCAGCCGCAGGGCAAGGCCGTGCTCGACACCTGCGGCGGCCTGGGCTACTTCGCCGCCTGGTGCCTGCACAGCGGCGCGGCAAGCGTGCAGAGCTTTGAGAAAAACGCCGACGTGATCTGGCTGCGCAGCCTCAACCCCTGGTCGCCGGACCACCTCGCCGACAACGCCCTGACGCTCACCCACGGCGACATCAGCGAGCAGATTGCGACGCTGCCCAGCCAGTCCGTCGACGCCGTGCTGCACGACCCGCCGCGCTTCGGCATTGCCGGCGAGCTGTATTCGCAGGCCTTCTACGACCAGCTCGCGCGCGTCATCAAGCCGAGGGGCCGCATGTTTCACTACACCGGCAGCCCCAACAAGCTCACCAGCCGCCGCGACGTGCCGAATGAAGTGGCCACCCGCCTGCAACGCGCCGGCTTTGCCACCGCATTGAATGGCGATGGCGTGGTGGCCGTGCGTGGCGGCAAGCCCGGGCGCTGAGAGCCACCGCGTGCTGGGCGAAGGTGCCTGCGATCAGTGCCGATTCAGCGCGCCAGCCAACACTGTCTGTACTAAATCGTTTACGCGTTGCTGCATCTGGCCGTGCGCGTCCTGCTGCGCCTGGTGGTCGAGCGTCGCACTCACCTTTAACCCCACCTCAGGAATCAACCCATGAACATCCACATCGAACTCGTCCCGATTCTCTCGCTGCTCGCCGGCATCCTGATCTTGGCCATGCCGAAGCTGCTCAATTACGTGGTGGCCTTCTACCTCATTGCGGTCGGCGTGGTCGGGCTGGTGCACTAAAGGGCATCGCGGTGCCGGGCTTTACGGCCCTCCGGCTACCTATACTCGGCGCTCCGAACATTAGAGAGCCCCCATGCCCCGCCAGATTCTTGATGAAGCCCGTATCCACCCGGCCATCCGCAATACCGTCGCCAGCAGCAACCGCGACATCGTTGAGGAAGTGTCAGCGGCCGTGAGCGCGCACGACATCGTCGTGGTCGGCATGGCGCAAAATCCGGCACCCAAAAAGGCCCGCAAGCTGCTCACCGCCGCAGGCCTTGCGCACCACTATCTGGAATACGGCAGCTACTTCAACAGCTGGCGCCGCCGCAACGCGCTGAAGCTGTGGACCGGCTGGCCGACCTTCCCCATGGTGTTCGTCAAGGGCACGCTGGTGGGTGGGGCGGATGATCTGGAGAAACTGATCCAGTCCAGCGAGCTGAAAAAGCTGCTCGGTTAAGGGCGATGAGCAAGCCCTCGGTTTTCTTCGCCGCGATGCTGCGGGGCCCGGCCGCCAAAAAGGTCGATCAGATGCTGGCCGCCAGCACCCTCCTCAAAAAGCCCGGCAGCCTCGGCTGGCCCGCCAACAACCGTCACCAGTCACTGTCCGACCTGCAAGCGCATCCGCTCGACTTGCCGCGCCTGCTCAAGGTGGGTGCCACCGTGCGCTGCGCGCCGCTGACGCTGCGGTTTGATCGCATCGAAGGCCGCGGCCGTGATGGCGTCACGCACTGGGAGCTGAAACCGGAGAAGAGCCCGGCGCTGGAGCAACTGCTCGACGCCATCCGCGTCTCGCTCGTGCAGCAGGGCCTGCCTCAAGGCTCGCGCAACTCGCCGCACATCACCCTGAGCTACCGCGCGCCCTATCGGCTGGAACAGCCAGTGCTGCTTGAGAAGCCCATCGAATGGCGCATTGAGCAGTTTCAGCTCGTTCGCAGCACCGGCCACGGCCCCACCTATCACTACGAAGAGCTGGGCCGCTGGACGCTCGATGGCGAGCCGGAGCGGGAAGTCTCGCAACTCGCACTGATCTAGACCCATTCTCAAAAGTTTTGCTGAGTTGAGGGCTGGTACTTTGGGGTTGA
>JAZKHC010000058.1:0-19079 GCA_040385605.1 Pseudomonadota bacterium
AGCCGCTTCGGCGAGATGAAGATCATGCTGCCGATGATCTCCAGCGTGGCCGAATACCGGCAGGCGCACAGTTTCATGGCCGCGATGCGTATCGAGCTGACGCGCGAGGGCCACAAGCTGGCCCCCGACGTGCCGGTGGGCGCGATGATCGAGGTACCGGCCGCCGCGCTCGCCTCGCCCATGCTGGCGCGCGAGTGCCAGTTCTTCTCCATCGGCACCAACGATCTCATCCAGTACACCCTGGCCATCGACCGTGTCGATGACGAGGTGAACTACCTCTACGACCCGCTGCACCCGGCGGTGCTGCAACTGATCCAGCGCACCATCGAGAGCGGCGTGCGCGCGGGCATCCCGGTGACGATGTGCGGCGAGATGGCCGGTGATGTGCGCTACACGCGGCTGCTGCTGGGCCTAGGCCTGAAAGAGTTCTCGATGCACCCGGCCAATGTGCTGGAGATCAAACGCGCCGTGCTCGACGCCGACGTGAAGAGCTTGCAGGCGCAGGTGCTGCGGCTGCTGGCTTCGGCCGATATCGAAGAGCAGCAGGCGCTGATTGCGGCGCTGTAAGTCTTAGCTGCCAGCCACCGTCATCGGTGCCAGCAGCAGGCTGCCGCAACGCACCATGCCGCGCGTATCGATGTCACTGCCAACCGCGACCAGCGAGCGGAACATCTCGGCCAGATTGCCCGCTATGGTGACTTCCTCTACCGGATGCACGATCTCGCCGTTCTCGACCCAGAAGCCCTCGGCACCACGCGAGTAATCGCCCGTGACCAGGTTGGCACCCTGCCCCATCAGGCCGGTGACGACGAGGCCGGTGTGCATGCTGCGGCGCAACGCGGCGTGGTCATCCGCACCTGGCTCGATGACGACGTTGAAGGCCCCGCCGGCATTGCCGGTGCTCTCCAGCCCCAGACGCCTTGCGGCATAGCTGCCGAGCAGGTAGCCGCTGAGCTGGCCTGAGTCGATCAGGGTGCGCTCCTGCACCGCCACGCCCTCGCCATCGAACCAGGTCGAGGCGGGCGCGCCCGCCAGGAAGGGCCGCTGGTGAATGTGGATGTGCGGTGCGAACACGGCGGTGCCGACCTTGTCGAGCAGAAAGCTCGACTTGCGGTACAGCGCGCCGCCGCTGATGGCGGAGAGAAAATGGCCGATCAAACCACGCGCGACTTCCGGCATCAGCAGCACCGGCGCGGTGCGCGTGCTCAGCGGTCTCGCACCCAGGCGGGCAGCGGCACGGCGGCCCGCCTCGGCACCAACAGCTTCTGGTGCGAGCAGGTCAGCCCGCGCACGGGCGTTGCTGTAGTAGTGGCCGTTCTGCATCTTGTCGCCCGCCTTGGCGATCACCGCGCAGCTCAGCGAGTGGTCGGTGCTGCTGCGCAGGCCGGTGAAGCCGTGGCTGTTGGCATAGATGGTCGCGCCACTGCGTGTCTCCACCGCCGCACCCTCGCTCTGCGTCACGCGCGGATCGGCGGCAAAGGCCGCCGCCTCGGCAGCACAGGCGAGATCGGCGGCGGCCTCGGGCGTGAGCGCCCAGGGGTGAACCAGCGAGAGCGCATCGACAAACGCGGCAGCTGGCGGCTTCGCCATGCGCGAGGCATCGGCCAGGCCCTGGCAGACATCCTCGCCCGCCGCGCGGGCGATGTCGCAGGCGGCGACGACGGTCGCTGCGATGCCGGCATCGCTCAGGTCCGCAGTGCTCGCCGAGCCCATGCGGTGGCCGAAGTAGACCGTCAGCGTGAGGTCGCGGTCTTTCTGGAACTCGACTGATTCCACCTCGCCCTTGCGCACGTTCACCGTCAGCGCGCGGCTGTTGGAGACACTGGTCTCGGCCTGTGTCGCCCCGGCGCGCTGTGCAGCCTCAAGGGCGCGGGCGGCAAAGGCGGCAAGCACGGCGGGATCAGGCTGGGACATGCGGCGGTTCCGTCAGAAAAGTCCTTGATGATGCCTGATGCGCCCACAAAAAAGCCGGGAGCTAAGCCCGGCTTTTGGCACGGCTGAAAGGCTTACTTCAAGGCCAGGCCGCGCAGCGTGCCGGTGGAGGTGAAGCTGGCGACGGCGGTGGCCGCACCCGTGGCGAGGTCGATGCGATACAAGCCATTGCTGCCGCCCACCGTGAACACCGCGAACGAGGTGTTGGTGAAGGTGGTGCCGCTCAAGCTGGCGATGGTATCGAAACCATTGACGGCACTGACATCCACACCCAGCGGACCGACCATGGCCAGGGTGCCGTTGTTCGGCGCGGTGGTGTTCAGCAGCTGGTCGGTGCTGGCATCGATGTAGAACAGCGCGGTCGTGTCGGCGGTGGGCTGCACGCCGCGGCCGGGCACGCTGTTGGTGTAGGCGGCGGCGCTGGTCTTGCTGGCGGTGGTGTCGACCATCAGCGGGCAATCGACGGTGGTCATGCCGTTGTCCACGTTCACGCGCAGGTTCTGGCCGCTGTCGCTGACAATGCGCAGGCGATCCACCGAGGGGTTGAAGTCGATGCCGAACTCGGTGCCGCTGAGCGCGGTGAACTGCGTCACCGCCGGCATGCAGGCCGTGTTGATCGGCGTCGTGGTGTTGGGCGTAAGCGCCACCTTGGTGGAGACGCTGCCGGTCGCGGGGTCGAGCACGTAGACATTGCCCTGGCTCGACAGCGCGTAGATCTTGCTCTGCGCCGGACGGAAGTCGATGGCGAGCAGGGTCTCGCCGCCGGCCAAGCCCTTGACGGTGCGGGTGCCGAGCAGCGCCGAAGGCGGTGTGCGGTTGAAGCTGGAGACCTTGCCGTCCGTGGTCAGCACCACAGTGTCGCCGACGGCAACCGAACCGGTCTCGGCATTGGGATCGAATTCGTCATTGTGGCAGCCGACGAGTGCGGCGCTGGCGGCGAGGGTCGAGACGGCAAACAAGGTGTGACGAAGTGACATTGGAACTCCCCTGAAATGGTTTGACTTGGACTTGATGCGGGCAGGCAAGCATGACGCCAACTCTAGCAAAGCAGTCTGAACATTCAGTGGCTAAAACGCAGCAGCGCGGTTTGCGATGACCGCTTACCCGGCCAGCGCGTCCAGCAGCCTGCGGTGGATGCCACCGAAATCGCCATTGCTCATCACCAGCACCCGGTCGCCTGCCTGCGCTTCTTCAGCGATGGCGGCGATGAGCGCATCGAGCGCGCCCTGCAGACGCAGGCGGCTGCCCACGCCTGCGAGGGCGGCTGCGGCATCCCACTTGAGGGTGGGTGGCGCGTAGACGAAGCAGACATCGGCATCGGCAAGTGATTCGGCCAGCTCGTCCTTGTGGCTGCCGAGCCGCATGGTGTTGGAGCGCGGCTCCAGCACGGCGAGGATGCGCCCCTGCCCCTTCTCTTTGAGCGCGTGCACCGTCACGGCAATGGCGGTGGGGTGATGGGCGAAGTCGTCGTACACCTCGACCCCGCGGGTGGTGCCCGAAAGCTCCAGGCGACGGCGGATGCCCTTGAAGCTGGCGAGCGCCTCCATGGCCTGCCGCACCGGCACGCCGATGTGGTGCGCGGCGGCGATGGCCGCCAGCGCATTGCTGCGGTTGTGTGCCCCGGCGAGCGTCAGCGTGGCACGGCCTTGCGATGCGCCCTGGTGCAGCACCTCGAAGGCACCGCTCGCATCAGGCGCACCGGCCTGCCAGCCCCCGGCTTGGTCAAAGTGTTCGACCCCCGACCAGCAGCCCATGCCGAGCACGCGGGCCAGATTGACATCGGCCCCGTTTACCACCAGTCGCCCCTCGCCCGGCACGGTGCGGATCAGGTGATGGAACTGCCGCTCGATGGCGGCGAGGTCAGGGAAGATGTCGGCGTGGTCGTATTCGAGGTTGTTGAGGATCGCCGTGCGCGGCCGGTAATGCACGAACTTGCTGCGCTTGTCGAAGAAGGCGGTGTCGTATTCATCGGCTTCGATCACGAAGTGCTTCGACTCGCCCAGCCGGGCCGAAATGCCGAAGTTGCCGGGCACGCCGCCAATCAGGAACCCCGGCTTCAAGCCCGCATGTTCGAGCACCCAGGCCAGGAGCGAAGTGGTGGTGGTCTTGCCATGGGTGCCCGCCACCGCCAGCACATGCTGGTCGCGCAGCACGTTCTCGGCGAGCCACTGCGGGCCGCTCACGTAGGGCAGGCCGGCGTTGAGCACGTACTCCATCGCCGGATTGCCGCGCGTCACCACATTGCCCACCACCACCACATCGGGTGCCGGTTGCAGATGCTCCGGTGCATAGCCCTGCATCAGACCGATGCCGAGGGCTTCCAGCTGGGTCGACATCGGCGGCCAGGCATTGGCATCGCTGCCGGTGACCTTGTGCCCCTGCTCGCGGGCGATGGCGGCGATGCCGCCCATGAAGGTGCCGCAGATGCCGAGGATGTGCAGGTGCATATCAATGATTCCCGTGCAGGGGCATGGGTGTTCAGACCGTGAAGATCGCTGCGATCAGCTGTGCCGCCATCACGAAGCCGGTGAGCACGAACAGGCTCAGCAGCGTCAGCAGCCAGCTGGTGGTCATCGAGAGGTCCGCTGCCAGGCGGTAGATACGCACGCTGACGATGAGGCTCCAGACGAACAGCATGTCCGACCAGAGCTGCGCCCACACCGGCGGCTTGACGCTGGCGGCCTGCGCCGACTGCATCGACACCGCGAAGGGATCGGCCCCCGCGCCCGCACCCTGCAGGGCGGCGCGCATCAGCTCCATCATTTCGCGCATGGCCGGAGCCATCGCCAGCATGGCGGGCCACAGCGCCAGCGCGAATAGGCTGCCTGCCAGCAACTGCGCGGAGACGGTCTGCGCATAGCGGTTGTCGAACTTCTTGGCCTTGAGCAGCTGGCGGGTGAAGAAGGCCACGCCCACCGCTCCGCCCACACCGGTGGCGAGCGCCATCGGCAGGGGTGCGATGGGGCTCAGCAGCAGCGCGGTACTGAACACCGCCAGCGCCAGGCAGGCTCGCGGCAGGGCGGGTGAGAACGGCATGTCCGCAGGGCCACCCCGAAACAGGATGAGGCCTAAGGCAACACGCAGGGCTTGAACAAACATGGACTTCCGAACGATTGGAATGCGTGTGCGATGGTACCGTATGGCTCTACTCACCGAAGCCCGAAATGACCGCCACCCACTGGATCGACACCCCGCAAGCCCTCACCGACGCCATCAGCCGCTGGCAGGGCCGCGACTGGCTCACCGTCGATACCGAGTTTCTGCGAATCGACACCTACCGGCCCAAGCTCTGCCTGATCCAGATCGGCGATGGGGTGGATGCCTGGGTGATCGACTGCATCGCCATTGCCGACCTCGGCGCGCTGTTCGCCCGGCTCAACGATGCGGGCACGGTCAAGGTGTTCCATGCCGCCTCGCAAGACCTCGAAATCTTCGCCCAGCTCACGGGTGTGTGCCCTGCGCCGATCTTCGATACCCAGCTCGCCGCAGCCCTCCTGGGCAAGGGCGACCAGCTCGGCTATGCGGGGCTGATCGAGAAGATGCTCGGCATCCCCATCGACAAAAGCCTGTCGCGCACCGACTGGTCGCGCCGACCGCTCACCGCGCCGGAGATCGCCTACGCCGCGGCGGATGTGACGCACCTGGCGACGATCTACCCGACGCTGCTGGCCGGTCTGCGCGAGATGGGCCGCGAAGCCTGGCTGACTGAGGACGCGCAGCGCGCGGCTGACCCCAGCACCTACGACACCCGCCCCGAAGACGCCTGGCAGCGCCTCAAGGGACTGGCGCGGCTCGATGTGCCGGCCCAGCGTGTGGCGGCGCGTATCGCGGCCTGGCGCGAGCGCGAGGCCATTGCCAAGAACCGGCCACGCGGCTGGATCGTCGAGGACGATCTGGTCTATCGCCTAGCCGAGCGCCGCCCGAGCGGCAAGGCCCAGCTCGCCGAACTCGGCCTGCCGCCGAAGACTTTCGAGCGCCATCACGAGGCCCTGCTGGCAGCCATTGCCGAGAGCGCAGGCGATCCGCAAACCGCACTCGCCCGCGACGAGCGCCTGAGCCCGGCACAGAAGGCGCAGCTCGCCAAGCTGCGTGAAATCGTGCAGGCCACCGCCACGGCACTGGGCATACCGCCGGGCCTGTTGGCCCCGCGTGCCGATCTCGACGCCCTGCTCTACGACGGCGTTGCTGCGAGGGCGCGCGCGCTGACCGGCTGGCGACGCAGAGTAGTCGGCGAGGCCCTGCTGACAACCCTGACCTAAACCGGTTGTCATGCGACCAACGGCGGTTGTTGAGGACCAGGGCGAGGCGTAAAACTTGTTCTGCGGTCGCACGTTTCCTCCCACTTTCGATCGCAAAGGGAGTGCCTTATGGCCCAGTGGTTGCGCGAGTTCTCCGTCGGCGATTGGTATCAGGCCGATGGTCAGCCCTTCGAGATCGTCGGCATCGACGCCAAGGCCGAGATCGTGCTGGTGCAGTACTACGACGGCGCGCTCGACGAGATCGACTTCGACATCTGGGGCGAGCTCAATGCCCGGCCCACCGCCGCCCCAGAAAACCTGAGCGGCGCGCTGGATGCCGAGACCGAGGACTTCGGCCTGATCGACGACCACTCCGGGCCACGCGAAAACGCCAACCCGGTGCAATGGCTGGATGCGCACGGGCTGTAGCGCCTTTGAAAAAGCCCGCGTCGCGCGGGCTTTTTCTTTGCGGCAATGACTTTAGAGCGCCTTGATGATGAGGGCGAAGATTTCCTCCAGCCCGCCCTTGCCTTCCAGCGTCACCAGCTTGCCCTGTCTGGCGTAGTAGTCGAGCAGCGGCTTGGTCTCGGCGTTGTAGACCTTGATGCGGTCGCGGATCACCGCTTCGGTGTCGTCCGCACGGCCTTCCTTCAGCGCACGCGAGTGCAGGCGGGTGATGATTTCCTCGTCTTCGACATGCAGGTGCAGGGCCTTGCTGATCGAGACAGCGGTTTTGCCCAGCATGCCTTCGAGCACATCGGCCTGGGCGATGTTGCGGGGGAAGCCATCGAGGATGAAGCCCTTCTGCGCATCGGGCTGGCTCAGGCGCTCTTCGACGATGCCGTAGACCAGCTCGTTGGCCACCAGCTTCCCGGCGTCCATGGTCGCCTTGGCCTGTCTGCCCAGCTCAGTGCCCGCCTTCACCGCCGCGCGCAGGGCGTCGCCGGTCGAGAGCTTGGGGATGCCGTAATGCGCGGCCATCTTTTCGCCTTGCGTGCCTTTGCCAGAGCCGGGCGCGCCGAGCAGGATGATTCTCATGTTTAGGGTGAGCCGGTCAGAAGTGGGCGTTGTGACCCTTGGGCGGCGGCTTAAGGTCAGCGGCCAGCTCAAGGCCCGATAAGGTAGCCGCCACAGGCGGATGGCGCAATGAAACCCAGCCGCCGCCTTTCGTATAATCCGCGCCCCGATCCACCCCTTGAAGCGAGCACCACTATGGGATTTGAAGCACTTGGCCCCGGCGATAAAGCGCCGAACGAGTTTTACGTCGTCATCGAGATCCCGGCTTACGGCCCCCCCGTGAAGTACGAGGTGGACAAGGAAACCGGCCTGTTGATGGTCGATCGCTTCATGAACGTGGCGATGAGCTACCCCGCCAACTACGGCTACATCCCCAAGACCCTCGCGGGCGATGGCGACCCGGTGGACGTGCTGGTGCTCACCCCTCACCCGGTGGTGGCTGGCAGCGTCATCAAGTGCCGCGCGGTCTGCGTGCTGGACACTGAAGACGAGAAGGGCACCGATGCCAAGCTGCTCGCCGTGCCGGTGGACAAGGTCAGCAATGGGGCCTACCCGCAGCTGCAAGACTTGAAGGACGTGCCGGAGCGCGTTCTCAACGAGATCCACCACTTCTACTCGAGCTACAAGGCGCTGGAGAAGGGCAAGTGGGTGAAGATCACCGGCTGGCGCGATGCCGCCGCTGCCCGCGCGGAGATCGTGCAGGGCATCAAGGACTACAAGGGCTGAAACTCTGCCTGCGCATTGAAAAGCCCGCCTCGGCGGGCTTTTTCATGCCCGCCACTACAATATCGGTCTCACTTCAACGCTCCCCCATGAAAATCCTCGTCATCGGCTCCGGTGGCCGCGAACACGCGCTGGCCTACACCCTCGCCGCCTCCCCGCAAGTGGCCGAGGTGCTCGTCGCCCCCGGCAATGCGGGCACCGCCTTCGAGCCCAAGTGCCGCAACGTCGCGGTAGGAGCGGACGACATCCCCGCCCTGCTCGCCCTGGCGCAGGCCGAGGCCATCGCGCTGACCGTGGTCGGCCCGGAAGGTCCGCTGTCGCTCGGCGTGGTCGATGCCTTCAGCGCCGCTGGCCTGCGCATCTTCGGCCCCACCCAGGCCGCCGCCCAGCTCGAAGCCAGCAAGGCTTTCACCAAGGGCTTTCTGGAGCGCCACGGCATCCCCACTGCCGGATATGCGGTGTTCATCGATGCGAAAGAGGCCTGCGATTACGTCGCCAAACGCGGCGCACCCATTGTGGTGAAGGCCGATGGCCTCGCCGCCGGCAAGGGCGTGGTGGTGGCACTCACTGTGGCCGAGGCCAAGGCCGCGATCCGCGACATGTTGAGCGGTGCCCTGCTCGGCAATGCGGGCGCAAGGGTCGTGATCGAGGATTTTCTGGAAGGCGAAGAGGCGAGCTTCATCGTCGTCGCCGGGGCCAATCAAAGCTATGTGCCGATGGCGAGCGCGCAGGACCACAAGCGCGTCGGCGACGGCGACACCGGCCCCAACACCGGCGGCATGGGGGCCTATTCGCCCGCGCCGGTGGTGACGGCAGAAGTTCATGCGCGCGCCTGCCGCGAGGTGATCGAGCCGACCCTCGCCGGCATGGCGGCCGAGGGCAGGCCGTTTCAGGGGTTTTTATACGCGGGGCTGATGATCGACGCGACCGGCGCACCATACGTGATCGAGTTCAACGCCCGCATGGGCGACCCGGAGACGCAGCCGATTTTGATGCGGCTCGAATCCGACCTGGTGACGCTGCTCAACGCCGCCATCGACGGCACGCTCGATCAGCATCCGCCGCAGTGGAGCAGCGACGCCACCTGCGGCGTGGTGATGGCTGCCGAGCACTATCCCGCCACACCGGCCAAGGGTGATGAGATCAAGGGTATTGATGCAGATTTTGGCGCTAGCGCCAAGGTTTTCCACGCTGGCACGGCGCTCAAGGATGGCAAGGCCGAAACCGCAGGCGGACGAGTGCTGTGCGTGGTTGGCAAGGGCGCAGACATTCGCGCCGCGCAGACCGCGGCATATGCGGCAGTGGACAAGATCAGCTGGCGCGGCGAGTTTCACCGCAGCGACATCGGCTGGCGTGCGATTGCAAGGCTCAGTTAACGGTTTGAAGTGAGCCGCAGGGGTGCAGAGCTTCCGTTCAGCTTGCCCCACTAGGGTTGATCGCAAATCCACCTCAGTTGCCAACGCATGCACCTCAGCACTCATTCTGTCTCTCTCCGCTCGCTCTGCCTTTCGGCAATCGGCACCCTCTATGCCACCACGGCCTTGGCGGGGACGGCAAAGCCTGCAACGGTCGCGCCCGCGCTTGCCCTGAGCATCGACGCCGTGCAGGCCACTGCACTGACCGCACCGCTCACCTCGAAGAGCAAAGGTTCTGCCGCGTTGCGCGTGCAGATCCTGCTGGATCGGGCGCATTTCTCGCCGGGCGAGATGGACGGTGCGCTGGGCTTGAACAGCTCAAAGGCCGTGCGTGGCTTTCAACGCCGCAACAATCTGCCGGTCAGTGGTGTGGTCGATGCCGCCACCTGGGCTGCGCTCAACGCCGATCAGGGGCCGGTGCTGATCTCATACCAAGTCACCGCAGCTGATGTCGCCGGGCCTTACCAAGCGATTCCCGAAGGCATGATGGAGAAGGCCCTCCTGCCCGCGCTGGGCTATGCCTCGGTGGCCGAGGCGCTGGGTGAGCGTTTTCACATCAAGCCAGCCGTGTTGCAGCAGCTGAACCCCGGCAAGGACTTGGGCAAGGTCGATCAAACCCTCATGGTGCCTGATGTGCTCACGCCCTCGCCGCTCGCCAGCGCCGCCAAGATCGTGGTCGACAAGTCCGACAGCACGGTGTCGATTCTCGATGAGGCGGGCATGACACTGGCTCAATTCCCGGCCTCCACCGGCAGCCGCCATGACCCCTTGCCGCTGGGACAATGGAAGGTCAATGGCGTCAGCCGCGAGCCGAAGTTCAGCTACAACCCCAAGCTGTTCTGGGACGCCGACGAAAGCCACTCGAAAGCCACCATTCCGCCCGGCCCGAACAACCCGGTCGGCCGCGTGTGGGTGGATCTCTCCAAGCCGCACTACGGCATTCACGGCACGCCATTGCCCGCGAACATCGGCCGCACCGAGTCGCACGGCTGCATCCGCCTGACCAACTGGGACGCCATGACGCTGGCCGAGGCGGTGCGCCCGGGCCTGCCCGCCGTGCTGCAGCGTTAATCGCTTGCCATGAGTCGGCTGCTGATCCTTGTGATGGGCATGCTGATCGGCGCGGTCGGTGCAGGCATGGCAATGACGCGGGTTAAAACTGCGCCATCGACCGTGCCCGTGCCGGTTGCAGCCTGCCCGCCGATCCCGGCAGCCGTTCTCTGTCCCACTACTGATGCCGATATCGCAGCTGCTCCTGTGGACGCAGTGCTTGCTGAAGCTGTTCCGACGATGCCCCAAAGCCCTGCGGTCGCAGCCTCAGCGTCGCCTGATGCGGCGACCGTCAATGCAGCTGAACCGCCATCACCCGTAGACAGCGCCCCATTGCTGATCCCGGTTTCGGGGATTGCCAGCAGCCAGTTGCGCGACACCTTCAGCGATGCGCGCGGCAGCAACCGCGTCCACGACGCCATCGACATCATGGCAAGCAAAGGCACGCCGATAGTGGCCGCAGTCGAGGGCAGAGTGGTCAAGTTGTTCAACAGCGTGCCGGGCGGGCTGACGCTGTACCAGTTCGATGCCAGCGAACGGCATGCCTACTACTACGCCCATCTCGATGGCTATGCGCCAGGCCTTGCCGAAGGCCAGCTCTTGAAGCGTGGCGAGCTGCTGGGCTTCGTCGGTTACAGCGGCAATGCAAGCCCCAACGCGCCGCATCTGCACTTCGCCATCTTCGAGCTGGGGCCTGAGAAGCGCTGGTGGCAAGGCACCGCGATCAACCCCTACCCGCTGCTGCTCAGCGGGCGCTCACCCTAGTCGGCGCAGCCGACGCCTTGCAGCTGAGGTAGCTCGAAGTCTTCAACCAGGCGCGATCCGGGTAATAGGCGAACAGGTATTGCCCGTCCTTCAGGTCGTCGATCAGCGATTGCGCGATCTCTGTCCGCACCGCCGGACAGCCGTGGCTGCGCCCCAGCCGCCCGGTCGTCTTGAAGAAACGCGTATTCACATAAGGCGCACCGTGCATGACGATGGCGCGCGATTCGGCCTGGTCATTGGTGCCTGGTTCCAAGCCTGCCAGGCGCAGGGAATAGCCGTTCTGCCCTTCGTAGGTGTCTCTGGTGCGAAACAGCCCCAGGCTGGAAGTGAGACTGTCAGGCTGGTTGGAAAAGTGGCGCGCGTAGTTGTCACCCGAATTGCGGCCATGCGCCACCAGCTCCTCGAACATCAGACGGCGGCTGGCGAGATCGAACACCCAGAGTCGCGGCTTGGTGGACGGCTTCGAGTAGTCGATCACCGCCAGTCTGCTGGTCGAAACCCCATCCCGCGCATCGGCGCAACGTGCTGCCTGCACTGCCAGCGCAATCACCTTCGCCTTGGCCTTGGGTGCGGCACGCGCCAGCGCCTGCGCCAGCGGGTCGCTCGCCATCACCGCCGAGCTCAATGCAGTGAAAACCACAGACAGCAGCAGGCCGCAAACGAGCTTGGGCATGCGAGAGGGTTTCAGAGGGATCACCTGCCACTTATCCCACAAATCATGGAAAGTAGTCGCACCCGATATCAAACCCGCCTGCCACTGCAATGAAACTCGCCACCTGGAACGTCAACTCCCTCAAGGTTCGCCTGCCGCATCTGCTCGACTGGCTGCGCGACGCCGAGCCGGATGTGGTGGCGCTGCAAGAGCTGAAATGCGTGGACGAGGCGTTTCCGCACGAGGCCATCGAGGCGGCGGGTTACACGGCCGTGTGCAACGGCCAGAAGACCTACAACGGCGTCGCACTGCTGGCGAAGAAGCCACTATTGATCAGCGATGTGGTGCGCGACATCCCCGGCTTCGATGACGCACAGCGGCGCGTCATCGCCGCGACCATCGACGGGGTGCGGGTGATCAGCGTCTATGTGGTCAACGGCCAGGCGCTGGGCAGCGAGAAGTTCGACTACAAGCTGCGCTTTCTCGCGGCCCTCGGCGATTACCTGCAAGAGGAGCTGTCAGCCCATGAGCAGCTGGCGGTGATGGGCGACTACAACATCGCTCCGACGCCGGAAGACAGCCACGATCCAGCGGTGTGGGAAGGCGGCATCCTCTGCTCGCCACCCGAGCGCGCGGCGCTGCAAAACCTGCTCGATCTGGGCCTTGCCGATGCCTATACCAAGCCCTTCCTGCCCGAGGGCCGGTTTACCTGGTGGGACTACCGCATGGCCGGTTTTGCCCGCAACCTGGGCCTGCGCATCGACCACATCCTGCTCTCGGCCTCGCTCTGGGAGTGGGTGCGGGAGTGGAAGGTGGATTTGAATCCCCGCCGCCTGGAGCGGCCCAGCGATCACGCGCCGGTGATCGTCAGTCTGTGACCTAGGTTCTGTTTGCCGCTGGCGGCGGCGGCGGGCGCGGCTTAGCATCGGTCCAGCTCAAGCTGGTTGGGAGATCAGTGATGCGTCGTCGCAACCACTATGACGTCACCAACCGGGTCGAGATCGCCCGGCCTGTTGCCGTTGGCGAGGCGGTGTGCGAGCTGCTGACGGCGCAGTACCCCGGCATCGAGCTTGCCCCTGTGCAGACCGCCTTCAAGGTCTTCACCCGCCTGTTTGCCGGCACCTTGCGCGGCTATTACGGCTGCGACACCTGGTACCACGATGCCCAGCATTCGCTTGACTGCACGCTGGCCTTCGTGCGGCTGTTGCAGGGGCACGAGCGCAGCGTGCCCGAGGCCGAGCAGCTGGGCGCGCGCCGTGCGGCGCTCGGGGTGATCAGTGCGCTGTTCCACGATGCCGGCTACATCCGCCGCAGCAGCGATTCCGCCAGCAACGGGGCTGAATTCACCTTCACGCACGTCGGCCGCAGCGGCGAATTCCTGGCCGACTTCCTGCCCCTGATCGGCTTCGACCGCGAGGCGGCGATGGCGAGCCAGCTGGTGCATTTCACCGGCTACGAACTCGCCCTCGATGCGATCCAGGTGCCGGAGCCGAAAGATCGCCTGCTCGGCTTTTTGCTCGGCACGGCGGATGTGATGGCGCAGACCGCTGACCGCTGCTATCTCGAAAAATGCCGCGACTTCCTCTACACCGAGTTCGAGATCTGTGGCCTGGCAGGCATCGCGCAGGCGGGTGCGAAAGCGCCGGTCTACAGCTCGCCCGAGTCCCTGCTGCGGCAGACCCCACAGTTCAGCGAAAAGATGCGGGTGGAGCGGCTCGATGGCTACTTCCAGAGCGTGCACCGCTACATGGGTGCTCACTTCGAGGGGCGTGACCTCTACGCCGAGAGCATCAACGGCCATCTCGACCGGGTGAAGAAACTGATCGAGGCCGATGCGCTCGACGAGCTCAAGCTGAAACCCAAGGCGATCCGCGCCGCCGAGGTGCGTGCCGTCATTGCTTAGGGCGCAGTGGCAATGGCCTGCACGGGCACTTCCAGCCGCTGCGGCAGCGGGCCGGGCAATGGCAGCGGTTGCGCCAGCGTTGGCAGGCTCAGGGCCACCGAGTCCAGCCCGGCGTTGCCGGAACGCATCACCAGCAGCACATTGCTGACGCGGCCATCGGGCTGCACCACGAACTGCACCCGCGCCTCGCCGCTGGCACCCGGCGGCAGGGCCCCCGCGTAACGGGCCAGATGCTGGCGCACGCGGTTGGCATAGCTGGCATCGGCGCTGATCACCGTGGCACCGGCTTGCTCGCCGTTGCCGGTGACAGTGGATGTGGCTTGCTGCTCGACCGGCTCTGTCGCCGGACGCGCTGCCTGCGAAGGTTTGACGGCCGCCCTTGCCGGTTCACGCGGTGTGACGGCGGCGGGTGTCTCGGGCGGGGCTGCGCCAGGGGCCGGCCAGTCGATATCGAGCGCCGCACCGGCACCTTGCGCGATGTCGTCGTCGGCCGCGGCATCGGCGGCACTGGAGGCCGGCTCACCGGCAACGGTCGGTGCCGCGCCGTCGGCAACACTGACGAGACCATCGAGCCTGGGCGCGAAGCCGTACAGCAGCGCGAGGGCATGCAGGAAGAGCGCGATACCGAGTGCGATTGGCAGCTTCTGTCCGCGGCGCATCTCAGCCCTGCCCCTTGACGGTCAGCAGCCGCACGTCGCGCACACCCGCGGCGCGCAGGATGGCGAGCAGGCGCAGCACGCGATCGGCCGGCACATCGCCGGGCGCGCGCAGATCCAGCGGCTCGCCCTGCCAGGCGACCGCGCGGCCGGGCAGCTCGGCATCGGCGAACACCAGATCGCCGAGGGCCAGCTGGGCGGCGCCGCGCAGTTCCAGCAGGCGGGGTGCTGCGGCAGTGCGGGTTTCCGTGCGCTGGGTTTCCGGCGTGGACAGCGTCGGCTTGGGCGCGCCGAAGCGGCTTGAGGAGAGAAAGAACACCATCAGCAGGAACACCACGTTCACCAGCGGCAGCAGTGCATCGTCCAGGCTGCGCGAGTGCGGGCGGGCGGGTTTTGCGAGCCTCATCGCGCACCCTCGGCCAGCTGGACTTTCACACCACCCGCCGCCAGCTGCTGCCAGCCCGCCAGCAGGGTTTGCAGGGCCACGCCGGGGGCCGGCGACAGGCGCACTTCCCTGGCCTGCTTCAACTCCTCGATCGCCAGGACCGGGCTGAACAGCGCCTCGCCGATCTTGATCTGCCCATCGGCCAGCAGCATGGCACGTACCATGTCCGGCGCATCGGGCTGGCCATTGCTGCGGCCGCCGGGCGCCAGCGAGAGCGCGGTACGGCTGTAGCCGACATAGCTCGATGCGAGCATGAAGAAGAACAGGAGCACCAGCATCACATCGATCAGCGGGATCAACGACGGGCGCGTGTTGCGCCTTGCGGGCGTGGCGAGGCGCATCGCCTCAGCCGTCCTTCTTGCCGAAGAGGGTTTCCAGCGGCGAGGGCTCGGCACCACCCGGCAGCTGCACCGGTGGCGTGAACAGGCGCGTCAGAGCCGATTCCATCTCGGTTTGCATGCGCTCGATGCGGCGCTCGAAATAATGCAGCGCGGCAATGCAGGGGATGGCGACGACCAGGCCCGCCGCGGTGGTCAGCAAGGCCTCCCAGATACCGCCGCTGAGCGCCGCAGGTGAAACGTTTTCGCCCGCGACCTGCAAGGCCTTGAAAGCGGTGATCATGCCGAGCACCGTACCAAGCAGGCCCGTGAGCGGGGCAAGCTGGCTGATCACCTCGATGGGCCGCAGCAGGGCGCGGGTGTCTTCCAGCCGCTCGCTGGCGTAGACCCGGGCAAACTCCTCGGCCTGCTCGCGGGTGAGCGCCGGGTTGGTGACGGCCGCCACCGCCGCCGAAAGCGAGGAGGCCAGCGGGCCGCGGTGCTCCTGCAGGATGGTGAGCGCATCCGCCGGCTGGCCGCGGTGGTAGAGCAGCAGCGCGCGGCCGATGAAGCTGCGGTCGGGCAGGCGCAACTCCCAGAACTCCCAGCCCTTGACGATGATGAGCGTCAGCGCCATCAGTGACAGCAGCAGCAGCAGATAAGACGCTGGCGCACCCAGCTGCAACAGATCAAGGGCTTGGGTGATGGGGTCTTGTGCTGGCTTCATGCGCGGCAGGTCCGGGATGCTGGTGCGCTGATGATACGGGGCTTGCCTAGCGAGTTGGCACGGTCTGGCCGCTGGCGACCCAGCGCGGATCGGGACCCACGCTGGTCGCGCTCGTGGCCGCCTCGCGCACGATCACTTGCAGGTTGCCGTAGGGCTCCTTCGCGGCCTTCAGCACATGGCCTTTGGCGGCCAGTGCCGCCTGCTCGTCAGGGCGCAGCGCATCCGGCTCGAAATTGAGCACGTCCGGCAGCCACTGGTGGTGGATGCGCTTGGTCGCCGCAATCTCGGCGGCCGTCGCCCCTTCGACGAATCGCAGCACCGAGAGCAGCACCATCGAGGGGATGCGCGAACCGCCCGGTGTGCCCGTGACCAGCACGCCGCGCGGGCCTTCGACGAAAGTGGGCGACATGCTGGAGAGCGGCCGCTTGCCGGGCGCGATGGCATTGGCCTTGCTGCCCGCCAGGCCATAGGCATTGCTCACATCCAGCGCCACCGAGAAATCATCCATCTCGTCGTTGAGCACAATACCGGTGCCGGGGGCCATGAAGGCGGCACCGAAGAAAATGTTGAGCGTCTGCGTGCCGGCGACGCGGTTGCCGGCCGCATCCATCACCGAAAAATGCGTGGTCTGGCCGCCCTCCTGGCCCGCACTGGGCGCGGGCAGGTCTTTGCTCGGGGTGGCCTTGGCACCAATGCTGGCGGCGAGTGGCAAGAGATAGCTGCGCGACAGCAGGCGGTAGAGCGGCACCCGCACGAAATCCGGGTCGCCGAACCAGGCATTGCGGTCGCGGAAGGCGCGGCGCAGCGCCTCGATCACCTGATGCTTGCCCTCGACCGTGGCGAGGCTCTCGAAGCCCTTGGCTTCGAGCAGGCTCAGGGCCTGCAGGATGGCCGCACCGCCCGCCGAGGGTGGCGGCGCGGTGATGATCCTGTTGCTGCGGAAGTAGCCCACCAGCGGCTCGCGCTCGGTGATCTGGATGCGCAGCAGGTCTTCGGGTTTCCAGATGCCGCCACCTGCCGCCACCCCGGCCAGCAGACGTTGCGCCGTTTCGCCTTCGCGGAACTCGGCCGCGCCCCGCGCGCCGAGACGTTGCAGCGTGGCCGCGAGATCTGCCTGTTTCAGCAGGGCATCTTTCGCCAGCGGCACGCCACCGGGCGTGAACACCGCCTGCATCGCCGGGTTCATGCGCTTGGCGTGGTCGGCAATCTCGCCTGCCAGCCGCCAGTCGATGGCGAAACCCTCTCGCGCGGCATGGATCGCCGGCGCGAGGAGTTGCGCGAAAGGCCGGGTGCCGTAGGCCTTGGCGGTGTGTTCCAGCAAAGCGGCCTGGTGCGGGATGGCGGCCGCTTTGGCCCCGGTGATCGAGGCCATCCGGTCGATCTTGCCGTCAAGCCCGCGATAGAGATCGGCGTGTGCTGCGAGCGGCGCGGTCTCGCGGCCATCGATAAAAATATTCTTGCCGTCAGCGGCCCGGTGCAGCAGAAAGAAGCCGCCGCCGCCAAAGCCCGAACCGAAAGGCTCCACCACCGCCAGCGTGGCGCTGGCGGCCACGGCGGCATCAAAGGCATTGCCGCCACTGGCCAGCACGTCTGCGCAGGCCTGGGTAGCGATGGGATGCGCGGTGACGCAAGCGCCCTGGGGCTTTGCATAGGCCGGTGCCGCCACTGCGAGCAGGCACAGCAGAGCCACGCGGCGGGCGGTGAACCAGCTCATGCGGCAGCTCCAGTCAACATGCGGTATTTCTCCATCAGCTGCGCCTCGGTTTCGACATGCAGTTCGTCATTGGGGATGCAGTCCGGCACGGGGCACAGCGCCCGACATTGCGGGATGTCGAAGTGCCCCACGCATTCGGTGCAGCGCTCTGGGTCAATCTCGTAGAACTCGATGCCCTGCGAGATCGCCTGGTTCGGGCAGGCCGGTTCGCAGACATCGCAGTTGATGCAAAGGTCGATGATTTTCAGTGACACGCTTTTTGCTCTATCGACCGCGCCGACGCTTGCGCGGCCCTGCTTCGGATGTGGGGCGGCCGAAGCGTTCCAGCAAGGGGGCGATCACCGCGGGCGGCACCAGTTTTTCGACCGGCGCGCCGAGGCCCGCCAGCTCGCGCACGAGGCTGGATGAGAGGTGCGCATACTGTGGCGAGGGCGTGAGCATCACCGTATCGAGCTTCTCGTAGAGATCGCGGTTCATCACCGCCATCTGCTTTTCGTAATCGACATCGACGCCATTGCGCACGCCGCGCACCAGCACGGTCACACCGTGCTCGCGTGCGAAATCGACGATCAGGCCACTGAAGCCGATCACCTGCACGTTCTTCAAATCAGATGCCACTTCGCGGATCAAGGCACAGCGTTCTTCCAGCGTGAACTTCGGGTTCTTGGCGATGTTGCTGCCGACCGCGACGATCAGCTTGGGGAACATCCGCGCCGCACGGTGGATGATGTCGTTATGGCCCAGCGTGACCGGGTCGAAGGTGCCGCTATAGGCCGCGATGATGGTCATTGCGCTGCGTCGCTGGGGAGATGCCGCGCACGCTAGCGCATGTCGCGGCCCTTGCCCAGCCGCTCAGTGCGCAGCGTTCACCGAGGTGCCGCGCTTCAGGTCAAGCTGCTTGTCCTCGCCCATCTCGGCCTGCTGGCCGGTGATGAGTGCCTTAGCCATCGCCAGCAGGGTGGCCGGCTTGCTGTATGAATCCCAGAACTCTGCCTTTTCGACCTCGACGCTGAGCAGCGCCAGGTTGGGACTGTCGAGACCCTGCGGGAACCAGATTTTGAGCGCCGGCGTCCAGTGCTGCGCCAAGGCATCCTGATCTTGCGTGAGGCTGGCGCGGCCCGAGAGCGAGGCGTACTTGTGGCTGCCGGGGTTCGAGTAAGCGACGTTGACGCGGCGGTTTTCTTCGACCTCGAGCGTCTTGTGGCTGTTGATGTCGGTGAAGAAAAACAGCGTGCCGCTGAACTCGCCTTTTGACTGAGTGCCCATCGGCCGGCTGCGCAGCGTGCCTTCGTCGTCGCGGGTGGTGAGCATGGCGATGTCGATATCGCCAATCAGCTCGTTCAGGCGCTGCAGATCCTGCTCGTAAACGGACGCGGTCTCGCCGGAATCCAGCATGTATTGGGTCATGGTGTTTCTCGCTGCGGTGATCGGGTCGCCACCATCGCTCCGCAGCGATGAACCAAGCCTGACCCTAGGTAGTGTTTAGACGTTTTACGTTTCAGCGACGGAGGTCATTTTTGGGCAG
>JAZKHC010000059.1:0-7638 GCA_040385605.1 Pseudomonadota bacterium
CACTGCCCATCACCCACTCCCTCAAGCCCTGTTGCGCTTGAGGTTAGAGATCGCCGTTACTTTCTTTTGCACAAGCAAAAGAAAGTGACTCGCCATCAAGGCGAAACCGCACTCAAAACCAACGCACAGCCAGCAGAGCGCGTCAGCGCGACACGCGAACCCCGTCGAACTCTTACCCAGCAAGCTAGGGACAACAAGCAACAAAAAAGCCCGGAATCACTTCCGGGCTTCGTTCGCAACAACGGCAAAGATTTAGTTCTTCGGGTCTGGCACGACGACAATCGTCGCACCATCTTCCCCCGTGCGCCCCGTATTGCCGGTATTACCCGTGTCGCCCTGCACGCCGGTTTCGCCGGTCATGCCGGTGCGGCCGGTCTGGCCCGTATAGCCGGTCTCGCCCGTGGCACCGGGCGATCCGGTCGCGCCTGCCGGGCCCGGCACGGGGACTGGCACCGGCACGGCGACGGCCGTGGGCTGCTGGCAGGCAACCATCAAGAGGCTGCTGGCAGCGAGGGCGATGGTGAGTGAAGTTTTCATGGTGAGGCTCCGGCGCAATGGATGGGTGTTCGATGCTGCGGACACTCCGGACGGCGCTTTTCGCCCTGACCCCGCTTGAGGCACCACCGTAGAGGCTGCTGCTGAACCTCACACAACAGCGCAAGCGTGGGTGCTACACACCCTGCAACATTAAACTCACCTCATGCCCACCTTCTTCAAGACTGCTTCGACCTTCCGCAGCTGGCTGCAACAGCACGCCAGCAGCGAGCGTGAGCTGCTGGTCGGCTTCTACAAGAAAGACAGCGGCCGAGCCAGCATCACCTGGCCGGAGTCGGTGGATGAAGCACTCTGCGTGGGCTGGATCGACGGCGTGCGCAAAGGCATCGACGAGATCAGCTACCAGATCCGCTTTACCCCGCGCAAAGCCAGCTCGATCTGGAGCGCGGTCAACATCAAGCGCATCGAGGTGCTCAGCGCCGAAGGGCGCATGACGCCGGCCGGCATCGCAGCGTTCGAGAAGCGCAGCGAGTCGAAATCACGCACCTATGCCTACGAGCAGGCCACCGAGGCGATGCTGACACCGGCTGCCGAGCAGCAGTTCAAAGCCAACACCGCCGCGTGGCAGCACTTCATGGCGCAGCCGCCCGGCTATCGTCGGCAGATGCTGTGGTGGATCGTTAGCGCCAAGCAGCACGCCACACGCGACAAGCGCCTAGCCAAACTCATCGAAATCTCACAACTGGGCAAGCGCCTATGACCCCGCTGCAGCTCGCCCAAACCCAGTTCGAGGCCTACAACGCCCGCGACCTCGCGGCCTTCATCGCCTGCTACAGCGAGAGCGTGCAGGTGTTCCGTCCGCCGTCGCCGCTACCCACGCTGGTCGGCAAGGCTGCATTCGCGGAGTTCTATGCCACGCAGAGGTTCAATTGCCTGGCGCTCAAGGCCGAGCTGGTCAACCGCATGGTGCTGGGCGATACCGTAATCGACCACGAACGCATCCACGGGCTTGGTGAGAAGCCGCTGGAGATGGCGGTGGTGTATCAGGTTCAACATGACCTCATCCAGACCGTTCACGCCTACCCCGCATGAGATACCTCAAGCCGCTACCCACGCTCGACACCCCGCCGCTGCAACTGCGCCTCGCCGCGCGCGAGCTGCGCCGCGGCGCGGTGGTGGCCTGCCCGACCGAGGCGGTGTGGGGTTTCAGTTGCGACCCTCTCAACCAGCGGGCGGTGACGAGCTTGCTCGCACTCAAGGAGCGCCCAGTTGAGAAGGGCGTGATTCTGGTCGCAGCTCATCTCGACCAGCTGGCCTACTACATTGAGCCGCCGAGCCGCACCGCGCTGCGCCGCGCGCGCGACACCTGGCCGGGCGCAGCAACCTGGGTGTTCCCGGCCTCACCGTTCACGCCGCCATGGATCACCGGCAGCCACGACACGGTGGCGGTTCGGGTGACGGCGCATCCGGTGCTGGCCGCGCTGTGCCTGCGCTTCGGTGGCGCGCTGGTCTCCACCAGTGCCAACCGAGCGGGCAAGCCGCCCTGCCGCACTGTGACCGATGTGCGCCTGCGCTTCGACCCTGCGCTGCGCGTGGTGCCGGGTGCCACCGGCGGGCGCGCGTCGCCGACCACCATCCGCGAGGCGGCGACGGGGCATCTGCTGCGGCGTTGAGCGCCGGGACAAGTAAAATCGCGGCATGACGCATCACGCCCCGCAGCCCGCACTCTTCGAGACCTATCTGCACGGCCTGCAACAGCAGCTGTGCGCGCAGGTGGAGGCGGTGGATGGCCATGCGCGCTTCGTGCGCGATGTCTGGCAAAAGCCAGCGGACTCTAAGTTGCAGGGCTGTGGGACTACTTGCGTGCTGAGCGAGGGCAAGGTGTTCGAGCGTGCTGGCGTGGCGCTCTCGGTGGTCAAGGGGCCGAGCCTGCCGCCGTCGGCCACCAAGGCGCGGCCGGAGTTGCAGGGCCTGCCGTTCAAGGCGATGGGCCTGTCGCTGGTGTTCCACCCGCGCAACCCCTACGTGCCGACCACGCATTGCAACGTGCGGCTGCTGAGCGTGGGCGACAGCGCCTGGTGGTTCGGCGGCGGCTTTGATCTGACGCCGTATTACGGCTTTGCCGACGATGCGCGCCATTGGCACCAGACCGCGCACGATGTGGTGGGTGCGGCGCTCTACCCGCGCTTCAAGCGCCAGTGCGATGAATACTTCTATCTCCCGCACCGTGCCGAACCACGCGGTATCGGCGGCCTGTTCTATGACGACTTCACCGAGGGTGGCTGGGAGGCGGCACTCGCACTGACCCAGCGCGTCGGCAATGGCCTGTGGCAGGCCTATGCGCCCATCGTCGAGCGCCGCCGCGACAGGGCCTACGGCGAACGCGAGCGCCAGTGGCAGCTGTTGCGGCGCGGACGCTACGTGGAGTTCAATCTGGTGTGGGATCGCGGCACCCACTTCGGCCTCCAGAGCGGTGGCCGTACCGAGAGCATCCTCATGTCCATGCCGCCACTGGCACGCTGGGACTACGATGTCGTCCCCGAACCGGGCAGCGCCGAGGCGGCCTTGCTCACGGATTACCTGACCACGAAGGATTGGCTATGAGCGTGCATCGTCGTTTGCGGCTGCTGGTGCAACCCTGGCGTCTGGTGGTTGAGCGGTTCGATCCGGCGACTTCGCTGGTCGAGGCCGCACAGCAGGCACCCAAGCAGGGGTTTGCGGCACTGGTGCGTTCATCGGAGTCGGTGACGCTGGTGCGCGAGGCCCGAGGCGGCGACATCGGTGTGGTCTGGCGTGCCATCGAGATCGCCGGCAGCTTCGCCTTCTCCGAAACCGGCGTGCTCGCCGCCATTGCCGGGCCATTGGCCGAGGCGGGCGTCAGCATCTTCGCGGTCAACAGCTACGAGACCGATTTCGTGCTGGTGCACGAAGGCGATCTTGAAAAAGCGCGGGTTGCGGTTGAGGCAGCTGGGCATCAGCTGGGCTGATGAAATGACCCTCACCGAACTCCGCTACATCGTCAATCTCGAAAAAGAGCGCCACTTCGGTCGCGCGGCCGAGCGCAGCTTTGTCAGCCAGCCGACGCTGTCGGTGGCGGTGAAGAAGCTCGAAGACGAGCTGGGCGTGATCCTGTTCGAGCGCACGCGCGGCGAGGTGAAACCCACCGATGTAGGCCACCGCATCGTCGTACAGGCCCGCAAGGTGCTGGCGGAAGCACAGGCGGTGGAGGACTTCGCCCGCGAAGGCAAGGACGAGCTGGCAGGCCCCTTGCGGGTGGGTGCCATCTACACCGTGGGGCCTTATCTGCTGCCGGGGCTGGTGCCCAGGCTGCGTGAGGCTGCGCCCAACATGCCGCTGATCATCGAAGAAAACTTCACGGTCAAGCTGCTTGAGCAGCTACGCGACAGCGAGCTGGATGTCGCCATCCTCGCCCTGCCGGTGGATTTGAGTGGCCTGGCGGCCTGGCCGCTGTATGACGAGGAATTCGTGGCCGTGCTGCCCAAGGGCCACCGCTGGGCCAGCCTGAAGTCGCTGCCGCCGAAGCGGCTGGCGGAGGAAAACCTGCTGCTGCTCGGGCCGGGCCATTGTTTCCGCGACCAGGTGGTGCAGGCCTGCCCCAAGTGCATCGAGCCGGATACCAGCCTGTCGCGCTCGTTGACCGGCTCCTCGCTGGAAACCATCCGCTACATGGTGGCTTCCGGCCTGGGTATCACGGTCGCGCCGAGGGCGGCGATGGAAGGGCGCGATGCCAGCGCCGATCTCATCGGGCTTGATCTCTCTGACCCCACACCGCACCGGCAGGTGGCCATGCTGTTCCGGCGCGGCTTCCCGCGCATGGGGGCGCTCAAGGTGCTGCGCGAGGCGGTGCTGGCCTCCGGCATGCGGGGTGTGAGCTGGCTGCCCGATGCGGCGACGGTCACCGGCCAGGAGATTTAGACCAGTTGTGACGGGTAGCGCACTCGGCTACCGTCCGTGCATAAAAAAGCATCACTCCATCAGGGGGCGCACATGGGTTTACTGAGTTTTCTGACCGCCAAGCGGCCCGCCACGGTCGGCGTGATCGGTGGGCACCTGCAGCCCTGCCACCCGTATAAATCCAACTGCGTGTGCAGCCAGCACAAGCTGGAAGGCCGCGACCTGGGCCCGCATTACGTGCGGCCGTTTTCCTACGAGGGTGATGCGGGCGACGCGATGACCCGCATCATGGCGGTGCTGATGCAGCAGCAGAACTGCCGCATCGTCGTCAACCGTCCGGACTATTTGCACGCCGAATACACAACGAAAACCCTTGGCTTCATCGACGACGTGGAGTTTTATCTCTCGGCACCCGAGCAGGTGATCCATGTCCGTTCTGCCTCGCGGCTGGGCATCAGCGACTTCGGCATCAACCGCGCCAGGGTCAAGGGCTTGCGCGAGGCCTTCGACGAGGCCGACGATTGATGCCCTGGGCAAGGTGCCAGGGCGGCACCTTGCAATCTTTGCATCCTAAAGGGCGGCCTGCCGCGTAACAGGCCTGCTCACCACCCATGGAACCCCATGAACATTGCCGTCATCGGCTCCGGTATTTCCGGCCTTTCTGCTGCCCATTTTCTGGCGGCGCGCCACCAGGTCACCCTGTTCGAGGCCGAAGGCCGCGTCGGCGGCCACACCAACACCATCGAAGTGCCACTGGCCGGTGGCGGCACCCAACCGGTGGATACGGGCTGGATCGTCTACAACGGCATCAACTACCCCAATCTCACGGCGCTGTTCAAGGAACTGGATGTGGCCACCCGCCCCACCAGCATGTCCTTCGGCGTTTCGCTTGGCGGCGGCAGCTACGAGTGGATGGGCTCCGACAACCTGCTGACGGTGTTTGCGCAGCCGAGCAATCTGTTCAGCCCAAAGCACATCCGCATGCTGCTGGATATTCTGAAGCTCAACAAAACCTGCAATGCGCTACTCAGGGCGGGCACCCTGCCCAGCGGTACGCTGGGTGAGTTCTTGACCAAGGCCGGCTTCTCACCGTGGCTGTCGAGCCGCTATCTGCTGCCGATGGCGGGCTTGATCTGGAGCTGCTCACCCAAGAAGGCGATGGAGTATCCGGCCGCCGATTTCATGCATTTTTTCGACAACCACTCGCTATTCACCGCCACCGATCAGCCCACCTGGCACACGGTGATCGGCGGCTCGCATGTCTACGTCAAGAAAATGCTGGCGAGCTTCAAGGGGGAGCTGAAACTCAACACGCCGGTGCATCGCATCCGCCGCGATGGCGCGGGCGTGCTCATTTCAACCGCCTCAGGCGAGCAGCACTTCGACGCCGTGGTGTGTGCGACGCATACCGACACCACGCTGAGAATGCTGGCCGATGCCGATGCCAACGAGACGGCGATCTTGAACGGCATCCCGTACAACGAAAGCCGCTGCGTGCTGCATACCGACGAGAGCTTTCTGCCCAAGCGCAAGCACGCCTGGGCCTCGTGGAACTATACGCACCCGGTCGATGAGGTACACGACCAGCCCATCAGCGGCAGTTACTGGATGAACAAGCTGCAAGGCATTGCCGGACCGGTGAATTACATCGTCACGCTCAATCCGCAGCGCGAGGTGGCCAAGGACAAGGTGATCTACGACATCGTCTACCACCACCCGCACTACGGGCCCGGGAGCGTGATGACCCACACGCGCCTGCCGGAGATTCAAGGCAAGCGCGGCATCTGGTTCGCGGGGGCCTGGACGGCCTATGGCTTTCACGAAGATGGCCTCAAATCGGGTTTGCGAGCCGTGCAGGGTATTGATGCGAGCTGCTTGCCGGAGTGGACCGCGCTGTGAGCGAAGCGGCGGTGCTGTACTCATTGCGGGTGATGCATGCCCGGCGTGTCGCGCCGCTGTACCGCTTTGTCTACAAGATATTCAGCGTGCTGTTCGATATCGACCGCCTCGATGAACTGGCCCGCACGCGCAAGCTCTTCTCGCACAACCGCTTTAACCTGCTGAGTTTTCACGATCAGGATTTCGCGCGCGGCGAAGTGGGTGGCCTGCGACGCTGGGCGGAAGAAATCTGCGCCGGTCAGGGCATCGCGCTTGAAGGCGGACGCATCCGCCTGCTGGCCCAGCCGCGCATGTTCGGCTGGGCCTTCAACCCCGTGAGCTTCTGGTACTGCGAACACGCCGACGGCAGCCTGCGGGCGGTGATCGCCGAGGTGCGCAATACCTTTGGCGAGAAGCACAGCTATCTGCTCTCCTCCGCCTCGCTGAATAAGGGCGCATCCGCAGGCGAGGCCCTGCCGTATGGCGTGGAGCTGCTGAAGGAAAAATGCTTCCACGTCTCACCGCTGTTCGATCTCGTCGGGCTTTATCACTTCACCCTCGACGAACCGGGCGACAGGCTCAGGGTGTTGCTCAACGAGACACGCGAAGGCGCTCCGCTGATCGACACTGCCATGGTGGGTGTGGCCAAACCTTTTTCTGATGCGGTGATGTTGCGACAAGTGCTGGCGATGCCCGTGCAGGCCGTCAAGGTGTTGGCGGGCATCCACTGGCAAGCTCTCAAAATCTGGCTGCGCGGTGCGCGCTTTCACCCCAAACCCAAGCCGCCTCAGGCGGAGGTCACATGAATAAAGACAAACCCAAACCAGACCAGCACGACTACAGCCGCATCATGGGGCGTGACGGCTTTTCGCCCGACCTGCCGGGCCAGTTCGCCTCGCAGGGTTCGCTGCGCGGGCTGAACTTGGGCTTGCAGCTGTTGAGCTACATGTTCTCCGGCATGAAGGTTGGCACCCTGGAGCTCACCTTTCCCAACGGTGCGACGCGCCACTTCGGTGGTGCGCTGCCCGGCCCGCGCGGGGTGATGCGCATCAAGTCCGACCGCCTGGTGCGGCATGTGCTGGCCGGCGGCGAAGTCGGCTTCGGCGATGCCTACCTCGACGACTGCTGGGATTCGCCCGATCTCGCCCGCCTGCTCGCCGTGATGTATCTCAACGAGCCGCACTACAAGGGTCCGTTCGAGAAGAACTTCATCGGCCAGATATACGGCTACTGGCAGCACCGCCGCCGCGCCAACACCAAGGTGAAGGCGAAGGAGAACATCGAAGCCCATTACGACCTCGGCAACGAGTTCTACAAGATGTGGCTCGACGACACCATGGCGTATTCGAG
>JAZKHC010000060.1:0-24639 GCA_040385605.1 Pseudomonadota bacterium
CAAACTTGTCAGCAGACACCTTGGTCAGCGCAGCGGTCGTGGTGGTCTTGCCATGGTCCACGTGGCCAATCGTGCCAACGTTTACGTGGGGCTTGCTGCGGTCAAACTTTTCCTTGGCCATCTTGATCTCCGACTTCGCGTTTGCTTAAAAGAACGAACTACTGGAATTGGTGCCTACTATCGGAATCGAACCGATGACCTCTTCCTTACCAAGGAAGTGCTCTACCGACTGAGCTAAGTGGGCCTGACTTGTCTTTTTGGCCGATGGCTGCGTTGCGACTCGGCTCCGCTGCTCATGGGCATTTAGCCCACTCCGCTGCTCGCTGTCGCCGCGCCTTGCCCTCGACCAAAAATCCTGCGTCAGCAGTGCATTGCTGGCGTAGGTGCTGCTATCTGCGAATCTACAACTGGAGCGGGTGATGGGAATCGAACCCACGTCAGTAGCTTGGAAGGCTACAGCTCTACCATTGAGCTACACCCGCACTACCTAAACCGTTACCGCTTCACCGTGCTGACTGGTGGAGAGAGAAGGATTCGAACCTTCGTAGACATAAGTCAGCAGATTTACAGTCTGCCCTCGTTGGCCGCTTGAGTATCTCTCCGCATCTACAGTGCAGCGCGGTCGCGGATTGTCTTGATGCGGCCTTGCCGTGTCAAGGCAAATCGTGCGTTTGGGCATTATTTGCGCGCTTCGAGTGACTCCCAGCGCAGGTAGAGGGCATTGAGGTCGGCTTGCAGGGCGTTGAGCTTTTTCTGCGTGAGGGCTGCCTTACTCGCGTCCTTGCCGTAGAGATCAGCCAACTGACCGCCGATGAGGGTCTGCTCGGTCTCCATTTTCTCGATCTGCGCGGGCAAACCTTCCAATTCGCGCTTTTCCTTGCTGTTGAGCGCGGGGCCGCTGGCGGCTGGCCTGGGGACTGGCCCGCCCGCAGCCGCAGGCTTCCCGCCTGGCTTGCTGGTGACGACCTTGGCACCCGGACGCTGCTTGAGCCAATCGGTATAGCCACCGACATAGTCCGCGACGCGGCCATTGCCCTCGAAGGCGATAGTGCGGGTGGCGACGTTGTCGAGGAAGGCACGGTCGTGGCTCACGACCAATACGGTGCCGCTGAAATCAAGCAGCAGCTCTTCCAAGAGATCGAGCGTTTCCACGTCAAGATCGTTGGTGGGTTCGTCCAGCACCAACAAATTGGCTGGCTCGCTGAACAACTGCGCCAGCAAGAGACGCGAACGCTCACCGCCGCTGAGCACGCGCGTTGGGCTGCGGGCGCGGTCCGGGGTGAACAGAAATTCCTGCAAATAGCCCATCACATGCTTCTGCTTGGCGTTCTCGCCAATGCCGACGGTGACGAACTCCTTGCCACCGGCAATGTTCTCCCAAACCGGCTTGTCGGGGTCGAGTGCGCTGCGCATCTGGTCGAACCAGGCGACTTCGATGTTGGTGCCGGTCTTCAAATCACCGGTGGTGGGCTGCAAGCGGCCCAGCAGCAGGTTCAGCAGCGTGGTCTTACCCGCGCCATTGGGCCCGACGATGCCGATCTTGTCGCCGCGAATCACGTTGAGGTTCACATCCTTGAGCAAGACGCGGCCGTCGATGGCGTAGCTGACCTTCTTCGCCTCGGCCACCAGCTTGCCGCTGTTGGCGGCCTCGATCACCGCGAACTCGGCCTTGCCGATCTGGTTGCGGCGCTCGGAATACTGCTTGCGCATTTCCATCAAGCGGCCAACGCGGCCCATGTCGCGCGTGCGGCGGGCCTGCACGCCCTTGCGGATCCAGACCTCTTCCTGCGCCATCTTCTTGTCGAACTCGAACAGCGTCTTGGCTTCGATCGCCGCGCGCTCCTCCTTGCGACGCAAATAGTTGTCGTAATCGCCGGGCCAGCTCGACGCCTGGCCGCGATCCAGCTCGATGATGCGCGTCGCCAGCGCCCGCAGAAATGCGCGGTCGTGGGTGATGAACAGCAGCGCGCCGTCCCAGCTTTTCAGGAACTCCTCGATCCAGGCGATGCTTTCGAGGTCAAGGTGGTTGGTCGGCTCGTCGAGCAGCAGTAAATCGGGTTCGAGTGCCAGCGCCTTGCCCAGCAGGGCGCGACGCTTGTAGCCCCCGCTGAGCGAGTCGAAGGGCGTATCGCCAGGCAGCTCCAGCTTGGTGACGATGGCCTCGACGCGCGCATCCAGCGACCAGCCATCACCATTGTCCAGCTGGCTTTGCAGCTTGCCGAGCTTGTTGATGAGCGCATCCATCTTTTCAGGTGTGGCGTGCTCAATGTCCGTCAGCGTGTGGTGATAGTCCGCCAGCACCTGCCCGATCTTGCCGAGGCCCGAAGCCACCACATCGCGCACCGTGCCTTCGAGCGTGCGCGGGATGTCCTGCGGCATCTCCGCCACCCGCATGCCGGGGGCCTTGATGACCTCGCCGTCGTCGGCAATCTGCGCGCCGGAAATCACTCGCAAGAGGGTCGATTTGCCCTCGCCATTGCGGCCCAGCACGCACACCCGCTCGCCGCGCTCCACCACGAGGCTGACCTGGTCCAGAAGAGGCGGGCCGCCGAAGCGGAGGACGATGTTTTTGAGGGTGAGCATGGCGAGCAGCGGGAACGCGAGGGCGCGGAGACTACAGGGTTACGTGGCTTTTGACCCGCCTGGCCGAGCTTGTGAGCGCCTGCTGCATGGCAGTTGCGTCCTAAGATTCAGTGATGATTCAGTCGCTAGCAGTGATATGCCTCGCCTGCCACCCTCAATTTAAAGACAACGATATGCCCAAGACACCATTGCGCCTTTCCCTGCTCGCGGCCTCCGCCATGCTCGCCAGTCAACTCGTCGCCTGCGGCGGTGGCGGCAGTTCCAACGGCACCGGTCAACTCAAGTTCTCGGTGGCTGATGCGCCAGTCGATGGCGCGACCGCCGTGGTCGTGAAATTCAGCGGCGTCGAAGTCAAACCAAAAAACGGTAGCGCCTTGCAGTTCGACTTCGCGGCACCGCGCACTGTGGACCTGCTTGCCACCGCCAGCGGCACACCGTTCATCCTGCTCGATGGCGTCACGCTGGACGCCGGCGAATACGAATCCGTGCGGCTCAAGGTCATCAGCGACCGTGCCACCACCGATAGCTACATCGACCTCGAAGACGGCAGCCGCGCACCGCTATTCGTGCCCAGCGGCTCGCAGTCGGGTTTGAAGCTCAACACCAATTTCATTGTGCCCGAGGGCGGCATCCGGGCGGTGATCGTCGACTTCGACCTACGCCATTCCATCGTCAAGCCCACGGGCCAAGAGGCCTACACCTTGAAACCCGTGTTGCGACTGGTCGATGCCAGCCAGATCGGCCTGATCCGCGGCACGGTCGCCGCCAGCCAGATCACGGCGGCCGGCTGCACGGGCGACGTCAACACCGGCGCTGGCAACGCGGTTTACATCTACAGCGGCAGCGTCACGACGCCGGATGACGTCGGCGGCAGCGGCGCGCAGCCGTTGGTGAGTTCGATGGTGAAGTTCGACGCTGCCACCAGCAGCTATCGCTACACCGTCGCCTATCTGCCAGCCGGCAGCTACACCGCGGCTTTCACCTGCCAGGCGCGTGGCGATGACCCCGAGGCCAACGATGCGATCACGTTCAGCACCCCCGCGGCGGTCACCATCGCTGCCGGTGCCACGACCACCGCCAACTTCTGATCACGCGGCGGTTGCCTCACTCAAACCCGGAAGGCTCGCCGCCCTCCGGGTTTTCTTTTGCGCGCTGCGCGGACATGCTCGCGGGCATCGCCCGTCAACCAGAGAGCCGCCCATGCACAGCCCCATCCTCGCCCCCATCGTCGCCCTCGTTGCCTGGAGCATGGTGATGTGGCTGTGGATGTACGTCACCCGCATCCCCGCCATCCAGAAAGCGCGGATGAAGCTCGACCCGCAGGCCCCTCGCGGCGAGCAGATGAATCAGCTACCCGCCTCGGTGCGGTGGAAAGCCGACAACTACAACCACCTGATGGAGCAGCCCACCCTCTTCTATGCCATTGCCCTCGCACTCGCGCTGATGGAACAGGGCGCCGGCATCAACTGCACGCTGGCCTGGGCCTACGTCGGCCTGCGCATCGTCCACAGCGTGCTGCAAGCCACCTGGAACAAGATCGAGGCGCGCTTTGGCCTGTTTTTCGTTTCCTCGCTGGTGCTGATTGCGCTCATCGTCAACGCCCTGCGCGCACTGGCCTAGGTGCCGCGCGGCTTGGCCCGCGCGGTGGCGGTTGCTGCCAGCGGGTCTTCCGGCCACGGGTGACGCGGGTAACGCCCCCGCAAGTCCTTTTTCACCTCGAAGTAGCTCTTCGCCCAAAAACTTGCCAAGTCCGCAGTGACAGCGATGGGTTTGCGGCCCGGCGAGAGCAGGTGCAGCACCACCCGCACGCGGCCTTCGCAGACGGTGGGCGTGGTCGCCTCGCCGAACATCTCCTGCAACTTCACTTCCAGTGCCGGGGCCTGGCCCGGCGTATAGGCGAGCGCATAGCGGTTGCCGGTGGGCACGGTGAGATGGGTCGGCGCGCGCTTGGCGAGCGCCTGCTGCTGCGGGTAGTCGAGCAGGGCGTTCAAGATCTCGCTCAGGGCCAGCTTGTCGAGATGGCTGCGGCGAGAGACGCCATCCAGATGTGGCAGCAGCCAGTCTTCGAGCGTGGCGAGCAGGTTCTCTTCGCTAACATCCGGCCAGTTTTCCTCAGGCTGCCATTGCCTCAGCGATTGCACGCGCAGGCACCATTCGCGCGCCGCATCCGTCCACGGCAGTGCATGCAGGCCGATGCTGCGGATGCCTTCGAGCAGGGCGCTGGCAATCGCGGACTTGGCCTGCTCGTTCGCATCGGCCAGCCGCAGCGGCTTGGCCGCAAGCACGATGGCACCCAGGCGGGTCTGGGTCTCGGCCAGCACCGACTCGGTCTGCGCATCCCAATGCACGGCCGGTGCGGTGACGATGCGATGGCCGTGCGCCTGTCGCACTTCGGCCTCGCTGATCGCCGCCGCGAGGCGGATGCGGCGGGTGGTGTTGGCGCTGCGGGCGTCGGTCTCGATGCCCCAATGAGCGATGGCGAGCCACTCGCTGCGGGCGAGCGGGTCGGTTTCCGGCAGACGGGCTTCACCGCCATCGGCGCAGAGGAAGGCGATTTCCTTGGTGGCGCGCGGGCCGTCACGGCTGCCTTCGCGGCGCTGGGCGAGGCGCTCGGGGAAGGCGAACGACGCCAGTTCGGCGACGCTGCTGGCTCCCGCTGCCGTCTTGGTCGCGCTGCCCTCCAGCAGTCGCTCGAACTGCTTCACCGCCTCGCGCACGCGACGCACTTGCGCAGGGTCGCCCCGCCCCGCTTGCAGCCGCTCGACCCGCTCTGCCAGATCACTGCCGCCTTCGGCCTCACGCTCTTCCAGTGCCGCTGCCAGCCAGCAGGCCAGTTCGCCCTGCCCGCCCTGTTGGGCCTTGAGCAGTAGCTGCGCGAGGCGCGGGCTGGTCGGCAGGCGGCCCAGCGCACGGCCATGCGCGGTGATGCGGCCTGCGCCATCGAGCGCGCCGAAGGCCGTCAGCAGGTCGCGGGCATAGCGCCAGTTGGCGGCAGGCGGCGGGTCGAGCAGGCGCAAGTTGGCAGGATCGGCCACGCCCCAGGCGGCGAGGTCGAGCGCCATGCGGCTCAAGTCCGTGCTCAGCATTTCCGGCGTGTCGTGGGCAATCAGCCGGCCGTGCTGCTCCTGCGACCACAGGCGATACGCCGTGCCCGGCCCCAGTCGCCCCGCGCGGCCGGTGCGCTGCTCGGCCGATGCCCGCGAGACGCGGCGGGTTTCGAGCACGTTGGCACCCGCGCCAAGGTCGAAGCGCGCGAAGCGCACATAGCCGGCGTCGATCACGGTGGTCACGCCCTCGACCGTCAGCGAGGTCTGCGCGATGTTGGTGGCGAGAATCACCTTGCGCTGGCCCTGCGCGTCGGGTGCGAGTGCCAGGTCTTGCTCGGTGGAGGACAGCTCGCCATACAGCGGCCGCACCACCACGCTCGCCGTGCGTGCCTCGATACGCCTTGTGCTACCCCGAATCTCGCGGGTGCCGGGGAGGAAGCAGAGCAGATCGCCCTCGGTCTCGCCGAGTGCGGTGAGGACCGCATTGGCGAGCGCCTCGTCCATCGGCGTATCGACGCGCGGCGCGCGGTAGCGCACATCCACCGGGAACAGGGTGCCGCCGGCGGTGACGATGGGCGCGTCGTCCAACAGGCTGGCGACCCGCTGGGTGTCGAGCGTGGCGGACATCACCAACAGGCGCAGATCGGGATTGAGGTTCTCGCGCGCGTCGAGTGAGAGGGCAAGTGCGAGATCAGCATCCAGCGAGCGCTCGTGAAACTCGTCGAAGATCACCAGCCCCACGCCCGGCAGCTCTGGGTCGGCTTGCAGGCGGCGGGTGAGCAGGCCTTCGGTGACGACTTCGATTCGAGTCGCAGGGCCAATGCGCCGCTCGAAGCGAATCTGATAGCCGACGGTATCGCCCACCTTTTCGCCCAGCAGCGAAGCCATGCGTGCAGCAGCGGCACGGGCGGCGACGCGACGCGGTTCCAGCAGCAGGATTTTCTTGCCCTTCATCCACGGCTCGTCGAGCAGCACCAAGGGGATGGTGGTGGTCTTGCCACTGCCGGGCGGTGCGGCCAGCACGGCGCGGCCCTGCTCGCGCAAAGCGGCCTTGAGGGCGGGGACGGCTTCGAGCGCGGGATAGGCAGGGAGTTTCATGTAGCGCGCATTGTCCGCGACAATCGCGCATGTCTGAAATCGAACTGCACCGAAAACTCCTGGGCGATGCGCCTCGCAATGCCGCCTTTCACGCGGCGCTCAAGGCCGTCATTAAGCCGGGTTTGACTACCGTCGCTGACCTTGGTGCAGGCACGGGTTTCCTGAGCTTTCTCGCCCGTCAGCTGGGTGCTGCGCACTGCACGCTGATCGAATACACCGACACCATCCAGCTAGCCACCCAGCTGGCCCGCGCCAACAAGATCGATGGTCTGAGCTTCATCCAGGGTCATTCGGCCGAGATCAAGAAGCCGGAGAAGGTCGACGTGGTGGTGAGCGAAACGCTCGGCAACTACGCGCTGGAAGAAAACCTGCTGGAAACCCTCAACGACGCCCGCCGCTACCTCAAGAAGAACGGCGTGATGATCCCCTGCGGACTCAAGCAATACGTCGCCCCGGTGCTCTCGTCGCGCTTGCAGGACGAGATCGACATCTGGCCGCATGTGGGTTTTGGCGTGAATCTCGATGCCGCGCGCACGATGAGCCTCAACAACATGTACGTGCGTGCCGTGCAGCCTGCGGACGTGGGAGGCAGCGAGGCCCATGCCAAGTGCTGGGATGACCTGCGCTTTGCCAGCGATGCGGATGCAGCGCCCTCCCTGAGAAGGGAGAGCGTGCATTGGTCCGGTAAATCACTGGGTGCAGTGACGGTGCAGGGCTATGCGCTGTGGTGGGTAGCCGAGCTGGTGCCGGGCGTGACAATTTCGACCTCGCCTTTCAGCGTTGCCACCCACTGGGAGCAGATCTACCTGCCCCTGCCCACACCCATCACGCTCGATGCGGGTGACACGCTCGAATGCACGCTTACCAGCGACACCCGCCCCGACGTGGGCGTGCGGGTGGCCTGGCGCACCCGCCACTTGCGCGGTGGCAAGGCGCTGCTCACACACGATCAAGACATCACCAAAGGGAGAATCTGAAGTGCTGAAGAAAATACTGCTGGGCCTCGTCCTCGTCATCGCAGCCCTCATTGGCGCGGTCTATGTCTTCCCTGAACAAACGCTCTCACTCGCCATCAACAGCGAGCGCAAATCATCCGGCCTGGTGGAAGAAACCATCACCGTCGGCGATCTCAAATGGCATGTGCTGAGCGGTGGCACGGCCGCTGCCGATGGCCTGCCGCTGGTGCTCATCCACGGCTTCGGTGGCAATGCCGACCACTGGACGCGCACCGCCAAAACCCTCACGCCGAAGATGCGCGTCATCGCCCCGGACCTCATCGGTTTCGGCAGCAGTGATGCGCCCAGCAAGAGCGACTACACCATTCCCACGCAAGTGACGCGCCTGCACGCGCTGTTGCAGCAGATGGGCGTGACGCGCGCGCACTTCGGCGGCAACAGCATGGGTGGCTGGATTGCGGGCGCTTATGCCGCCGCGTATCCGAGCGAAGTGGCAAGCCTGTGGATGCTCGACTCCGCCGGCCTCAACACCACGCCCAGCGAGATGACGCGGGCGATGGAAGCTGGGCAGAAGCTACCGCTGGTGGTGCGCAGTGCCGAAGAGTTCGACGCGCGCATGGGCTGGGTGTTTGTCACGCCGCCCCCAATCCCCAAGCCACTCAAGGGCGTGCTGATGGCGCGCGATATCGCCAAAGCCGACGATTACGACGCCATCCGCGCCCAGCTCTATGGCGTCTCGCCCTGGCTGGATGTGCTGATTCCCGGCACGGCGGCAGTGGACATCCCGACACTCATCGTCTGGGGCGAGAAGGACCGCGTGCTGCACCCCGATGGCGCTGCGGCTTTGCAGGCGCTGCTGCCGAAGTCCAGGAAAATCATGATGCCGAACATCGGCCACTGCCCGCAGCTGGAAGTGCCGCAGCAGGCGGCGGCGGATTATCTGGCGTGGCGCGAGAGCAGCAAACTCTAGGCTCACTGCTTGTCGAGCGTCACATCCCCCGAGAAGCTGGTCAGCGAAAACTGGCCTCGGCCCTCACCGATCTTGAGCACGGTGCGCTTGCTGTCGGCTGCCTCGCGGGCGCCGTCGAAATCGCAGTTCTTGTCGCCAGAAAAAGTCTTGAGCGAAACCTCGGCCGAGAGCGATGCCGGGGCATTGACGCGCACATCGCCACTCAGGGATTCGGCCTTCACCCTGGCCTCGGCGGCAAAGCCTGCGTGCACGCCGATATCACCGGACACCGATTTGAGATCGAGCTGCGTGAAAGTGCCGCCCTCCACCTCCACATCGCCGCTCACCGACTCCGCCGAGAGCGTGCCGGCCGCGCCCTTCACATCGGTGTCGCCCGACACCGTGTTGAGCCTGGTCTCTTTCGCTGCCGGAGCGTCGAGGCGCACATCGCCGCTCACCGTCTGCACGGTGATGGTTTTCGAGCCGATGGCGAGATCAACGTCACCACTGACGCTTCGTGCAATCAGCGCACCCTTGATGCCGCGCACCACGATGTCGGAGCTGGTGCCGTCGAGACTCAAGGCCACACCAGCCGGCACCCGCAGTTTCAGGTAGGTGTCGCCGTTGCTGTAGCTATAGTTGCCCTTGCGGTTCTTCACCTCCACCTTGAGGTCACCCGCGCTGCCGCTGATTTCGATCTTCTCGGCTGACTCGCCGAGTTGTGCTGCCAGGTCGAACTCGGCCTTGTCCCACCCTTCCACCTCGATAGTGCCTGCGAGATTGCGCACCGAGAGTTTCGCCTCGGCGCCGAGCGCGCGATGGTCGGTGAAGTGGCGGGGTTCGGCGGCCTGCGCGGCGAGGCTGGCGGTGGCGAGAAAGGCGGCAAGTGTGAGGGTGCGCATGGGGTTCTCCTTGGGATGACGCGACATCGGGAAAGCTTTAAAGGCGTGCCGGCTTCAATCCGGCTCGTGGACCAGCAGGCTGGTGAGTACGGCGCGCTTGTCTTCGGCGACCTTGAGCAGGCCTTGCAGGCTGGCGGATTCGGGGTCGCTGCGGAGCGCGCGGCGCACTTCGCGCTCGGCCTGCGATACCAGCTTGAGATTGGCGCGAAGGATGGCCTGCTGGCTGTGCGAGTTGCGGCCGATGCCGGCCGCCGAGTAGGTCGCTTTCAGCAGGCCACTGCTGCCATCGGCGCGCTCGGCCACCATCGCAGGTGCGTTGTCGAGCGATTCGCTGCGCAGCGTGCGCAGCGAACGGGCTGAAAGCGCGGCGCTGCTGCGCGCCATGCCCTCGACGTGGCTGTAGGGTGTCTGCGCGGTGGAGGGCTCAGCAGGCAAGGCGGCCACCGTCAGCTCCGGCATGCCGGACGCGCGAGGGTCCGCCGGCGACTGTTCGCGCAGCAGCACACCGGCCAGCACCGCCACCGAGACACTGGCCGCCAGCGCATAGGCGCGCCACTGCGAAGGGCGCGATGCAACCGCCTGCGGCGTGCTGATCCTCGCCTCGATGCCGACCCACAAATCACGCGCCGGCAGACGCTCGCGCGCCAGCGCATCCAGCACTGGCAGCCTGCCTTCGCTCTGTTCCACTTCTTGCTTCACGACAACCACTCCTTCATTAATTTGCGGGCGCGGTGCAGCTGCGCCTTGCTCGTGCCCACCGCGATGCCGGTGGCCGCTGCGATCTCGTCGTGCCGCCAGCCTTCGAGGTCGTGCAGCACCAATACGGCGCGCGCGCCTTTTGGGAGGCGTGTGAGGGCGCGCTCCACATCCATTCGGTCGCCAAGGCTCGCCGAGGGGTGGTGGCATGGCTCCGGCGCGCCAGCCTGCTCAGCGTCTTCAAACGTCGTCCAGCGTTTGAGCAGGCGGTGCTCGCCCAGCACCACGTTGACGGTCAGGCGATGCAGCCAGGTGCCAAATGCCGACTCGCCGCGAAAACTGCCGAGCTTCTCCCAGGCACGCACGAAGGCGTCCTGCGCCGCCTGGTCGGCCTTGGCGGCATCGCCATCGCACAAGCGCCAGCAGAGGCCATACACCTTGCCAACATGGGCACGATAAAGCCTCTCGAATGCCCTCGCATCGCCCTTGGCGGCGGCGCGCACATCCAGCTGCTCCACGGCATGCGCGGCGACCCTGGCTTCGTCCAGTGCGGGCAGCAGCCTTTTCGCCACCACGCTTTCATTCGCAGCGGAATCCGCTCCTGCAACATCGGCGAGAGTCATAAACGCATTCGGGCTGGCGAGAGAGAGTTGCACACTGCTCTGATGCGTTCCGGCCTCGAAGGGTTTGGAACCCGCCGCAGCATCTCTCCTATCATCGTCGACGGCATCGCACACTCCTGCCCCATGGACGCCCTCACTCTATTCTCAACCGCCGCCGCCGCGCACCTCCTGGCCGTGGCCAGCCCCGGCCCTGACTTCGCCGTCGTCACCCGGCAGACTCTTGCGCACGGCCGCGCTGCTGGCCTGCGTACGGCCTGGGGCATTGCCATGGGGATCATCTTCCATGTCGCCTACGCCCTGTTCGGCCTCGGCTGGCTGCTGCAAAAACTGCCGCTGCTGCTCGATGTGCTGCGCTATGCGGGCGCGGCGTTTCTGCTCTGGATGGGCTTCAACGCCCTGCGCGCGCAGCCGCTCGCTCCACCGCCCGCAGGCACGCCTGCACCGGCAGCGCAGCGCGATTTCTGGATTGGGCTGACCACCAACCTGCTCAACCCCAAGGCCACGCTGTTCTTCGTCGCGCTCTGCTCGGCGATGGTCACTACACCGACGCCGCTCTCGCTCAAGCTGGCGCTGGCGGCGTGGATCGTCGGCAGCACCGGTCTCTGGTTCAGCCTGGTCGCCATCACCCTTGGCCACACGCGCATCCGCACCGCGCTGCAAGTGCAGGCGCACTGGATCGACCGGGGCATGGGCCTGCTGCTGATCGCACTCGCCTTGGCCATGCTCGCGCAGGGCATCCGGTGATCTGGTCAGGCCGTAAGCTCAAGCCATAAAACCATCCGGAGGAGGAACCCATGGCCGCCAAAAAAGCCAGCACCTGCGAAGAGATCGAATTCAACAGCTGTGGCGTGCGCCTGCGCGCCGGCTTCTTCCGCCCGGCGGGCAAGGCGCTGACGGGCACACGCGGCCTGCCCTGCATCGTGATGGCGCACGGCCTCGGCGGCACCCGCGCGGCAGGGTTGGAGCCTTTCGCGCGTCGCTTCGCAGAGGCCGGTCTCGCAGTGCTGGTGTTCGACTACCGCAGCTTCGGCAAGAGCGATGGTACGCCGCGCCAGGTGGTGGATGTGAAGATGCAGTTGCAGGACTGGGCCAGCGCCATCGCCCATGCGCGCTCCATGAAAGACCTTGACCCCCAGCGCGTCGCACTCTGGGGCAGCTCGTTCTCCGGCGGTGTGGTGATTGCCGCTGCGGTGGAAGATGGCCGTGTGGCCGCCGTCAGCTCGCAGGGCGGCATGCTCGATGGCCGCGCCGCACTGCTGCACCTGCTCAAGTCGGAAGGCCCCGTGCAGCTCGCCAAGCTCAGCGCGCTAGCGGCACTCGATACCGCCCGCGCCAAGATCGGCCTGCCGCGCGTGACGCTGCCGGTGGTGGGCGCGCCGGGCACGATGGCCGTGCTCACCACGCCCGACTCCGAACCGGGCTATTTCGCCATCACGCCGCCCGACTGGGTCAACCAGATCAGTCTCGGCTGGATGCTGACGCTGCCCCTGTTCCGCCCCAACCTCATGGCCAGGCACCTGCCCTGCCCGGTGCTGTTCTGTATTGCCGAGCAAGACGCCGTGGTGCCACCTGCCGCGGTGGAAGACGCGGCACGGCGCGCCGGACCCAGGGCCGAGGTGCGGCGCTATCCGCGCGGGCATTTCGAGATTTATGTGGATGAGGGCTTCGAGGATTCGGTGCGTGACCAGACCGCGTTCTTCCTCAAGCACCTGAGCGGTTAGTCTTGCCATATGCAGCGCTGACTTGAGATCAGCGCGCTTCACGAAAACCACGCGAGGAGAATCGCATGAGCGGCACCGTCGGAAAAAGCGTCGCCAAGGGCGCGGGCTACACCCTGTTCGTGCTGTTTCTCATCAACTTCCTCAACTTCTTCGACCGCTTCCTCCCCGGCGTCGTGCTGGAGCCGATCCGCAAGGAGTTCGGGCTCTCCGACACGATGTCGGGTGCGCTCGGCACCGCCTTCATCCTCATCTATGCCGTCGCGGGCATCCCGCTGGGCCGGCTCGCCGACCGCATGAAGCGCACACGCATTCTCGGCGCCGGTGTGGCCGCATGGAGCGTGGCCACGGCCGCCAGCGGCATGGTCAGCAACTTCACCGGCCTCCTGTTCGCACGTCTCGCCGTGGGTGTGGGTGAGGCCACCTGCGCACCAGCGGGCAACTCGATGATCGGCGATCTCTACCCGAGCCACCGCCGCGCCCGCGCGCTGGGCTTGTTCATGCTCGGCCTGCCGCTTGGCTCGCTGGCCTGCTTCGCCCTTGGCGGCTGGATCGCGCAGACCTACGGCTGGCGCGCAGCCTTCTTCATCGCGGCCGCACCCGGCCTCATTGTCGCGGTACTGGCCTGGCGCTTGACCGAGCCTGAGCGCGGCGTGCAGGACAAGGCGGCGACCACGCCCGTTGCAGGCAATGCCTTCAAGCAAATCCTGAGCATCGAAACCGTGTGGTGGATCATCGCCTCCGGTGCCGCTGTCAACTTCGCGGCGTATTCGCTGAACTCCTTTCTGCCGGCACTGCTCGTGCGCCTGCACGGCCTCAATCTCGCGCAGGCGGGTGTGGTCGCTTCGCTGGTTCTGGGTGCCACCGGTCTTGTCGGCCTCGGGCTCGGCGGCGCCCTGGCCGACAAGCTGCACCAGAAGCACCCGCGCGGCCGCCTGCTGCTGGGGGCGATTGCCCTCCTGGTCGCTGCCCCCTTGCTCTGGCTCGGTCTCAACCAGCCAGCCGGCGCAGTCACTGCCTTGGCACTGCTCGTCGGCACCGGCTGGCTGCTGTATTTCCTCTACTACGTCACGGTCTACGCGGCCTTGCAGGACGTCGTCGATGCACGCCTGCGCGCGACCGCGATGGCGGTGTACTTCTTCTTCCAGTACGTGCTGGGCGGTGCGGTCGGCTCGCTGGTGACGGGCGCGATGTCAGACCACTACGCCAAGGCCGCGATGCACGCCGCCAAGGCGACCGAGATGGCCCCCGCCTTCATCGCCCAGGGCTTGCAGCAATCGCTGGCTCTCGGCGTGCCGCTGGCAATCGCGGCGACCGGGCTTGCGGTGCTGATGGCATCGAAGAGCTTCGTGCGCGATGCCGCGCGGCGCTGATCCCCCGGCATGGCCGTGGTTGGGCTGAGGACGCTGCGCGAGCTGGATTTTGCGGCAGCCAGCGGCCTCGCGCTGGCGCACGACGCGCTCTGGGTGATCGCCGATGACGGCCTGCAACTGCATCGCTTGAGCCTGTCGGGTGCACCCCTCGCAAGGCACGATCTCTTCCCCGGCCAGGCGGCCTTGCCCATCGAGCCCAAGCCTCGCAAGAAGGCCAAGCCCGATCTCGAAGCCCTGTGCGCCCTGCCCGATGGCCGCCTGCTCGCCCTAGGCAGCGGCTCGCGCCGCAACCGTGCGCGGTGCAGCCTGTTCGACCCCGTCACCCACGAGACGCGCCTGATCGACGCCGCACCGCTCTATGACTCGCTCGAAGTCGATCTGCCCGAACTCAATATCGAAGGCGCTTGCGTGTTCGGCAACACCTTGGTGCTGTCGCATCGGGGCAACAGCGAGGGTGCCAGCGATGCACTGGTGTTGCTGGATTGGGCGTCGATTCTGGCCAGCCTTGCAGACGGCACGTTGGCTGCCGCAGCAAGGCTAGCCCTCATACCCTTGCAGCTTGGCGAGATCGATGGCGCGCGTCTCACGCTCACCGATCTCGCCACCGACCACGCAGGCCAGCTCTGCTACAGCGCCGCTGCCGAGGTGACGGAAGATCGCTATGACGACGGGCCCTGTGCAGGCAGCGTGATCGGCCGTTTCGACGCGGCCTTCCAGCCCGCGCAGCAATGGCGCTTGCCCGGGCATTTCAAGGTGGAGGGGCTCGCCTGCCCTGGCACCGGCGAGTGGTTGCTGGTGGCTGATGCGGATGACCCCGAAGTGCCCTCACCGCTGCTGCGATTCACGCTTTCTTAGGCTGGGTTTTCAGCGACCACCATCGTTCAAGCGGTCGATCAAGCGGGATGACGGCCTCGAATAGGCTTCGCCGCCATGGCGGTTTCAGCCTTGGCTTACTGGCTTCGCAATCGCCCGCCACAGCATCTCGAACAGCGGCCCCGCCTGCTGTGTCGGGGCCTCTCTCTGCCCGCGCAGGATGTACATCTGCACCAGACGGAACATCACCCCCATGATGTAGTCGAGCAGGTATTTCTCGTCGACCTCGTCGGTCAGTACGCCCTTGGCGCGGCCCTCGGCCAGCACCTTCATGAAGGTGCCGAACAGCACCGGGTTCTTGAAGGTTTCCTGCCGCCGCCAGGTGTTGAGATAGACGCTGCTCATCACGATCTGCGCCACCTTGGGGTGCTTCTCGAAGTAGTCGAGGCAGACCCAGAACACCTTGCGCAGGCGCGCCTTGTAGTCCTCGATGCCTTCGAGATGGTCGATCATGCGCACGGCGAGCCGGTTGAGCGCGGTATCGAGACTGGAGAACAGCAGCGCCTCCTTGCTGCCGTAGTACTTGTAAAGCGTTTGCAGGCTGACATTGGCCCCGCGAGCGATCTCGATCAGGCCCACGCGGTGGAACTCGCGCTCGGCAAAGATATCGAGCACCGCTTCTTCGATGCGCGCCTTAGTCGCCGCATCCATCTTGCTGCGGTCGTCACGGGCCTGCGCCTCGGCGGATGATTTTTCTCTTGCCATGTCGGTATTTAGTAATGATCGTTGTTGTCGTTTCAAGATGACGCCCAACTTTAGTTGAGCGGGCGAGCATTGACGAACTTCCCATGCAATCACTAAGCTCGACACCAACCATCGGGTATGCAGCGCGTGTGAGTGAGAACGCGCAAACCTGACGGCCAATCCCCCAATCGTAAATAAAATTACCGAGACGAACAATGGCCGAGGCTTACATCTTTGACGCCGTGCGCACGCCGCGCGGCAAGGGCAAGAAGGACGGATCACTTCACGAGGTCACGCCCATCCATCTGCTGAAAACCTTGTTCGATGCCTTGCGCACCCGCAACCACCTCGACACCTCGCTGGTGGACGATGTGGTGCTCGGTTGCGTCACGCCCGTGGGCGAACAAGGTGCCGACATCGCGCGCATCGCAGCACTGTATGCAGGCTGGGCCGAGACGGTCGCGGGCGTCACCCAGTCGCGCTTCTGCGCCTCGGGACTTGAGTCGGTGAACATCGCCGCGATGAAAGTGATGAGCGGCCAGGAAGACCTCGTGGTCGCAGGCGGCATCGAGAGCATGAGCCGCTGGGCCATGGGCAGCGATGGCGGTGCGATGGTGATGGACCCGCGTGTGAACGGCGGTATCGACTTCGTGCCGCAGGGTATCGGCGCTGACCTCATCGCCAGCCTCGAAGGTTTTTCGCGCCGCGATGTCGATGACTTCGCCACCCGCTCGCACCAGCGTGCGGCAGCGGCACAAGCGGCGGGCTACTTCAACAAAACGCGCGTCGCGGTGACCGAGATCAACGGCCTCACCGTGCTCGATCACGACGAAACCATCCGCTCTGGTACCACGCCGGAAACGCTCGCGGGCCTCAAGCCCAGCTTCGAGCAGATGGGCCAGATGGGCTTCAACGCCACGGCACTGCGCAAGTACACGACGGTCGAGAAGATCACCCACGTCCACCATGCCGGCAACAGCTCTGGCATCGTCGATGGCGCAGCCCTGATGCTGATCGGCAGCAAGGAAGCGGGCATCAAGATGGGGCTGAAGCCACGCGCGAAGATCAAGACCTGCCAGGTCATCGGCAGCGAGCCGACCATCATGCTCACCGGCATTGGTCCTGCCTCGAAAAAGGCGCTGAAGAAAGCTGGCATGAGCGCCAGCGATATTGACCTCTACGAGATCAACGAGGCCTTTGCCGCCGTGGTGCTGCGCGCCGCGCGCGATCTGGACATCCCGCTCGACAAGGTCAACGTCAACGGTGGCTCGATTGCGATGGGCCATCCGCTCGGCGCCACCGGTTGCATCATCCTCGGCACCGCGCTCGACGAGCTGGAGCGCACCGGAAAGTCCACCGCGCTCGCCTCGCTCTGCGTCGGCGGCGGCATGGGCATCGCCACCATCATTGAACGCGTCTGATCGCGCACGAAAACAAATACGGAAGACACCATGAGCGCCATCCAATACACGATCGATGCCGACGGCATCGCCACCATCACCCTCGACCTCAAGACCCGCCCGATGAACGTGCTGGCGGCCGAGCTGACCCAGCCTTTCAGCGAGGCCATCGCCAAGGTCGAGGGCGACGCCAATGTGAAGGGCGTCATCATCACCAGCGGCAAGAAGGAGTTCCTCGCCGGGGCCGACATCGACGGCGTGTTCGCCATCACCGACCCCAAGCTCGCCTATGACCTTGCCGAGCAATACAAGGGCCTGCTGCGCCGGCTCGAAAAGTGCGGCCGGCCTGTGGTCGCCGCCCTCAACGGCACGGCCTTGGGTGGCGGCTTGGAACTCGCACTCGCCTGCCACTACCGCGTCGCCATCGACAATCCCAAGAGCAAGTTCGGCCTGCCCGAAGTGAAGCTGGGCCTCTTGCCCGGTGGCGGCGGCACGCAGCGCCTGCCGCGTCTCATCGGCATCCAGATGGCCTTGCAGCCCATGCTCGAAGGCAAGGAGTTCTCGCCGGCCGAGGCGAAGGCCGCTGGCATCATCAACGAGCTGGCGACCGATGCGGCCGACATGCTGGCGAAAGCCAAGGCCTGGGCGATTGCGAACCCCAAGGCGATCCAGCCCTGGGACGACAAGAAGTTCAAGTTCCCGGGCGGCGACTCGAAGAGCCCCGGCGTGGTGCAGGTGTTTGCCATCGCCCCCTCGATGGCGCACGCCAAGACCCAGGGTAACTACCCGGCGGCTGACAACATCCTCTCCTGCGTCTACGAGGGTGGCGTGGTGGACTTCGACACCGGTTGCCGCATCGAGTCGCGCTACTTCGCCGACCTGGTGGTGTCGCAGGTGTCGAAGAACATGATCGGCACGCTGTGGTTTCAGCTCAATGCCATCAACAAGGGCAAGAGCCGCCCCGAGGGCATTCCCAAGAGCACCGTCAAGAAGCTCGGCGTGCTTGGTGCCGGCATGATGGGCGCGGGCATTGCCTATGTGTCGGCCAAGGTCGGCATCGAGGTGGTGTTGCTCGACTCCACGCAGGAGTCGGCCGAGAAGGGCAAGGCCTATTCGACGGCGTTGCTCGACAAGCTGGTGAAGAAGAACCGCATGACCGCCGATGCGCGCGAGGCTTTCCTCAAGCTCATCACGCCGACCACCGACTACGCGCTGATGGCCGGTTGCGATCTCATCATCGAAGCCGTGTTTGAAGACCGCGCGATCAAGGCTGATGTGACGAAGAAGACCGAGGCGGTCATCCCGGCCACGGCCACCTTCGCATCCAACACTTCGACGCTGCCAATCACCGGCCTCGCCAAGGCCAGCGCACGGCCGAAGCAGTTCATCGGCCTGCACTTCTTCTCGCCCGTGGACAAGATGCCGCTGGTCGAAATCATCATGGGTGAAGAAACCTCGCCGGATACGCTGGCGAAGGGCTTCGACTACGTGCAGCAGATCAAGAAGACGCCCATCGTCGTCAACGACTCGCGCGGCTTCTACACCAGCCGCTCGTTCGCCACCTATGTGATGGAAGGTGCCGCCCTCTTGCTCGAAGGCCAGCACCCGCGCGCCATCGAAATGGCAGGCCTGAAAGCCGGCATGCCCGTCGGCCCGCTCGCTCTGCACGACGAGGTGTCGATGTCGCTCTCGCTGCATGTGCTGACACAGACGCGCAAGGACTTTGCCGCTGAGGGCAAGGCGATGGTCGAGCATCCGGCCAATGCCGTGATCGAGAAAATGGTCAATGGCCTCAACCGCCCCGGCAAGAAGGCCAAGGCTGGTTTCTACGACTACCCCGACGTGGGCGAAAAGCACCTCTGGGCGGGTCTGGCGAAGGAGTTCCCGCTCGCCAAGGCGCAGCTCAGCCAGCCTGAGCTGATTGAACGCCTGATGTTCGCTCAGGCCAACGAGGCCGCGAAGTGCTTCGAGGAGAACGTGGTGATGACGGTGGCAGACACCAACATCGGCTCGATCTTCGGCTGGGGCTTCGCACCGCACCAGGGCGGCGCGCTGCAATTCATCAACGCGATTGGTGTGGCCGAGTTCGTGAAGCGCAGCGAGGCGCTGGCCGCCAAATACGGCGCGCGCTTTGCACCGGCGGCACTGCTCAAGAAGATGGCGGCGGAAGGCAAGCGGTTTGAGTAAGCAGCACGGTCATTCCCGCGCAAGCGGGAATGACACGCTTTGAGGTTTAGCTTGGCTTGGTTGAGCTGACTGGTCATTCCCGGTTCGCGCTCAGCTTCGGTAAAGCAAAACTCCGCACGCTCCCCGCAAACATTCAGTCACCCGCGCGGCCATCAAACGATGTCGTGTCGGCACCACAGATTTCTTTCACTTGCCCTTAGGAGCGTCGCCATGTTTTCACTGCTGATGAACTGGATGAAGGCCAACCACATCCTGCCGAAAATTTCGGATACCGAACGGCAGGCGCTTGAAGCGGGAACGGTGTGGATCGACGGCGGCATCTTCGGTGGCAATCCGGATTTCAAACACATTCTTGCCGAGCCATACAGCAAGCTCAGCACGGAGGAGCAGGCCTTCATCGACGGCCCCTGCGAAGAGCTGCTGAAGATGTTTGACCACTACGAGGTGGCGACCACGCGGCGCATTCCGCCTGCCGTGTTGGAGTTCATCAAGAAGGAAGGCTTCATGTCCTTCCTCATTCCGCGCGAATACGGCGGCAAGCAGTTTTCGATTCTCGCCATCTCCACCATCATGGCGAAGCTCAACCCGGCCTCGACCACCATCGGCACTTATGTGGTCATCCCCAACTCCCTGGGTGCGGCCGAGCTCATCAAGCACTACGGCACCGATGCCCAGAAGCAGCACTACCTGCCCCGCCTCGCACGCGGCGAATACGTGCCCTGCTTCGGCTTGACCGAACCGACTGCGGGCTCCGATGCCGCGAGCATCAAGGCCGAGGGCGAGGTGTTCCGTGACACCGACGGCACGCTGAAGATCAAGATGAACTTCCGCAAGCGCTACATCACGTTGGCACCCGTCGCCAATCTCGCCACCATCGCCTGCAAGCTCGATGACACGCACAATCTGCTGGGTAAAGGCAGCGACCCCGGCATCACCTGCGTGCTGATCGAAAAAGGCACGCCGGGCTTCACCAACGGCGACCACCATCAGCCGATCGGCGACCCCTTCGACAATGGCCCGCTCTACGGCAAGGACGTGATCGTGCCGGTTGCCAGTATCATCGGCGGTGCCGACAAGGCGGGCCAGGGCTGGCGCATGCTGATGGAGCAGCTCGCAGGCGGCCGCATGGTGTCGCTGCCTGCGGGTGCGATTGGTGGCGCCAAGTCGGTCGCCGCCGCGACCGGCGCCTACTCGATGGTGCGCCAGCAGTTCGGTATTGCCATCGGCCGCATGGAAGGTGTCGAGGAAAAGGTCGGCAAGATCGCAGGCCTCACCTACATGCTTGAAGGCGCGCGCGTGTTCGGTTGCTCGGCCGTCGATAACGGCCAGCAGCCGCCGGTGGTCTCGGCGGTGATGAAGGCGTACTCCACCGAGATCGGCCGCGAGATCATCAAGGAAGGTATGGATGTGATGGCCGGTGCCGCCGTAATGCAGGGGCCGAACAACATCCTGGGGCGTGGTTATTCGAGCGCGCCGGTGGGCGTGACGGTGGAGGGCGCGAACATCCTCACCCGCACGCTGATGATCTTCGGTCAGGGTGCGACGCGCTGCCATCCTTACGCGCTCAATGTCGTCAACGGCGTGGAGAAAAACGACGTCGCGCTGTTCCGCAAGAATCTCCTGGGCTGGATGCTGCACTTCGTCGTGGGCTACTTCCGCACCATCGTCCGTGGCCTCACGCGCGGTCTTACGGTGTCGGTGCCGGATGTGCATGCGGACACCTCGACGTACTACCGCCGCCTCGGCTGGGCGGCGGCGCGCTATGGCTTTTTGACCGACATGGCGATGTTCGCCATCGGCGGCAAGCTGAAGATGCGCGGCAAGCTCACCGGTCGCTATGCCGACGCGCTCGCCTGGCAACTGCTTGCCATCGGTGCCTTGCGCCGCTTCGAGGCCGAAGGCCGCAAGTCGGAAGATCTCGCACTGGTGCATTACGCACTGAACTACGCACTCGCTGAAATTCAGCAGGCCTTCGTCGGCATCTATGCCAACTTCGATGGCTTCATCGGCAGCGTGATGCGCTTCTTCGCCACACCTTTCCTGCGCATCAACCCCATTGGCTCGATGCCGACGGATGCGATGAGTGCCGCTGCAGCGCGCACCATCCAGAGCCACAACGCACAGTTCCTGCGCCTGAGTGAGGGTGTGTATCTGCCCAAGGAAGGCAGTCCCGGCATGGGCCGCCTGCTGCGCGCCTTCCGGCTCGTGACCGACGCCGAACCCATTCTCGCCAAGATCGTCACCGCGCAGAAGGACAAGCGCCTGCCGCGCGGCAATGCGGAAGAGCTGGCAGCAGAGGCGGCCTACAAGGGTGTCATCACCCGCGAGGAGGCCAACCAGGTGGCTGCCGCATTGGCCACGCGATTGGATGCCATCGAGGTCGATGTGTTCACGCCCGAGCAGTACTACCAGCAGAGCAAGGGTGACGAGGGGATTTACTTCGGTGAGCCAGAGAACAAACTCGCTGCCTGATTACCGTGCTTACGTCCGCCAATCGAACAGACGATTGGCGGACTTTTCGTATGTGAAGGAAAAACAAACAACATGAACCCTTTGCTCTCTGGTCTCACCATTCTTGATCTCAGCCGCCTGCTGCCCGGCCCCTTCTGCTCGCTGTATCTCGCACAGCTGGGGGCGACGGTCATCAAGATCGAGGAGCCGGGCACGGGCGACTACACGCGCCTGCTGTCGGCAGAGATGTTTGCACTGGTCAATCGCGGCAAGAAATCGATCACGCTCGACCTCAAGAACCCGGCCGATGTCGCCAGGCTGCACGCGCTGGTGAAGACCGCAGATGTGGTGCTGGAGAGCTTCCGCCCCGGCGTGATGGACAAGCTCGGTTGCGGCTATGCGACCTTGAAGGCGATCAATCCGAGGCTCGTGTTCTGCGCGCTCACCGGCTATGGCCACGATGGCCCGCTGCGCGACAAGGCCGGGCATGACCTCAACTACTGCGGCTACGCCGGCGTGCTGGACCAGACCGGCCCGGCGGGAGGTGCGCCTGCGATGTCGGGCTTCCAGATCGCCGATCTCGCTGGTGGCGCGCTCACCGCAGCCTTGGGCATCGTCGCGGCGGCCCTGGGTGCCAGGGCCAGTGGCGCGGGCTGCTTCGTGGATGCCGCGATGCTCGATGGCACTCTGGCGCTGCAAGCCGCCACGCTCTCCACCCTGCGCGAGCTGGGCCAGGTGCCGGCGCGCGGCAGCGACATGCTCACTGGCGGCTTGCCGAACTACACCGTCTACGAAACCGCCGATGGCAAGCACATGGCGATGGGCGCGCTGGAGAGCAAGTTCTTCAAGGCTTTTTGTGTTGCCGTGGATCGCCCCGATCTCGCCAGGCTGCCGCTCGCGCCCGGCAAGGCTGGTGCCGCGCTACGCACCGAGGTGGAGGCGCTGTTCAAGACCAGGACCCGCGACGACTGGGCCGCGTTGCTCGCCGATGCCGACTGCTGCGTGACGCCGATTCTCACTCCGGCCGAGGCGCTGGAATCCCCGCAAGCCAAGGCGCGCGGGCTGGTGCTCACCGCCAACGGCAAGCCGGCGGTGGCGATGCCGCTGGTGTTCGATGGTCAGCGCGGCGTGGCCTTGGGCGATGCGCCTAAGCTTGGTGCCGACAATGCGGCCATCCTTGGCGCGTTGTAGACCTATCGTTTCTCGTTGTCTTCCTCGGCACCGATCTCGCCTTCTTCGCCCACTTTCGGCGGCTTGAAGTGATGCGGCGTGGGCTTGAGCTGCTGCCAGTTGGCCGGCGGCGGCGGGCTGCCGGGGAACACCTGGTTGAGCGGCAGGCGGGCAAGGCTGTCAGCTTCGAGTGAGCCGAAGATCAGCCAGGGCCCCCACTCGCGCACGCTGGTGATGGGACCGTAAGCGTCTTTCGCATCGTGTTGCAGGTTGGCGATGACCTTGCCGTTCTCGTCCAGCGCCAGCACCCAGGCCTTGTGTGACGGTGCGGGCTGCATGAACTGGGGCAGGCGCAGGGCGAGTTTCTTTATCCACACCGGCTTGCTGGCGAGATCATCCAGTGCGGCCGAGCGCGGCGAGAACAGCGCCAGCCAGAAACGGCGGGTCTGATCGTTGTAGCTGATGTTGTCGGGCAAGCCCGGCAGGTTGTCGATGAACACCTCAGCCGTGCCCGCCTTCTCGCCCTTGAGCCAGTAGCGCATCACGCGGTAGGCGGCGGTCTCGTTGACCAGCACGTAGGCGTCGTCCGGCCCCACCGCCACGCCATTGCCGAACAGGAGGCCCGTCATCAGCACCCTGGTCTCCTTGGTCTCGACGTTGTATTCCATCAGGCGGCCGGTGCCCTTGTGCTCGACAAATTCGTACAGCACGTTTTTCAGGGGATAAGCCGCCGCATCGGTGAAGTAGACGTTCTTGTCAAGCCGCGTGTTGTCCACGTCGTCGGCCAGTGCAAACGGCACGCCCTCGGCCGCTGCCGCCAGCACCTTGGGCGTGGTGCTGCTGCCCAGGTGCAGCAGGCCTAAGCTCGCATCGGCGATCAAGAGCCCGCCATTGGGGCCGAAGCTGATGCCCAGCGGCCGGCCATCGGTCTTGCCCAGCTCCTGGTAGCTGGTGCCGTTGTTGCTGAACATGACGATGCGGCCATCGACATAGCCGGCGTAGATACGCCCGGCGGCATCCACTGCGATGCCCTCAGGGCCTATACCGACACCCACGCCGAACCGCTGCACGTCCTTGAGCTTGTCGTTGGCGGCGTAGACGCCTTCCAGCTTGGGGGCGGGTGGCGGTGTCCAGGCTTGCGGCTCGATGGGCACCGGCCAGGCGAGCAGGTAGATCACGGCCGCCAGCACGAAGGCGAGGATTGGGTAGAGGATTTTTTTCATCAGGCTTTTGCTTTTTATGGGGTGCGCGCCAAAAGGCACGTTCAGCAATGTAAAGTTCATGTCGATGATAGCGCCGCTGCTTGCCGGTGCTACATCACACAACACATCGTCATCACATAAAAATGCCCCTGGAGACCCCATGCTAGCTACCCAACCGCCGGTCGATACGCTGCTGCTGCGCGCTGCCGAAACCCCCGATGCGCAATGGCTGCACCAGAGCATCGCTGACGTATGGCGGGCATGGACGTACCGCGAAGTGGCTGATCAGGTGATGCGCATGGCGACCGCCATCCAGAAACTCGGCCTGCAACCGGGTGCCGCCATCGGCATCGGCGGGCGCAACACCGCGCACTGGTTCATGGCCGATCTCGCCATCGCAGCGGCGGGTTGTGTGAGCGTCGGCTTGTATCCCAAGCAATCGGCCGAGCACCTGCGCTACATCCTGAAGCACTGCGAGGCCAAGGCGGTGATCGTCGGGCCGATGATGGAACCCGCCGAGTTCATGGAGGTGCTGCCGCCAGAGCTCATCACCATCCGCATGCCCTACCCCGATGCCCCGCCCTGTCAGCTGGAGTGGGATGCGCTCGTCGCCGAGGCCGCCCCGCTGCCCAAGCCCGTGTCGCGCGCGGCCGATGAGCTGGTCTCGCTCACCTACACCAGCGGCACCACCGGCCACCCCAAGGGCGTGATGATGGACTGGAACAAC
>JAZKHC010000061.1:0-4541 GCA_040385605.1 Pseudomonadota bacterium
AGCGTGAGCTGGGTTTCGGCCTGCACGCCGCCGAGCGAGGGGAACTCATCAGCCGACAGTGTGGCAAGTGCGAAGCGGCTCTTGCCGGATTTGACCGTCATGCGCGATTCGTCGTTGGACTCGAAGCTGATCTCCGCACCCTCCGGCAGGCCGCGCAGGATGTCGTGCAGCTTGCGGGCCGGGGCGGTGAGCTTGCCGGCTTTCTGGCTCTGCACCGGGATGGACACTTCCATCTCAATTTCGAGATCGGTTGCACGCACCACCAGTTCGGCCTCCCGCGCCTCCAGCAGTACGTTGCTCAGGATCGGCAACGTCTGACGTCGCTCGACCACACCCACGACGGTGGAGAGCGCACTGAGCAGTTCGTTGCGGACATGAATGATATGCATGATCTTAAAGTCCTAATTAATAATATTAAGGCGAGTGGTTTTTTGGGGGCTAAACCTGAAACGCCAATTTAATCAAACGCTTGCAGCAGTAAAAAGTGCAGCTAAAGCCTTGCGCCAGTCTGTGTTTTGACACTGCACAGTCTGTGGATAAGTGAAGAAACCCGAACTGTCAGCAGCTTATCCACAAGCTATACAAAGTGCATCAGGGTGCTTGTCCTCAGGTTGTGAGCTTCCGCAGCAGGTTGGCGTAATCCTCCCGCACCCGCACGTCTGACTCACGCAGCTCGGCCACCTTGCGGTGGGCGTGCAGCACGGTGGTGTGGTCCTTGCCAAAGGAATCGCCGATTTCCGTGAAGCTGTGTTGGGTCAATTCCTTCGCCAGCGACATCGCAATCTGCCGGGGGCGCGCCAACATGCGGGTGCGGCGCACCGAGTTCAAGTCTGTGAGGCGGATGTTGAAATAGCCCGCGACCTCCTTCTTGATGTTGTCGAGCGTGATCGCGCGATCGTAGACGGCGAACATGTCGCGCAGGCTCTCGCTGGCGAATTCCTGCGTCACCGGCTGACCGGACAGGCGTGCGCTGGCCACCAGTCGGTTCAACGCACCCTCCAGTTCGCGCACATTGCTGCGCACGCGCTTGGCGATGAGAAAAGCGACGTCTTCCTTCAGCTTCAGGCCCTGCTGCTCAGCCTTGGATAGCAGGATGGCGACGCGAGTCTCCAGATCCGGCGACTCCACCGCCACCGACAGACCCCAGGCGAGCCGGGTCTTCAGGCGGTCGTCGAGGCCGACGATCTCCTTGGGGTAGCGGTCGCAGGTCAGCACGATCTGCTTCTTGGTTTCGATCAGCGCATTGAAGGTGTGGAAGAACTCCTCCTGCGTGCGCTCCTTTTCGGCGATGAAGTGAATGTCGTCGATCAGCAGCGCATCGGCGGTGCGGTAGTGGTTCTTGAACTCCTCGGCGCGACCCAGCCGGATGGCGGAGGTGAACTGGTTCAACCACTGCTCGGCACCGACATAAACGATGCGCGCGCGCGGGTTGGCAGCGAGGATCGCGTGGCCGACGCCGTGCATGAGGTGAGTCTTGCCCAGCCCCGAATCACCGTAGATCAGCAAGGGGTTGTATTGCCCACCCGGAGCGCCCGCCACGTATTGCGCAGCAGCGCGCGCCTGCGAGTTGGACTTGCCCTCAATAAAACTGTCGAGCGTGTAGCGCGGGTCGAGCCGGCTGCTGGCGAAGTTGCCGATGTTGACAGCGGGTGTGATGTCTTCCGGTGCGTCCGCCTCAACAGCCACCAGAGGCTTGGGCGGCGCTCCGACAGTGACATTGAGCGTCAGGTCGTAGCTGAGCAAGTCCGCCAGCACCTTGCGGATGGGGGCGGCAAAATCACGCCGCACGCGGTCGCAGACCACGCGATTGGGGGCAAGCAGGGTGAGCTGCTCCGCCGACAGCACGGGATGCAGCGGGCGAATGAAGGTGTTGATGTCGGATTCCGGCAACAGGGCTTCAAGCCGACGCACGCAATCCAACCAGAGGGTTTCGCCAGACATCTGTTTGCGTGCGTCTTCCTGTTTATGGGCGGGCAGTCTAGCCCCCTAAGTAATGCCACTCAATGAACATTTTTAGATCACCGAGCACTCGCACAAGCACAAAACTTGCCCAAGCCGCCCTACTTGCTTAGACTCTGCGACCTTTTTTTGCACCACCAAGGTTTGAGCCCATGGCCACCAAACGCACTTTCCAGCCTTCCAACCTGCGCCGCGCCCGTGTGCATGGCTTCCGCGCCCGCATGGCGACCAAGGGTGGCCGCCTCGTGCTGGCCCGCCGTCGCGCCAAGGGCCGCAAGAACCTCATCCCGTAGTCGATTGTTGATCGCGTGATGCCGCAGGCGCGCTTCACCAAGCGCGCCCGGTTGTTGAACGCGGCGCACTTCGATGCCGTGTTCAAGCAGGGCAAGCGATTCACCGTTGGCAGTTTTACCGCGGTGATGGCGAGCAACGATCTGGGCTACCCCAGGGTTGGCTTCGCCTTCTCGAAAAAACAGGCTCCCCTCTCTGTGCAGCGCAATCGCGTGCGGCGTCTGCTGCGCGAGCGCTTCCGGCTCCATCAGGCCGAGCTGGCACCTGTTGATTTGGTGCTGATGCTGCGCGGCAAGCTACCCGCCGATGCTGCCGCCGTGACGGCGGCCACAAACGACTTCTGGCTGCAACTGGCCCGCCGATGCAAAGCCTGCTGATTGCATTGGTGCGTGGCTATCAGCAATGGATCAGCCGCTGGCTGCCGCCGCGCTGCCGTTTTTATCCCAGCTGTTCGCACTACGCCATCGAGTCGCTGCGAAAACACGGTGCGGCGCAAGGCAGCTGGTTGACCGCCAAGCGACTCTGCCGCTGCCACCCGCTCAACCCCGGCGGGTATGATCCCGTGCCTTAAATTGTGGCCGTCATTGAAACGCACCGCACGGCCTTCATCATCACCTTCGCCTTCAACTGATCTTTAAGCAGTCGCCCCATGGAAAATCGTCGTTTTTTCTTGATCGCCGTGTTTGGCGCCCTGCTGTTTTTCACCTATCAGACTTGGCAGAAGGACTACCCTGTCAGAGTTCCTGTTGCCGCAGCGACAACCGCTAGCTCTCCGGCCCCGGTCGCCGCCGCACCGGGTGAAGACGCCCTGCCCAGCGCGCCCGCCGCTGCCGGCGCAGTTGCCGCCGCCGCCAGCACCAGCGAAGTGACGACGACCGCCGCCAACGCGCCGCGAATTGACGTGGTGACGGACACCTTGCGGATGGAGATTTCGCTCGCCGGCGGTGACCTGCGCCGCGCCGAACTGATCGGCTACCCGGTGTCCAAGGACAAGCCCAAAGAAGACTTAGCCCTTCTCGACGACCGCGACCCGCACTACTTCATCCTGCAAAGCGGACTCGCCAGTGCTGCCCAGCCGCTGATCTCCTCCAACACCATCTTCACCGCACCCGCAAGCCAATTCGTGCTGTCCGAAGGTGCCACCACCCTCGACGTGCCGCTGACCGCCATCGACGCCAGCGGCCTTCAACTCACCAAGGTCTATCGCTTCACGCGCGGCAGCTACCAGATTGCGGTGACGCAACTGGTCAACAACACCAGCGCCACACCGCTGCAAGCCTCACCCTATGCGCGCCTGCAACGTACGCCGCTGGGTGCGGGCTACGAGGCGCCGTTCTCGCAGACTTTCATTGGCGAAGGTTTCTACGAGCAGAAAGAACCGGGCAAGTACCGCTTCAAGAAAATCAGTTTCGACGACGTGCGCGACGAGCCGTTCGAGACCACGCAGACCGGCGGCTGGATCGCCATGCTGCAGCACTATTTCATCGCCGCCATCCTGCCGCCCGCAGGCGAACAAGCTACGTTCAGTGGCAAGGCCTCGACCATCAAGGGCTATCTCGCCCAGTATCACGGCCCGCTGCAGGCCATCGCCCCCGGCGAGCGCGGCAGCTACACCACGCAGTTCTATGTCGGCCCCAAGCTGCAAGGTGAGCTGGATGCGGTTGCTCCCGGCTTCGAGCTGACCGAGGACTACGGCATCCTCGCCCCCATCGCCAAGCCGCTGTTCTGGCTGATGAAGAAGCTGCACCAGTACACCGGCAACTGGGGCGCGGCAATCATTCTGCTGACGCTGCTCGTGAAGGGTGCGATGTATAAATTGAGCGAGGCGCAATACCGCTCGATGGCGCGCATGAAGAAGTTCACGCCGCGCATCCAGGAAATCCGCGAGCGCCACGCGGGCGACAAAGAGAAGCTCAACAAGGCGATGATGGAGCTCTACACCAAGGAGAAGTTCAACCCCTTGGCCGGCTGCTGGCCGATGTTGGTGCAGTTCCCCATCTTCATGGCGCTGTACTGGGTGCTCAACGAGTCGGTCGAGCTGCGCCAGGCCGACTTTGCCCTCTGGATCAACGACCTCTCGGCCCCTGATCCCTTCTACGTGCTGCCGGTGCTGTTCGGCATCTCGATGTGGCTGCAGCAGAAGCTCGGCGGCCAGATGGCGACCATGGACCCGATGCAGCAACGCATGATGCAGTTCATGCCGATAGCGCTCACCGCCTTCTTCGCGTTCTTCCCGGCGGGTCTCGTGCTGTACTGGTTCGTCAGCAACCTCATCAGCATCGCGCAGCAGT
>JAZKHC010000062.1:0-18908 GCA_040385605.1 Pseudomonadota bacterium
CCGGTCAGTTAGCTCAGTGGTAGAGCATCGCCTTCACACGGCGGGGGTCGGGGGTTCGAAACCCTCACTGACCACCAATCTTTAAGCACTCAGCCCTCGGCAGCTAAAAGCTCCCGGGGGCTTTCTGTTCCAGCGACCCGCTCTTCAAAATTGCCCAGGCAGGACGTAGCAGGAACAAAAAGAAAACCCTGCTCGACCTAGTGGTCGAACAGGGCTGGTCCCCGCAGGACTAGCGTTGAACCTGTGCACCACTCACGTCGCGCCAGCGACGCTGGATCTCCGTCGCATCTTCGTCGGATTTCGGCTTGAAACCCATCAAGATGCCGCCATTCCTGAGGTCCTCTTCGTAGGCCTTCACGCGCTCCTCGGGGATGCCCCAGCCCACCAGCGCGCCAATGAGGCCGCCGGTGACGCTACCGGCCCCTGCGCCTGCGACCGCAGCGGCCAGCGGCCCTGCAATCACCAGGCCCAGGCCCGGCACCAACAGCGACGTGCCGATGGCGGCTACCGCTGCGGCTATGGCACCCACGGTACCTCCGATCACGCCGCCAATGCCCGCGCCTTCGGCAGCCTTTGAGCCGAGTTCAGTCTCTTTGCCGGCCGTGGAGGTGAAGTGCGTCTTGCGCGTCTCGTCTGACATCACCAGGTTGATGTCGCTGCTGGTGTAGCCGTGGTCGGTCATTGCGCCATAGGCGCGCTCGGCGCTGTCTCTGTCCTTGAACATGCCGGTGACCATGCCGGATTTCGATGCCGCCGTTCCTGTGTAACTGCTCTGCTTGATGTCGTCCATAAATACTCCTTGGGGTGGGGTGCAGCGTTTGATTGATCGTGCTGCGGCTTTGAGCGGGCGGCAGGTCTGGTTCAAGACCTGCCGCGTGCGGACTTCAGCGCGTGGTACTGGTGCCGTTGCTGCCGTCGTCGAAGTTCAAACGGTCCTTCATGCGCGCGCGGGTCTTGGGGCCCATGCCTTTGATCGAGCGCAGCTGTGTTTCACTGGTGATCGGCCCGTTGGCCTCGCGGTATTCGCGCACGGCCTTGGCCTGTATTGCGGTCAGCCCCAGATCAGACTGCATCGACATCTCGCTGCTGGTGTTGATGTCGAAACGCCCGCCGTTGGCACTGTTTGTGCCGCTGCGGCCAGTGGCCGTGGCATTGCCGTTGACACCAAGATTGCTGCCATCGCGGCTGGTGCCGCCACTGCCGTTGACAGTGCCGCCCACGCCAGAGCCACTGCCATTGAGCGTGCCGTTGCCACTTGCAGTGCCACCAGGCTTCGAGCCGTTGCCCTGCGGGATGGGCATCGGCTTGGTGGAGTCCATCCCCGGCGTGGCGGGCGTGGGCAGGCCCGGCATTGCGGGTGTGGCTGGGGCGATTGCTCCGCCCACCTGGGCGGAAACAGGCAGCGCGACCGAAAAGGTCAAGGCGGCGACGAGAGGAATGAGTTTTTTCATGGGGTGTCTCCAAACACTTGCGAAATGTCGGGACGAAAGCGCCCCGCTGTTCTGGAGTAGCCGCCAGTTTCGTACCCGCGGCAGGAGGATCACGCCAGGCGGATTCAGCCTGCATCGCCATGGCGCTCTGCGTGTGGAACGTAGCCTTCCGCGAAAATTTGTCGGTAAGCCTTACCGGCTTTTGTAAATGCGACGGCGTCGGCTTTGTCCGCTGGAGCACGATAAAAAATTAGTTTTCCGGTTTGTCGCTTGAGTTCAGCACCGACACAGCCTGCCTCGCCAAAGGTGGTCTCCCGAAACTCCTTGGAAGAAGTCCGGTGCATCCCTCACTCGCACTTTCTGCTGGCCACGCTCTGGCTGCCTCACCCCGGATGCAGCAGGCCATCCGTCTCCTGCAAATGACCTCTCTGGAGTTCTTGCAGCAATTGCAGACGGCCGCGCACGACAACCCTTTTCTGGAAACCCCTGACACCGATCAAGACAGCCCTGATGAAACACCCTCTGCTGTGGCGACAGAGGACAGAAGCCTGACCTCAGGCCAGGAGGGGGATGCCATCGACACCCGCCTCGTGCATGGCAGCGAACAGCCTGCCAGCGATGCCGAAGCGATTGCCGCCAACGTGCCGGACAACCCCAGCGACCCCTACGACGCCCGTTGCCCCAGCAACGCGCAGCCGCGCGAGGGTGAGAGCGATGACGGCTGTGACCGCATTGGCTGCACTCCGGATCTGCGTGAGCATCTGCTGGTGCAGGTCTGTGGCTGCCACCTCGATGCGCGCGAGCGGTTTCTGGCCGAGATGGTCATCGAGACGCTCGACGACGACGGCTATCTGCGCCACCCGGTCGAGGCCACCATCGCCAGCATCGGCGGTGCCGAGATGCCGGATGAAATGGAGCTGGAAGCCGCGATCAAACTCGTACAGGAGTTCGACCCGCCGGGCATCGCCGCCCGCAACCTGGGCGAGTGCCTGCGGCTGCAACTGCTCGCCATGCCCTGCGACGAGCCGGGTCATGCGATGGCGCTGGTGCTGGTGCGCGACTCGCTGCCCGCGCTGGCGCTGAGGGACTTCTACAGGCTGGCGCTGAAGCACGACACCACCCCGGTGGAGATTCACCGGGCGCTGAGCCTGATCCGCCGCATGGACCCGCACCCCGGTCATCGCTATTCCCAGGCCGCGCCGGCCTATGTGCTGCCCGATGTGATGGTGGTCGAAGCCAATGGCGGCCTGACTGCCCTCGTCAATCCGGCGCTGCTGCCGAAGCTGCGTCTCAACGAAGGCTATGTGAGCCTGCTGCGCCGCTCGCGCGACGGCAGTCACCCCGCCATGCAACAGCAGTTGCAGGAGGCGCGCTGGCTGCTGCGCAATGCCGCCCAGCGCTTCAGCACCATCCAGCGGGTTGCCGATGCCATTCTCAGGCGGCAGCGCGCGTTCTTCACTTATGGCGATGTCGCACTCAGGCCGCTGGCATTGCGCGAGGTGGCGGACGAGATCGGCCTGCACGAGTCCACCGTCTCGCGCGCCACCGCCAACAAGACGATGGCGACCGCGCGCGGGCTGGTGCCCTTCAAGCATTTCTTCTCGCGCGAGCTGGCCACCGACACCGGCGGCATCTGCTCGGCGACCTCGGTGCGCGCACTCATGCGGGAACTGCTGGACGAGGAGTGCCCGCAGCATCCCCTGTCGGATGTGGTGCTGGCCGAGCGGCTCAGCGTGCAGGGCATCTGTGTGGCGCGCCGCACGGTCGCCAAATACCGCAACCAGATGAAAGTGCCGCCTGCGGAATTGCGCCGCAGGGCTTGATCGGCATTGGTGCCAACAAAAAAACCATGCGCCCAAAGGGGGACGCATGGCCGAAATCAACATGCACTGAGGGAGGCAGTGCATGAGGTGTTGCTGCGGTGTTGAAAGGCCAGTCGCAACCAGGCTGCTAACGGCCCCACCAGAGCATTTTCTCCCTAGCCGGGCTGATCGCTGCCTACCCGCTTGCCATCTTCGTCACCCTGTTCGGCTTCTTCAGCTTCCTCGTCTTCTTCCTCTTCATCGTCCTCATCGGCCGGTTCTTCGTCCTCGATCTCGGGTTCACCGGGGTCGTCGGCACGCTGGTCGAAAATCGTGCTGTTGATGGCCTCGGTGGACCTTGCGGTGCGAAGGTTGCCGCCGTGCTCGTCCCGGCTCATTTCCTCCCCGGTCCACTGCGGTGACTGCTGTTCGGACTGGCTGCCATCGTGCTGCTCGTTCTCGCGGTTGCGCTCGTCCTGCTCGCGCTCGCCCTGTTGCTGCTGTACCTGTTGGTCTGACTCGCTGCTGGGTTCCTCGGCGACCAGATCCGGTGCGGGTTGTTTCGACATGGTGATCCTCCAGCGGTGACGGGTGGCAACGGGATCGTCGCCTCCGGGTGTCAGGGCGCAAGCAATGTGCCCGTACTGCTCAACTCAGCCGAAACACATCAGCCCCAGTGCCGAGAGCAGCAGCAGCACTTCGCCTGCCGCCAGCTTGTAGGTCAGCGTGTGCAGGTGCCTGAAGCGCAACAGCGACACCACCCTCAGCGTGGCGATCCCGCCGTAGAAAAGCACGCTGAAAACCAGGCCCACAGACTGCACGCCGGGCTGGGTGGCGAGGTAGCCGAAAAAGGCGGCAATCCCGATCTGCATCCCGCCGTAGACCGTAATGAACTCGGAGTAGCCGGACTCATCGAGATCAGCGAAGCCCAGGCGGAGAGGCACGGTGGCGCGTGCCAACAGGCAATAGATGCCGGCCGCCAGGAACAGCGCGGCATTGAACGCGAAGTAGAAGCTCGGCAGCGTCATCTCCAGATCAAACCCTGCTGCCAGAGGGGTGATGCTGCGGTGTGGGCGATGTGTTGCGCCGCGTCCGGCCATGCAAACCGGCAAACTCGTATTGCTCCAGCCGGTTGTATAGCGTCTTGAGGCTGATGCCCAGCAGTTCTGCCGTCGATCTGCGTGCGCCCGCGCAGCGATCCAGCGTGGCAAGAATGAGCTTGCGGTCGGCCTCGGCGAGCGAAGTACCCACTTCGATTTCAAGCGAGGGCGACGCGGCGCTGGCCTCGTTGGCAAGGGCAGGCTGCACCGTCCCGGCTTCGATCACGGCATCCGAGAGAATGAAGGCGCGCTGCACCGCATTGCGCAGCTCGCGCACATTGCCTGGCCAGTCCTGCGCGTTCAAGGCCACCAGCGCATCGGGTGCGAACCGCTTGGCGGGCTGGCCGCTGCTGCTGTTCAGCAGGTTCAAGAAATGCACCGCCAGCAACAGCACATCGCCCCGGCGCGTGGCAAGGCGCGGCAACACCAGCGGGAACACATTCAAGCGGTGGTAGAGATCAGCCCGCAGCTCGCCGGCAGCCACCGCGGCTTCCGGGTCGCGGTTGGTGGCGGCGATCAGGCGCACATCGGTTTCCAGCTCGCGGTCGGTGCCAATGCGCATGAAGCGGCGGCTTTCGAGCACTCGCAGCAGCTTCACTTGCAGCGACAGCGGCATCTCGGTGATTTCGTCCAGAAACAGCGTGCCGCCCTGCGCACGCTCGAAGTAGCCGCAGTGCTGGCGGTCTGCGCCGGTGAAGCTGCCGCGCTCGTGGCCGAACAGCTCGCTCTCGATCAGCTGCGGCGAAATTGCCCCGCAGTTGATGGCGAGAAAAGGCTTGTTGGCGCGGCGGCTGTAGTCGTGCAGGGTCTGCGCCGCCAGCTCCTTGCCGGTGCCGCTTTCGCCCACCAGCAGCACGGTGGCTTCGGTCGGGGCCACCTTGCTCATCTGCACATACAGCCGCTGCATGACAAGCGATTGACCCAGCAGGTACCCGAAGTGGCCCGCGCCTGCCGCACCTGTGCAGATCGCCGCACGTCCGGTTTTCGGCACCCGCCCCAGCACCTTGCGCAGGCGGGTGAAGTCGATGGGTTTCACCAGATAGTCACTCGCGCCGATACCCCAGGCATTGAGCGCCGAGTCGACGCAGGCTAGCTCAGTGGTGAGTACAATCTCGGTGTTTACAGGTCGCTCCAACACGGCCGCCAGCACCAGCCCCCAGCCATCCGGCATCTGCAAATCAATCACTGCCACGTCGGGCTGCTGGCGGATCAGCTGGATCTGGGCTTCCTTCAGCGAATTGGCGCAGGCGACGGTAAAGCCTTCGCTTTCGACCAGTGGCTTGAGCGCATGCAGGCAAGCGGTATTGCCATCGACGAGAAGTGCGTGGGGCATCTTGCGGTCCGTGTGGAGGGGGCTGCCAAAGCCTGATGCGTGTCAGACACTGCCCGCGAAGAAGACACGCTTTGGCGCTCCCCGTCTGTACGGTGACGAACAAACCAGCATCGCCTTTCGCAATTGGTCGTCATGCCCGTATCGGCAACGATTGCCGCAGGTTGCGACTGAGGTTCAGTCGCAAGTGTTGAGGTGCGTCGCATGCCCGCCGTCTTCGCACCCGCCAGCATTGTCACCGCACCACCCATCGAATTGGAGGGTCTGCTGGGGCAATCCGCTGCGATACTCGCCTTGAAGCAGCAGATCGTGCGGGTGGCACCGACCACGGCGACGGTGCTGATCTGCGGTGAGAGCGGCACCGGCAAAGAGGTGGTGGCCTGCGCCCTGCACGCCTTGAGCGGGGTGGCCAGAGGCCCGCTCATCACGGTCAACTGCGGGGCGATGGCGCCCACCTTGATCGAGTCGGAATTGCTCGGCCACGAGCGCGGCAGCTTCACGGGTGCCGCGCATCGGCGTGCGGGCTATTTCGAGGCGGCGGAAGGTGGCACGCTGTTTCTCGACGAGATCACCGAGATGCCGCCCGCGATGCAGGTGAAGCTACTGCGCGTGCTCGAATACAGGCAGTTTCATCGCGTCGGCGGCAGCGAGCTGGTGACGGTGAACGTGCGGGTGATTGCCGCCTGCAACCGCGATGTGGCGCAGGCGGCGCGCGAGGGGCAGTTTCGCGCAGACCTGATGTATCGGCTCGCGGCGTTCCCGCTCGCCGTACCGCCACTTCGGGTGCGTGGCGATGATGTGCTGCTGCTGGCTCATCACTTTCTCGATGCGCTCAATCGGCATGAGGGCGGCCACAAGCGGTTTTCGTCGTCGTCCTTGCACCGACTCACTGCCCACGACTGGCCGGGCAATGTGCGTGAGCTGAAGAACACCGTGAGCCGCGCATTCATCCTCGCTGACACCGTGCTCGATGTGCCGCCGCTGGCTCGCCCCGCGCGCCTGCCACCCTCGAACAGCGCAGGCCAGGTGCGCTTGAACATCGGCACCAGCCTGCAAGCCAGCCAGAAGGCACTGGTGCTGGCAACCATCACGCACTGTCAGGGCGACAAGCCGCAGGCCGCGCGGATGCTCGGCCTGAGCTTGAAGACGCTCTACAACCGTCTCGACAGCTACAGCGACAAAACCGCTCACTGAGTGTTGCTCTCGCCACGCCGCCGATTGCGCCGGTCAATGACCAACCCGACCACCCCATTGAGCACCATCAGCCCATTGGTGAACACGAACACAGGGTCGCTCTTCATCGCGCTATAGACCGTGAAGCCCAGCGAGGCTGCGATCTGCCCCACGAACAACCAGCGCGACACTCCCTCGGCGCTCTCGTCCCGCCATTGCGTGTAGACCTGCCGCGACATGGTCAGCACCAGAATGGCCGATGCACCCCAGCCGATCAGCGCAGCAGGATCGAGATCAGACATGCAGGGGTGTTCGCGGCAGGTGACTGCTGCGGGTGGTGGGCCGGGCTCGAATGGTTCTGGCTTTTTCCAGCGCGATGGCCACCGCCTGCTGTGCGGCCTTGATCCGGCTGGGGGTATAGGCACCTGCGATGTGACCATCGCAGTCGTATTCGTGCATCAGCGTGGCGATGTTGCGGCTGATGGCTTTCCTGCTGTGACTCCTGCTGAGTGGCATGGCGACGCTCCTGGCTGATTTGGAAAAGCGCACTGACATCCAACAGCGAATGCCAGTGCGATACGGCGCGTCAATCCGCCATGCTGTGCTTCAAATCGCGCATCTCGTTGTGGCACTGGCTCACGCTCACCATGGCGTGTTGCAGCGTGGTTTTCATCGCGGGGTCGGTGGCCTCGATGAGCGCCGTCTTCATCTCGGAGACCAGCCGGTCTTCGACTTCCTCCAGCTCGCCGACATAGATCGCGTCGTCATTGCTGCTGACCATCGCGCGCACATCGGCATAGACCTTTCGCAGTGCCACGGTGGTACTGCCGCCTTCTGGCAGGGCTTCACCCTTGGCCATGAGCACGGCCGAAAGCTCCGTAATGAGTGTGTGCTTGGCCTCGGCCATGCGCGTGAACACCTCGCGCAGTTGCGGCTTGCTGGCCTTGTCGCGGGCGGCCTCGTAGAAGCTCGCGCCTTCGCGCGCGGTTTGGACGATGTCTTTCAGCTGATCGGCATGGTGGTGCATGGGTGTTGCTCCAGGTGGGTTGGTGCGCGCTACGGGCAGCGCAGGCGAAGAGTGCGCAAGCAGCGTTCCCGACCCTTCCTGACGCTGGCGAATCTTCGGGCACGAAACCTGTTGCCTCTCTCCCAAGTGAGTGACCGCACGCGTATTGCGGCCCGGCGCTCGTCCACCTGCCTTTGGAGACTCGACGATGAAAACAACGACCAGAATGCTGATTGCCACCCCGATCATGCTGGCCTTCACCCTCACCGCCTGCAACAAACCGGAGACCGCCGCCAAGACGAGTCAGGATGTCAGCGAGGCACGGGCGGAGGGGCGCGAGAACGTCAACGAGGCCCTGCGCGAGCAGCGCGACGATGCCGCCCGCATGGCAGAGGGCAGCGCCGCCACGGGCATGGCGGGCGCAGGCAGTGGTTCGATGACCGATGGCAGCGGTGTGGCCACATTGCAGGCAGACGCTGAAACCGCTGCCGACAACGCCCACAAGGTGGACATGGCCAAGGCAGAAGCGACGCACAAGGTCGCCAAGGAAAAAAGCGACGCGCTGATGGGCGACTCGAAAACCGCCTGCATGAAGACTGCTGACGCCGAGCACGAAGCGGCCGAGAAAGCGGCCGATGCACACCGCATGGCCATGCGCAATGGCATGCCGCACAGCATGCCTTCAGACCAGATGCCTTGAGCGCATCAGCCGCAGCCATCGGTAACTCTTGCCGATTCCGGCGCTTGTTACCGACTGCCACGGTTCTGCACTTCGACTGGCAGGGCCGCCAGCAAATGGTTTTGTTGCTGGTCTGGTGTGTCTGACATGTCGCCCCGCAAAACCGCGCGCAGATCATGACGACGTAGTCGCGGACCAAACTCGTCTTCGTTTTGTTCGCTACCGAACAGACTGATTTCTACTTGGAGGCGTATGCGAATGCCGCCTTTTGAGTGATTGGCTCCAAAACAGCTCCACATTAAACAGGGAGCAATCTGATCCCGGGAAACCCACCATGCAACTTGCACGCGAATCCGAACAATCCTCTGGCCCACCCGTTTCCGAGGCGGGTTTGCAGCGTGTTTTGGATAGCCTCCCGGCCGGGGCCTACACCTGTGACGCTGAAGGATTGATTACGTATTACAGCCCACTGGCCGAAGCAATTTGGGGCCGAGCGCCGAAACTGCAAAGCCCGGAAGATCGCTATTGCGGCTCCTTCAAGTTGTATTGGTCTGACGGCACGCCGATGCGTCACGACGAATGCTGGATGGCGCGGGCATTGCAGGACGGGACGAAATACAACCGCCGGGAAGTTCTGATCGAACGACCGGATGGAACCCGCACGCTTGGCCTTGCGTACGCCAATCCCCTGCGCGACCCGCAAGACAAGATCATTGGTGCACTGAACGTGGTCTTTGAGTTTGGTGTGCATCAGCCAGCAAGGGCTGACGAGGTAAAAACGCCGGTGGTTCGTCCCATACCCGATGACGCTGCCCTGGCGATGGTCGAAATCGTATTGGGAATATCGGCATTGACGGCCAGGACCAGATCGCTTCCAAACTAGCGCGCTGCATTGGCTTGTGGATCCGGGGTGTTTCCTGAAGCCACATCAGGGCCGACGTGCATGTGCATCCTTAGCAGCCATGGTCAATCACCCCGCTCTGTCCGCTGCCAGGCTCAGCCCAGAGTGTCCGCGTAGGTCTTTTGATCGACGGCGTAACAACTGCAAGCCATCGCTTTCAACCCTGCTCGATCCATCACTGTCAGCGCGCCACGGCTGTAGTTGATGAGGCCGGCTTCTTGCAGTTCGCCAGCGGCCTGGGTCACACCAACGCGCCGCACGCCGAGCATCGAGGCTAGAAAGTCCTGCGTCATATTGAGGTGATTCGAGTGCGCGCGGTCTTCGCTCATCAGCAGCCAGCGGGCCAGGCGCGGGCCGATCTGGTGATAGCGCAGGCAGGCGGCGGAGGTCGCCATCTGCGCCATCAAGATGAAGAGATAACGGTGCAAGAGGCGCTGCATGGCAACACTTTGCGACAACTGGCGGCGCAGCGTGGCTGCACTAATCCGCAACGCCATACCGGGGCCTTGCACGACGGCCTTCAGCGGCACCAGCAGCACGCCCTGGGCAAGGCTGGCACCCAGCAAGCCCTCACGCCCCACCATGCCGACTTCGACACCAGCGTGGTCATCCACCACGGTCAGCAGCGAGATGAAGCTGTCGAGCGGAAAGTAGGCGTAGCGGACTTTCTGGCCGGGTTCGCACAGCACCGCCGATGAGAGCAGTTCCACCGTCTCGCAGGCATCAAGAAGCTGTGTGCGGTCTTCGCGCGGCATCAGCTTGATGAGTTCGTTCTCGGCAGTGGCCACGGGTGCTCCGTAATCAGGTGAAGACGAGCGGCCTGCGGGATCGGGCGATCTCTGAAAAGACTTTTCGCTACGTGAGTCTGTGCAGGACCGGATCATTCCGACTGTCTGCTATCGAACATAGGGCTTGAGCACTGCACGACTTAGCGCAGCGGTAGATCTTGCCGATGCTGTCGCTTGTTACCGACCGACAGCACCCGTGTTGACGGCCAAGGCGCAGGTACGGCGCGTGCCATCGATGTACTTGCCGCACGACTGTGTGACTCATGTCGAGTTCAGGCCGCGCTGGCAACGATCAGCGGTGCAATCCAATACCGGAGAAAGCGAAATGCCCACCACCAAATCCCGAACCCGCAGTTCCAGCACTGCGGCGACCAACACCAATCTCGCTGCGTATCGCGTCGATGACGCAGGTAGCAGCCTGACCAGCAACCAGGGCATCCCGATTCCGGAAGACAACAACAGCCTGCGCGCCGGTGTGCGCGGGCCGACGCTGGCCGAGGATTTCCACTTCCTCGAAAAGATCCAGCACTTCGACCACGAGCGCATCCCGGAGCGCGTCGTCCACGCGCGCGGGGTGGCGGCGCACGGCTTTTTCGAGGCGACTGCCGACATCAAGGATGTCTGCTGCGCGGAGTTCCTCAAACCCGGCACGATGACGCCGGTGTTCGTGCGCTTCTCGACGGTTGCAGGCGAGAAGGGATCGAGCGACCTGGCGCGCGATGTGCGCGGCTTTGCGACGAAGTTCTACACCCAGCAGGGCGTGTTCGATCTGGTCGGCAACAACATCCCGGTGTTCTTCATCCAGGACGCCATCAAGTTCCCGGACTTGATCCATGCCGTGAAGCCGGAGCCGCACAACGCCATCCCGCAGGCGGCTTCGGCGCACGACACCTTCTGGGATTTCGTCTCCCTCTCGACCGAGACCACACACATGCTGATGTGGGTGATGAGCGACCGCGCGCTGCCGCGTTCGCTCTCGATGATGGAGGGTTTCGGCGTGCACACCTTCCGCCTCATCAACGAGGAGGGTGCTGCCAGCCTGGTGAAGTTTCACTGGAAGCCCAAGGCCGGCACCCACAATTTGATCTGGGACGAGGCGGTGCAGGTCTCCGGCGCTGACCCCGACTTCCACCGCCGCGATCTCTGGCAGCTCATCGAAGACGGCCATTACCCGGAATGGGAACTGGGCCTACAAATCTTCACCGAGGCCGACGCCGCCGAATGGCCCTTCGATGTGCTCGATGCGACCAAGCTGATCCCGGAAGAGCTCTGCCCGGTGCAGATCGTCGGCCGCATGCTGCTCAACCGCAATCCCGACAACTATTTCGCCGAGACCGAGCAGGTCGCCTACAGCGTCGGCCATCTGGTGCCGGGTATCGACCTCTCGGAAGACCCGCTGCTGCAGGGCCGCGTGTTCTCGTATCAAGACACGCAGCTCTCACGCCTGGGCAGCCCCAATTTCCACGAGCTGCCGATCAACAAGTCGCTGTCGCCCGTGCACAGCAACCAGCGCGACGCGCACATGCGGATGACCATCAACCAGGGCCGTGCGGCCTACTCGCCCAACACCGTGGGCGGCGGTTGCCCGATGACGGGTGGCAAGGGCTTCGTGCATTACCCGGCACCGGTCTCCGGCGTGAAGCAGCGCATCCGCTCCGAGACTTTTGCCGATCATTTTTCGCAGGCCACCCTCTTCTACTCAAGCCAGACGCCGGTCGAGCAGGCGCATATCGCCAAGGCTTTCAGCTTCGAGCTGGGCAAGGTCGAGAGCGTCGAGATCCGTGAGCGGATGATCGGCAATCTGGCGAAGGTCGATGCTCAGCTGGCAGCGACCGTGGGCGATGCGCTCGACATCGTCCCCGACACCGCCAAGGGCGCGCCTGCACCGGATGTGCAGGTGAGCCCAACCGTGACGATTTCAAAGGAACTGAGCCTGATGTTCCGCCCCGGCAGCAATGGCATCAAAGGTTTGAAGCTCGCGGTGCTGGTCGCCGCAGGCAGCGACGGCAAGCAGGTGGCCTCGGCGAAGGCGGCACTGACAGCCGAAGGCGCGACGGTGAAGATCATCGCGGTCAAGCTCGGCACCGTGTCGGCGAAGGATGGCGGCAGCATCGCCATCGACCACACGCTGGCGACCCAGCCCTCGATCGCCTTCGACGCGGTGATCATCCCCGGCGGGCCGCTCGCCGACACGCTGGCCATCACCCGCGATGCCATCAACTTTGTGCATCAGATGAACTGCCATCTGAAAACCATCATCGCCTGCAAATATGCAAAGCCGCTGCTGGATGCCGCCAAGGTGGCGATGGGCGATGCGGGTGTGCTGCCGATGGCGGACAGCAAGGCCGGCTGGCAGAAGATTGCAGCCGCCATCGCCAAGCTCAAGCACTACGAGCGGGAGCCGACATGAGCCACCTGTTTTCAAGGCTCGACCACGATGCACTGCCGAGCGCACCGGTACACAAGACGGCCTTGATCCGGCTGGCGGCCTGGCTACGCGAGCAGGGCTACGCCTTCACGACGCCGACACCCGCCACCCATGCACGGGTGGCCGCCAGAGCGCCGCAACAGCCCGCCGAGGACCTGCGGGATGTGTTTGGCTGGAGCCGCTGCTTCAAGGCGGCGCTGCTGCCCGACCAGGTGCTGGCATGGATGCGCCAGGGTGACGTGCTGCGGGCGAGCGCGGACGGCGAAAGCCTGAGCTGCACCGTGCGGTTTTCGACGCTGGACGACGGGCTTTTCATGCACTCGGCCTGGCCGACTGAGGGCCGCGACGCGGTGTTTTTCGGCCCCGAAACCTATCGCTTCGCGCGCTTCGTGCAGTCCAATCTGCCGAAAGTGACCACGCGGCAGTTCACGGTCTGCGATGTCGGCTGCGGCAGCGGTGCGGTGGGCCTTTTGACCTCGCGCTGGCTGGGTGCTGCGGTGCAGCTACATCTGGTGGACATCAACCCGGCTGCACTCGAAACCACCCGCATCAACGCCGCGATCGCGGGCATGCACGATGCGCAGGTCTATACCAGCAACCTCTTGCAGGGCGTTGCCCCGCAGCCGCACCTGGTCATCTGCAATCCACCGTATCTGCCAGACGCCGAACACCGCACCTACCGCGACGGCGGTGCGGATTACGGCAGTGAAGTGTCCCTGCGCCTGGTGCGGCAGGCCATTCAGCACCTCGCACCCGGCGGCAGGCTGCTGCTCTACACCGGCACCGCAGTCGTCGCCGGCCAGCATGTGCTGGCCCGCGCGCTGATGCCACTGCTGGACGGCGCGGCCAGCAAAGCTTTGCTGAGCTACCGCTATGAAGAGCTGGACCCCGATGTGTTTGGCGAGGAGCTGGCGCTGCCGCAGATGGCCGAGGTGGAGCGCATCGCGGTGGTAGGACTGACCGTGCAGATGGCGCCCACCCGAACAGCAAAGTGGCGATGAGCGAAGGCAAGCAGGGGCCGACCCAGCCGCAGTCGAATCTGCAATTGCACCGGCAGTTGGCGCGGTTCAACCAGGAGCGCCTTCGCCCTGGCCTGCCCAGCGAGCAATGGCGGCAGCAGCTTGAAACCATGCTGCGCTGCCAGCTGATGGAGGGCGAGTTCGTCGAGTCTGCCCGGTCAGGATTTGTCGATGTCTGGCCGGAGGTGCCGAGCGAGATCGAAGCCTTCATGCTCTGGTTCGAACAGCTCAAGCACAGCGGGCCGGGGCAGCACCATGCCCTGTTCGACTGGCTGGCGACGCAGGCCAATGCTCAGCAGATGTGCTGGTTCGTGACGCAGGAGGTGGCTGGCGAGGCGGGCTTCGAGGATTTGGTCGCGCTGGCGCAGATCAAGATTCCGGTGCAGCCCAAGCTGGAGATGGCGCGCAACTACTGGGACGAGATGGGCCGTGGTCACGCCCAGGGCATGCACGGCGGTCTGCTCGAAAAACTGGTCGCGGAACTGGCCTTGCAGCCGACCATCGAAGACACCGTGTGGGAGAGCTTGGCACTCGCCAACCTCATGGTGGCGCTCGCCTGCAACCGCCGTTATGCCTGGCAGGCCATCGGCGCGCTGGGCGTGATCGAGATGACCGCGCCGGGTCGCGTCAGCAAGGTCAACGATGGCCTGTGCCGGCTCGGGGTATCCGTGGCGGGCCGCAGCTATTTCCAGCTGCATGCGGGCCTGGACCTTCGGCATTCCGCCGCCTGGAACCGCGAGGTCATCCGGCCACTGGTCACTGCAAACCCCGAACTGGCACGCCCGATCGCCGAAGGTGCCTGGCTGCGCCTGATGGCGGGCAAGCGTTGCTTCGACCGCTACAGCAAGGAGTTGCGGCTTGACGGCCAGATCGACTGGAACGTGCTGCCATTGAGACGCGCGGCCTGAAGGTGCTGCCTCAGGGCAGGTAGCCCCAACGCCGCAACTGCGCCTGGTCGCCTTGCACGAAGCGGTCGCCGATGTCGCTGCGATAGCGCAGCTTGGGGATCACCACTTTCGCGGCGATTGCGTAGGCCTCGCGCTGCGCGGCGGGCACATCAGCACCCACGCCCGTCGCCACCATCACATAGCCCATCGAGCCTGCGGTGACGAGTTGCTGCCCTTCCAGACCCACCTCGCCATAGTGCAGCTGCGCCCGTTCGGCAGCACTCAGGTCTGGCTTGAAGAAGATCGGAATGCCCTTGGCAGAGGGCCCGGTGCCCGCTTCGTACGGAAAAGGCGGGATGGTCAGCACCACGCCGACGGCATAGCCGGGCCTGGTCGGGATGTCGAACGCGGCACCCGTCGCCATCGCCTTCAAGATGCCTGCCCAGCCTTCGGTGTGCAGCGCATCGCAGATGGCAAAGCCCGGATAGCCGAAGCGCGAGGTGAACTCCAGGGGCCACACGCCTTTGGCGTTGATGATGGTGTTGAGGTTGATGTAGCCGCAGTAGCCATGGTGGCGCAGCGGCTCCACCAGCCGCGCCAGCGTCTGCTCGAACAAGGTCTCGTAATGCCGGTAGGTGACCAGCGTGCCCATCTCGCCCGTGAGTTCGCCCAGGTCGCCGGGGAAGAAACGCTTGTGCTCCCAGTCGAGACACAGCGGCCGCAAAAACTCATGGCCGTTGAAGTAGCCGCCGATGCCGATCTCGATCCCTTGCAGATGCTGCATGAGGATGAAGTGCGGACGATGGCCAGCGGGCGCACGACTCTGCTCCAGTGCAATGAGGGCTGCGACATCGCTGCCATCCTCCATCTCGCCGACGTAGTTTCGGGTCGAGGCAGCCCAGTCCTCGCAGGTCTTGTAGACGACCCGCATCGGCCGCTCCCCCAGAAAGGCGAGTGCCTGCGCGTAGTCGCTGAACGCCCAGCTGGGGGCGACCTGCATGCCCGCTTCGCGCATGACCTGCTGACCGTACTGGCGGTCGCCCTCGATGCGATCGCCCCAAGCGCCGCCGCCCACCACGGCATAGCCATCGCGCCGCAGCGCATCCTGCAGCGCGCCCTGGTGCGCGCTCTCGAACACGATCACGCCGTCCTCGCCCGCAGCCCTGACCCACGGCAACTCCGCGCGCCAGTCTTCGCAGCGTTGCACCATGCCCGCGAACAGTGCATGTGATTCGCGCTCGGCGACATACACCCGCACTTGATGGCCCTGCTGCGTCAACCGCCAGTAGAGATCGCCCAGACAGTGGTATTCGGTGATGCCGAGGATGTGCATGGGGCGGGTGGCCTGGCCAGCAGTGAGGCAGGTTGCCAGCCTGCACTGCCGCCACCGTGCAGACTCTGAACAGCCTCAGTTCGACGGCGAATAGCTGCCGCACCAAGCCCGCGTTCAGCACGCCACCGCAGCATCGCCTCAAGCCATCACCAGAGCAGCCCATGCCAGACTTAAAGCTCGGCAGCACGCCGGATGACGACGAGACCCCTGCCAGCCAGCCAGCCGAAAGCGCCAGCCACCACAGGCCGCAGGGCTTCTCGGACTTCTTTGCGCTCTACTTCACCAAGCTGCTGCGGCTGATCGCCGACACCTTCTTTGCCAGGCGCTACGGCCACCGCGCCATCGTGCTCGAAACCGTCGCCGCCGTGCCCGGCATGGTTGGCGGCATGCTGACGCATCTCAAAAGCCTGCGGCAGATGAAGGACGACGATGGCTGGATTCGCACCCTGCTGGAGGAAGCCGAAAACGAGCGCATGCACCTGATGACCTTCATCGAGATCGCCCAACCGACCTGGTTCGAGCGCGTGGTGGTCCTGATGGCGCAGTGGATTTTCTTCGTCATCTTCGCGCTGCTCTATCTCGTCTCATCCCGCACCGCGCACCGTCTCGTCGGCTATTTCGAGGAAGAGGCCGTGCTCAGTTACACGCTCTACCTGCAGGAACTCGACGAGGGCCGCTCACCCAACCCGCCCGCGCCTGCGATTGCGCGGCACTACTGGAAGATGGCCGACGACGCCAGCCTGCGCGACGTGATTTTGCTGGTGCGCGCCGACGAGGCACACCACCGCGACATCAACCACGGTTTCGCCAGTCAGCTCTCCGGCGAGGCACCAGCGGCGAAGGTGGCCCGCTATTCCCCGCACGCTGACAGCCTGCGGCGTGAGAGCGGCGTGCCAGGAGCTTGATTTCGGCATCGGTGGTGGCGACTCGCTCAGGCTGCGTGCAGGGCATGCAGTCAATGATGCGAACACCTCCATTCACAAGCCCGCTCCGGGTGCTTGAAACCACAAAGGATCAACCATGAAAAGGCTCATCCCGACGCTGTTCGTGCTCACTGCAATGACCATTGGCTGCAAGAAGTCTGAGGCTCCCGCCGCCTCACCGCTGCCGCCGGCTGCCGCTGCCAAGGCCGCGCCCCAGACCATGCCGACGATGAAAGTCGCCATGACCCTGATCGACGAGCGCGGTAGCAGTGCCAACATCGGCTCGGTGCAGTTGAGCGACACCGACCATGGCCTGCTCGTCACGCCGGCTCTCGTCGGCCTGCCACCGGGCGCACATGGCTTTCATCTGCATCAGTTTCCCGACTGCGGTGCCGCGATGAAGGACGGCAAGATGACCGCAGGCATCTCCGCAGGCGAGCACTACGATCCTTCAGCAAGCGGCGAGCACACTGGGCCGGATGGCAGGGGCCACGCGGGCGACCTGCCGCGCTTGATGGTCGCCGCCGATGGCAGCGCTGCCACTGGCTTTGTGGTGCCCCGCCTGAGGCTCGCTGAGGTCGGCAACCGTTCGCTGGTGATCCATGCCGAGGCGGACGACTACGCCGCAGCCCCCGGCGGCGCGCGCATTGCCTGTGGTGTGGTGCAGTAACCATCTTGCACAGTCGCAGAGCGATTCAGCCCCGGTGGTGCGTCAACGTACAGACAGGGCTGGCGCACGTCCCCAAACTCGGTGCGCATCCATTGGCATGTCTGCGTCGAGCCTCACGCTGCACCTTTCAAAGAACACAGCAATGACCATCGAAAAACGCGAGACCCCACCGACGGTCGAAGCCAAGGCCGTGAAGCTCGCACTCGGCAAGAGCAAGCAAATCAAGACCAAGGTGGAGGGCTGTGCAGAACACCTGAGCAGCGCCAACCAGCAGTTCAAGGACAAGCTGGCGCAGGGCGACACTGAGCTACCCGCGCAGGCGGTGCTGGCCGACACCACCGTCGTGGAGGCCAAGGTGCAGGAGTGCGTGCTCGACCTGCACGACGTCAACGAATTGCTGCGGCAAGGCGTGGACGACCTCAAGCACAGCGAGCTGGCGCTGGAAAAATCCCGGGTTGCATTGGCTGATTCCAAAGCCGCCCTGGCCAATGCGACTGCCTCAGAAACCATGGCGCACCACAAGGCGCTGCACGATGGCCTGACCGGCCTGCCCACCCGCGAGCTGTTCAAGGACCGGCTGGTGCAGGCGATCGCCGTTGCCGAACGCCACGGCTGGAGCCTGGCGGTCATGTTTCTCGATCTCGATCATTTCAAGGCGATCAACGACACCCATGGGCATGCCGCTGGCGATGCCGTGTTGCAGGCCGTTGCCAAAAGACTGACTGCGCGCTGCCGCGACGAAGACACCATCAGCCGATTTGGCGGTGACGAGTTCCTGTTTCTGCTGGTGAATCCGCAAGGCCGGGACAACATCGAAGCCATCGCACATTCGATACTGAAGGGTGTCGCGCTGCCAATCGACTTCGGCACGCTGCGCCTGGTCACCAAGGCCAGCATCGGCATCAGCGTGTTTCCCGATGACGGGCTGATCTCTGAGGAATTGATTCACCTGGCCGACAAGGCGATGTATCGGGCCAAGCGGCAGAGGCTCGGCATCTGCTTTTCAGCAACAGCTGTTGCTGCGTAGAGACGGCCCTGGGCATACACAGGCAATGATCCTGGTGCCGATGCGGCGCATCGGTACGGCACCGCACTTCAGTCTTTGCGAACCTGCGATTCCTGATCAGCGCGGCCCGGCAGGCAACCCTCGTCCGCGTGCAGCTTGTTCTGGGTCTCCACAGCGCCTGCCTCCCGCGCACTCTTGATTCTGGTTCGCCGCAGCATCAAGGCGGTCAGTGCGGCCAGAGTGATGTCGCTCGCCACCGGCAGGGGTGTCTGCGAGTGCTTGGAGCGCGGACCGTGAAAATGATTGCCGATTTGAAGTGGCATGGGCACCCTCGATGCGGAGGCCATCGAAGGATGGCCGCTGTAGCAACCCGGCCAAGCTAGGTAGTGTTTAGACGTTTTACATTTCAGCGATGCGAGTCCAAATCGCGTCG
>JAZKHC010000063.1:0-90265 GCA_040385605.1 Pseudomonadota bacterium
TCGAGCTTGAACGGCTTGATGATCGCTGAGATCAGTTTCATCAGTTCCACTCCACTTGTAGGAAAAGGCTTTTTCGGCCCACGAAACCACCTGCGGACACATCCGGCTTAAGCCTTGTAGCCGGTCTGGTGAGATGGCTTAAAGCAGCATCCGTGCCAGCCGTGCTCAGCTTGCAACAGCGGGCTTTGCTGCCGCTCGGGGATATCGGCGCACCAAAAAGGTGCGGCTGCTCGACCTTGGCGTGCCGTCCGTGCAGGGCACAATCGCAGCATGCTTACGCAAGCTCCAGTCCGCTGATGCGCTACACCGTACTCATCGTCGGTGGCTACGGCGTGTTCGGCGGCAGGCTGGCGCGGTTGTTGGGCATGCTGCCGGAGGTGCGGGTGCTGGTGGCGGGGCGATCACTGGCGGCAGCACAGCGATTTTGCCGACGCCACGGCGGCGAGCCGCTCCGCTTTGACCGCAACGGCGATCTCACCGCGCAGTTAGCGGCCAGCAAGCCGGATGCGGTCGTCGATGCCGCAGGGCCCTTCCAGCTTTATGGCCGCGACCCCTACCGGCTGGCGCGCGCCGCGCTCGCCGCCGGTGCGCATTATCTTGACCTCGCCGACGACGCGGCTTTTGTCGAAGGCATCCGCAGTCTCGATGCCGAGGCGAAGCAGGCAGGCTGCACCGCGCTCTCGGGCGTGAGCAGCGTGCCGGCCATTTCCTCGGCGGTGATCGAACGCTTCCGGCGCGGGCTGAACCGCATCGAGCACATCGAGACGGTGATCCTGCCTGGCAACCGCGCGCCGCGCGGGCTCTCGGTGGTGCGCGCCATCGCAGCACAAGCCGGCCGCCCGCTCAGGCTCTGGCGCGGTGGCGTGTGGCAGACGGTGCCGGGCTGGAGCGGGCTGACGGCCTATCAACTCAGTGCCGCAGGCCGCAGCCTTGAAGTGCGCGACGCGAGCTTCATCGGCGCGCCTGATCTCGCCCTGTTCCCCGCCCGCTACGGCGCGCGCACGGTGCTGTTCCGCGCCGGGCTGGAGCTGGGCGTGCTGCATCTGGGATTGTCTTTGCTCGCCTGGCTGCCGAGGCTCAGGCTGCTGCCCTCACTGGCACCCGTCGCCCGTGTATTGCGCGCCCTCGCCACACTGCTGGAGCCTTTCGGCGAGGACCGCGGCGGCATGGAGGTGACGGTGATCGGCGAGAACAGCAGCGCCCGCAACGAGCGCAGGCAGTGGACGCTGATCGTCGAAGCCGGCGATGGCCCCTTCATCCCCGCACTGGCCGCGTTCTGCTGGCTGCACCACCGGCTGCGCGGCTCCGCCCCCAAGCCGGGCGCGCGCGCCTGCATCGGTGAGCTGTCGCTGGAGCAACTGGCAGTGGGCTTTGCCTATCTCAAGATCGTCTCCGAGCAGGCCTTCACGCCCGAGCCGACATTGTTCGAGACCGCGCTCGGTGCCGACTGGCCGCGTCTGGCAGCACCACTGCGCGAGCTGCATGGCGCGTTTCGCTGCGCCGAGTATGCGGGCGAGGCCTCGGTTGAAAACGGCCGCAACTTCCTGGCGCGGTTCGCACGCTGGATGATGCGCCTGCCCGCCGCCGCCGAGCGCGTGCCGGTGCGCGTCAGCCTCAAGGGCACGGCGATGCAGGAGCACTGGCTGCGCCGCTTCGGCCACTCGCGCTTCGAGTCCACCCTGCGCTGGGATGCGAAACGCCAGCGCATCACCGAGACCTTTGGCCTCATGCGCTTCGAGCTGGGCCTGCATGTGGAAGACGGCAGCCTGCACTGGCCGGTGACCCGCGGCTGGCTCTGCGGGGTGCCGCTGCCGCGCTTCCTGCTGCTGATCAGCGACTCGCGTGAAGACGTGGATGAAAAGGGCCGCTTCCGATTCGATGTTTCGATCCGCCTGCGCGGCATCGGGCTGGTCGCCCGCTACCGTGGCTGGCTGGTCGCCGGCAAACCATAATTGAAGATATGAACCCGACCACGATTCAACTCATCGCCGCTGTGCTGTTTGGCGTGGCTCTCATCCACACCTTCTCCACCAAGCTGTTCGAGCGCCTCGCGCACGCGCAACCAAAACACGCGCGCCTTTGGCATCTGGTTGGTGAGGTCGAGATCGTGTTTGGCCTCTGGGCCATCGTGCTCATCGCGGTGATGATGGTGCTGCTGGGCAAAGCGGCAGCCGTCGAATACGCCGACTCGCGCAACTACACCGAGCCGCTGTTCGTGTTCGCCATCATGGTGGTCGCGGCCAGCAAGCCGATTCTCAGTGCCGCGCAGATGCTGGCGCGCGGCTTTGCCAAGCTGCTGCCGGTCGCACAGCCGACCGCGATGTATTTCACCTGCCTCGCCCTGGTGCCGCTGCTGGGTTCGCTCATCACCGAGCCTGCGGCAATGACGCTCGCTGCCCTCATGCTGCGCGACCGCTACTTCTGCGAGCAGACCAGCGTACGCATGCGCTATGCCACGCTCGGCGTGCTCTTTGTCAATGTCAGCATCGGCGGCGCGCTGACGCCGTTTGCAGCACCCCCAGTGCTGATGGTCGCGGGTGTCTGGGGTTGGGATATCCAGTTCATGCTCACCACTTTCGGCGCGCATGTGGTGCCGGTGGTGCTCATCAATGCCGCTGTGGTGACGGCGCTGTTTCGCAATCAGCTGAAAGGCATCACCCTGCCGCCCCATGGTGAGTCCGGCTCGCCGATGGGCGTCATCACGCTGCATCTTGCTTTGCTCGCTGGCATCGTCGTGTTCGCGCATCACCCGCCGCTGTTCCTCGGCCTGATGCTGATGTTTCTCGGCATCGCGGCAGCGTACCCGCAATACCAGAGCCGCCTGATGCTGAAAGAGGCGCTGCTGGTCGCCTTCTTCCTCGCAGGGCTGGTCGTGCTGGGCGGCTTGCAGCAATGGTGGCTGCAACCGCTACTCGCCTCGATGGACGCCAAGCAGGTGTTCTTGGGTGCCACTGCACTTACCGCCATCACCGACAACGCCGCACTCACCTATCTCGCCGCACAGGTGCCGAACTTGAGCGATGAGTTCAAGTACTACGTCGTCGCCGGTGCCATCACCGGCGGCGGCCTCACGGTGATTGCCAACGCGCCCAATCCAGCGGGCTTGGCGATACTGCGTGACCGCTTCCCGGACGATTCGGTCAGCCCGCTCGGCTTGCTCGCCGCCGCATTGCCGCCGACGCTCGTCGCGGTCATCGCTTTCTATTTCTTCTAAAGGATTCAACCGTGGCCGATCGCATCGAAGACCTCGCCGAAAAACTTGCTGGCCTGCTGCCACCGGGCCTGAAAACCCTGCGCGCCGAAATGCAGGACAACTTCCGCGCCGTGCTGCGCGCCAACCTCGAAAAGCTCGACCTCGTCAGCCGCGAACGCTTCGACGTGCAGGCTGAAGTGCTCGCGCGCGCGCAGGCCAAGCTCAAGGCGCTTGAGGCGCGCGTCGCGGAGCTGGAGAAAAAATAGTGTCGCTCGCCATCGTCCTCAGCCGCGCCCAGAACGGGCTCGCGGCCGACCTCGTGACGGTGGAAGTACATCTCGCTCCCGGCCTGCCGGGCCTCTCGATCGTCGGCCTGCCCGAAGCCGCCGTGCGCGAGTCGCGCGACCGCGTGAAAGCCGCAATTGGCACCTGTGGCTACAAGTTTCCCAACCGCAAGATCACGGTCAATCTCGCGCCGGCTGATCTGCCGAAAGAGGGCGGCCGATTCGACCTGCCTATCGCGCTCGGCGTGCTCGCGGCTTCAGGGCAAATCCCCATCGAGCGCCTGGCGACACTCGAAGTGTTGGGCGAGCTGTCACTGAGCGGCGAGGTGCGGCCCATCAAGGGCGCGCTCACCGCCGCACTCAAGGCCGCGGCTGCGGGCCGTGCGCTGCTGCTGCCGCAGGACAACGTCAGCGAAGCCGCACTCGCCAGTGGTGCCACGCTGCATGCGGCCACGCACCTCGCCGCACTCGCTGCGGCTTTGCACGCAGGCCCACTCGAAGTCGCCACGCCCACACCGCCTGCCATCACTGCGCTGCACGGCATGCCGGACTTGGCCGATGTCCGCGGCCAGTTCCAAGCCAAGCGCGCTCTCGAAGTGGCGGCGGCTGGCAGCCACTCGCTACTGATGATCGGCCCGCCCGGCTCGGGCAAGTCCATGCTCGCGCAACGCCTGCAAGGCTTGCTGCCGCCGCTCACCGATGAGGAGGCTTTGGAAGTCGCAGCAGTGGCCTCGATCAGCAATGCCGGCTTCGATCCGGCGCGTTGGGGCATCCCTCCCTATAGAAGTCCGCACCACACGGCATCTGGCGTCGCACTCGTGGGTGGTGGCTCGTCACCAAAACCTGGCGAGGCGACTCTTGCTCACAATGGGCTGCTTTTTTTGGATGAGCTCCCGGAGTTCGACCGCAACGTGTTGGAGGTGCTGCGCGAGCCCTTGGAGTCGGGCCACATCACGGTTTCGCGCGCCGCGCAGCAGGCCGATTTCCCGGCACGTTTCCAGTTGGTCGCCGCGATGAACCCATGCCCCTGCGGGTTTTTGGGCGACCAAAGCGGTAAGTGCAATTGCACGCCCGATCAAGTGCTGCGCTATCGCAGCAAGATCAGCGGCCCGCTGCTCGACCGGATTGATCTACAGCTCACCGTGCCGCGCGTGGACCGCGCCGCCCTCACCGCCGAGCAAGCACCGCCCACCGAGACCAGCGCCGCAGTGCGTGCGCGAGTGATCGCCTGCCGCGCCGTGCAGCTCGCGCGGCAAGGCAAGCCCAATGCGCGCCTCACCACGCCCGAGATCGACCAGCACTGCGCGCCCGACGCCGCAGCACGCAGCCTGCTCGAACAGGCGATGGGTCGGCTGAATCTCAGCGCACGCGGCTATCACCGCGTGCTCAAGGTGGCGCGCACGCTGGCTGACCTCGCCGGTGCGGCGCAGATCAGCACGCCGCAGGTGGCCGAAGCCGTGCGCTACCGCGAACTCGACCGGAGTTAGCCATGCTCTTCAACCAGTTCAGCCGCACCGCAGAAGCCGCCGCTGCCCTGCGCGCCTGGGGTGCGATGAGCGATGCAGGCCGCGCGGTGTTCCACGACCCGCACGCCCTGCGATTGACCAGCAAGGTCTGGCGTGCGCGCCTCAAGCACCCCGCCCAGGGCAAGCTCTTGATGGACGGCCTGCTGCGCTGGATGCAACCCATCGCGCATCAGGTGCTCGCGCGCAGCCATCACGCGGAAGCGCGCTTGCAGGCGGCCAACTTGGGCCAGTACGTGATCGTCGGCGCGGGGTTGGACTCCTTCCACTGGCGTCGCCCTGCCTGGGCGAAAAAGCTCGCCGTGTTCGAGCTGGATCACCCGGCCACGCAGGCCATGAAGCGCGCGCGCTGTGCCGCGAGTGCGCTCTTGGGCGAGCCGCAGTGGGTGGCCTGCAACTTCGAGCGCGAGTCGGCAGCCGATGCCTTGCGGCGTTCGTCTTTCGATGCCGCAGAACCTGCGTTCTTCGCCTGGCTCGGCGTCACCCACTACCTCAAGCCCGCCGCCACTCGCGCCACGCTCACGGCCTTGGCCGAAGTCGCCGCACCCGGCAGCGAGCTGGTGTTCGACTACAGCGTGCCGCCCTCGCAGATTGGTTTGCGCGATTGGCCGCTCGCTGCGGGCCTGGGCGTGCTGACGGCCGTGCTCGGCGAGCCGCTGGTGGGCGGCATCAAACCCGACACGCTGGCCGACTGGGCACGCGAAACAGGCTGGACCGTGCTCGATGATCTCGCAGGCCCACCGGCTGGTGGGCTACGCCTGCCGCAAGTGACTCGGTTCGCGCACTGGCGACGTGCGCTTACTGCTTGAGGTTGGCCGCTAGAAAGCGCGTAGTGCGATTCCAGGCATCTTCAGCCGCTTCGGCCATGTAGTTCTTGCCGGATGGATTCGCAAAGGCGTGGCCCACGCCTGCATACACATTGATGTCCACCGGCGTGCCCTGTTTGACGAGTGCGGCCTCGAAGGCGCGCACGGATTCCACCGGAATGCCGCCATCGGCCCCGCCGAAGATGCCAAGCACCGGCTTTTTCAGCACCGCGAGTTTCGCCGCATCGGTTTCGAGCTGGCCGTAATAGATCACGGTGGCGTCGATCTCTTTCGGCATGGCGAGCGTGGCTTGCAGGCTCATCGCCCCGCCAAAGCACCAACCCATCGTGCCCACCCGGGTCGCGCCCTTGGCCTTGAGCAGGTCGTAGGCGGCTTTGAGGTTGGCACGCGTGGCCGTCATCTCGCCCACCGCCACTTTCATGTTGCGCGCTGCTTCGTCCGGCGTTTTCGCGCGCACGCCGTTGTAGAGATCGACCGCGAGCACCAGATAGCCGAGCGAGGAGAGCTGCCGCGCCATCGCCTCGACGTTGTCGTTCAGGCCCCACCACTCGTGGATGAGAATCACGCCCGGCAGCTTGGCCGGCAGCTTGTTCTTGAACGGCCGCACCAGATAGCCGCTCACCGGCTTGCCGTCTGGCTTCAGGTAATAGTCGTAGTAGTCGGCGTAGACCTTTTGCGCCAGCGGCCGCTGCGCGATGGGCGTGGCGAGCGGGCTGTCGTGCTTGTGCTCCTTCGCCATCGCCACCACGCCGTCGTCGTGGACGTGTTCGGCATCGGCGGCTTGGGCGGGCAGGCTCATGGCGAGGAGCAGCAGGGCGGGCAGGATCAGTTTCATGGGGCGCTCAATGTAGGGTGGGTGAAACCCACCATTGCGGGTATTCGAAGCGGTGTAAAACGGTGGGTTTCACCCACCCTACCGCGCTCATGTTTGCCCACGCAGGTGATGGAGGGCTGAAGCCCACCCTACGTCACTGGCTTTACGTTGCCGGTGGTTCAGGTGTGTCGGCGCTATAGATGCAAAGAGAAAGCTCAATTCCGCGCTCTCCTAAGGAGCGTAGGGTGTCGTGTGAGAGGGAGGTGCCTTCTGAGGACGTCTCCATAAACCACCCACAAAAAAGATCAACACGAAACTTGCTCGATATAGCTTTCCATTGCGCCATATCGGCACTCAGTTTCGTGATCAGCTCCAAAACCTGTGCATCAAGATTTTCGGGCTCGGTATCTGTCGCATCTAACAACCAGCCACCCGTCTTCTGAACATACTCTCGCCCAGATGGCGGACCCTGACATGGCCTTTAGGCCATGCGCTGGTTGGCTTGCAGCCAAGCGACTCAGTCAACTGATCGGGATCGAGGTCATCGCCAAATATCCTCAATGAAGCTAAAGATCGCGCGATGCGTGCCATTTTGATTAGCTTTTAGCGGGCGCCAACAACGCCTTCTTCATCCCACTAGCCGAGATGCTCGTCCCACCTAGCGACCAACCACCATCCACCGGAATCACCGTGCCGGTGACGTAGCGCGCCATCGGCGAGGCGAGCCAGAGGCAGCAGTTGGCGATGTCGTCCACCGTGCCCATGCAGCCCAGCGGCACGCTGTCGAGCACGATCTGCTCGGTCTCTGGCGTCGGGGCCAGGCGCCGCATGCCCTCGGTGTTCTCGATGGGGCCGGGCACCACGGAGTTGACGCGCACACCCGCCGGCCCCCACTCGATGGCGGCGACGCGCGTGCACATGTCCACACCAGCTTTAGCGGCGCAGACGTGCATCTGGAACTCCATGGCGTTGTAGCTCTGAGGCGCGCTGATGTTGATGATCGACGCACCGGGCTTGTTGAGATGCGCAAAGGCCGCGCGCAGCACGTGGAAAGTCCCCATCAGATCAATATCGATCACGGCCTTGAAGCCGTTCGCACTCATGCCGAGCGCGGGGGCGACGAAGTTGCCGGCGGCCCCTGAGACGAGCACGTCGATCTTGCCGTGGTTGGCCACGGCGGCCTTGAGCGAGCCTTCGACCGCCGCGTAGTCGCGCACATCAGCGCTATGGCCGCTGGCGTCACCGCCGCGTGCCTTCAAGCCGGCGACCGCCGCATCGACTTTCTCCTGGGAGCGCGACATGACGCTGAGCTTGGCGCCGGCACGCGAAAACGCATGCGCGATGCCCAGGTTGATGCCGCTGGTGCCGCCGCTGATGAAGACGTGCTTGCCTTGGTAGTCGAGGGGTCGTGGCATGGGTGCTCCTCCCGGAGATTGAACTAGTTGTAGGCGATGGCTTGCTGAAAGTGGCTTTGCAGCGCGCCGTTGCTGGCGAGCACGCTGGTGCTGGCGAGCGTGATGGGCGCGCCATCGAGTTGCGTGAAGCTGCCGCCGGCTTCGCGCACGATCACCACGAGCGCGGCGATATCGAGAATGTTGACGTTGGTTTCCACCACCACATCGACGCGGCCCGAAGCCAGCAGGTGGTAGTGCAGAAAGTCGGCATAGCCACGGATGCGATGCAGCTGAGGGATGAGCGCGCCGAGTCTGGGCCAGCTGGATGAGCCAGCCAGCTTGGCAAGATTGCCGAGCGAGAGCGTGGCCTGCGGGATGGAACCCACGTTGCTGACGTGCAAGCGCACCGGGCCTTCGGCAGTGAGCTGGAAGGCACCCTGGCCCTTTACCGCGTAATAGGTTTCGCCCACCCCCATGCCGCTGCTGCCATCGCCCAGAAAGCAGGGTGCGGACGACACGCCGATGATCAGCTCGCCCTTGTGCATGAGCGCAATCTGGGTCGAAAACATCGGGTAGCCGCGAACAAACGCCTTGGTGCCGTCGATGGGGTCGACCAGCCAGAGGTATTCGGCATCCGCGTTGTGACTGCCGCCTTCCTCGCCGTAGAAACCGTGGGTGGGGAAGGCTTGCATCAGCACCGCTTTCACGGCGGCTTCGGCGGCTTCGTCCACTTCGGTAACGGGTGTGGCATCGGCCTTGATGCGCACCTCGAAACCCTTGCGGTAGTGGGCGCGCACGATCACATCGGCGGCGCGGGCGGCTTCGAGCGCGGAGGCGAGAAAGAGGCTCATGGGGGCATCGGTCAAAAAAGAGCGCCTAGCTTACCGTTTGCATCTGCCGCCCCCCATCCCTACGATGCCCGCGCTTGAAGGTGCCCTGGGCTTGCAAGAAGCGCAGGGTTAAACGGGAAGCCTGTTCAACACAGGCGCTGCCCCCGCAACGGTAAGTGGGAAGACGCTTTGAAGTAAGCCACTGGTGCGCACGCACCGGGAAGGTAGAAGCGGAATCGCCCACAAGCCCGGAGACCGGCCTACGAGCAGAGCCTGTGATGGGCTTGTGGAATGGATGCGGCGGAAGGCTGTTTTGCGGCAGGGCAAGAAACGAGGTGCAGCGAAGGGTTGTTCCCTTCGCAAGCCGAGTGACGCCGCCCTGCCGCAAAACAGCCCCGCCCCGAAGGGTTGCGGCCTTGGCCGCAACGCAGCCGTTTCACAAGCCCATCACAGGCTCATGGTGCGACTCGCGGCGGGCGAGAGACACGCGGGCGCGCTGGCTCAGTGCGGCTGTGGGTTTCTGGCTTCGAGGCGGGTCGTGATGACTCCACCTTATGTGCAGCGGGGACGCTCGCACCGGAGAATGCCTTGAACGCTTCCAACTATAAAAAAACCCTCATCGCGGCGCTTGCTGCCTTCAGCCCTTTTGCCCAGGCGGCGGATGCGCCCGCCACGCCGCTGGAGCCGGTGTTCATCACCGCCAGCCGCGCCGCAGAGCCGCAGGCCGATGTGCTCGCCGCCACCATCGTCATCACCCGTGCGGATATCGAACGCGCACAGGCCAATGACATTGCTGATCTCCTGCGCCTGCATGCGGGTCTCGACATCGGCCGCAGCGGCGGGCCGGGGCAGCTCACGTCCGTGTTCGTTCGCGGCGGCGAGAGCGACCACACGCTGGTGCTGATCGACGGCGTGCGCATCAACCCCTCCACCATCGGCGGCGCGGCACTCGCCAACCTCACGCCGGAAGTCATCGAGCGCATCGAGATCGTCAAAGGCCCGCGCAGCACGCTGTATGGGTCGGATGCGATTGCGGGCGTGATCAACATCATCACCCGCGCGCCGGAAGGCAAAGGCGGCCAGCTGGCGGTGCGCCAGGGCAGCTATAGCACCAACGAACTCGCGGGCGGCATCCGCTATGGCAATGCGACCTCGGGCATCTCGCTCGATGTGCAGCGCACCGAGTCTGATGGCTTCCCCACTTTCGAGGCGGCGAGCGGTGATCGGGGTTACGACATGCGCACCGTGGCACTGCGCGCCCGAACCGTGCTCGGCGGTGTGAAGCTCGCCCTGCAGGGCTACGACGCCGATGGCATGAACGAGTACTACAACCCGGTGTTCTCCTTCGATCCGATCACCTTCGAGTCCAGCCGCACCGGCTTTGACCCGGTGAGCCACGACACCCTCAATCGTGCATACGCGGCGACCGCCGAAGTGCAGTTGCTGCCCAACTGGACCAGCATGCTCAGCGCCAGCTATGCGCAGGACTCCATCGAGGAGAACCAGTCCGCCAACATCATCCGCACCATCCGCCCCGAGTACCGCTGGGACAACAGCGTGGCACTGGGCGCGCACCGCCTCGGCTTCGGCGGCTTCATGGCAGAGGATCGCAGCGATGTCGAGGATGGCTTCAACAGCATCCACGACGAGCGCAAGCATGAGGGCGGCTACGCGCAGGTCGAGCTGGATCAGGGCCGTCACCACGGCCTGCTGGGTGTGGCGGGCACGCACTACACCGGCTTCAAGACCGAAGTGACCTACAACGCCGAATACGGTTTTGACATCACGCCCAAGACGCGCCTGCTGGGCAGCATCGGCACGGGCTTTCATGCGCCTTCGGCCTATGACCGCTTCGGCTTTGGCGGCCAGACCAACCTCAAGCCGGAACGCTCGCAGAGTATCGAGCTGGGCGCGCGCTACCTCATCGACTCGGCGCAGTCGCTCGACGTGCGCGTGTTCCGCAACGTCATCCGCGACCTCATCACGGTAGCGGTCGATCCCACGGTGAATGCCGCGACCGATCCCGACTTCGGCTTTCGCGCGCAGAACATCAACCGCGCCGAGAACCAGGGCGTGGAAGTCGCCTATGTCTATGCCAAGGGGCCGTGGTCGGGACGCATCGAGGGCATCCTGCAAGACCCGGTGGACTGCGCGACCGATGACGAGGGCAACGCGCTCACTCCGAATGATTGTGATGAAGGCGGCAGCCTGCTGCGCCGCGCCAAGCAGAGCATCACCGCCAGCCTCACGCGCCAGATCGGCCGCTTCAATCTGGGTGCGGATGTGCTCGGCACCAGCAAGCGGGCGGACGTCGATAGCGAAACCTTCGCGCGCACCACGAATGCCGGTTACGCGCTGCTCGGCCTGAGCGCGAAAGTCGATCTGATGAAAAACCTGAGCCTCGCTGTGCGCGCCGACAACGTGCTCGACCAGCAGCACCAGACCGCCAACGGCTATCGCCAGGCGGGGGCATCGGGCTACGCGACGCTGCGCTACCAGTTCACCTACTGAAGGCTGGCTGGGCGATGATGTGGGGCGCGGCCTGATGGCCGCGCCCTTTTTTTATTTGTAGTGCCAAGGATCAAGACATGGGCCACCGTTTATCGAAGATCGTCACCCGCACCGGCGACAAGGGCGAAACCGGCCTTGCCACCGGCGACCGCATTGCCAAGACACACCCTCGCGTCACCGCCATGGGCGACATCGACGAACTCAATTGCTGCCTTGGCCTGCTGCTCGAAGCGGTACTGCCGCAGTCGGTGCGAGACCACATCGCACCCTGCCAGCACGAGCTGTTCAACCTCGGTGGCGAGTTGTCGATGCCGCCTGCCGCACTCATCACCGAGGCGCACGTGCTGCGGCTCGACGAGGCGCTGATCGAACTCAACGAAACGCTGCCGCCCTTGAAGGAGTTCGTGCTGCCGGGCGGTGGCGAAGCGGGTGCGCGGGCGCATCTGGCGCGCTCGGTGGCCCGCCGCGCAGAGCGGGCGCTGTGGGCACTGCATGAAATGGAGGGCGTGAATATCCACGGCCTGCACTACGCCAATCGGCTCTCGGACCTGTTGTTCGTCGCCAGCCGCGTGCTGGCGCGGCAGGCCAAGGGCGAGGTGAGCTGGTCGCGCGCCTGAGCCTCAAAAGTGGCAAATGAAAACGGCCTCGTGAAGAGGCCGTTTTTTTGCATCGCGTCGCAATTACCAGCGCCGCGGCGCGGGCTGGATGATCACCACATCCGGGCGGCGGTCACGGTCGTGATGGTGATGCTCGCGGCGGTGATCGCGGCGATAGTCACTGCGGTAGTCGCGGCGATCATCGCGGCGGTCCCAGCCACGGTGGCGGCCATTGTCGTGGTGCTGCGGCACGCCATAGACGAACTCGTTGCCGTAGTAATAGTGGCGGGGTGACTCCACCACCACGACCTCGCGCGGGCGATAGTCGCGGCGGTAATCGTCGCGGCGATAGTTGTTGCTGTAGCGGTAGTCATCCTGGCGATAGCCGTTGTGGTAACCGCTGCCGTTGTTGTAGCCACCACGGTCGGTGGCAATTGCCACACCGGCAGCGGCACCGATGGCACCACCGACGATGGCACCGTCGCGTCCGCCCAGGTTGTTGCCGATCACGGCACCGGTCGCGCCGCCGATGATGCTGCCGATGACCACATCGTTGCCGCGCCCAGCCGAGGCCACGAAGGACGTGGCGGCAAGGCTGGCTGCCAAAATCAGGGTACGGGTCTTTCGCATGAGATGGCTCCTGCCAACAATTGACGCGGCCAGACGAAGCACCGCATCAGAACGATCGCTGCCGCCCCTGAATGCTGTCTGAACTGTTTCGGTCAGAGCGGCTGGCCCGTTTTGCGAGGCTTGCGCTACGCTTGGCCTGGATATGGCCCGATCCGGGCTCAAAGGGAATGCCATGTTGCTTTCGCTGATTTCGGTACTGGTGCTGCTGGTGATCGGCTTCTACGCCTTTTGGCTCGCCATCGTTGGCCGGGTGGCCGCCAACCAGGGCCCGGAGCTGAGCATTGTCGGCCGCGCCGTGGTGCTGGGCATGGGTGTTTTGGCGCTGGGCATTGCCTATGCGGTATACAGCAATCCCCAGACCGGCTCGTTCAGCGAACTGGCTTCGATGCCACCGGCCATGTCATCCAACCCGCCGGAATCACGCGGCAGCGAGCCTGCCGCCGCTGCGCCGCCAGAGACCGTGGCCGCCGCAGAAGAAACCCCAGCCCTGGCCAGCAGCGAAGCCCAGCCCAAGGCCGAAGAAGCGGCAGCCCCGGTGGCCGCCGCCGAGCCTGAGCAGCCGGCTGTGAATGAGGGCAATGGCCTCTCTGCCGCTGCTGCCCGCATGGAAGCCGAAGCCCTGCGCCCGCGCCGCGCGGCCATTGCCGCCGCCGAGCCAGTGGCTGAGCCGGAGCCGGTGGCCGGGCCTGTCGAGCGCCAGTTGGCGCCAGCCACCACCGCCACCGCGCAAAGGCGCGTCGTTGCCGAGCCCGCTGCGCGCAGCAAGAGCACGCGCAACACCGGTATCGATCGCCGCAGCCAGCCCTTGCTGCTGCATGTGCACAACAGCCTTGGCCGTGACCAGGCGCGCGAACAGCTCACGCTCAGCATCGAGGGCCTGGCGGTGGCCGATATCGAGGTGGATGGCAGCCGCCCCTCGGTGGCAGTAGCGGTGCCCCTACCGCGTCCTGGGCTGCTGCACTACCGGCTCGAAGGTGTGTCGGAAGACGACGGCACCACCGTGCTGAGGGGCGAAGGCTGCATCCGCGTCAAGGACGGCGCTCGCTTTGCCGTGCGCCGCCAGGCCGGCAGCCGCAAGGTGTTCCTGGAGCAGCAGTCCACACGCGGACGCTCGGCCGGATGAGCAAGGGCAGCCGCCGCACGGTGGCGTTCTCGGCGGTTCGGGAGCAGGTCTACATGATCTTTCCCAACGATCTCAACTCCAACGAGACCGTGTTCGGCGGCCTGATCATGGCGCACATGGATCGCTACGCGGCGGTGGTCGCCGACCGCCATGCGGGTGGTGTCTGCGTCACCGCGAGTGTCGATGCCGTCCACTTCATGGCCCCGGCCCGCAAGGGCGATGTGCTGGTGTTCGCAGTGAGCGTCAACCGCGCCTGGAACACCTCGATGGAAGTTGGCGTGCGGGTGGAGGCCGAATGCATCGGCGCCACCGAGCGGCGGCACATCCTGAGTGCCTATCTCACCTTCGTGGCAGTGGATGCCGCGGGCAAGCCGCGCGCGGTGCTGCCGCTGATGCCGGAGACCGAGATCGAGCAGATGCGCTTCGAAGAGGCGCAGTTCCGCCGCAATGCGCGCCTCAAGCATGCCGAAGACATCAAGCTGCTGCGGCGTGGCAAGGATCAGGCGCTGGCGTAGACCAAGAGGCCCGCCCCCAGCGCCAGCCGGTACCAGGCAAACGGCACGAAGCTGTGGTTGCCGATGAAGCCCAAAAGCCAGCGCACCGCCAGGAAGCCGGTGGCTGAGGCGACCACAAACGCGAGTGCCAGCTGGCCCCAGGGCTCCGCAGCGGCGGCGTGGCCATCCTTCAGGACCTTGAGCAGCTCGTAACCGGTGGCCGCGAACATGGTCGGGATGCCGACCATGAAGGCGAACTCCGCCGCCTTGGGCCTGAGCGTCAGGCCTGCCAGCATGGCCGCGAAGATCGCCGCCGCCGACCGCGAGGTGCCGGGGAACACACCCGCAAGCACCTGTGCGAGGCCGACGGCAATCACCACGCCCCAGGTCAGCGTTTCGCGCGTGGGCTGCTTCTTGGCCCAGGCCTCCACCGCAAAAATCACCAGCCCGCCGACGATGAGGGCGATGGCAATCGGCGTGACGGTATCGGGTAGCTCCGCACCGAGCTTCTTGGCCGTGAGGCCGAGCACGGCGGTGATGCCGAAGGCACTGGCGACCTTGAGGATGAAGTCGAAGTTTTGCTTTTCGCGGAAGCCGGTGGCGAGCGTGAGCAGGCGCGCGCGGTAGACCAGGCAGACCGCGAGAATCGCACCGGCCTGAATCGCCACGTTGAACAAATCGCTGCGTCGCCCCAGCCACTCTTCGGCAATCAGCAGATGGCCGGTAGAGGAGATGGGCAGGAACTCGGTCAGGCCCTCGATCACCCCGAGCAGCACGGCAGCAAGCCAGTCGTTCACACTAACGTCCCATCAAAAATGAGCGCGGAGACTAGCGCATGGCCGAGGCTTCTGTGGTGTTGGTGACGGGTGCCGCGCGGCGCATCGGGGCGGCGATTGCGCGCCGCCTGCATGCCGATGGCTGGCGCGTGGCGATCCACTGCGGGGCCTCGCGCGCCGAGGCGGACGCGCTGGCGGCGGCACTCAACGCAGAGCGCGCTGACAGCGCCGCCGTGTTCGCCGTCGATCTGCGCGAGCCCGATGCCGCCGTGCAACTGATTGCCGCCGTGCAGGCAGGCCTCGGCGCACCGACGGCACTCGTCAACAATGCGTCGAGCTACTTCGCCACGCCGCTCGGTGGCGTGACGAGCGAAGCCATCGACGAGCTGCTGGCCACCAATCTCAAGGCCCCGCTGCTGCTCACAAAAGCTGCATATGCGGCCGGCAGCTTGTGCGGCGTCGTCAACCTGCTGGATGCCCACAGCCGCCACCAGCCGCGCCCCGGCTTCGCCGCCTACTCGGCCGCCAAGGATGCGCTTTGGGCGCTCACCGAATCGCTCGCCGTCGAACTGGCCCCCGCCGTGCGCGTCAATGGCGTCGCACTCGGGCACATCCTTGCCGAGGTGCATGAGCCGCCCAGCGAGAGCGAGCGGCTTGATCTGGCCGACAAGGCCGATCAGATCGGCCGCATCCCGCTGGCCCGCTTCGGCACGCCTGGGGAAGTGGCGGCGGCCGTCGCCTGGCTGCTGTCGGACGAGGCCAGCTATGTGAGCGGGGCGGTCATTCCGGTCGATGGCGCGCGCCGTTTGGCCTGAAGGCAGGCCCTTATACTGCGCGGCGCTTTTGAGACCGACACGCCATGACTTTCCAGAACCTCATCCTCACCCTGCAAAAATACTGGGCCGCACAGGGCTGCGTGCTGGTGCAGCCGATGGACATGGAGATGGGCGCGGGCACCTTCCACTGGGCGACCTTCCTGCGCGCGCTCGGCCCCGAGAGCTGGAACACCGCCTACGTGCAGCCCAGTCGCCGCCCCACCGACGGCCGCTACGGCGAAAACCCCAACCGTCTTCAGCACTACTACCAGTTCCAGGTGCTCATGAAGCCGAGCCCGCCGAACATCCAGGAGCTGTATCTGGGCAGCCTGCGCGAGCTGGGCTTCGACCTGCTCACCCACGATATCCGCTTCGTCGAAGACAACTGGGAATCGCCCACGCTCGGTGCCTGGGGTCTGGGCTGGGAGGTTTGGCTCAACGGCATGGAAGTCACCCAGTTCACCTACTTTCAGCAGGTGGGCGGCATCGAGTGCCGGCCGGTGGCGGGCGAGATCACCTACGGGCTCGAACGGCTCGCCATGTATATCCAGAAGAAGGAATCGGTCTACGACCTTGTGTGGTCGGACGAGGGCGGGCGCGTCGTGACCTACGGTGACGTCTATCACCAGAACGAGGTCGAGCAGAGCACTTACAACTTCGAGCACGCCGACACCGCCACGCTGTTCGATCGCTTCAGCAGAGCCGAGGCCGAGTGCCAGCATCTGCTGAAGCTGGAAAAGCCGCTGCCGCTGCCTGCCTACGAGCGCGTCGTGCAGGCCAGTCACGCCTTCAACCTGCTGGATGCGCGCGGCGCGATCAGCGTCACCGAGCGGCAGGCGTACATTCTTCGCGTGCGCACGCTGGCGCGTGGGGTGGCGACTGCCTACTACAACGCCCGCGCGCGTATCGTCGGCTTCGAGCCCTTGAAAGCGGCCTGAGGAGTCAGCCCATGATGCTCATCGGCATGTTCGACTCGCCCTTCGTGCGCCGCGTGGCGGTGAGCGCGACGCGGCTAGGCATCGCCTTTACGCACCGCAGCTGGTCGGTGGGCAAGGATGCCGAGCTGATCAGCGCCTATAGCCCTCAGGCCCGCGTGCCCGCGCTGGTGCTGGACGACGGCGAGGTGCTGATCGAGTCCTACACCATGCTCGACTATCTTGATGATCTGGTCGGGCCTGAGCGCGCGCTGCTGCCCGCCACGGGCATCGAGCGCCGCCGCGCACTGAAGCTGGTCGCGCTTGGCATGACGGCGGTGGACAAGGGCATCCTGCCCGTCTACGAACGCATTTTCCGCCCGGTGGAAAAGCAGTACGCGCCCTGGGTGGAGCGTTGCCAGCGGCAGGCGCACGCGGCCTTCGCGGAACTTGAGCCGCACTGCGCCGCGCTCGCCGCAGGCCAGTGTTTGATCGGGCCCAGGCCCATGCAGCCTGACTACACCCTGGCCTGTGCCGCGACCTATCTCACCGAGGCCGCGGGCATGGATCTCACGCGCCACCCGGCGCTGTGGGCCCATGTGCAGCGTATCGAGGCCTTGCCCGAGGTGCGAGCCTGCTATCTGCCTTTCGATGCGCCGCAGACGACCTGAGATCGCACGGTGAATAACGTGCCGCAAAAGCCGGAAATGCGGCTCGCAAAGCAGGCCAGCGCACCGTCCCTGCTGCCTCGCTGGCGGCGCGCCCTGCTGCTGGTGCTCGCCTGGTTCTGCCTCGTCATCGGTTTCGTCGGCCTGTTGGTGCCGGGCATTCCGGGCGCGGTATTCATCATCCTCTCCGCCTGGGCCGCCATGCACGGCTCCCCGCGCTTGCACGACTGGCTGCTCGCCCACCGAATGTTCGGCCCGGTGATCCGCGACTGGCGTGCCTCCGGTGCCGTGAGCCGCAAGGCCAAGTGGCTGGCGAGCTGGGGGCTGTTCGTCTGCGCAGGCTCGCTGTTTCTCGTGCCGCTACCGCAAGTGGCAAGGCTGGTCGGCATCGCCTGCATGGCGGGCGTGTGCTGGTGGCTGTGGCAGAGGCCGGAGCCCGCCACAAAAAAGCCGGGCTGAGCCCGGCTTTTTTGCTGCGTGAAAAGGCTCAGACCACGACCGTTTTCACCGTCACTTCAATGTTCCCCTTCACCGCCTTTGAGTAAGGGCAGAACTGGTGGCCGAGGTTGACGATCTTTTCGGCATCTTCCTGCGAGAGGCCACCAACCTTGGCGGTGAGTTCCACTTTCAAGCCCACGCCGGTCGCGGTCTTGCCGATGCCGACGGCGGACTCGATGACGAGCGAGCTGGGCTTCAACTTGTTCTTCGTCGCCATCAAATCAACAGCGCCGCCGAAGCAAGCGGCGTAGCCGGCGGCGAACAAATCCTCCGGAGTCGTAGCTCCCGGCTTGCCTTCGCCACCCATCGCCTTGGGCAGCGAGAGGTTGACGTCGATCAGCCCATCGCCCGAGAGGGTGGTGCCGTTGCGGCCACCTTCGGCCTTGGCGGTGGCGGTATAGAGGACTTCCACGGTTTCGATGCTCATGTTTTTGTTCTCCTTGAATCAGTTAAACGCGGTCGGCCTGCATCACCTTGTTCCAGGCGGCCACGAAGTCTGCAACAAACGCGGCCTCGCCATCGCTGGAGGCATAGACCTCGGACAGCGCGCGCAGTTGCGCGTTGCTGCCGAACACGAGGTCGTTGACGGTGGCTGTCCAGCGCACCGCGCCGCTCTTGCGATCCTTGCCCTCGAACACATTCGAGTCCTGAGCTGAACGTGACCAGGCGGTGCGCATGTCGAGCAACTGGGTGAAGAAGTCATTGCTCAGGGTGCCGGGGCGTTGCGTGAGCACGCCATGCTGGGACTGCCCCGCGTTGGCGCCCAGCACGCGCAGGCCGCCGATGAGCGCGGTCATCTCCGGCGCGGTGAGCGTGAGCAGGTTGGCCTTGTCCACCAGCAGCTCGGCGGTCGCGGCCTCGTAGCCAGCCTTCACGAAATTGCGGAAGCCATCGGCGACCGGCTCCAGCACCGCGAAGGATTCTGCGTCGGTCTGCTCGGGCGTGGCATCGCTGCGACCCGGTGTGAACGGCACGGTGACGCTGTGACCACCCTTTCTCGCCGCCGCCTCGATGGCGACACAGCCACCGAGCACGATGAGATCAGCCAGAGAGATTTTCTTGCCGCCGGCCGCCGTGGCATTGAAGTCTTTCTGGATGCCTTGGAGCACTGCGAGGATTTTCGCCAGCTCCGCAGGCTGGTTCACAGCCCAGTCCTTCTGCGGGCTCAAGCGGATGCGCGCGCCATTGGCCCCGCCGCGCTTGTCGCTGCCACGAAAGGTCGAGGCCGAGGCCCAGGCGGTGTTCACCAGCTGCGCGGTCGAAAGGCCGGAGTCGAGCAGGCGGCTCTTGAGCGCGAAGATGTCGTTCGCATCCACCAGCGGGTGGCTCACGGCAGGCACCGGGTCTTGCCAGATGAGGTCTTCGCTCGGTACCAGCTTGCCCAGGTAGCGCGCCTTCGGCCCCATGTCGCGGTGGGTGAGCTTGAACCAGGCGCGGGCAAAGGCATCGGCGAACTCGGCCGGGTTGTCTTTGAAGCGGCGCGAGATTTTTTCGTACGCGGGGTCGAAGCGCATCGCCAAATCTGCTGTGGTCATCATCGGCTGGTGGCTCTTGCTGGGGTCATGTGCATCCACCACGCTGCCCGCGCCGGCATCGCCTTTGGGCTTCCACTGGTGTGCCCCGGCGGGGCTCTTGGTCAGCTCCCACTCGTAGCCGAACAGGGTCTCGAAGTAGCCGTTGTCCCAGGTTGTTGGATTGGGCTTCCACGCGCCTTCGATGCCGCTGGTGGTGGCATGAGCACCGATGCCGCTCTCGTGGGTGTTGTGCCAGCCAAAGCCGAGCTGCTCGATGTTCGAGCCCTCCGGCTCGCTGCCAACCAGCTTCGCGTCGCCCGCGCCGTGCGCCTTGCCAAAGGTGTGGCCGCCAGCAACGAGTGCGACGGTCTCTTCATCGTTCATCGCCATGCGGCGGAAGGTTTCGCGGATGTCGCGGCCAGAGCCGACCGGGTCGGGCTTGCCATCCGGCCCTTCAGGGTTGACGTAGATCAGGCCCATCTGCACGGCAGCAAGCGGCTCGGCGAGCAGGCGCTCGCCCGAGTAGCGGCTGTTGGGCTTCTCACTCGTGGCGACCCATTCGGCCTCGGGGCCCCAGTTGATCTGCAAAGGCTCCCAGATGTCCTCGCGGCCGCCGCCGAAGCCGAAGGTCTTGAAGCCCATGCTCTCCAGCGCGACGTTGCCCGCGAGGATCATCAAGTCCGCCCAGGAGAGCTTGCGGCCGTACTTCTGCTTGATGGGCCAGAGCAGGCGGCGCGCCTTGTCGAGGTTGCCGTTGTCGGGCCAACTGTTGAGGGGTGCGAAACGTTGCTCGCCCATGCCGGCGCCGCCACGACCGTCGTAGATGCGGTAGGTGCCGGCCGAGTGCCAGGCCATGCGGATGAACAGCGGCCCGTAATGGCCGTAGTCGGCGGGCCACCAGTCCTGCGAATCGGTCATGAGTGCGGTGAGGTCTTTCACCACCGCATCCAGATCGAGGCTTTTGAACTCGGCGGCGTAGTCGAAATCCTCGACCATCGGGTCGGAGAGTTCGGAGTGCTGGTGAAGTACTGAGAGATTGAGAGATTTCGGCCACCAGTCGCGGTTGCTGCGGCCGGCGAATGTCGGGCCTGCACCTTGGTTCATGGGGCATTTGGCTTCGTCAGACATGGAGTTCTCCGTGGCGTGGGTTATTTATTGAGTGACACGGACTCTAGACCTGCAAGTCCGCTTCGCTAAATAGATTGTGCCTGCGGTGGCGATAGCCGCCAGCCCCAGGCCATGCCCCATCATTGGCGCAAAGGCGCTCGATTTCGGACACTACGCGCCCTTTGTGTTGATGAAGTGGCTGCCCATGCCCCGTGATTTGCTGATCGAAATCGGCTGTGAAGACCTGCCAGCCCGCTACGTGGTGCCGCTGGCTGAAGCCCTGCGCGCCGGTGTGGTGGGTGGCTTGGTCAAGCGTGGCGTGACACATGGTGAGGCCAAGCTGTTCGCCACGCCGCGTCGTATTGCGGTGCTGGTGGCAGGCGTTGCCGAAGAGCAGGCCACACAAAGCATCGACCTCACCGGGCCTGCGCTCAACGTCGCCTTGAAAGACGGCACGCCCACGCCCGCCGCATTGGGCTTTGCCAAGAAATGCGGCGTCGATTTCGCAGCACTCGGCCAGAAGGACGGCAAGCTGCACTACGCCAAGACCGAGCCCGGTAAGCCAACGGCTGATCTCATCCCCGCCATTTTTGAAGACACGCTCAAGAGCATGGATGAGCTGGTACCCAAGCGCATGCGCTGGGGCAGTGGTGACGAAACCTTCGTGCGGCCGGTGTCTTGGATCGTTTGCCTGCTGGGCGGCGATGTGGTGCCGCTGCACCGCTTCGGGCTGGATGCACAACACCTCACGCGTGGTCATCGCTTCCATGCGCCCGATGCCATCGCGCTGACGACGCCCGCCGACTACGAAGCCCAACTCAAAGCCGCCAAGGTGTGGGCGGATGTCGAGAGCCGCAAAGCCGAGATCAAGCGCCAGATCGAAGCCGAAGCAGCCTCGCTCGGCGGCCATGCGCGCATCACCGAAGATTTGCTGGACGAGGTGACCGCGCTCGTCGAATGGCCCGTGGTCATCGCCGGCCGCATGGAGCAACGCTTCATGGAGTTGCCGCCGGAAGTGATCGTGGCGACGGTGGAAACCAACCAGCGCTACTTCACGGTGTTCGAGGACGCGGCACACACCAAGCTCAAGCCGGTGTTCATCACCATCGCCAACATCGAATCGCGCGACGTGTCGCAGATCATCGAAGGCAATGAGCGGGTGGTGCGGCCACGTCTCTCTGATGCGATGTTTTTTTGGGAGTTGGATCGGAAACAACGTCTATCAAGCTACCGCGGCAGCTTGGACGCCATCACTTATCAAGCGGCATTAGGCAGCTTAGGGGATAGGCAAGAACGTATTTGTGATCTTTGCGAACGCATATCTGCTGGGATCACTCAATCGGGACAAGCGATATCTTATGAATCTCACCAATCAGTCCGTCGCGCGGCCCACCTGTCTAAAAACGATCTTGTCACCAAGATGGTTTTCGAGTTCCCAGAGCTGCAAGGCGTGATGGGCGGTTACTACGCCCGCGTCTCAGGTGAAAGTGAGGCGGTTGCCATCGCAATTCGTGAGCATTACCTGCCAACGCAGCAAGGCACGCCGATTCCCTCAACGACGGAGGGTCAAGTGCTTGCACTCGCCGACAAGCTCGATGCGCTCGCGGGCGTCTTCGCTATCGGCCAAAAGCCTACCGCCAGCAAAGACCCCTACGCGCTGCGCCGCGCCGCCAATGGCGTGCTGCGCATCTGCATTGAAGGTAGCTTGTCATTGGATGTGGCAGCACTGCTGCGTGCTGCGCTCGAAGCGCAGCCCATCGGCAGGAAAGACACCACCACCCATATCGAGCTGGTTGAGTTCGTAATGGAGCGTCTGCGCGCCTTGCTGGTCAGCGGCTCAGTAACGAGCGAAATGTTCGAGGCCGTCAAAGCTAACGGCAACACTCAGCCACTCGACTTCGCGCGCCGCATCGACGCGCTCAAAACTTTCGTCGCACTGCCCGCCAGCGCCAACCTCGCGGCGGCGCATAAACGAATCCGCAACATCCTCAAACAGGCGGGCGATGTCGGCATCAGCATCGATACCAAGCTGTTCGAGAGCGAGGCGGAGCACGCCCTGTTTGCGGCGATGAACGCACTCGATCTCGAAGGCGACTATAGCCAGCAACTCACCCAACTCGCCACGCTGCGCGAGCCGGTAGATGCCTTCTTCACCGCCGTGATGGTCAACGCCGACGACCCGGCCGTGCGCAGCAACCGTCTGGCGCTGCTGGCACAGCTCGACAAACTCTGCCGCAGCGTCGCCGACATCTCTTTGCTGCCCGGATGAATGCCATGAAATGGGTCGTTCTGGATCGTGATGGCGTGGTCAACCACGACTCGTCCAACTACATCAAATCCGCTGCCGAGTGGCAGCCGATCCCCGGCAGCCTGGAGGCCATTGCCCGTCTCACTCAGGCGGGCTGGCGCGTGTGCCTGGCCACCAACCAGGCGGGCCTCGGCCGCAAGCTATTCGACTACGACGCCTTTGCGGCAATGAACGCCAAGATGCAAAACCTTCTCCAACAGCGCGGTGGGCGCATCGACGCCGTCGCTTTCGCGCCGGAGCACCCGGATCAAGCCACCGAAATGCGCAAGCCGAATCCCGGCATGCTGAAAGACCTCGCGCGTCGCCTCGGCGCGCCGCTGGAGGGCGTGTGGTTCATTGGCGATTCCGAAGGCGACCTGGCTGCTGCGCGCGCGGCCGGCATGAAGCCCGCGCTGGTGAAAAGTGGCAATGGGGCTGCGACGGCTGGCCAGCCCGCCGCGCAGGACGTGCCGGTGTTCGATGACCTGGCCAGCTTCGTGAGCCACCTGCTCGCCGCCTGATCGCATTGTGTGGCATGCGGTATGGCCGCTACGCTCACGCCATGTTCCGCTCGATCCCCTTTCTGGCCTGCACGCTGGCAGCCCTGCTGCTGTGCGGCCTGGGCGGCTGGTGGGCTTGGGATGCACAAGCACAGCACAGCGCGCCGCCGCCGCGCGACCGTGATGCCTTCGTCGGCAGCAACACTTGTCTTTCCTGCCACGCCGATCACCACGCCAGCTGGAAGCGCACCTACCACCGCACCATGACGCAGGAGGCCAGCCACCAAAGCGTGCAGGGCGCGTTCGACGGCCAGGTGGTCAACGCCTGGGGCGTACCGGTGCGACCGTTGCAGCGCGAGGGCAAATACCTGTTCGAGTATCTCGACCCGAACACGAAAGCGGTGCAGGCCACTGTCGAAGTGAGCCGCACCGTCGGCAGCCACCGCTACCAGCAATACCTCAGCAAGGATGCCGACGGCCGCTATGCGCGCATGCACCTGATCTGGCACATCGGCGACCAACGCTGGGTGCATTACAACGGCGCGTTTCTCTATGACGATGCGCAGAGTTTTAACCAACACTCTGCGGTGTGGAACCCCAACTGCATTTTCTGCCACAACACCGGTGTGAACCCGAACATCACCAATGAAGATGCGCTGCTCAAGCGCGCGATGCAGGGTGAACGGTTCAACTACTTGAACGCCGCGCACTGGGACAGCGAAGTTGCCGAACTCGGCATTGCCTGCGAGAGCTGCCACGGCCCCGGTGCCACGCACGCCGCCGCCAACCGCAACCCGGTGCGGCGCTACTGGCAGCATTTTTCCGACGAGCCGGATGCGACCATCACCAACCCCAGGCGGCTCACGCCGGCACGCAGCGCCGAGGTCTGCGGCCAATGCCACGGCCAGCGCACGCCCGCCAAACTGGAGATGGCGAGCGAGTGGCTGCGCAGCGGGCCGAGCTATCGCGCTGGCGACGTGCTGGCCGAGCACGTTTCGCTGGTGCAGCCCGATACACCGGTGCCGACGGGCGATGCCAATCTGTTCCGTCTACGCTTCTGGAAAGACGGCACGCCGCGTCTCTCGGCCTACGAGATGCAGGGTCTGCTGCAATCGGACTGCTACACCAAGGGTGGCGCGACCTGCATCGGTTGCCATGAGGCGCACGGCGGTACGCCAGCGGGGATGATCACCGAGGACAACCGGGCGGGTGCCAGCTGCGTGGGCTGCCACCAGGATGCTGCCGCTCTGCCTGCCCATGCCGCGCACGCCAAGGCCAGCCCGACGACGAATTGCGTGGACTGCCACATGCCGAAGATGGTCTATGGCGTGATGGAGATTCACCGCACGCATCGCATCCGTGCGCCCGATCCTTTGGCAGCGGCGGGCACGCAGCAGCCGGATGCCTGCACGACCTGCCATGGCAATCGTTCGGCGGCTTGGGCGGCGGATGCGGTCTCCGTGTGGCGCGGCGGCGCAGTGCCAGAGACCACATCTTCGATGCCTGAAAACCTGCGCCAACTCTTCAGCGGTGACCCCGTGCAGCGCGCCGTCGCGGCCAAGCTAGCGGGCAGTGAAAAATCCGCCCTCGTCAATGCCGAACGCGCTGCGCAACTACCGCTGCTGTTTGCGGCGATGGAAGACGGCTATCCCGCCGTGCGGCGCTTTGCTCAGCAATCCGCAAAAGTGAGCGCCGACAAGCTCGTGTTGCCGCAGCTCGCCACCGCCCTGCAGGGCTTCGACTTCATCGGCCCGCCAGCGCAACGTGCGCAGGCGATGCAGGCCATCCGCGCTGCCGCACTGGCACCGCAACCGGCCAGCGACCTGCTGGGTGGCCTGCTCGATGCGAGCGGCCATGCCAACGTTGCCAAGCTCGCAGAGCTGCGCGCAGAGGCCGATACCACCGCGATCAACATCGGGGAATAACGATGAGCCAGAAGAAGAACACCCACAGCGCCGCCCCTTTGACCGAGACCGCCGCCGAGACGAGCGCGCGCAAGAGCCTGCGTTATGGCTTCACTGCCTTGCTGCTGTTCGTGGCGGGCGGTCTGACGCTGGAGTTTCTGCACCTCATCAAGGCCCCGTGGTATCTCGAAAACCATCTGCGCCGCGAGCTGTGGGTGCTGGCACACGCGCATGGCGCGCTGCTGGCCTTATTCAATCTGATTTACTCGGCACTGCTGCCGCGTATGGCTGCCGCAGCCAATGCGGGTATGTGGCTGCGTTGGGGTGCGGCATTGGTGCCGACCGGGTTTTTTCTGGGCGGCATTGGCAATGCCGAGGGCGACCCCTCGCTGGCCATCGTGCTCACGCCCATCGGCGCGCTGGCAGTGTTGATTGCGCTCGCGCTGTGCGTGAAAGCAGCTTGGGGCCGCAGTTAAATCTTGCGTAGGGTGGGCCTTGGCCCACCGGCTTTGCGCGCGAATGGTGGGCTGAAGCCCACCCTACGATTGACGCTGGGTCTCAGCGTCCGCAGACGGCGTAATCCTCACGCCGCCGTTCAATCTCGACGCCTACAGTTTTCGCCGCAGGCACGGCCCCCGGCTTGTTCACGGTGAGCCGCAGGCTGGTGATGGGAAACAGCTCGAACAGGCGGCGCGCAGCGGTCTCGGCAAAGGTTTCGAGCAACTGAAACTGCTGCTCGTCTACGAGGGCCATGAGTGTGGTGCAGACCGAGTGGTAGTCGAGCGCATCGCGGATGTTGTCGCTCGCGGCCGCCTCGCGCGTGTCGCAGCCCAGATCGAGATCGAGAATCAGCGGCCTGCGGATGTGGTGCTCCCAGGCATTGACGCCGATGTGGGTCTGGATTTCGAGCGCGCGGATGAAGACTTTGTCCATGCCCGATTTTAGGCTCTTGCCAGTGCAGTGAGTTCAGTCAGCGGCCAGCGCGCGCGCGTGGGGAAACCCTGCACCGCTGGCAGCCCCTCGCTGCGCCGCATCCAGCCCGCGTAGGCAATCATCGCGGCGTTGTCTGTGCAGAAGTCTTTTCGGGGAAAAAAAACCTGGCCCCCGCGCTTGGCCGCCAGCGCATTCAGCCGCTCGCGCAGCCGCAGGTTGGCGCCCACGCCGCCAGCGACCACCAGGGTGCGATGGCCGGTGGCATCGAGTGCGCGGGCGCATTTGATGGCGAGGGTTTCGGTGACAGCATCCTCGAAGCCGCGCGCGAGATCGGCCTTGGTCTGCGCATCCGCATCGCGGGGCAGCGCGGTGAGCACGGCGGTCTTGAGGCCGGAAAAGCTGAAATCGAGGCCGGGGCGATCGGTCATCGGCTTGGGCAGCTTGAAGCGTCCCGGGGTGCCGGTTTCGGCCAACCGCGCCAGCTCCGGGCCGCCGGGATAGGGCAAGCCCAAGAGCTTGGCGGTCTTGTCGAAAGCCTCGCCCACGGCATCGTCCAGGCTCTCGCCCAGCAGGGTGTATTGACCGATGCCGCGCACATCCACCAGCAGGGTATGGCCGCCGGAGACGAGCAGGGCAACGAAAGGGAAGGCGGGGGCGGGCGTCTCCAGCATCGGGGCCAGCAGATGGCCTTCCATGTGGTGAATGCCGATCAGCGGCACATCGAGTGCGGCGGCCATTCCGGCTGCCGCGGCCGCACCCACCATCAGCGCGCCGATCAAGCCGGGGCCTGCGGTATAGGCGATGCCGCCCAGATCGGAGGGCTTTAAGCCCGCTTCGGCCAGCACGGCGCGAATCAGCGGCAGCACGCGAGTGACATGGTCGCGCGAGGCCAGCTCAGGCACCACGCCGCCATACTCGGCGTGCAGCCTGATCTGCGAATGCAGGGTGTGCGCGAGCAGGCCCGTCGCGCCATAAACGGCCACGGCGCTCTCGTCGCAGGAGGTCTCCACGGCCAGCACGGGCCGGGTGTCGAGGGGGCGGTACATGGCCCATTGTCGCAAGTGAACCCGGGGGATGCTTTGCACCGGCCAAAAAATGCGCATAGAATCGCGGCCCTTTCGTCCCGACGGCTAAGTCGAGACATTAAAACTGACGTCCCGCTTGGGCGTCTTAACCCCAGAGAGTCGAGTAGCCCATGCCTGAAGTCCGCGTCCGCGACAACGAACCGTTTGAAGTGGCTGTCCGCCGTTTCAAGCGCACCTGCGAAAAAGCCGGTGTGCTCACCGACGTCCGCAAGAAAGAATTCTTCGAGAAGCCCAGCATGGAGCGCAAGCGCAAGCGCGCTGCCGCCGTGAAGCGCCAAGAGAAGAAAGTGCTGCGCGAAACCGCTCGCCAGACCCGCATGTATTAATCGGTATTCACTGCCGGTGAAAAGCCTGCCTTGGAAACATCGCAGGCTTTTTTGTTTTCTAAAGGATTGAACAATGACTGACCTCAAAACCCGCATCACTGAAGACGTGAAGATCGCCATGAAAGCTGGCGAGAAAGAGCGCGTCATGCTGCTGCGCATGCTCACCGCCGAACTGAAGCAGCGCGAAGTGGTCGAGCAGATCGTGCTGACCGATGCCGCCGTGATTGCCGCCATTGAGAAGATGCTGAAGCAGCGCAAGGACTCCGAAAGCCAGTTCCGCGCCGCAGGCCGTGCTGAATTGGCCGACAAGGAGGCCGCCGAGATTGCGGGCCTGATGACCTATCTGCCCGCACAGCTGAGCGATGCCGAACTGGACGCGATTCTGGCTGGTGTGATCGTCCAGACGGGTGCCGCTGGGCCCAAGGACATGGGCAAGGTGATGACCGCGATCAAGCCATTGGTGGCCGGCAAGACCGACATGGGCGCGCTCTCGGCCAAGATCAAAGCCAAGCTGGCCTAAAAGCACACGTCATTCCCGCGAAGGCGGGAATCTAGGAGTCGGTTCTTCTAAGCTCAGGGTGTGGCGCTTGCGCTGCCTGGATTCCCGCCTTCGCGGGAATGACAATCCAAGATATGGCTGGCCGCATTCCCGATAGCTTCATCCAAGACCTGCTCGCACGAACCGACATCGTCGAGGTGATCGGGCAGCGGGTGGAGTTGAAGCGTGCGGGCAAGGAGTTCAAGGGGCTGTCGCCCTTCTCCAATGAGAAATCGCCTTCGTTCTTCGTCTCGCCCGCGAAGCAGATGTTCTTCGATTTCTCCTCTGGCAAAAACGGCACCGTCATCAGTTTTTTGATGGACTACGACCGCCTGAGCTTCGTCGAAGCCGTGGAAGAGCTGGCGCAGAAAGTCGGCGTGGAAGTGCCGCGCGAAGGTGGCGGTTTCGATCAGCGGCTAGTGCTCGAAGGCCCGCTGGATGCACTTGCCGCCGCCGAACGCTTCTTCAAGGAGCAGCTAAAAAAGTCCGAACCCGCGAAAGAATATTTGAAGAAGCGCGGCGTCAATGGCGAGACCGCCAAGACCTTCGGCATCGGCCTCGCACCCGAATCCTGGGATGCGCTCACGAGGCTTTTCCCCGACCCCAGGCATGCGCTCGATGCCGGCCTGCTGATCGAGCGCGAAGGGCGTGACGGCGTGTATGACCGCTTCCGCAACCGCATCATGTTCCCCATCCGTGACACCCGCGGCCGCGTGATTGGCTTTGGTGGCCGCACGCTGGCCAACGACCCGGCCAAATACCTCAACTCGCCCGAGACGCCCTTGTTCCACAAGGGCCGCAACCTCTATGGCCTGTTCGAGGCCAAGCAGTCGGCCAAGTCCGCATTGCCCTATCTGATCGTGGTCGAGGGCTACATGGACGTGGTGATGCTCGCGCAGCATGGCGTGCGGGAGGCAGTGGCCACGCTAGGCACCGCAACCACGCGTGAGCACCTGATGCTGCTGTTCAAGCAGACCAGCAAGGTGGTGTTCTGCTTCGACGGCGACCGCGCTGGCCGGAGTGCGGCCTGGCGGGCGCTGGAGCAGGCGCTGCCGGAGATTCAGGGCACGCGCGAATGCCGCTTCCTGTTCCTGCCCGATGGCCATGACCCCGATACCTATGTGCAGGAAATTGGTGCGGAAGCCTTCCGGGCGCTGGTCGAAAAAGCCGAGCCTTTGACAGCGTTCTTGCTGGCGGAGCTGGGCAAGCAGGCTGATCTCGAAACGATCGAAGGCCGCGCCAAGTTCGCAGCACTTGCCAAGCCGTATCTCGCCAAATTGCCAGAAGGGCCGCTGCGCAGCCTGCTGACCGATGAACTGGTGCGTATCACGGGGCTCCGGCGTTCGGAGGTGGAGGCACTCGCGCCCGCGGCTGAAGACTCGCCCTACGACGAGGCCCAAGCCCCCCGCCCCAGCAAGGCTGATCCCTCCGCCAAGCTGCCACGCCGCGCCCTACGCATTCTTCTTGAATTTCCTTTACTTGCGCAGCGTGCCAAGAATCTTCAGCAGATCGGCAGTGCGAGCCTCAAGGGCGCTTTAGCCTTAGTAGAGGCCATCGAGTTCTTCCAAGAGAACCCAACCTATATCGCAAGTCACCTTGAGCAGGCTTGGCGCGGTACGCCTAAGGGAAAAGCACTTCAGCTGTTATGGATGAGCGAACCGCTAGCGCAAGAAGGCGCAGGCGAGGTCGAGATGAACTCTGACAACCGGCTGAAGGCAGAGTTTTTCAGCATCCTGCAAACCATGCGCGAGCGTTCGGTGCGAGCCGAGCACGATGCCCTAATACAACGCGGCAGCTTGAGCGCAGTTGAGCAGCAAGAATTAGTTGCCTTGCAGACTGAGTTAAAGGCCATACGATCGGGTGCGGCTGAATAATTCACGTCCAAATCAGTCAAAAGCCTGACAAACGGCACCAAAAACAACTCTGCCTGACTCGATTCCGGGCAAAAAGCCCCCATAACCATTAAACTGTACGGTTCCCGCCGGTGTCACCAGTGCATCGCCAGCAAGTGTCGTGGATTGAATAATGAGCAAAGCCGCCAAAGCCGCCCCTAAAGTTTCCAAAGCCAGCAAGGTCATCAAGGCCGCTGACCAGCAGAGCCAGATCAAGAAACTGATCGCCTTCGGCAAGGAAAAGGGTTTCCTCACCTACGCTGAAGTTTCCGATCATTTGGTGGATCTGAGCGACGCAGAACAGATCGACGATGTGATCGTGATGATCCAGGGCATGGGCATTCAAGTCCACGACGAAGCCCCTGATACCGATACCCAGCTGTTCACCGAGCCGACCGTTGTCGCGGCTGAAGACGACGAGGAGGCTGCCGAGGAGGCCGCCGCCACGCTCGCCGCGCTCGACGACCAGTTTGGCCGCACCACCGACCCAGTGCGCATGTACATGCGCGAGATGGGCGCGGTGGAGCTGCTCGACCGCGAGGGTGAGATCCGCATCGCCAAGCGCATCGAAGAGGGCCTGAACGAGGCCATGTATGCGATGGCTCAGTACCCCGAAACGGTGGCGATCCTGCTCGAAGCCTATGACCAGGCCAAGGCCGGCAAGAAGCGCCTCGCCGAGGTGGTGGTGGGTTTCTTCGACCCCAACGCACCGGTGCTGCCACCTGAAGTGGTGGCTGCGATTGTTGAAGAGGAAGCCGCCGAAGTGGTCGAAGGTGCCACTGACGAGGACGAGGAGAAAGTGGATACCGGCCCGGATCCGGTGCTCTGCGCCGAGAACTTCGGCGAGCTGCAAAAGCTCTACGACAAGGCCTGGCAGGCGCTGGAGAAAATCGGCTCCGGCGACAAGAAAACCGAAAAGCTGCGTGCAGCACTTGCCGACCATCTGATGACCTTCCGCCTGTCGCCGAAGATCGTGGACGAGATCACCAACAACCTGCGCGACAAGATCGACCAGGTGCGCACCATCGAGCGCGGCGTGATGAAGATCTGCGTGATGGAAGCCGGCATGGACAAGGCCGAGTTCCTGCAGCGTTACCGCGATGCCGGGCCCACCGACATCGAGTGGATCGACAAGGCCATCACCGCCAAGCGCAAGTACTCCGCCACGCTCAAGGGCAAGCGCGACGACATCCACAAGATGCAGGAGGCGCTGCACCAGATCGAGGGCGACAACCTCATCACGATCGACGAGATCAAGGACATCTACCGCCGCATGACCGTCGGCGAGGCCAAGGCCCGCCGCGCGAAGAAGGAAATGGTCGAAGCCAACCTGCGTCTGGTGATCTCGATTGCCAAGAAGTACACCAATCGTGGCTTGCAGTTCCTCGACCTCATCCAGGAAGGCAACATCGGCCTGATGAAGGCGGTAGACAAGTTCGAGCACCGTCGTGGCTTCAAGTTCTCGACCTATGCGACCTGGTGGATTCGCCAGGCGATCACCCGCTCGATTGCCGACCAGGCGCGCACCATCCGCATCCCGGTGCACATGATCGAGACGATCAACAAGCTGAATCGCATCTCGCGCACGATGATCCAGGAAATGGGCCGCGAGCCCACGCCCGAGGAACTCGCCGTGCGGATGGAAATGCCCGAGGACAAGATCCGCAAGGTGATGAAGATCGCCAAGGAGCCGATCTCGATGGAAACCCCCATCGGCGACGACGAAGACTCACATCTCGGCGATTTCATCCCCGACGATCAGGCCGTGTCGCCGCTGGAGACAGCCACTTCGGTGTCGCTGGCCGAAGCCACGCACGAGATTCTGGCGAGCCTTACGCCGCGCGAGGCGAAAGTGCTGCGCATGCGCTTCGGCATCGACATGACCACCGACCACACGCTGGAAGAAGTCGGCAAGCAGTTCGACGTCACCCGCGAGCGCATCCGCCAGATCGAGGCCAAGGCGCTGCGCAAGCTGCGTCATCCCTCGCGTGCAAACTATCTGCGTTCGTTCTTGGACGAGTAAGAAAAGGCCGCACAAGAAAAAGCCCCGCATAGCGGGGCTTTTTTTTAGCAAGAAACTTACAGGCCGAAGTTGAAGCGGCCACCCAACACATAGCGGTTGAAGTCATCGCCGAACTCGTAGTTGCCGACGGCCGCAAAAGCGGGCGTGAAGTTGAACACCGCGCCGACCAGGCCGGTGGACTCGCTCTCGTCGAACACCTTCTCGTAACGGTAGCCACCGTTGATTTCAAGTGCGGGCAGCACCTTGGCGCGGGCGATGGACTGCACGAAGTAGCCAGTGTCGTCGTTGTCGTCCGGTGTCAGGCCGGAACCCGAGCCCTTGTAGTCGAACTTGGCGAAGGCGGCACCGCCACCGGCGGTGATGTCGAAATTGGCATTGAGCGGGATGATGAAGCCCAGGCCTACGCGGCCAGTATCAATGTCGATGCGGGTGCCGCCGACGGTATCGGATTCGAGCTGGCGATAGTCGCCGAACAGAAAGAAGTTTTCGGCAATCTTGCCGGACGCGCCGACAGTGAAGCCATCGAAATCGAAGTCATCGGAATCGCCGTCTTCCTGCGTCGCCTTCAGGTAGCCACCTTCGACGTAGCTGTAGGAAAGGTTCTGCGCGAAGGCAGACAGCGGCAGTGCAGCAAGTACGCCTGCGATGAGCAACGGTTTTGCAATCTTCATTTTTCAATCTCCGAGGGTTTTAGTGAAACCACGACGGCTGGCGGAACATCCGCCCACAACGACCGTCTGTTAACGTGGTGGCTCACAGTCAAAACCCTTGTGGTGAGTGGGAGATTAACGATGATGCGTGTGGTGACTGCGGGCTTGTTGGCACTGGGGTTTTCGACGGCGCAGGCGGAGTCTGCCGCACGCGCCTATGCCGCCATCGGCGGCTGGGCCTACGACATTCGCGGCACCTATACCAACACCAGCGAACTCGATCTTGAGGACGACCTGGCGCTCAAGACCACGGCGCGCCAGAACTATGTAATCGGTTACGCGCCGGCTGGCTTCGGCTGGGTGCCGGCACTGGAGTTCGACTACACCCGCATCGCAGCGGATGGGCAGCAGCGATTCCAGCTGGTGCCTGCGCTGCCCGTGGTCGGCGCGGTGGTGCCCGAGACGGTGGTGGACGATCGCACCAGCATCAACGACTTCGAGCTGACTGCCCGCTGGCCCTGGCAGCTGGGCAATTTCACCCTGTTGGGCGGATTCACCGTGACCAGCCTGCACGGCAGCGTGGTGGTCGCCGACGAGAACAACGGCCAGCAGCAGCGGCAAAAGGTCAACGAGACCTTCCCGCTGCTGAGCGTCGGCGTCGAATGGCAGCCGGTGCAATCGTTCCGTCTCTCGCTCAGCGGCGATTACGTGCAGTACGACGGCAACCGGGCGGACGAGCTGGAAGCGCGCGTGGTGTGGAAGTTTTTAGGACCGGTGGGCCTCGAAGCCGGCTACCGTCAGCGCCGCTACAAGATCATCGAGCCGATGAACTCGCTCGATGCCCGGGTAGCTGGCGCGCGCATCGGCCTGGTGATGGAAATCCCGCTTTGAGCGGCCAATAAAAATCCCGGCAGGCGCATAGCGCGAGCCGGGATTGCTTACCCATTAGTAAGGGCTTCAGGGCTTGAGATCGCCATGCACGCTGGGCGTGTAGAGCGGCCCCTGCTGGGCCGCAAACCAGGCAGCCAGCTGCTTGATCTCGGCATCCGTGAGGTTCACGGCCTGGGCACCCATGATGGCGTTCTTGCGCGCACCGCTGCGGTAGTCCTTGAGCGAGTGTTCGAGGTAGTTGGCGTACTGCCCGGCAATGGTCGGGTAGATGCCGCTGGCGCTGATGCCGGTCTCGCCGTGGCAGGCGGCGCAGGTGGCGGATTTTTCCGGCTTGGCGACTTCCGAGGCGGCCATCGCGGGAGCGGCGGCGGCCATCAGGGCAAGGGCGATGAGGCGATTGTTGGTCATGGGGTGCGCGCTCACTTGTGGGCCGGCGCCTTGGCGAGATAGGCAGCGATGTCTTCCATATCCTGATCGGAAAGTGACATGCCCTGGGCGTGCATCGTGCCGTGCGCACGCTTGCCTTCGCGGTATTCCTTCAGCGCCGCCACGATGTATTCCGGGTGCTGGCCGCCGAGGCGCGGCACGCGGTAGGTGGGGTAGGCGTTGTTGTAGTTGGGGATGCCGTGGCAGCCCATGCAGGTGTTGGCCTTGATGCGGCCCGCCTCGACATCGCCGGCAGCGTGGGCGCTGGCGGCAAGGCTCAAGGCGAGGGCGGCGAGGACAGCGCGGGGCGCGGTCAACATCATTGAATCTCCGGGATATGCGAAAACAGTGTGCGTTGGCCTTCATCAGCCGCGTGCAAGCGGCGTATGGTCGTGGAAAACGGCCCGTCCCGTCAATGAATTGCACGGTCGAGTCCACCTGCCCCTCAGGCGGCGATGCGGACGCTATAGTGCCGCCGGTTCTGATACCCGATCTCCCGATGAGCACTCACACCCCGGCCGAGTTCTAGCGCATGGCGACCCGGAAAAAAGCCGATGCGGGCGAGACCGTCGCCGCCGTCGATCTCGGCTCCAACAGCTTTCATATGCTGGTGGCGCGGGAGGATGGCGGCCAGTTGCAGATCGTGGACCGTCTGCGCGATGCCGTGCGGCTGGCGGCGGGGCTCGATGCCGAGCGCCACCTGAGCGCGGAGGCCCAGGGCCGTGCGCTCGCCTGTCTCACCCGCTTCGGCCAGCGCCTGCGGGGCCTGCCGGGTGCGCGGGTGCGCGTGGTGGGCACCAATACCCTGCGGCGCATGAAGCAGGGTGCCGAGTTCATCGCTGCCGCCGAGCGCGCGCTGGGCCACGACATCGAGATCATCTCGGGCGTGGAGGAGGCGCGGCTGGTCTATTCCGGCGTCACCCACGGCATGGGGCGCGCGAGCCCGCGGCGGCTGGTGGTGGATATCGGTGGCGGCTCGACCGAGCTGATCATCGGCAGCCGCGACGAGCCGAAGCTGATGGAATCGGTGGCGCTTGGCTGCGTTGTGCACACGCAGAAATACTTCGCCGATGGCGAGATCACCCGTGCGAAGTTCCGGCAGGCCCGGCTCGCCGCGCGGGTGGAGCTGGAGTTTCTCGAACGTCGCTACCGAGAAGCCGGCTGGGATGTCGCCATCGGTGCCTCCGGCACCATCCGTGGGGCCTGGCGCGTGATGATGGGCCAGGGCTGGACCGACGAGCTGATCACCCGCGAGGCGCTGGAAAAAACCGTCAACCTGGTGGTGCAGACCGGCCGCATCGAGCGCATCGCCTTCGAGGGGCTGCGTGAAGACCGCCGCCCGGTATTCGTAGGCGGCCTGGCGGTGCTGGCAGGCGTGTTCGACGCGCTCGAAATCCGTGAGATGCAGACCAGCGAGCATGCGCTGCGCGAAGGTCTGGTCTATGACCTCCTGGGTCGCCTCGGCAACCGCGATGTGCGCGCCGAGGCCGTCGCCGCCACCGCCCGCCGCTATGGAGCCGACGCCGCGCATGCGGGCGCGGTGGAGCGCACCGCGCTCAAGGCCCTGGCGCAGGTCGCCGCCAGCTGGGCACTGCCGCGCAGCTTGAGCGCCACCCTGCTGGGCTGGGCGGCACAGCTGCACGAGATCGGCCTGGTGATTGCCCATGACAACCATCACAAGCATGGTGAGTACATCCTCGCCAATGGCGATCTGCGCGGCTTCTCGCAGACCGACCAGCGCCTGCTGGCCGCACTGGTGCGGCTGCACCGCGGCAAGTTCACGCCGAGTGCCTGGGCCGAGCTTCCGGCCGAGTGGCAGGAGCCGATCCAGCGCCTGGCCGTGCTGCTGCGGCTGGCCGTGCTGCTGCACCGTTCGCGTGCGCCGGGTATTCGCCTGCCCTTTGCGCTCACGGCGGCGCGGCGCGGGCTGGACGTGCAGTTCCCCGAAGGCTGGCTGCTGAAGCATCCGCTGACCGAGGCCGACCTGGCGCAGGAGGCCGAGTACCTCGCCGCCTCGGGTTGGCGGCTGCGCTACGTCTAGTTTTTCTTGCGCGCGGGTTTTGCCACACGCGGCAGCAGCGAGCGGGTGGCCTTGATCTTCTCCGGCTCGTCGGGGCCGGTGAGCTGTTCCAGGAGCTTGATCTGCACCGGCTTGCCGCCGCCCGCAACACGCGCGTAGCTGCCGTCGTCCTTCAAGACCCAGCTTTGCGCGGTATCGCTCAAGTAGCCCAGCAGCTGTTCGATCACCTGGGCGCGGATTTTCTTGTCGAGCAGGGGGAAGGCGACCTCCACCCGCTTGAACAGATTCCGCTCCATCCAGTCGGCGCTGGAGAGGTACAGCTCCGCCTCCGCGCCATGGTTCTCGAAATAGAACACGCGATGGTGTTCGAGAAAACGGCCAATCACCGAATGCACGCGGATGTTGTCCGACAGCCCCTTCACTCCCGGACGCAGGCTGCACATGCCGCGCACGATGAGGTCGATCTTCACACCCGCATTCGAGGCGGCGTAAAGCTTGGCAATCATCTCCGGCTCGACCAGGCCATTCATCTTGGCGACGATGCGTGCAGGCTTGCCCGCCTTGGCATGCGCCATCTCGCGGTCGATCTTGGCGTGCATGCCGCTCACCATCGAGAACGGCGACTGCATCAGGCGATGCAGCTTGGTCACCTTGCCGAGGCTGGTGAGTTGCAGGAACACCGTATGCACATCGCGGCAGATGTCCTCGTCCGCCGTCATCAGGCCGTAGTCGGTATAGATGCGGCTGGTGCGCGGGTGGTAGTTGCCGGTGCCGAGATGCACGTAGTTCTTGAGCTTGCCGGCGTTGGGGCCGTCGGTCTCGCGGCGCACGATCAGCATCATCTTGGCATGCGTCTTGTAGCCGACCACGCCGTAGACGACATGCGCGCCGACCTCCTGCAAGCGTTCGGCCAGGTCGATGTTGTCGGCCTCGTCGAAGCGCGCGCGCAGCTCGACGATGACGGTGACTTCCTTGCCGTTGCGTGCGGCCTGCACCAGGGCATCGACGACGGGTGACTTCGCACCGGTGCGGTAGAGCGTCTGCTTGATCGCCAGCACTGCCGGGTCTTTCGCGGACTGACGCAGCAACTCGATCACCGGCGTGAAGGCGTCGTAGGGGTGGTGCAGCAGGCGGTCCTGCTCGCGGATGGCGGCGAAGAGATCGCCCTGGCTCCACTTCGGCAGCTTCTGCGTGAACGGCACGTACTTGAGGTCGGGCCGCTCGATCATCTCCGGCACCGGCATCAGACGCATGAGATTTACCGGGCCGTTGCAGCGGTAGATGTCGGCCTCGGAGAGTTGCAGCACGTCCATCAAGAACTGCTGCATCTCGCCCGGGCAGTTGTGGGCAATTTCGAGCCGCACGGTATCGCCCCACTGGCGCTGTTCGAGCGAGTCTTCCAGCTCTTCCAGCAGGTCTTCTGCTTCTTGCTCATCCACCAGCAAATCCGAGTTGCGGGTGACGCGGAACTGGTAGCAGCCCGAGGCTTCCATGCCAGGGAACAACTCATCCACATAGGCGTGGATGACCGACGACAGGAACACGAAATCATCCGCCCCGCCGCTTGCCTTCTTGGGGATGCGGATCAGGCGCGGCAGCGCGCGCGGTGCCTGCACCACGGCCAGCCGCGCCTCACGGCCAAAGGCATCCTTGCCGTTGAGCGAGACGATGAAGTTGAGCGATTTGTTGAGCAGGCGCGGGAAGGGATGCGCCGGGTCGAGCCCGATCGGCGAGAGCACGGGTAAGAGCTCGGTCTGGAAGAAATGCTTGAGCCAGTTGTCCACCTGCGGTGTCCATGCCGAACGCCGCAGGAAGCGGATGCCGGCCTTCTCCAGCTGAGGCATCACCACGTCATTGAAGGCGCTGTACTGCTCGTCCACCAGCGCATGCGCCTCCCTGGTGATGGCCGCAAACAACTCGCTGGGCGAGAGGCCATCGGGCGTGCGCACCTGGCTGCCGGTTTTCATCATCTGCTTGATGCCGGCGACGCGGATCTCGAAGAACTCATCGAGGTTGGAAGAGGCGATGCAGATGAAGCGCAGGCGTTCGAGCAGCGGAACCGACTCATCCAGCGCCTGCGCCAGCACGCGGCGGTTGAATTGCAGCAGCGAAAGTTCGCGGTTGAGGAACTCGTTGGCGGGCTTCTGGCTCATTTCGTGTGGCGCGGTCATAGCGAAACCTAGAGTAGATGAGGTTTGCGCGACAAGACGATGACGGCCGTGCTCAGCGCAAACTTTTCTCTAAACGCAGGCCGTCTGCACCATCCTCGTAATAGGCGAGCAGTGCCGCCACCTGTCGGTAACCGCGCCTGGCGTATAGCGCCTGGGCGGCTGCGTTTTCGGTACGCACTTCCAGCCGCAGGCGACTGCGGCCTGTGGCGCGCGCGGCGCGCTCGGCTGCGGCGATCAGGCGGTCACCAAGGCCCTGACCGCGTGCGGCAGGGGCGACCACCACGGAGTAGACGCGGCCGAAATCGGCGCCTGAACGCAGCAGCATGATCACGTCACCAACCACCGTCTGGCCTTCGACGGCGACCCATACTCGCGCGCTGGGCACGCGCAGGAGGCGGCGCAGGGCAGGGCGGCTCAGGCGGTCGCTGGGGAAGAGCTGTTCGAGTGCCAGCATGCCGTCGATGTCGGCGCGGGTCGCAGCTCGAATGCGCGCCTTCATTTCAGGGCCGTTGGCGGGTCTGGGCTTCCAGCCGCTTGACGAAGTAGGCCATCACTTTCTGGTAAAGCGTCGCCTTGAGGAAGAGGTCCTCCACGCCGACGTCGATGTTCGGGTTGTCGTTGACCTCGATCACCTTCACCACCTTGCCGAACTGCTTCAGATCGACGCCATACAGCCCGCTGCCGATGGCACGGGCGGCGTCGACGGCGACCTTGATCACCTGTGGCGGCACATCCTCGATGGCAAAGGTCTCGTGGATGCCCTCGCTCTTCTTGCCGGCGGCGTCGCGCTTCACCACCTGCCAGTGGTCGGTGGCCATGTAGTAGCGGCAGGCGTAGAGCGGCAGGCCATCGAGCACGCCCACGCGCCAGTCGTACTCGGTGGGCTCGAAGCTCTGGGCGACGATCAGATCACTGCGTTCCAGCAGCTCGCGGCATTCGCGTTTCAGCTCGGCTTCGGTGGCGACCTTGATGACGCCCTTCGAGAACTGGCTGTCTGGCTGCTTGAGCACGCAGGGGAAGCCCAGCTCGCGCGCGATGTGGCTGACGTTGCCGCGGTGGATCAGCATGGTTTTGGGCTGCGGGATGCGATGGCGCTCCATGAGTTGGGCCAGATACACCTTGTTGGCACAGCGCAGGATCGACTCCGGGTCGTCCACCACCACCAGGCCCTCACGATCGGCGCGGCGCGCGAAGCGGTAGGTGTGGTGGTTGACTGCCGTGGTCTCGCGGATGAAGAGCGCGTCGTATTCGGCGACGTGGCCGTAGTCGGACTTGTCGAGAAAATCCACCGAGAAGCCCAGGTCCTCGGCGGCCTTCTCGAAGGCTTTGAGTGCCTTGGCGTTGCTGGGCGGTTCCTTCTCGTCGTCGTTGATCAGAATGGCGAGGTCGTAGCGCGCGGAGTCGCGGCGCTTGGTGGGCGCGCGGCGGCGGCCGAAGTATTCGCGCGCGGCCTCGTACATGAACTCGTGATGCGAAGCCGGCACCTCGCCCAGGGCGACGGCGCTGAGTGCATCCACCTTCCAGGCGTCGCCGCGCCATTCGAACTTGGCCTGCAGCAGCGGTGCGGGGAAGAGGTTGAACAGCGCGCGCGCCAGCCGCTCGTGCCGCTTGGTCGCGCTCTGGCCGAAGTAGACGTTGAGCACGTACTCGTTGCTGCCGATGCGGGCGAGCGATTTCTCGATCAGCTCATCCAGCTCGTCATTGATCACGCTGGGGCTCTCTGCCAGCTTCAGGTCCTGCACGGTGGCGATGTCGGGCAGCGGCTTGTGGCCACGCGCATGCGCCAGGAGCGAGACGTAATAGCCCGTGCTCTGGTAGCTGAAGCTGCGGCAAAGGTTATAAACCTTGAGTCCGCGCGCGCGCAGAAAGGGATCGAGCGTGAGGTAGTGCCAGGCGGTGACGACATCCACTCCGGGGATGGCCAGCGGCCAGTCGCGCGCGTCGTCAACGATGACGATGCCGGTCACGGTAGGCGCACGGGCAGGAGTCCGCAGTGGCAGCGGGGAGGAGGCTCTGACGACAAGATGGGGCGCATTTTTTTGCGGCGTTTTAGTTGTTGCGGATGCTAGCGGCTAATACGGCCTCTGCACAGGCGGGCGCGCGCTATAGACGCGCAACCGGGGCTGGCGGATTATCCGCAGCAGAAGTAGGAAGACATTGAAAGGGAAGACATGAAATACAAGGCAATTCTGGCTGCGGGCCTGTTGGTGACGGCATGCAGCGCCATGGCGGCCGATTTTGTCGCCCTGCGTGTCAACGCCCCTGCCACCGTGTTGCGCGGTGGCAATTCCACGGCGCTGACGCCGCAGCGCGCAGTGCTGGCGGGCGATGTGGTCTCGGCCGGTGCGCGCGGCAGGGTGGCGCTGCAGCTGGCGGGCAGCGGGCTGGTCACGCTCTCCAGCCTCGGCGACGTACAGGTGTTCGAGGCCCGCGCCGCCAAGGGCAGCCAGCCCGCCAGCGCCAAGCTCAAGCTGCTGGCGGGTGCGCTGAGGGTGGATAGCCGCGCCACCAACGGCAGGCCAGCGCAGGACGTGCGCCTGAATGTCGGCTCGCTGAAGACCCGCATCCTCAACGCCGACGCCTGGGGTGCGAACACCGCCGAGGGCGATACCTTCTGCCTCATGGCCGGTGCCGTCAGCGTGCAGACCGATGCCAGCAACGAAGAGCGCCTGGACAGCCCCGGCAGCTGCCTGCGCCGCGAACCGGATGGACAGATCAGCCGCTTTGCCGCCGATACCGATCCGGTGATCGTCGGCGCGATCAGCGCCACCGTGTTCGAGGGCATGGGCACCGTCACCGCCACCACGCTGCTTGCAGTGCCGGACGAATCGGAAGCCAGCATCGCGCCGTCGCTCACCGCCAGTGCGGCGACATCTACCGAGATCATGGTGATACCGCGCTATGCGACCCCCGCAGCGGCGGCCGACATCAGCGGTGGCTGGACGATCGTGGTGCTCTCGCTCTCCAGGCCCGAGCCAGTGGCGGCGCGCGCGCAGGCGCTCAGCGCACAGGGCCTGCCGGCCACTACCCGCACGGCCACGGTCAACGGCGTGACCATGCACCGCGTCGCCGTGGGCAGGTTCGACAGCCAGGCCGAGGCCCGCGCCTATGCCGCCAGCACGCTCGCCAGGAGCGGCATCAAGGGCTGGCCCTCGCCGTTGTGAATCCGCGGCGGGCGGGCGTGCCCGCCCTGTCGGTGCTGATCCCGACGCTCAACGAGGCTGAAGCTTTGCCGTTGCTGCTGGCGGATCTCGTCGGGCAGCGCGGGATCGACATCGAGGTGATCGTCGCCGATGGTGGCTCGGTCGATGGCACGGCCGCCATTGCCACCCAGCACGGCGCGCGGGCGATTTCGACGCCTCGAGGCCGGGCCGCACAGCTCAATGCAGCCGTGGCCGCTGCCCGCGCAGCCTGGCTGCTTTGCCTGCATGCCGACTCGCGCCTGCATGAGCCCGATCAGCTCCGCCAGGCTTTGGAGCAGCTGATTGCCGAACAGGCAAAAGGCGGGGTCGTCGCCGGGCACTGGCCGCTCTGCTTCCGGCGCACACAGCCGGGGCACGCGGCGCTGTTCCGCCAGCTCGAAGCCAAAAGTGCGAGCAATCGCCCCGGCACCGTCAATGGCGATCAGGGCTTGCTGATCCACTCCGAGACACTGGCCGCGCTGGGTGGTTTCGACCAATCCCTGCCCTTCTTCGAGGACCAGCGCCTCGCGGGCAAGGTGTTCGCACAAGGCCGTTTTCTGCTGCTGCCGGGCGTGCTGCAAACTTCAGCCCGTCGCTTCGAGGCCGAAGGCCATGTGCCGCGCATGGTGCTGATGGCGCTGATCGTCGGCGCGGAAGCGGCGGGGCTGCACGACTGGCTCGCCAGCCTGCCCGCGCTCTACCGCGAGCAGAAGGAGGCCAGCGGGCTCAGGGCAGCACCCTTCATCCACGCGCTGCTCACCCACATCGGCGCATCGCCGCGCAGGCGGCAGCGAGAGATCTGGGACCAGGCGGGCCGCCTGGTGGCCGCCAATGCCTGGCAGCTGGCGCAATGGCGGGATGCGCAGCACCAAGACGGCCGCTGGCTGGCGCGCTTCGATGCACTGCTGGCCCCGCTGTTCGCCACCCGGCTGGCCAGCCGCGGCATCGCCCTCGTGTTGCCGCTGGCGCTGCGCCTGCTGGCGCGGGTCTCAGGGTGAGGGTTTGAGCGGCGGCATCCCTTGCAGTGCGGCCACCGGAGCGAAGCAATGTGCTGCGCCGTGCCGATACCATAGCGCCATGTTCTCGCCCCCGCGTCTGCTGCTGTGCCTGCTGTGGCTCTGTGCCAGTTCGATGTCCGTGATGGCAGCCGAGCCGCCACCCGCCAAGCGCATGCAGGCGCTGGCGCGAGGCGTCAATCTTTCGATCTGGTACACCTACCGCGACCAGCCCGGCATCGACCCTGCGCAGTGGTATCCGGCCGGCAGCGACTGGCTGCAATTGAAGGCCCTGGGCCTGACCCATGTGCGGGTGCAGTTCGACCCCGCGTATTTCCGTGACCCTGCCGCGCGCAACGGGCTGAGTGTCGAACGTATTGCCGCCTTGCAGCGCGATCTCGCGCCGGCCTGGGCCAACGGCCTGCTGGTGGTGCTGGCCGCCGACCCGCTGCCCGCCGAGAAGGCCCGGCTGGTCAGGGACGATGTCGGCATCAGTGAGCTGGCCGCCTTCTGGAGCGGTTTTGCCCAGGCACTCAAGGGCCTGCGGCCGGACCGGCTGGTGTTCGAGCTGCTCAACGAGCCGGGCGTGCCAGATGCCGCCGTCAACCGCGCCCTGATGCAGCGGCTGGCAGAGGCCGTGCGCAATGTCGCGCCAAAGCACACGCTGGTGGTCGAGGGCCATGGCTATTCCGGCATCGACGAGCTGCTGGCCTTCGAGCCGCTGACGCTCGACAACCTCGTCTACAGCCTGCATTTCTATGAGCCGCACAACTTCACCCATCAGGGTGCCACCTGGAGTTGGGAGATGTTCCCCAGGCTCAAGGGCCTGCCGTATCCCGCGTCACCCGAGCTGGTGCAGGCGGCAGAGCAGGCGACGGCAGACGAGGATGTGAAGGCAGTCATCCGCGACTACGGCGTGCAGAAATGGGATCAGAGCCGCATCGAGGCCCGGTTGGATGCCCTGCGCGACTGGCGCGATGCCAAGGGCGTGGCGCTGTGGTGCGGAGAGTTCGGCACAGCCAGGCTGGGCGCGCCGGAGGATTCCCGCCAGCGTTGGCTGGCCGATGTGCGCACGGCGCTGGACGCGCGCGGCATCCCCTGGGCACTGTTCGATTATGTCGGCCATTTCGGGCTGTTCAGCGGCCAGACCGGCGCGCGCGAACTTGATCAGCAGGCTGCACAGGCCCTGGGTCTGGTCAAAGCGCCCCGACCAGCGGCGCAATAGGCCAGTCTTGCTACTGCGCAGTCATCCAGCCGACTTGCGCACTTTGTTACCATGTGTTCACTGAAAGTTAAGTGGCGCTCCGGTTGCACTCTCCACGGTCGCGCATTCACTCATCCGTTTCACACCGGAGTTGCGCCGCATGGATTCGCCCGCCTCATCCCCTGTCGTCACCGCCAAGCCGCCGATCAACTGGCCGGCCGCGATCATGTTCCCCGTCACCACGCTGCCGGTGTTAACCGTGCTGCCCTGGTACCTGATGACGCATGAGGTGAGCGCCGCACCCTGGGTTTGGGCCTTCATACTGCTGTGGTTGAACGGCCTCGGCATCACCGCCGGCTACCACCGCCTGTGGGCGCACCGCGCCTATTCCGCACACCCGGCGCTGAAGTGGTTTTTTGCGCTCTTCGGCGGCATGGCGGTGCAGAACTCGATCCTGATCTGGGCCGCGATGCACCGCGTACACCACAAGCATGTCGATCATGTAGACCACGATCCGTACTCCGCCAAGCGCGGCTTCTGGTACTCGCACATGGGCTGGATGCTGCGCGACTACCCCAGCAGCCAGCTCGACTACGCCAACGCCAAGGATCTGCTGGCTGATCCCGTTGTGGCCTTTCAGCACAAGCACTACAACTGGTTTGCCTTCGGCAGCAATATCGCCATTCCTGTCGGCTTGGGTCTGGCCTATGGCGACCTGTGGAGCTTCGTGTTGATCGCGGGCTTTCTGCGGCTGGTGGTGAACCATCACGTCACCTTCTTCATCAACAGCCTCGCGCACATGTGGGGCCGCCAGCCGTACACCACGGCCAATACCGCACGCGACAATGATTTTCTCGCTCTGCTGACCTATGGCGAGGGCTATCACAACTATCACCATCTGTTCCAGATGGACTACCGCAACGGCATCAAGTGGTGGCACTTCGACCCCACCAAGTGGCTGATCGCCGCCTGCTCGCTCGTGGGCTTGAGCAAAGACCTGAAGCGGGTGCCCAACTTCAAGATCCAGCGCGCCATGCTGCAAGCGCAGTTCGAGCGCGCACGCGAGAAGCTGGCGCTGGCCAAGGCCAATCCCTCACGCCTGACCGAACTGCAACACCTGCTCGAAACCGAGTGGCAGCAGTTCAGCCACACCGTGGCCGAGTGGAGCAAGCTGCAGGGCGAGAAGCTTGATGTCGCCAAGCTGCACATGGCCGAGCGCGTGCATGAGGCCCAGCACCAGTTGCAGGAGCGTTGGGAGGCGAGCGAAATGCGCCAGAAGATGCTCCAGCTCGAACGCGCTCTGGAAGAGGCGCTGGAGATGCAGCGCCAGCGCGTGGCCCTGCTGCGCATGCAGATGGCGATGGCCTAAAGACAGCAAGCCTTTGGTAAAAGCCCCGCACTGCGGGGCTTTTTATTGGCTCTTGGTACTCGCCACTGCAAGGATGATGGAAAATCTGCTCGAACCATCATGGCAAGGAACTGCGTGCTGAAACCCTATTTCCAGTCGCTCTATCAAAGAACGATGCAGCAGGCCTACGACACGGCCTACGGCCATATCGCCGCCTCAGTCAATTCGCAATCTCAGGTGCTGGATTGCGGCGCGAGCAGTGGCTGGGTCTATGAGCTGCTTGCGGCAAAGTCGCCACTCAGCCGCGACCAGTATCGCGGCATCGAATGGAGCGCCAGCGCCGTGCAAGAGGCCCAAGCACGCGGCTTCGATATCGTGCAGGGCGATTTGAACCGTGGCATTGCCCACGAGAGTGATTCGTTCTCCTGCGTCTATGCGCTGTCGGTGGTGGAGCATCTGCTCAATCCCTGTCGCTTCCTCAAGGATTGCCATCGCGTGCTCAAGCCCGGGGGCCAACTGGTTCTGCTGACGCCCAACATCAGCACCTACTTCACAGCTACGCTGATCCTCATGGGCAAGATGCCTTCCAGCGGCCCTCACCCGGATTCTGATGCCCTGCTCCAGCAGCAGGAGCTGTTCCGTGTCAGCAGCGAGTCTTTGCAGCACGATACCGAGACCGATACGCCGGTGCACCGCCACCTCGTGGTATTCAGCTATCGGGTGCTGCGCAGTTATCTGCAGATGCTGGGTTTCAAAGAGATCAAGGGCTACGGGTTTGGCTTGTATCCCTTCCCCAATTTCATGCAGCCCGCGCTGGAGCGCATCGACCCCTATCACTGCCACCAAATGATTTCGTGGCGACCAAATAGCTCGATCCGCGCAACAAAAAGCCCCGCAGTGCGGGGCTTTTTTTGAAGCAAGTTATGAGCGCTTGCGCTCGCTTTCCTTCAAGTACTTCTTGCGCAGGCGGATCGAGGTGGGGGTGAGCTCCACCGTCTCATCGTCGTTGATGAACTCCAGCGCCTGTTCCAGCGAGAACTTCTTGGCCGGGGTGAGAATGATGTTCTCGTCCGAGCCCGAAGCGCGCATGTTGGTGAGCTTCTTGCCCTTCAGCGCATTCACCACGAGATCGTTGTCGCGGCTGTGGATGCCGACGATCTGGCCTTCGTAGACTTCGTCCGAAGGCACCACGCACATGTGGCCGCGCTCCTGCAGGTTGTAGAGCGAGTAGCTCAGCACCTTGCCCTGCTCGTTCGAGATCATCACGCCGTTGTAGCGCTGACCGAGTTCCTTGTTCTCGCCGGCCGGGCCGAAGTGATCAAAGTTGTGGAACAGCAGGCCCGTGCCGCCGGTGTTGTTCACAAAGTCGCTGCGGAAGCCGATGAGGCCACGCGAGCTGATGGTGTACTCAAGGCGCACGCGACCCTTGCCGTCCGGCACCATGTTGTTCATCTTGCCGCCGCGTTCCGCGAGGCCAGTGATGACGGTGCCCTGATGGGTTTCTTCAACGTCGGCCACCAGCGTTTCATACGGTTCGTGCTCGACGCCGTCGATGATCTTGGTGATCACCTGCGGACGACCGACGCCGATCTCGTAGCCTTCGCGGCGCATGTTTTCGAGCAGCACCGAGAGGTGCAAGAGGCCGCGGCCGGAGACCAGGAACTGGTCAGGCGCTTCGCCCGGTGCGACGCGCAACGCCACGTTGGTTTTCAGCTCTTTTGCGAGACGGTCGCCGATCTGGCGCGAGGTCACGAACTTGCCTTCCTTGCCGGCGAAGGGTGATTTGTTCACCTCGAACACCATCGTCATGGTCGGCTCGTCGACCACCAGTGAGGTGAGGCCTTCGGGGAACTTGGCATCGCAGATGGTTTCGCTGATGCCCAGCTCTTCAATGCCGGTGATGGCAATGATGTCGCCGGCCTGTGCTTCCTGCGCCTCGTGCTTGTCGAGACCCATGAACGCCAGCACCTGCAAGACGCGACCCTGGCGCACCGCGCCGTCACGGCCGACGATGCTCACCGGCATCATCGGCTTGACCTTGCCGCGGGTGATGCGGCCGGTGCCGATCACACCGACATAGCTGGAGTAGGCCAGCGAGATGACCTGCATCTGGAACGGGCCTTCGATGTCCACCTTGGGCACCGGCACCTTGTCGATGATGGTCTGGAACAGATAGTCCATGTTGCCTTCGCGGATGTCGGGGTTGTCGCCCGCGTAGCCGCCGAGGGCGGAGGCGTACACCACTGGGAAGTCGAGCTGGGTGTCGGTCGCACCCAGGCGATCAAACAGATCGAACACGGCGTCCATCACCACATGCGCGCGCGCGCCCGGACGGTCGATCTTGTTGATCACCACGATCGGGTTGAGGCCCATGTTGAAAGCCTTCTGCGTCACGAAGCGCGTCTGCGGCATCGGACCGTCAGCGGCATCCACAAGCAAGCAAACGCAGTCGACCATCGAGAGCACGCGCTCCACTTCGCCGCCGAAGTCGGCGTGCCCAGGGGTGTCGACGATGTTGATGCGGTATTCGGTGTCGGTGCGCTTGTCGAGCCACTTGATGGCGGTGTTCTTCGCCAGGATGGTGATGCCGCGCTCGCGTTCGAGATCGTTGCTGTCCATGATGCGTTCGCCCAGGGCTTCACGCGCATCGAGGGTTTGGGACTGGCGCAGCATCTTGTCCACCAGGGTTGTTTTACCGTGGTCAACGTGGGCGATGATGGCGATGTTGCGAAGGTTTTGAATGCTCATGGCGGACTGGCTTTTGCTGCGGCGCAGCACGAGAAAGGTCGCGGATTCTACGCGGGTAGGCGTTACAAGGCGAGACAGCGTGTTTTGGCGGCTTGACCGGAGTCATTCAGCAGCGTGCACTGCGCACCCGCAACACCCCACCGGATGCCTGCCATGCGCCCTCTCGCCAGCCTCGTTTTAGTCGTCGCATTGCTCCCTTTGAGCGTGGCCGCCAGCCAGTGGAAAGACGCCCTCGGCGCGGTGCAGCAGGCCGCCCAGCAGCAGGGCGGCGCGGCCCCCAGTCTGGCGAGCCTGAGCAATGCCGATATCGCTGCAGGCCTGAAAGCCGCGCTCTCGCAAGGCACCCGCAGGGCGGTGGCCAGCCTGGGTCGCAGCGATGGCTTCTGGAGCAATGCCGCCGCCCGCATCCCCGTGCCCAAACCCATCCGCAAGATCGAATCGCTGGTGCGTGGTGCCGGCCTCGGCGGCCACATCGACCAGTTGCATCTGAGCCTGAACCGCGCCGCTGAGCAGGCGGTGCCGGCGGCGGCGGATGTGTTCGGCGACGCGGTGCAGCAGCTCACACTCGACGACGTGCGGGGCATCCTGACCGGGCCGAGGGATTCGGCCACCCAGTACTTCAAGCGCACCACCACCGAAAAACTCACCGCCAGGTTCCGCCCCATCGTCAGCAAGGCGACGGCGAACGTCGGCGTGGCGCAGAGCTACAAGCAGATGGTCAGCGCCGCAGGCCCCTTTGCGGCTTCGATGGGGGCCAGCAGCGATCTGGATGGCTATGTCACCAGCAAGGCACTCGACAGTCTCTTTGTGCAGGTGGCAGCCGAGGAGGCGCGCATCCGCGACAACCCGGCGGCGCGCACCAGCGACATCATGAAAAGAGTGTTCGCCGCCGTCAGGTAACAAAATCGACATCCGCTGTAGGCCGGATTTACTGGTGTTTGTTGCCAATCTACCCCCATACAGTGCGCATCCAGCCTGATGCCTCAAGGAGCGCGCAATGCAATGGGATGTGCTGATCCGAAACGGAATGCTGTTTGATGGCGATGGTGCTGCACCCCGCTTGGCCGATGTCGCTATCAAGGGCCGCGAGGTGGCTGCCATTGGTGCTGGCCTCGATGCAGCACAAGCCGCTGAAGTGCTCGATGCGAAAGGCCAGTGGGTCATGCCCGGCCTGTTCGACGCGCACACGCATCTCGATCTCGAAGTGGAGCTTGACCCGCGCCTGCCCGAAGTGGTGCGCCACGGCACCACCACGGTGGTGGTTTCCAACTGCTCGCTGGGCCTCGCCTTCGGTCGCCAGAACCGCAACGGCGAGGAGCCCATCGTCGACTGCTTCGCCCGCGTCGAGAACATGCCCAAGCATGTGCTGGAGAAGGCGGCCTCCAAGGTGGACTGGCACGACCCCAGGGGCTATCTGGATCATCTCGCCACCCTGCCGCTCGGCCCCAACATCGTGCCGATGATTCCGCACTCGATGCTGCGCGCCGAGGTGATGGGCCTCAAGGCCAGCGTCAGCCGTTATCCCACCGGCGAAGAGCTGGCGAAGATGGAGGCTATCCTCGACACCGCCATGCAGGATGGCTACGCCGGCTTCTCCACCGACGCACTGCCATTCCACTACCTCGCCAACGACCCGCACCGCCGCACCAAGATCCCCTCGCAGTGGGGCAGCTTTGCCGAGCTGCGTCGCCTCACCGATGTCGTGCGTGCGCACGGCCGCGTCTGGCAGGCGACTCCGCCCAAGGACAACCCGCTGCAAGTGCTGCGCAATTTCTCGCTCACCTGCTCAAGGCTTTGGGGCAAGACGCTCAAGACCACGGCGGTGGCCGCGATGGATATCGCCACCAACGCCAGCCTCGCCAAGCTGGCGATGTTCCTGACGCGGGTGCTGAACTCGAAGTTCATGGGCGGGCACTTCCGCTTCCAGGCACTGGCCGCACCGTTCCGCGTGTGGTGGGACGGCCCGATCAATCCGCTGTCGGAGGAAATCGCCGAGCTCAGAGAGTTGAACGAACCCGATCTCGACGACCGCCCCGCACGCCTGAAGCTGCTCAACGATCCGGCCTACCAGCAACGCTTCCGCAAGATGTGGCTCACGGGCCGCGCCGGCTTCAACCTGCCGAACCTGATGCGCATCCTGAAGCGCGAGCAATACGCCTTCTCGCGCCGCGCCGATGACATCACCGTTGATTCAGGCCCGGTGCCGCCGGGGTGGAAGGGCGAGACGCTCGCTGCCCTGCACGCGCGCATTCTCAACTGGCAAGCAACGGGGCAAGGCGCACGCAGCGCCGAAGAGGCGGAGCACTTCGCCCGCGTGCCGAAGGGCGCGGACGAGGTGGATTTCGTGCTGCACCTCTACCGCGAATACGACACCGAACTGCGCACCTCAACGCTCACTGCCAACCGCGATCCGGTGCTCACCGAAAAACTCTTGTTCGACCCGCAGGTGCTGCCCGGCTTCAATGACAGCGGTGCGCACCTCACCAACATGGCCTTCTACGACGGCAACCTGCGTGGCCTGCAAATGGCACAGCGGCATGGGGTGGAGAAAGTCGCCTGGCATGTGCGTCGTCTCACCCGCGACCCGGCCGAGTTCTTCGGCGTGCATGGCGGCCGTATCGCGGTGGGCATGCCGGCCGATGTGATCGTCATCGACCCTGTCGCACTCGCCAGCCATCACAGCGAGGCCAACACCCACCTGGTCTGGCGCGCAGAGCTGGCGCATCACCAGATGGTGAACCGCAGCGAGGGGGTGGTGAGCGCGAGCTATATCGCCGGGCGTGCGGTGTGGCGTGACCGGCAGTTCACCAAGCACCTGGGCCACGAGAAGCTGGGCCGTGTACTGCTCGGCAATGGCGGTGAGGCCAGAGTTGCAGAGCTGCCGATGGCGCAGGCGGCCTAAAGACTTAAGCAGCAAAAAAATGGGCCGCAAGGCCCGTTTTTTTGCATGGCGTTCAAGGGTCTACTGCTTGACTTGCACCTTGGCCGCTGCACGGCGCGCCTTTGCACGCGCCTGCTCGATGTTCTCGCCCAAGGCCAGCGCCACGCCCATGCGGCGGCGGCCGATGATCTCCGGCTTGCCGAACAGGCGCAGCATCGTGTCCGGTTCTTGCAGTGCTTCGGCCACGCCGCTGTAGGCGGGGGCCACGCAATCGCCTCCGAGCAGAATCGCGCAACTCGCAGCCGCGCCACGCTGGCGGATGTTGGGGATGGGCAGGTCGAGAATCGCGCGGGCATGCAGCGCAAATTGCGGCAGGTCCTGCGAGATGAGGGTGACGAGGCCAGTGTCGTGCGGGCGCGGGCTGACTTCGCTGAAGATCACCTCGTCGCCCCGCACGAACAGCTCCACCCCGAACAGGCCGCGGCCACCGAGATTGCTGGTGATGGTCTCGGCGATGGCTTGCGCGCGCGCAAGGGCTGCATCGGACATGCCGCAGGGCTGCCAGCTTTCGCGGTAGTCGCCGTCGATCTGCAAGTGGCCCACCGGCGCGCAGAAGCTGGTGGTGATGCCGCCCTGGCCGTCGTTGTGACGAACCGTGAGCAGGGTGATTTCGTAATCGAAGTCGATGAAACCCTCGGCGATCACGCGGCCCGCACCGGTGCGGCCGCCGCTCTGTGCGTAATCCCAGGCCTTCTGCACATCGGTGGCGGTCTTCACCACGCTCTGACCCTTGCCGCTCGAAGACATCAGCGGCTTCACCACGCAGGGGATGCCGACGGCAGCGACGGCCTGCTCGAACTCCGCGAAGGAGTCCGCGAACTGGTAGCGCGAGGTTGGCAAGCCGAGCGTTTCAGCGGCCAGGCGGCGGATGCCCTCGCGGTCCATCGTCAGGCGCGCGGCGCGGGCGGTGGGGATCACGTTCCAGCCCTCCGCTTCGAGTTCGAGCAGCGTCGCGGTATGGATCGCCTCGATCTCGGGGACGATGTAGTGCGGTTTTTCGAGTTCGATCACGCGGCGCAGTTCAGCCTCGTCGAGCATCGAAAACACATGGCTGCGGTGCGCAACCTGCATGGCGGGCGCGTTGGCGTAGCGGTCGCAGGCGATCACCTCAACGCCGTAGCGTTGCAGCTCGATCACCACCTCCTTGCCCAGCTCGCCGGAGCCCAGGAACAGGATGCGGGTGGCGTTGGGCGCGAGCGGGGTGCCGATGACAGGGGGCATGGAAGATCAGTAGATGAAGCGGATGCCGATAGTTTGCAGGTCTTCGCTGACGCGCGTGTAGAGCACTTCCATCGCCGCCGTCTCCTCCCCGAACTTGAAGCCAACGCCACCACCAAAGTTGAAGCCGGTGCGGCCGCTTTCTTCGATCTCTTCGATGCTGGTGTTGATCAGCCCGAAGCCGGCGCTACCAATGCCGTAGAAACGGCCCGGCGTGCGATACACACCTTGCAGGCTGAACACAAAGGTTTGCAGATCGTTCTGGCTCTGCGTGAACCGGCCATCTTCCGTTGAGGTGCCGCCGCCGCCCAGCACACCACCGGGCGTGGTGGTGGTTTGTGCCGGCCCCTCGTTCTTGCCCGGCGAGACGGTGACGCTGAGGTTGAGTTCAGCCGAGATTCGCCCCCAGGGCTGCGCTGGCACAAGGTTGTAGCCGCCGATGGCATCGAGGTTGTAGGCCTTGCCGAGATTGTCGAAGTCGCTCTCCAGCTGGCTGCCACCCACGCCGGTATAGGTGGCGGACGAGAACGAACGGGCCAGCTGCGCCTGAGCGGGCACGGCGAGGGCAGAGAGGGCGAGGGTGGCGAATAGGCGGTGCAGCATGAAAATCTCCTGGTCAAAGTCAAGCGCGATCATCCAGTAACGCGCCGCGCCGCATTCCGCAGACCCTGTTCAGCGACAAGGGTTCACGGCGGCGCGCTACCCTAGCGTCCATTCAGTTGGCTTGCCAGAAGATTCGGAGTGCTATGAACCGCTTGATCCGCCGCACCAAGATTGTTACGACGCTCGGCCCCGCCACGGATGCGCCGCAGGTGCTGCGCGCGCTGGTCGCCGCCGGGGCGGACGTGATGCGCATCAATTTCAGCCACGGCTCGGCCGCCGACCACGAGCGCCGCATCGAACGCGTGCGCGAGGCAGCAGCAGGCCTGGGCCGAGACATCGGCGTGCTGGCCGACCTTCAGGGGCCGAAGATCCGCATCGAGTCCTTTGCCGAAGGCCCAGTGACACTGGTCGAAGACGCACCCTTCGCGCTCGATATCGCGCTCGGCAAGATGGCGGGCGATGTGACCGTGGTTGGCTGCGCTTACGAGAGCCTGCCGCGCGATGTGGTGCCGGGCGACACCCTGCTGCTCAACGATGGCGCGATTGCCATGCGGGTGGAGAAAATCGCGGGCACGCGCATCGACTGCGTGGTGACGCAGGGCGGTGTGCTCAGTAACCGCAAGGGCATCAACAAGCTCGGTGGGGGCCTCTCGGCGGCGGCACTCACCAACGAAGACAAGGCCAACATCCTGCATGCCGTGCGCTGGGACTGCGACTTCATCGCAGTGAGCTTCCCCCGCACCGCCGCCGACATGCACGAGGCGCGCCGGCTGGTGAAAGAGGCCGGTGGTACCGCGTTGTTGGTGGCCAAGATCGAGCGCGCCGAAGCCCTCACCAACCTGAAGGAGATCATCGAAGCCAGCGATGCCGTGATGGTCGCGCGCGGAGATTTAGGCGTGGAGATCGGCGACGCCGAGCTGCCCGGCTGGCAGAAGAAGATCATCACGGCGAGCCGCGAGGCCAACAAGATGGTGATCACCGCGACCCAGATGATGGAGTCGATGATCACCAACCCCATCCCCACTCGCGCCGAGGTTCTGGACGTGGCCAACGCCGTGATGGACGGCACCGACGCGGTGATGCTGAGCGCTGAAACCGCCACCGGCAAATACCCGGTGAAGGTGGTCGAGACCATGGTGCGCGTGGTGCTGGGTGCCGAGGCGCATCCGGTGCCCGACTTGGCCACCCAGAACGACTCGCACTTCCAGCGCATCGACGAGGCCGTGGCAATGGCCACCGCCTGGACCGCGCGACGCATGCACGCGGCGGCGATCATCGCGCTCACCGAGTCCGGCAGTTCGGCTCTGATGATGTCGCGCGTCGAGCGTTACATCCCCATCTACGCGCTCACCCGCCACGACCGCACGCGCCGCCGCATGGCGCTCTGCCGCGGCGTGTATCCCATCCTGTTCGACCCCAGCGTGCTGGAGAGCATGATCTCGGAGCGCGAGGCCATCGAGGCGCTCACCCAGCGCGGCCTGCTCAAGGACGGCGACCGCGTGCTGATGACCAAGGGCGAGTTCACCGGCCCCGGCGGCACCAATGGCATGAAGATCATCGTCGTCAAGCCCTGAAGCCGCATGCACAAGCCCATCCTCATCGGCCATCGCGGCGCGCGCGGCCTGGCCCCCGAGAACACGCTGCTGGCGCTGGATGCCGGCATCGCGGCAGGCTGCCCCTGGTTGGAGTTCGATGTGCAGCTTCATCCCTCGGGCAAACTTTTTCTGCTGCACGACCTCACGCTCGACCGCACCACCAACGGCAAGGGCCTGGCTGCGGATTGCGACTGGTACGAGCTGCGCATGCTCGACGCCGGAGGGCAGCAGCACCTGCCCACGCTCGACGAAGCACTCGACCTCATCGACCAGCGCGCTGGCGTGAACATCGAGCTGAAAACCTGGAACGGCACTGCCGCTGCAGTGGCCGATGTGCTGCGCGTGCGGCTCGCTGAGGGCTGGCCGGCCAAGGCCTTCATGGTCAGCAGCTTTCACCTGCCCGAGCTGTACGAGTTCAAGCAGCTGCTGCCGGAGGTGCCCATCGGCGTGCTGCTCTGCGGCGTGCCACTGGACTGGGCCGCCTGCGCGAGCGAACTCGATGCCCGCGCCCTGAACCAATCCGCCGAGTTCGTCGATGCGCGCCTCGTGGCAGACGCCAAGGCGCGCGGCCTGAAGGTGAACGTCTACACCGTCAACGACGCCGCCGAATACCAGCGGCTTGCTGCAATGGGTGTTGATGGCGTGTTCACGGATGTGCCGGATCGCCTGCGTTAGACGAGCGCATGCGCACATCGATCTTGATTCTGCTGCTCGTGTTGCTTCTGGCACTTTCGTCGTCAAGGCTCGACTCGCTAAGCGCAGCGGTCATCCCGCAGAGCGTGGACATGCCGGTTGCTAACTCTTCGCAGCCGCGCGCGAGCGCGAAGCCGGTCGCCGAATCACAAGACGCCACGGTGCCGCGCTGGGTCGCCATTACCGCGGCCCGCGAAAGTTGGCAGCAAGTTGTGAAGCTGCAGGGCGACGCTTTGGCAAGGCTCGAGTACTGCCGCACTCAGGTGCTTGGCGGCGAATCACTCTGGTGCGCGCGGCAGGTAGCGGAAGACTGCCACCGCACCCAAGGCCAGGGCGCCAAGAAAGTGGCCGACATGGAAAGGGCGATTCAGGAGCGCACGGGTGAGCCGGTAGAGATCGACCTAAGATCGCATTTAGCCTACTGCCGCCGACTCTGGCTCGCCGACCCCGCGGTAGTGGGCACACGGGAAGAACGCTGGGTGGAGTTGCTAGAAAAAGCTCACCCCGTGGCAGTGGCCGATCAGTTAACCGGATACAACCGTGCCGGCCTACATGTGATCAACTCAAGTGGTGCTGATCTCTTGAGAAATGCCTGGCTCTCGGGTGATGCGGATGCCATCCACCACCTCCTTGTGCGCTGCATCCCGGAAGACGCTCCTGCCGCTGAGGGTGGCAGCTTGTCGCTGGCGCTGATCGCTTGCCGGTTGCGCGGCAACTGCGCTGAGATGCCGCCCGAACAGCTTGAATGGTGCAAGACTGCAGAGCTGCAGGGTTTCTGCCCATCGGCGTCGGCGCACTATGAGGAATGGATGAGTCGGCATGCTTCGATGGACGACTATCGGCAGGCCGCTGCTTTTTCGGATCAGATGATGGAGTTCCTGGGTGCAGGTGATCCGAGCTGGCCGGTGCTGGAAAAGTGCTTGGCGAAAGGCAGATTCGGAGAGACGCCTTAGGCGGCGTGTCTCGGTGATTCGGCCATCGTGCGAGACGTTGCAATGCGGGTTACGACCTGCCCTACGATCGGCTGCTTCAAGCATTTGCATCCGGTTGCTGTTCTGGATGCGCCGCCGCGAACGCCGGCAGTTTCTCCAACCCTTCGCTGGTCGAGACCAGGCGCGGATACCTTGCCAAATCAGCACCGAAGCGACGTGCCGCATAAAGCTGCGGTACCAGGCAGCAGTCCGCGTAGCCGGGCGTATCGCCGAACAGTGCGGCGCGCTCGGGCAGGTCGCTGATTTCCTGTTCAAGCGCGGAGAGGCCGCGGTCGATCCAGTGGCGTATCCAGGCCGTTTTCTGCTCGTCGCTCACGCCCAGCGTATTGCTGAGGTAGCCAAGCGGCCCGAGATTTTGCAGGGGCTGGATATCGGCGTTGATGGCCTCGCAGAACTGCCAGACGCGCGCGCGCTCACGCACATCGGCAGGCAGCAATGCGGGCGTGGGGTATTGCGATTCGAGATAGCCAAAGATGGCAAGCGACTGGCCGAGCTTGAAGTCGCCGTCCACCAAGAGCGGCACGCGGCCCTCGGGGTTGAGGGCGCGGTAGGCGGCCTGGTGCTGCTGGCCACCGTCCTTCAGCAGATGCACCGGGCTGATCTCGTAGGCGAGGCCCTTGAGGTTGAGCGCGATCCGCACCCGGTAGCTCGCCGAGCTGCGCCAGTAGGCATAGAGCTTGAGCATGGCGTCAGCGGCCGCAGTTGAAGGAATCACCACCACCGACGCTGCGCATGCAGCTGCCGCGCTTGACGGGTAAGAGCTTCAGCTCTTCTTCGTTGAAGACCAGCGAGGCAGCTTCCGGCGCGGGCACGGCGCTGGCTTCGGGCGTTTCGACGCGCACGATGTCACCGGCCTCGGCCGGGCTTGAGCCACTGGCGTTGCCCAGATCAATGCCGCCTTCGAGAACGCCCGCGTAGAGGCCCTCAGCAGCGGCTTCGCCGTCGATCTGGCAGTTGTCACCCGCCTCGCAGAGGCGCACGGCGTAGTCGGTGCCGCGCACGGTCATGGTCGCCTTGGGCGTTTCGAGCGCGTACTGGCTGGCCTTGTTCTTGGGGATCATGCCGCTGATGGTGCGCATGCCGCCCTTGAGCAGCTTGAGGTTGAGCACGCCGCTGTTGCCGTCCTTGCTGGCGAAGCGGAACTCTTTCAGCAGCACGCTGCTGCCGGTGCGCAGCAGGATGGTGGTGCCGTCGAGCAGCCGCAGGCTGGCCTCGGTCTTGGCATCGGTGGTGATGGTGTCGCCACGGCGCACGTTGTCGACCGCTGCCAGCTCGCTGCGCTGGCCGAGGCTGCCCTCGACCTGCACCGGGTTGTCGGCGGTCACCAGCGCGCCGACGATGCTCTCCTGCGGCTTGGCAAGCGGCGCGGGCTCAGGCGCGGGCGGCGGCGGCGGGGCGAGCACCACCAGCTCCGAGGGCTTGCGGTACATCGGCAGGCGGATCGACACACCCTGCTTGAGAATGCGGCTGCGCGGCGCGGTGAAGGCATTGGGGTAGTAGCTGGCGATGTATTTCTCCACCTCGTACCAGGCCTGCGGCAGCTCCGGCATTTCGCGGCGGATCACCGTCGGCAGTGGCTCTTCGACCTCGACCGTCACGTCCAGAAACGCGAAAAAGCGATAGCCCTCGAGCGCGGGCGGTGGCGGCTGTGCCATGGCAGGGCTGCCGAGCAGCAAAGCCATCAAGAGGGGGAGCAGGATGCGGATCATGGCGAAGACACTCGGGAGGCACTGAAGGTGCGCAGATGGTCGGCAGCTACCGCGTGCTTGTAAAGCCGTGAAGACTGCCCAGCCGCGCAGCCAAGCCCATGCTCATTGCTTGCGCTTGAGACCCAAGTAGACCATCTCGACCCAGGGCTCGGGCTTGAGAAACTGCTTGCCCCACCGCTCGTCGTATTCGGCGGTGAGCTTGGCGGCCTGGATCTGCTCCAGCGTCTTGCCCTCGGCCATGAGCTTCTTCATGCGGGCGGCGACCGTGGCCAGGAGGTCGCGGTAGACGATCAGCTCCGCCTTGCTGGAGATCGGCCCATGCCCGGGGATGATCCGGCTCTTGTCATCGAGCTTGGGCAGCACCTCGCTCACCGCCGCGATCATGCCGTCGATGTGGCCGCCGCTGCCGTAGTCGATGACCGGATAGAGGCCGTTGAAGTAGAGATCGCCCATGTGCACGAGATTGGCCTCGGGGAAGAACACGACGGCATCGCCATCGGTGTGCGCTGGCGCGACGTGCTGCGCCCTGAGGGTGAGACCATTGAGGTGGAACTCGACGTCGTCGCCAAAGGTGACGACTGGCAGCGCCTTGGCGGGTGCAGGCTTCACGTCGCGCTTGAAGGCCTCCATGAAGCCACCCGCCGCCAGCCGCTTGCGCACGTTGTGGTGGGCCACGATCAGCGCGCCGCCCTCGCCGAAGTGCTCGTTGCCGCCGGTGTGGTCGCCATGCCAGTGGGTGTTGAGCACGAAGCGGATGGGCTGCTTGGGTGCTGCGGCATCGAGCGCGGCACGGATCTTCGGCGCCAACGGCGCGTACTGGTCGTCGATCAGCACCACGCCATCGGGCCCGGTGCTGACGCCGATGTTGCCGCCGCTGCCGACCAGCAGGTAGAGGCCCTGGCCCAGGTCGGTGGTCTTGATCTCGACCTTTCTGAAATCCTGCTGGGCAGAGGCGGTGCTGGCTGCGAGGCCGAGCAGGATGGCGATGAGGATTGGGCGCATGGAAACTCCAGGTCAGGGTTTGTAGTGTTCGACGCTCTGCTCGATGGCACCGAAGATCGAAGCGCCATGTGCATCGCGCATCTCGATCTTCACGGTATCGCCAAAACGCAGGAAGGGGGTGACCGGCTTGCCGTGCAGAATGGTTTCGATGGTGCGCACCTCGGCCAGACAGCTGTAGCCGAGGCCGCCGTCGCTGATCGGCTTGCCGGGGCTGCCGTCGCCATCCTTGTTGCTCACCGTGCCACTGCCGATTATGCAGCCCGCACCCAAGGGCCGGGTCTTGGCGGCGTGGGCGATGAGTGTGGGGAAGTCGAAGGTCATGTCGGCACCCGCATCGGGTTTGCCGAGCGGTGCGCCGTTCAAGAAGCTCAGCAGCGGCCGGTGCAGCCTGCCATCGCGCCAGGCCTCACCCAGCTCATCGGGTGTGACCGCCACCGGCGAGAACGCGCTCGAAGGCTTGCTCTGGAAAAAGCCGAAACTCTTGGCGAGTTCGTTGGGGATCAGGTTACGCAGGCTGACGTCGTTGACGAGCATCACGAGGCGGATCGCCATTGCCGCCTGCGCGGTGCTCGCAGCCATCGGCACGTCGGCGGTGATGACCGCGATCTCGGCTTCGAGGTCGATGCCGTAGTCCTCGCTCGCCATGCGGATCGCCTCGGTCGGTGCGAGGAAGGTGTCGCTGCCGCCCTGGTACATCAGCGGGTCGGTCCAGAAGCTCGCGGGCATCTCGGCATTGCGCGCACGGCGCACCAGCTCGACGTGATTCACATACGCGCTGCCATCCGCCCACTGGTAGGCGCGCGGCAGCGGCGAGAGGCACTGCGCCACCTCGAAGGCCAGCGTGCCGCTGATCTTGCCGGTGTTGATCTGCTCGCTCAAAGCCAGGAGATCAGGCAGCACGGCGTCCCAGTCATCGAGCGCGGCTTGCAGGGTTTTGACGTGCGGCACCGTGGCTGCACGGCTCAGGTCGCGGCTGACGACGAGCAGGCGACCGTCGCGGGTGCCGTCTTTGAGGGTGGCGAGTTTCATGGGGCAGTCCTTGGAGGTGCGCCATTGTAGGGTGGGCTTCAGCCCACCAGATGGTTTGCGCCCACTGGCAGGATGATGCGCACCGCGAGCCCGCCGCCGTCGGCGTTGCTGGCCTCGATGCGCCCGCCATGGGCGGTGACGATGCGCTGCGCGATGGCAAGTCCCAAGCCGTGGCCTTCGGCTCTTGAGGCGTTGTCGCCGCGGTAAAAGGGCTGGAACAACTGCTTGAGCTGGGTCACCGGCACGCCGGGGCCGTGGTCGCGCACGGTGAGGCTCGCCATGCCATTGTCGATCGAGACATCGAGCGCAATGGCGCTGCCGTTGGCGCTGAACTTGATGGCATTACCGACGATGTTGCCGAGCGCGCGGGCGAGCAGGCCAGGGTCGCCATTGGCGTAGGTGGTGATGGCATGCAGCTGCATATTGAGCTGGCGTGCATCGGCTTCGAGCGCGTGCTCTTCGAGCACCTCCTGCGCCAGCGTGGCGAGGTTGACGGGCACGGTGCTCATGCCCGGCAGCACCGTCTCCAGGCGCGAGAGGTTGAGCACTTCGCCGATGAGGTCGTCGAGTCGGCTCACTTCCTTCGCGGCGCGGTCGAGCTGGTGATTGCCATTGTCGCTGCTGCCCTGCCGCGCGAGTTCGAGCAGCAGGTGCAGGCGCGCGAGTGGCGAGCGCAGTTCGTGGCTCACGTCCTGCAAGACTGTGCGCTGCTGGTTCACCAGCGTCTCGGTGCGCGCGGCCATGTGGTTGAAGTCGCGGGCGAGCGCGCCGAGTTCGTCGCCTCGCGTGGCGGTGGCGCTATCGGCGCGGGCGGTGAGATCGCCATCGGCCATCTTGCGTGTGGCGTGCTGGATTGCCGCGATGGGCGCCGTGAGCGAACGCGCCAGCACGAAGCCGAGTGCCGCGATCACTAGCAGTGACAGCGCCACCTGCACGAACAGCAGCAGATTGCGCCGCGCATGCGGTGGGGGCACACCCCGAAAGGCGATGAATTGCAGGCGCTCGCCCTTGCTCGTGGTGAGTGTGCGGGACGCCAGCCAGCGGCCTTCACCCGCTTGCAGCACCAGGGCATCGGCAGCGAGCAACTGTTGCAAGAAGGGACGCAGCGGCGGCGGCGGCTTGCGCTGCATCAGGTTCACGCCGTCGCGGTACAGCGCCACATCCATGCTGCGCGTGCGGCGCTGAAGATCGTTGAAGGCGGCGAGGCCGATCAGGCCATTGGCCTCGTAGCTGGCCAGCGTTTCGCCGGCAATCGCATCCCAGTCCGGCTCGTTGCCGCTGACGTAGCGGCCGATGCGGTCGGTGACGAACACGCTCACCAGCAGCACCGCGATGTTGGCGGCGCAGAACCAGAGCAGCAATTTCTTGTAAAGCGGGCTCATGCATTCGCTGCCGCGAGCAGTTGATAGCCCGCACCGCGCACGGCTTCGATCTGCGGTGCCTCCGCACAGGCGGCGGCGAGCTTCTGCCGCAGGCGGGAGACGTGCACGTCGATGGCGCGGTCGTAACGCTCCAGCTCGCGGCCGAGCGCCTGTTGGGTGAGTGTGGCCCTATCCACCACCGAGCCTTGATGCTGCAAGAGCACATGCAGCAGGGCGAACTCGGCACCGGTGAGTTCCAGCAGCACTTCACCGCACCAGGCGCGGCGCTCGCCGGTCGAGAGCCGGAGCACGCCGGCTTCGAGCGTCTGGTGGGCGATGGGCGCGGCACCCCGCCGAAGCAGCGCCCTGATGCGCGCCAGCAACTCGCGCGGCAGGCAGGGTTTGGCGAGGTAGTCGTCGGCACCGAGTTCGAGGCCGATCACGCGGTCGAGCGGCTCGCCGCGTGCCGAAAGCATCAGCACCGGCAGCGCATGCGTGCCGCGCAGCTTTTGCAGAGTGTCGAGGCCATCGCGGCCAGGCATCATCACATCGAGGACCAGCACATCGGGTTTGAAGCCCGCATCGCCGAGCGCGGCGAGTGCGGCATCGCCGTCATGCACGGCACGCACCGCTAGGCCCTCCTGCACCAGATATTCCGAGAGCAGTGCGGCAAGCGCACGGTCGTCGTCGGCGAGCAGGACATTTCCCATGACTGGTGCAGTGCTATTCATGCTGCGCACTTTAGCGAGCGGCAGCTGAACCGCGCTGGGGCTTTACCGATCTTTACGCCGTCGCAAGCCCTCTTTACGGGCAGGGTGGATGTAATGTCTTCGCTCCGCCACGGAGCTTGATCCCAACCCCGGAGACTCATCCATGAACACATTCACCAAAACTCTTTTCGCTGCCACGCTGGCGGCTGCCACCCTCAGCGGTGTCGCCATCGCAGGCCACGACGGCCCTGGCCGCGGCGAGCACCGCGAGTTTGACGCCGACCGCCTGCCCAAGCACCTCGAAGCCCTGGGTTTGAGCGATGCGCAGAAGACGCAGATCAAGGCGCTGCGCGTCGCCAGCCACGCCAAGCATCGGCAGGAGCTGGCTGATCGCAAGGCCCTGCACCAGAGCCTGCGTGACTTGAGCCCTGCCGCGCCCAACTACACCGCCGAGGTTGATCGCATTGCCAACCTGCTCGGCCAGGAGCACGTCACACTCATCAAGGCCAAGGCTGCACTCCGCGCGCAGGAGTGGGCCATCCTCACGCCCAGCCAGCAGTCGCAGCTCGCGGCGATGCCGAAGCCTGACTTCAAGAAAATGCGCGGCCACGACAAGAAGTAATGGCCTGATGCAGTGCCAGAGCCGGGGTGCGAAAGCGCCCCGGCTTTTTCGTGCGCGCTACTTCGTGCGCCAGCTCAGGTGGTAGTCCGGCGTCTCCACGCTCGTCGCCGCCGCGCCGATCTCCAACGCATCGCGGGTGTCGATCATCACCGCGTATTCGTCGGTGGCGACCTTGGGCTGCACCAGCATCTTGCCCAGCGCCTTCGGGTGCGGGCCGTGGGTGAAGCCGCAGGGGTGCAGGGTGATCATGCCGGCGTGGATGTTGTCGCGGCTGAAGAAATCGCCCGCGTGATAGAACAGGACCTCGTCGTAGTCGTCGTTGTTGTGGAAGAACGGCACCTTGATCGCGCCGGGGTCGGTCTCGAACGGGCGCGGCGCAAAGGTGCAGACGACAAAGCGGTTGGCGACGAAGGTGGTGTGCGCCGAGGGCGGCAGGTGATAGCGCGCGCTCACCAGCGGGCGAATGTCTTTCACGTTGATGCGCACCGGATGCAGGTTGCCGTGCCAGCCCACTGCATCGAGCGGGTTGAAGGGATAAGTGACGGTCGAAAACGCACCACGCCGCTTGATGACCACCTTCCATTCTTGTGATATTTGCGCTGCCTGCGCCTTGAACGCTTCGTCGATGGCAGGAATGTCGAGCATCGCCGGGTCGAAGATGGCGTGCTCGCCGACGAGGCCCTTGTCCGGCAACTGGTAGCTGCTATTGGTCGCCTCGATCAGCAGCATGGTCACGGGTGTCGCGCACTCGATGCGCCAGAGCGTGCCGCGCGGCAGCATCACGTAGTCGCCGGTGGTGATCGAGAGATGGCCGTAGTCGCAAAACAGCTCGGCATCGCCCGCATGGATGAACAGCAGCTCGTCGCCATCGCTGTTGCGCACCAGCTGGGTCATCGAGGCCGCGCAAGTCCATTGGCGAAAGCGGCAGTGGGCGTTGAACAGCAGCTCGTGGGCGTCCCAGGGCGATGCACCATCGCCCTTGAGCTGCACAGCATCGAAGGCGCGCGGCCTCAAAGGCCCTTCCCAACTCGTCCAGCCCGTCGGCGGCTTCGGATGAATCATGTGCGTGGCGGGTCCGAAGAAGCCCTCCTTGCCCAGCTCGCGCTCGACCGTGCCGGGCGGCAGATCAGCGTGGGCCTGGCGGCTGGCGAGGCCCTCAACGTGCGGGCGGTGAATCCACTTGCGCGACATGGCGGTCAGGCAGGCTGGGCTTGCAGCACGCCGCGCTTGATCTGGTCTTCCTCTATCGACTCGAACAGCGCGCGGAAATTACCTTCGCCGAAGCCTTCGTTGCCCTTGCGCTGGATGATCTCGAAGAAGATCGGCCCGATGACGGTGCTGGTGAAGATCTGCAACAGGATGCCCTCCACCGGCGCGCCGTCGATGAGTATTTTCAGTTCCTTCAAGGCTGCCACGCTCTCGCCGTGGCCCGGCACGCGGGCGTCGATGTTGTCGAAGTAGGTATCGAGCGTGTCCATGAAAATCACGCCACGCTGTTTGAGCGCCGCAACGGTCTTGTAGATGTCTGGTGAGGCGAGCGCGATGTGCTGAATGCCCTCGCCGCGATACTGGCGCAGAAACTCCTCGATCTGCGATTTGTCATCCGCGCTCTCGTTGATGGGGATGCGAATGCGGCCGCAAGGGCTGGTCATCGCCTTGCTGAAGAGGCCGGTCTGCTTGCCCTCGATGTCGAAGTAGCGAATCTGCTTGAAGTTGGCGATGCGCTCGTAGAAGCCCGACCACACATCCATGTTGCCGCGCGCGACGTTGTGGGTGAGGTGGTCGATCTCGGTCAGGCCGACACCAGCGGGGTGCTGGTCGACGCCCTCGATGGGGATGAAGTCCACGTCGTAGATCGAGTGCCCGGTGCGCTGGTCGGCGAAATACAGCACCGAGTTGCCGATGCCATAGACCGAAGGCAGACGCAGCTCCATGAAGCCCGGCTTGGCGTCGAAAGCCACCGCACCCTTCGAGATGGCGTAGTCGTAGGCCGCGGGTGCGTCCTTCACGCGCCAGCCCATCGCGCAGGCCGAGGGGCCGTGGGCGGTGGCGAACTGCGCGAAGTGCGTATACGGCTGGCTGCTGACGAGAAAGTTGATGCCGCCCTGGCGGAACAACGTCACGTCCTTGCTGCGGTGCTTGGCGATGGCGGTGAAGCCCATCATCTCGAACAGCGTGCAGAGCTGTGCAATGCCAGCGGCGCTGGGGGCGGTGAACTCGACAAACTCGAAGCCGTCGGTGCCCAGGGGGTTGTGATTCGTCATGGCTGCTACTCAAAGAAATATGGCGGGATTGTAAACCTCGACCTCGCGCCAGCCAGTGACGGCGGGGCATCATCCGTTCAGCTTTTCAGGGGGAATGCGCGATGAAGTGGATGCTCTTGCTGTGCAGCCTGCTGCTGGGCCGTGCCGAGGCCGCCGAGCCCAACGGCGTGATGGAGTGGAACCTGCCCGCCTTGCAGCGTGCGATGGGCGTGAGCGCCGACGAAGTGCGTGAGTACTTCACCGATGGCCGCCGCATTTCCTTCCTCATCGAGCGTCGGTTCGCGCGTGAGGTGCTGCAAGGGCGGCTCGCCCCGAGCGAGGGCACGCCCTACGACGTGATCGACGCCCATGGCGGCAAGTGGGAGGTGCGCTCGCTCAGCGACCGCGGCATCTACTTCTGCCCCAGCCACATGGTGGGGTCGAGCCGCAACTTCGACGAGCGCGGCTTCATGGCCAAGCTCGATGGCATCGACGGCTATCTGGTGAGCGATATCGAGCAGTTTCCGGCCGTGCCTTACTGGGTGGTGCGCACCGCCACCGTACGGCGCTGGTGGGCTGACCGCAAGCTGGGTGCGACCAGCAAGATTTCCTACGCCGAAGCGCGGCGATTGTTTGCGGCGATGCCGATGCAGGCCTTGCCAAAGCCGCCTTGAGCTTCAGCGGCAGCCCGGATTAAAGCAGGGGTTGCAAAGGCGGCAGAAAAAGGCCTCGGATTCGATCCGGGGCCGCGCTGTATATGCGCTGGGCCAACGGGACGATGATTCCTTGCCTACGTCAATGCGCTCGTTGGGCGCCCGCGCCATGGCGTTTGTACCAGTGCTTGCCATGCCAGCGTTGCATCCGCCAACCGAAGTATTCGGAAACAGGGTCGAGTTCCAGAATCCAGAAGCGATCCGGTGGGGGTTCGAGGGGTTCTGTCCGGCCCGGCTCGATATCCGCAACGACGACACCAGCGCCCTCATCGCGGTGGCGGTAAGCGAGTACCTCGCCGCGCGCATCACAGATGATGGAGCCGCCCTGATATTTGGAAATGTAGGGGACGCCCACCAGGGGCGTCGGGCACCGAAAATCGCCGCAGTGATTCGCGTCCACCACCGGACAGCCCATCATGCGCGCGAACGGGGGTGCCCAGTGGGTGAAGCGCTCGATATGGCGTTGCGGGTAACCGTGCATCGGCACCGCTTTCGGTGCTCCCCACTTGCAGGAACCTCCCACCACGAGGTCCACCTTGCCGCGCAGTCGGCGGACGGTCTGGGTGCGGTTGTACTCCAGACACAGTGCTACGCCGACGTCGAGATCACCAACACGAATCAAGCCATCGTCATCGCCGCCGACGTAGAAGCAGTTCTCCCACATGGTGGGAAGATCCTTGTTGTGTCGGCCTGCGATACCTTGCGGTGTGGCAAGAAAAAAAGCATTGCGGACGTGACCGTCGTCGTCACGACAGAGAAAGGAGCCACCCACGTTGACCCCATGACGTTTGGCGAGGCCCAGCAACAAGGCGGTGGCGGCTCCGTCTGGCGCCAGTACGCACTCGGCCAACTTCGGGATGAAGCCCATGCCGGTGGTGAAGAACTCCGGCAATAGAATCCATTCGGCACCTTCGCGCGCCGCCTGGTTGACCAGTTTTTCGCACCCTGAGAGATTGGCTTCAACGTTGCCAACGATGGTTTCAGTCTGAATCGCTGCGATTCGCATGACTTGTACCTCCCAATATGCTGCCCAACCTCCACTACGCTGCCATTTTCGCAACATCCGGCCTTGGAGTTGTCGGCAACGGAATTGCATCAGTTCCTGCTTTCGGCGGGAATAGCGGCGCATGCAGCCCCAGCTTGCGCGCCTCGGCTACATCCGCCATCAAGTCACGCTTGGTGATTTCGGTGAGCTGGGCAAAGTCTTCCAGCACGTAATACAGCGGCTGCATGATGTCGATGCGGTAGGGCGTGCGCAGCACGTCGAGCAGATCAAAGCGCTTGCGGAGTGCGACATTGGACGAGTAGGCGTAATCGGTTTCGCCAATCGAACTCAAGATGCCGCCGCCATAGATGCGCATGGCCTCGCCCGGCTTCTGCACCAGGCCAAACTCCACCGTGAACCAGTAGAGCCGTGCCAGGAACACACGGTCTTCCTTGCTCGCGGCGAGGCCCAGCTTGCCGTAGAGGTGCGTGAACTCCGCGAAGTGCGGGTTGGTGAGCAGCGGCGTGTGGCCGAACAGCTCGTGGAAGACGTCCGGCTCCTGCAAATAATCCAGCTCCTCGCGGGTGCGCACGAAAGTGGCGGCGGGGAACTGCTTGTTGGCAAGCAGCTTGAAGAACTCGCTGAAGGGGATGAGTGCCGGCACGTAGGCCACTTCCCAGCCGGTTTCGCGCTTGAGCACGCGGCTGATCTCCGGCAGTTGCGGCACGCGATCCTTCGGCATGTCGATGAGGGCTAGCCCTTGCAGGAACTCGTCGCAGCATTTGCCCTGCACGGCTTTTTCCTGCCGCGCGTACAGCTCGGCCCAGATGGCGTTCTCCTCGTTGCTGTAGCGCACGATGCCGCTGGCGTCGGGCAGGGGCGAAACGTACTGGCTGATTTTGCTCATGGCGGCAACACATCGAATGGTGTGGGCGCGGTGGCACCCGAATGTCGCCATTGTGCGCCTGCCGGTTTCGGCAGGCCAAGATGTGTCTTACGCCTTCTGCAACACCCGGCTTGAGGCGGTGTCGCCCAGGCTCTCCATCAGCCCACCTGCAAGCCTCGCACCGTGTTCGGCCAGCTCTGGCACGGCGGTGGCCTCCCACCAGCGGGCCTTGAGAAAGGGGCCGATGTAGTGCAGCACTGACGAGGGCTTGCCGTGGCGGTCTAGCAGGGCGTAGCGGTCGTCGGTGTCGAGGCCGAGGCCGAGCGCATCACGCCGCAAGAGGCCGCTGGCGGCGAGCGAGAGCAGCAGCGGTTCGCGCAGGCGGCGGGTGTCGCTGGCAGGGCCGGTGCAGTTGATGACGCTGCCGATACGCAGTGACTTGAGCTGCTGCGTGCCGCGCGTCTGCCATTGCGCGGTGACGCCGTCGATGTCGTCCACGCAGGCCGTGAGCCGCCCCGCCAGCACCCGCAGTTGGCCGGTGGCCAGCTCCTCGCAGAGGGCAGCGTTCTGTTCGGGGGCGCAGCGGTGGCGGTGGATCTCCCAATGCGGACGGGCGTGGCGCAGGAAGCGCCGCCTTTCGGCCTCCGGCCAGCGTGCCCAGATGGCGGGTGTCGCCTTGCGCAGGCCGCCGATTACATCGCGCCAGTCGATGCCCTGCGCTGCCGCCTCGCGCAGCTCGCGGCGAAGCAGAGCGAGGGCGGTGCGTGCGTTCGGCTGCGTCAGCAGCCGCTCGGCCAGCTGGCCGTGGTACTTGGGCGGCTCTTCGAGCGTGCGATGCGCCTGCGGCAGCAGGCCGCGCCGCGAGAGCGCGTAGATCGGCGCGTGATGGCCGCGGCTCTTGAGGTCGAGCAGCACATCGAGCATGGTTAAGCCCGTGCCGATGAGCAGCACCGGCTGGTCGGCGGCCACACCCCAGAGCGCATCGGGCCGCCAGGGGTCGCGCACGTAGCGCGGGCTGGTGAAGAAACTGCTGTCGGCGAGCGGTGGATCAGCCGGTGCGAAATTGCCGAGCGCCAGTACCACGCGGTCGGCGACGATGCACTCGCCGCTGGCGAGCTCCACCTGGCCCTGGCTCTCGACGATGCTGATGCCGATGACATCGCCCACCATCGCGCGGAAGCGCACATCCGGTGCCGCCTGGTGAGCCGCCTTGGCGAGCAGGTCTTCGAGGTAGTCGCCAAACCAGCGGCGCGGCACGAAGGAGGCACCCGTCACACGGGCATCGCGGCCCTGCGCGTAGCGCAGGAAGCTGCCGGGATCATGTGGCAAGGCACTCATGCGCCCGGCCGGCACATTGAGCAAATGGCTCTCGGTGCGGGTGCCGTAGGCCACCCCGCGTGCCATCAGACCCGAGCGGTTGAGCAGCAGCACGCGCGTCGGCTCCGCACCGGCACGCCGCAGCAACTGCACCGCAACCGCCGTGCCGCAAAACCCGGCACCAATGACGATGATCGTCTTCACGGGGGCATGTCACCGATCAGGTGATCGCAGCGGCCGAAGGCTGTTTCGGGCCAGTGCGACAAACGAGGCGCAGCGAAGGGTTGTTCCCTTCGCAAGCCTTGTGAGGAAGCAATGGCCCAAAACAGTCCGGCCCCGAAGGGTTGCGGCCAAAACCGCGCATTGCTTCGTTGCGAGACTTGCGAATGCCGACGCATTGGCTGCGTCTCGCGCCTCGCACTGCGCGGTTTTGACTCGCAACGCTGCGACCACCTGGTCTGTGACATGCCCCGGCCTCCTTGCCGAATGATGTGCGCCTTGAAGCAAGGCGCTTTGCCACTCCGTTTTAAGTCTTGAACGCTTCCCCTACAGCTCTCGGGCAAGCAACATCCGAACCACCTTGTCCTGCATGGTTTTCGGGTCGCTGAGCCCCATGCGTTCGAGGTAGGATTTTGTGTGCTGCGGCACATTCTTGAAGCGCCAGGCATCGAAGGCGAGCTTGAGCTTGTTGCCCTTCGCGGCCTTTGATTTCACGGCTTTCAGGGCCTTTCCGAGCTTGATCTCGTCGGCGGTGAGGTCGGTGCCGAAAGGAAAGGCCGGGAACAGGCCCTGGCTGCGGAACGGTGCCAATTGCGCCTCCAGGCGGTCTGGCGTGTTGTGACGAAAACTGTCAGCAATCTGGTAGCCGGGTTCGATCTTGCCGCTGTTCTTGGCTTGCGCCAGCAACTCGGGCTGAAAGCGCGAATCGGCGATGTTGAGCAGTGCCTTGGCGACTTCGTTGTCGGTCTTGCTGCGCAGGTCGGCAATGCCGTATTCGGTGATGACGATGTCGCGCAGGTGGCGCGGGATGGTGATGTGGCCGTAGTTGAAGACGACGTTGCTCGTGGGCTCGGTGGTCTTGCCCTCCTTGTCGCGCACGGCGCGGATCATCAGGATGCTGCGCCCCGTCGGCAGCTGGTGCGCCATGGCCACGAAGTTGTACTGGCCGCCCACGCCGCTGACCACGCGGCCGTCCTCCAGCCCATCGCTCATCACCGCACCGCCGAGCGTGACCATGATGCCGGTGTTGATGAAGCGCGCGTGCTGGCGCTGGGCCTTGTAAAGACGTGGGTTGTGATCGAGCTGGTTGACCTTGTAGACGCCGGTCATGCAGATCCTTGCGCGCTCGTCTTCCGGCATGGCGCGGAGCGCCGCGTAGAACGCATTGGGGCCGAGGAAGAAGCCGCCATGGGCGATCAAGCCGTTCTTGAGCTGCGTGCCAAGGCAGCGCGCCATCACGCGCCGCGAGTCGGGGTTGGCGACGTTGGCAATCACCCGCTCGCCGTCCGGTGCGATGAGATGGCCCGCGTCGTAGCGGGTCTCCTCGGTGAAGAAGCCGTGATGCTGCAACACCTCGAAATCCTGGGTGCGGATGACGCGCACGCCGAGGGCTTCGAGATGGTCGAGCGCGGCGGGCGCCAGCGCGGCAGGGTCGCAGAGGCCGTCGTTGATGAGCTGCTGCAAGGCCCAGAAGTCATAGACCGCGCGCTTGAGTATCCCGCTCTGGTACAGGTGCATGAAACCATCGACGAACATCTCCGTCGCGCCATACAGGCCTTGCTCGAACGGCCCGGTGCCGCCCTGGGATTCGATCAGCGTACCGTGGTGATCGAGCGCACCGATGGCCTTGAGGGCGGCCCGGTAATCGTCCGGTCGCGCATGGCGCGCCTGCGCAGCGTGCACGATCGCATCGCCCATGCCGCCGATGCCGACTTGCAGGGTGCCGCCATCCTTGATGAGCGCCGAGGCATAGAGGCCGATGGCGTAGTCCGGCGTCGCGACCGCGAGCTTGGGCGTGCTGAAGAGGGTGGTGGTGTAGCGCGGCGAGTCGATCACGTAGTCGAACAGCGAGGGTTCGACCTCGGCGTCGTTGACCATGTAGGGCAGGTTCTGGTTGACGAGCCCCACCACCGCGTGAGGCCGGCCGCTGGCTCGCAGCATCTCCACCAGCTCTGGCCCGGTGTCGGGGTTGCAGGCGAGCGAATAGCGCAGGCCCTCGCCCTCGCCGCGCTTGCAGATTAGCTGCGCGGCAACGTTGCAGCCCTGATTGAACACATCGCGCGCGGCGAAGGTGTAGTTGGTCGAGATGTAGTTCTGCTGCGCGTGCGTGCTGTTGAGATTGCTGCCGGGCTTGAAGAAGAACTCCTTCACGAACACGTTGGGCGGCAGGCGGTTGGCGCGCAGGTCCAGCATGTAGTCAAGATCGGGGCAGTCGCCGAACACGCGGTCGAGAAAGGGCTTGAGGAAGCGGCCTTCGAGTTCTGAGGTCGGCACCGGCTTTTCGAGCGAGAGCGCGGTGAGGATGGTCAGTTGCAGCCCAGGCTCGCGCCTGGCGCGCGCATACAGGGCATTGACCAGCTGTGTCGGCTTGCCTAGCCCGAGCGGCAGGCCGATGCGGATATCGAGGCCCAGCTGGGCGATCAAGGCATCAACCACGGCTTCGGCGGTATCGAGCAGCCTCGGTGCGGGGCGTGGCAGGGACATTTTCAGGGCATTGGCAGGGCGAGTCGGCAAAGTGTGGCACGCCGAATGCGTCTGACCAGCGCGAGCCGCGACTGATTAAAGGCGCATTTACTATGGATCGGCGGCGCACAATGCGTAAAACTGAACGGCGAATCGCCAGCGGACGAGCTTTCATGGAACAGACCCGGGTATCCCCACGCAGCCTTTTGATCCCAACTGGCCTTGCACTGATGGCGTTTTGCGGCGCGGCACAGGCGCTCTCTGGCCTGCGCGAGGCGGCAGTGGGCCTGGAGCGACAGCTGAATGCCAGCGCCACGGCCAGCCAGGCGTTCAGCCTGCCACTGCTCGGCAGCAGCGTGGTGCTCGCGGGCGAAGCCACCCTGGAGCCGATCGAAAAAAACCGCTGCCGCCGCACGCTGGAGCTGGTGCACGACCAGCCTTTCGAGCGCCGTGGCCTGCGCATCACCAACTTAAGCCGCCGCTCGGTGCAGGATGGCCCCTGCCACAACTTTGCCGATGCCATGGCGGCCCAGGCCGAGGCCAGCGCCAAGAGCATTGCCGAGCAGATCGGCCTGGCGCCCGAGGGCATCAACACCGCGCCCGGCGCGCGCGTGCTGGTGGCCCAGGTCGGGCCTGCAGCCAATGCCCGCCTGAACGAGAGTGCCGTATCCGTGGGTGCGGCCGTGGCACTGACCGTGCTTGAAAAAGCCATCATCCGCGATGCGCCCCACCGGGATGGTGAAAAGCTCAGCCGGGCCGATGTCGGCACCCGGCTCAAGGCCCAGCGCATCCCCGGCAATGCCGACTGGTTCGTGCTCGATGGCGGGCTGCGCTTCATCAGCTCCAGCGTGGTCGATGTCACCGAAACGGCCGCCATCGCCGCCGCCCCCGCGCGTGGCGACACCAGCCGCATCCGCCTGAAAGTGATGGAGCGCGCAGTGTTGCGCAACGCGCCCTCGTTCAGCGGCCGCAAGGTGGCGAGCCTCGCCGCCGGGGTCGAGCGCCTGGCGCGCAAGGTGCCGGGCATGGCGGGCTGGTTCGAGCTCACCGACAGCGACAACAGCTACCCCCTCTACATCCACGAGTCGGTGGTGGCGCTGAAGCCCTCAGACAAGCGGCTCTGAATACACTCTGCGGATGAGCGCATCCGCAGAGCTGTACAGCCAGTTCAAATCCCGCCTGCCCAGCGTCGCCGCGCGAAGGCTCGACTCAGCCGAGCTGCTGCTCGAACGCGGCATCGCCTCGGTCAGCCATGCCATCGAGCGGAAGAGCGATGCGGCGAATTTCATCGTCGCTGATCTCACTCCGTACGACGTCATCCACGAGGATGGCCTGCTCTCGGTGCGCCGCTACCGACCACTGGACGAGACCGCTCCGCTGGTGCGCAACAAGCGCCATCGCGTGCCAGTGCTGCTGGTACCCCCCCTCGCTGCCGACCCGCTCAATTTCGACCTGCTGCCGCAGCGCAGCCTGGTGCGCTTCCTTCTGCAAGAGGGCTTCAAGGTCTACCTGGTGGACTTTGGCAGCCCGGACCGGGACCACTCGCACCTCGGCCTCGTCGACTACACCACCCGCATGCTGCCCGCCGCCATTGCCAGCGTGCGCAAGGACTCGCGCATCAAGGACATCTCGATGCTCGGCTACTGCATGGGCGGGCTGTTCTGTCTCATCCACGCGGGCTGGGCGCACGACCCCAAGATAAAGAATATCGTCACCATCGCCAGCCCCATCGACATGCACCAGATCGGTGTCGCGGGGCAGCTGCTCGGCGCGATGCGCACGCCGATCCGCCTGGTGCGGCGCTACACGGGTTTTCGCATTCACCAGCTCGATCCGAAGCGGCTCAATGTGCCGGGCTGGGTGTCGTCGCTCGCCTTCAAGCTCACCAACCCGATGGGCACGCTCACCAACTACCTCGACCTCTTGATGAACCTCTGGGACCGCGACTACGTCACCCAGCACGACACCATGGCGAGCTGGTTCAACGACATGCACGCCTATCCCGGCGGCATCGTGCAGGACTTCGTGGTGCGCGTCGGCCTCGACAACGCGCTGTCGAAAGGCCGGGTGAAACTGGGCCGGGATCAGGAGGCGCTGCTCGATCGCATCGACGCCTCGCTGCTCGCCATCGCCGGCACCGGCGACAAGATCGTCACTGTGGAAGCCGCCCGCAAGGTGATGGACATCGTTGCCAGCACCGACAAGCTGTTCAAGCTCGCCCCCGGCGGCCATGCCGGTGTGTTCGCAGGCAGCAAGGCACCAGCGACGACCTGGCGCATGGCGGCGGACTGGCTCAAGCCGAGGTCGAGGTGATTGGCGCGTTGACCGGCTTGGCGGCATAGCGACGCCCGAACACCACCCCGGCGATGCCTGCGATCGTCAGTGGCAGCAGCCAGCCCAGCAATTCGGTGCTGTGCTCGTAGCCAGCAGGCAGCAGGCGTTTCAGGCCCACCAGCAGGAATGCGACATGCACGGCTACGCCATTGCCGATCATCGAACCCAGATGTTCGCGCAGCCACCAGCGCGGCGATTCGGCCTGCCTGGAGAGCCGCCACATGGCGCCACCACGCAAGAGGCCCACCATCGAGAAGCCCATGAGAACCGGATGGCCATCGCTGATGCCGAGCGCGAGCACGCCTGCACCGCAGGCGATGTTGAACACCGCCAACGCCCGGTACCAGCCGCCGAAGTAGCGGGCGTGCTCACGCTTGAGCTTGAGTGAATACCAGCCCGTGATGAGCCCCGAAGCAGAGATGACGATGAGGTAGGCGAAGAACGCCGCATTGCCCAGCGCGCCCTCGCTCACCATGCGCGCCACGAAGACGAGCGAGGTGGCGAGAATCAGCCACATCGTCAGCATGAATACCTTGCCCGCGGCGCGATGCACTGGGCTGCCTTTCTTCGAGAGCCCCGCCATCCAATAGGCGGCGAGTGCGACCACGCCGACGGCGATATGGGCGATGAGGACGAGGGCATACATGGCAGTGATCCTTTACGCATTGATGAGGCCAGCAGCATCACGGCAAGCTGCTGATCCGCACAGGTGACAAAACGCACCGCCTGGGGGTGACAAAACTCACCTGCCGCTGAGTCAGCAGCCTGCCTACACTGCTGGCCATGCCCCATCGCCCTGATCATGCAGCACCCTTGAGCCTCGCGGCCTACGTCACCTGGCTGGCGGTGGCCACCGCACCGGTGATGACGCTCTGGCGCCAGGGCTGGCCACCCAGCCTGATGCTGCTCGCGGGTCTCGTCGGTCTGTGCGCTGTGCTGCTGCTGTTTGTGGGGCGCGAAGCCAGCACGCAGCGGCCCCTGCAAAAGGCACTGACGCTCGCGCAGCTGCCTGCCGCCCTGCTGGCCTTCGCCGCTTTTCGAGACGGCCTGCAACCGATCCTGCTGATCCTCATCGCGGCACAAGCCGCCGCCTTGTTCGATACCCGCAGGCTGCTGTGGCTGATGGCGCTCGCCAATGGCCTGCTGGTGTGGCTGATGCTGCGCGACTGGTCGCTCGTGCAAACGCTGGTGAGTGCGCTGTCCTACATCGGCTTTCAGTGCTTTGCCGCCATCACCGTGCGGGCGATGGCCCAGGCACAAAGTGCACGCGATGATGCCCAGCGCATCAACGCCGAACTGCTCGCCACCCGCGCCCTGCTGGCCGAAGGCGCACGCGCCGAAGAGCGCCTGCATCTCTCGCGCGAGCTGCACGATGTCGCCGGCCACAAGCTCACGGCGCTCAAGCTGCAACTCGGTCTCTGCGCGCCGGGCAGCGGCGAGGCGAGCATCGCGCTCGCCGCCAGTCGCCAGCTCGCCGACGAGTTGCTGGCCGATGTGCGCGGCGTGGTGGGTGCGCTGCGTGCGCACGATGGGGTTGATCTGCACGCCGCCCTCGGCGCACTCGCAGCGAGCATCCCCAGCCCGCGCATCAGCCTGGCACTCGCCGATGACGCCCGCCCCGCCGACTTCGCCCGCGCCCAGGCCCTGCTGCGCGCCGCCCAGGAGGGCGTCACCAATGCGCTGCGCCATGCGGGTGCCAGCACGCTGCACATCGAGCTGGTGCGCGCTGCGGGCCTGGTGAAACTGAGCGTGATCGACAACGGCCGCGGACCTGAGCAGAGCAAGCCCGGTAACGGCCTCACCGGGCTGCAAGAACGGCTGGCGGCCGTCGGTGGCAGCGTGCAGCTCGACGTGCTGCCACAAGGCGGCAGCGCGCTCACAGCGACGGTGCCGGCATGAACATTCGCATCGCACTCGCCGACGATCAGGCGCTGATCCGCAGCGGACTTGCCGCACTGCTCGGCGGCCTGGCGGGTCTTGAAGTGCGCGTGCAGGCCGCCGATGGCGCAGCCCTGCTCGACGCGGTGGCGACCACGCCGGTGGATGTGATCGTCAGTGACATTCGCATGCCGAGAATGTCTGGCCTCGAACTGGTGCGCGCCCTGCGCGAGCGGGGCGATGCCACACCCATGCTGTTACTCACCACCTTCGACGAGCCGGCGCTGCTGCAAGCCGCACGTGCCGCCGGTGCGCAGGGTTATCTGCTGAAGGACGCCGCCCCTGAAGAACTCCGTGCCGCTATCGACGCCCTCGCCGCAGGCCAGACGCGCCTCGCCCCCATCAGCCTGCACCTCGCCCGCGCCGGCAGCCACGAACCCGCACGCGCCGCGCAGCTCACCGAGCGCGAGCTGTCGATCTTGCGCCTGGTGGCGGGCGGCTATTCCAACAAGGAGATCGGCAAGGCGCTGAACATCAGCGACGGCACGGTGAAGAATCACCTCACCGATATCCTCGCCAAGCTCGATGCCCGCGACCGCACCCATGCGGTGTTGAAGAGCATCGCCGCGGGGTGGTTGTAGGACAATCGCGGCCATGAACTCGCTCGCCCAATGGCTGGACTTGATTGGTGTCGCCGCCAACGCCATCGCCGGTGCGCTGGTGGCGGGCCGTCGTCAGTTCGACTGGCTCGGCGTGGCGATCATCGCGGGCGTCACCGCCATCGGCGGCGGCACGGTGCGCGATCTCTTGCTCGACCGCGAAGTGTTCTGGATCGCCAACCCCAGCTACCTGCACGCCACGCTCGCCGCCACCGCCTTCACCCTGCTCTACGCCCGCACGCGGCGCATCCCCGAACGGGTGCTGGAGACAACCGACGCGCTGGGCCTGGCCCTGTTCGGCATCGCCGGTGCGCGCATCGCGCAGGGGCTGGGCCACGATGGCCTGATTGCCGTGGTGATGGGCGTCATCACCGGGGCCTTCGGCGGGCTGTTGCGAGACGTGCTGTGCAACGACATCCCGATGATCTTCCGCCAGGGGCAGTTCTACGCCACGGCGATCATCGCGGGCTGTTCACTCTACATCGGGCTGACGGCATTGGGCATGGAGCGCAACATGGCCGCTGGCCTGGGCATGCTCGCCATCTTCGCGCTGCGGGTGGCGGCGATTGTCTGGAACCTTCGGCTGCCCATCTTCCGGCTTCCGCCGGAAGATCAATGATCCTCAACCTGCTTCCGCCGGAAGATCAGTGACCCTCAACCGGCTTCCGCCGGAACATCAATGATGCTCAGTAGGCTGCCTGACGATCACCAAGAATGAGGCTGCGGGTCTGCGGCCGATGCGCGCCCAGCCAGCTCGACAACTCCACCATGAACTGTCGTGGCGACTCGAATGGCACCGCATGACCGCAGCGGTGGAAGCGCACCAGCTCGGCGTGCGGCACCCATTCGCGGAAGCGCAGCTGGCCACGCGCGGGATACATGGTGGACTGCATGCCGATCATCGCGGTCATCGGAATCTGGATTTTGGGCAGGCTCGGCCGCCAGTCGTAGTCGTCGTTCAGGTACGAGCGCAGCGTGTCCATGTAGATCGGCCAGTTGGCGACCGGCGCGACTCGGCGGATGAGCATCTCCTGCCGTGCGAGGCTGGTGAAGGCTTGCCAGTGGCGCAGCGCAAAAGCGTGGCCAAAGAAGTCGCCGAGCGTCGCCCATAGCCGACTGCGCAAGGCGCGCGGGATTTTCGTGAAGGCCTGTCCGCGATATGGCTCCATGTCGGCCATGAGTGCGGCCCAGCTGCCCAGGCGGGCGGCTTGCAGGGGCCCCAGCAGGCCATCCTCCCAATCCGGCAGGTTGCGCACGCAGGGGGCTTGATCCATGTGCAGATAGGCACGCACGGCACCGAAACCGTGGTGCCGCTGGTATTGCAGCGAAGTGCAGGCACCCATCGACAGCCCGCCGAGCAACACTTGAGACTCGCCGAGGTAGCCGAGCACATCGGCGAGATCGCTCGCGTGCTGGTCGAGCAGGCAGGGTTTGCTGAGCGAGAGTCGGTGCGAGCCGCCGAAGCCGCGCAGGTCCGGCAGCACGAAACGGTATTTATGAGCGAGCGGTGCGACGAAGGGCAGCCACAGAAACGCAGGCATTGCAAAACCGTGCAGCAGCACCACGGTAGGGCCGCGACCGACCATGTGGACATTGAGTTTGGCGCCGTCGCGCAGAGTGATTTTGCTCATGGCCGCAAACCCTACCGACAATGCGGATTTTTGAAACTGCCGCCCGATTGGCGCGCTATTTCCCGGGGGCGAGCGTCAGCCGCAAGATGGCACCATCACCTTCGTCAGTCAGCAAGTACAGCGCGCCATCCGGCCCCGCCCGCACATCGCGGATGCGCTGGTTCAGGCCTTCGAGCAGGCGCTCTTCCTTCACGACTTTTTCACCATCGAGCGTGAGCATGGCGAGCAGGCCGAATTTGAGCGAGCCGGCAAACAGCTTGCCGCGCCAAGCGGGAAAGCGATCAGCCGTGTAGAAGGCAAGGCCGCTCGGCGCAATCGAAGGTGTCCAATGCCATGCCGAGGCAGCGAGCCCCGGCGCTTCACTTTTGCCGCTGCCAACCGGGCTGCCGCCGTAGTTCACACAGTGGCAGACCTCGGGCCAGCCGTAATTGAGGCTGGGCTTGGGTGTGTTGAGTTCATCGCCGCCCTGGGGGCCGTGCTCGGTCGTCCAAAGCTGGCCGCTGGCCGGATGCAGTGCCGCACCTTGCAGGTTGCGGTGGCCAATGCTCCAGATTTCCGGCCGCGCGCCGGCGGTCTTGAGATAGGGGTTGTCGGCGGGCACGCTGCCATCGCGCTGGATGCGCACCACCTTGCCGAGGTGGCTGTCGAGCAGCGGGGCCTGCTGGCGCTGGCTGCCGCGATCGCCCAGCGTCACGAACAGCGTGCCGTCGCGCGCGAACACCAGCCGCGAGCCGAAATGGTGGTTGCTGCGGATGCCGGGCTCCTGCTTGAAGATCACCTGCACCGCCTCCAGCACGCCGCTGTCGCCTTTCAGCACCAGCCGCGCTTTGGCAACGGCGGTGCCATTAAGCTTGCCGCGCGGCTCGGCGTAGCTGAAGAAGATTTCGCCGCTCTGGGCAAAGTCGGGGGCCAGCACCACATCCAGCAAGCCGCCCTGGCCTTCGTGGTGCACCTTCGGCACGCCGTTGATGGGCGCGCCCACCGCGCCGTTGGCCGTGACGATGCGCAAGCGCCCGGGGCGCTCGCTGACGAGCATGCGGCCATCGGGCAGAAACGCGAGCGACCAGGGGTTTTCAAGCCCGCGCGCCACCGGCTCGACCGTGATCACGCCATGAGCCGAGTCGAACTGCCGCGAGATGCCCAGCACATTGCCCAGGCTGGCGGCGTTGGCCTCGGCGACGGGATTGAAACCCGGCCTGAGCAGCAGGTAGCCGAAGAAGCTCAGCAGCATGACCAGCAACAGGCCCTGGGTGCGCGTGGTCATGGCATCAGCCCCGGTGAACCGCGAGCGGGCCATTGGCCTGGCACACCGGCATCAGTTGCAGGTTGTTGACGTTCACATGCGCGGGCAGGGTGGCGACCCAGTAGACGGTTTCGGCGATGTCTTCGGCCGTCAGCGGCACGGTGTTTTCGTAGACCTTCGCAGCCTTGCCCGCGTCGCCGTGGAAGCGCACGGCGGAGAACTCGGTGCCGCCGCACAGGCCGGGTTCGATGTTGCTGACGCGGATCGGCGTGCCGAGCAGATCGGCGCGCAGGTTCATCGAGAACTGGTGCACGAAAGCCTTGCTCGCGCCGTAGACATTGCCGCCCGGGTAAGGCCACTCGCCGGCCGTCGAGCCGATGTTGACGATATGCCCTCGCGCCCGTGCCACCATGCCCGGCAGCAGCGCGTGGGTGACGGCGACGAGGCCGGTGATGTTGGTATCGATCATCTGCTGCCAGTCGTCGAGGCTGGCCCGGTGCGCGGGTTCCAGGCCCAGTGCGAGACCGGCGTTGTTGATGAGCAGATCGACCTCCGCGAAATCGGCAGGCAGCGCGCTGACGGCTGCGGTGACAGCGGCGCGGTCGGTGACATCCAGCACCAGAGGCAGCGCCATGCTGCCCAGCTCGACGGCGAGTGCCTGCAGGCGGTCGAGGCGGCGGCCCGCCAGGACTACCCGGCTGCCGCCGGCCGCAAAGCGGCGCGCCATCGCGGCACCAAAGCCGGCGCTGGCCCCGGTGATGAAGACTATGTTCGGATGCACGCTCACTTCTTCCGAGGCGAGGCGGGTGGCGTGACGAAGGGCAGCACCGATTCGAGCGCATCCATCGGCAGCGGCGGCAGCTTGCTGGTCTGCGTCTCGGCCTCCATCAGCGCGACGCGGCCTTCGAGTTCGAGAATGCGTTCGCGCGCGCGGGCTTCGGCCTCGCGGCTCTCGCGCAGCTGGTTGAGCGTGCGCTCGTGCTCGGTGGAATTGGACTCGCGCAGGCGCGCCGTCGGTGCCGGACGGCGCTCGGCGGCCACCAGCCGCTCCTTGGTGCGCAGCAGTTCCAGCGCGGTCTGCCTGAGCAGTTTCGCGGTGCCGCGCGACAGCAGCCAGCTCAGCAGCATGCCAAGCGCAAAAGCACCTGCCAGCAGCAGAAAAATCTCAGCCGTGTGCTGGGTGACGGTGCCCATGCCAGGGCCGACGGTGGGGGATTGCTCGAACATTTTGATCTCTCAGGGCGGCACGAGGGTGGCGACGGCGCGGCGATTCTGCGCGCGGCCCTCGCTGGTGGCGTTGTCGGCGATGGGCTCGCGGTCTTCGCGGGATTCGACGGCGGCTATGGCTTCGGGCTTTATGCCCTGCGCGAGCAGCCAGTCCTTGAGGATCAGCGCGCGCTGTGCCGAAAGCTCGGCTTTAAGCTCGGTCTTGCCGCGCGCATCGCTATGGCCTGCCACCACGATGCGCCGACCCTCCGCCGCCGCCTTGAGCAGCAGCGGCAATGCGGCCTGGGCATCGGCGGGCACGATCACGTCGGTGGATTTGCGGCCGAAGAACACGGTCAGGCTCAAGGCCGTCACGGAGGGTTCGCTGGCAGCCGAGGTCAGTGCAATGGCGGCCACCGAGACCGTGGGCGCGCTGCTGGCGGGCAGCACATCGACCGGGGTCGTTGAGGTGATGGCCGGCGCCGGTACCGACTCGGCTTCAGCGACGCTCGCAACCGCATCCGGCCCACAGACGCGTTTGATCTTGCAGTCGTAGTACCAGGTGCTTCCCAGCGCCCAAAGCACGGCAAGCAAGATCACGGTGGCAAGGGATTGTTTCATGCGGTGTCGGTTCGCTTGAGGCGTATGTTCTGATGCTGCGGACTGTAGTGGAAAATCCGCCGTCGAGCTGCCTTCAGGGCTTGGCAGCTCGTGCTCTTGCGATGGCCGCACGCACCTGTGCCGGCGCGGTGCCGCCATAGGTGGTGCGGGCAGCGACACTCGCCTCGGGCGTGATGTGCGTGAACACATCGTCTGTCACCAACGGGCTGAAGCCCTGCAATTCAGCCAGCGAAAGCTCGGCCAGGTCGCAGCCCTTGCTCGCGGCAAGGCCCACCGCATGGCCGACGGCGTGGTGTGCATCGCGGAATGGCAGACCCTTCTTGACCAGATAGTCCGCAAGGTCGGTGGCGGTGGAAAATCCCTGCGCTGCGGCTTCGCGGCAGCGGGCGCGCTTCACGACGATGTGCGGAATCATGTCGGCGTAGATGGCGAGGCAGTCGCGTGCGGTGTCGAGCGCATCAAACAGCGGTTGCTTGTCTTCCTGGTTGTCGCGGTTGTAGGCCAAGGGCTGTGCTTTCATCAGCATCAGCAGGGCATTGAGATCGCCCACCACGCGGCCGGTCTTGCCGCGCACCAGCTCGGGCACGTCGGGGTTTTTCTTCTGCGGCATGATCGAGCTGCCGGTGCAGAAGCGATCCGGCAGGGCGACGAAACCGAACATCGGCGTGCTCCACAGGATCAGCTCCTCGCTCCAGCGGGAGAGATGCACCATCAGCAGCGAGCAGGCAAACACGGTCTCGATGGCGAAATCGCGGTCGCTTACCGCATCCAGCGAGTTCTCGCTGATGGCATCGAAGCCCAGCAGGTCGGCGACGTAGTGGCGGTCGAGCGGGTAGACGGTGCCAGCGAGTGCTGCGCTGCCCAGCGGCAGCACGTTGCAGCGCCGCCGCGCATCGGCGAGGCGCGCAGCATCGCGCAGCATCTGCTCGCGCCAGGCCAGCAGGTGGTGGCCGAAGGTCACCGGCTGAGCCACCTGCAAATGCGTGAAGCCGGGCAGGATCGAATCGGCCTCCTGCTCGGCGAGATCGAGCAGGGCATCAGCCACTGCCGAGGTAAGCGCGAGCAGCTCGTCGATGGCGGCACGGGTGAACAGGCGCACGTCGGTCGCCACTTGGTCGTTGCGCGAGCGCCCGGTGTGCAGGCGCTTGCCGGCTTCGCCGATGCGGCTGGTGAGCGCGGCTTCGATGTTCATGTGCACGTCTTCGAGCGCCGTGCTCCACCCGAAGTGCCCGGCTTCGATTTCAACCGCGATGGCCTCAAGCCCCGTGACGATGGCCTCGACGTCGGCCGCACAGATCACGCCGATCTTGCCCAGCATGCGCGCATGGGCTGTGCTGCCGGCGATGTCGGCGCGCCACAGGCGCTGGTCGAACGACACCGATTCGCTGAAGCGAGCGACGCGCTCGGAGGTCGATTCCGAAAAACGGCCGCTCCACATCTGGTTTTTGTCGGCAGGGTCGGAGGACATGGCGGCGCAGAGTGACGGAAGGCGCGGCATTATAGGAATTAAGAGAGGGACTCACGACGCATGCAGCGCACTGAAGATAAAACACTGTTGACGCCCGATCCGCAGGCGCTGATCCCGAATTTCTGTGCGGGCGAGCTGGTGTGGACGCTGGTGCTGGCGATGGAAATGATCGCGCTGGTGCTCACGCTCTTCACCGGCCAGCGTGGTGTCGTCGCACTCGAAACCCTGCTGATGTTCTCGCTCTACCTGCAATGGATGGGCATCAGCAGCGCCATCGTGCTCTGCACCGCGCGGCGGGTGATGACCAAGAGCAGCGTCGGCACTGTGTTCTTCGTCTGCTGGGGCTTGCTGATGCTGGTGACGGTGCTGGTCGCCGACGGGGCCTGGTGGCTGTCTCGGGTGCTGCCCATCGGCGAGCCGGTGGGCGAGACGCAGCAGGCCTTCGTGCTGCGCAACGTCGCCATCAGCGCGATTCTCTCGCTGCTGCTGCTGCGCTATTTCTGGGGCCGCGCGCAGTTGCAGTCGCAGGTGAAGGCCGATGCTGAAACCCGCTATCTCGCTCTGCAGGCGCGCATCCGCCCGCACTTTCTCTTCAACTCGCTCAACTCCATCGCCGCACTCATCGCCACCAAGCCGGAGCAGGCCGAGGAGATGGTGCTGGACCTCTCGGAACTGTTCCGCGCCAGCCTCGACAAGCGCAACAAGCTGGTGACGGTCGCCGACGAAGTGGAGTTCGTGAAGACCTACATGCGCATCGAGACCGTGCGCCTTGGCGACAAGCTCTGGGTCAGCTGGGATATCGCGCCGAACGCACTCGATGCGCGTATCCCGCTGCTGATATTGCAACCGCTGGTGGAGAACGCGGTGCATCATGGTGTGTCGCGCCTGCGTGGCCGCGGCGGCATCTACGTGGCGGTGCGGCGCGATGGGCAGAAGCTGGTGATCGACGTCGAGAATCCGATGCCGCCGGACGATGCGCCCAAGCGCGAATCGACGGGTGTGGCATTGGACAATATCGTGCAGAGGCTTAAGCTGATCTATGGAGAGTCCGCCGAGCTCACGCAGGGCGCGGCCAAGACACAGAACGGTCCAGTCTACCGGGCACAGATCAAGGTGCCGTATACCACGGTGGAATTGAACGCCGGGCAAGCGGCGAGTGAAGACGAAGGGGATTTCTGATGCGCGTAGTGATCGTGGATGACGAACCGCTGGCCCGTGAACGGCTGCGGCGTTTGATGGCTGAGTTTCCGGGCTACGAGATTATTGCCGAGGCCGGCGATGGTGAAGCCGCGCTCGACGTGATCGAGGACGAAGAGCCCGACCTGGTGCTGCTCGACGTGCGCATGGGCGGCACCGATGGCATCACCGTCGCGCGCCAGCTGGCCCTGCTCGACATGCCGCCCGCCATCATCTTCACCACCGCCTATGCCGAGCACGCGCTGAGCGCCTTCGATGCCCAGGCCGATGCCTATCTGCTGAAGCCGGTCCGCAAGGAAAAGCTGCGCGATGCACTGCTGAAAGTGCGCAAGCTCAGCCGCGCGCAGAAGCCGGTGATTCTACCGCGCGACCCCAACGCCAAATCCAGCCGCGAGTTCATTCTGGCCACCACCCGCGAGGGTCTGGTGCGGGTGCCGGTGAGCGACGTGCTGTACTTCCTCGCCGACCAGAAGTACACCACCGTCTGCCATCTGCATGGCGAGGTGCTCATCGAGGAATCGCTGAAGACGCTCGAAGAAGACTTGGGCGGACATTTTTTGCGCGTGCATCGCAAGGCACTGGTCGCCACCAAATTCATCGCCAGCCTCGAACGCCGCAAGGGCGAGGAGCTGGACGAAGACAGCGCCCATTGGCTGAAGATGCGCCATTCGGCCACCTTGCTGCCGGTTTCGCGCCGTCGCTTGGCCGAGGTGCGGCGCTTCCTGACCAGCGACCACGCGGACTGAAAGGGCGGGCGCTGTCGCGCCCTCACCGTAAACTGGGCCGATGCAAAATACCCTGCGCATCGCCACCCGCGAATCCCCCCTGGCCCTGTGGCAGGCCGAGCACGTCAAGGCGCTGCTCGAAGCGGCGCATCCTGGCCTGGCGGTCACGCTGGTGCCGATGACCACCACCGGTGACCAGCTGCTCTCCGGGCCGCTGTCGCAATCCGGTGGCAAGGGCCTGTTCGTGAAGGAACTCGAAGCCGCACTGTTCGACGCGCGTGCCGACATCGCCGTGCATTCGATGAAGGATGTGCCCGCGCACCTGCCACCCGGCCTGATGCTCGCGGCCTACCTCGAAGGCGAGGACCCGCGCGATGCCTTCGTCTCGAACCATCACGCCTCGCTGACGAGCCTGCCGCAGGGTGCTCGGCTGGGCACTGCGAGTTTGCGGCGGCAGGTGCAGGCCAGGCGGCTCAGGCCGGACCTCGTCATCGAAGTGCTGCGCGGCAATGTCGGCACGCGGCTGCGCAAGCTCGATGAGGCTCAGCACGATGCGATCCTGCTGGCCTGTGCAGGACTGATGCGCCTGGGTTTGCAATCGCGCATCCGCGAGCGGCTCGATCCCGAAAGATTCATCCCCGCCATCGGCCAGGGCATCGTCGGCATCGAGTGCCGCGAGGGTGATGCGCGCACGCAAGAGCTGCTGCGCCCTTTGCATGACGACGCCTCCGCGCTGCGGCTGGCTGCCGAACGCAGCTTTAATGCCCATCTCGGCGGGGCCTGCCAGGCACCTGTTGCTGGCCATGCCACGCGCACGGCCGATGGCCAGCTGCGGCTGGTCGGCCTGGTCGGTACGCCCGATGGTGCGACCGTGCTACGCGACGAAATCATGGGTGCCCCAGATGATGCGGCTGGCCTGGGCACCGCCCTCGCCGAACGGCTGCTGGCGCAGGGCGCGCGCGGGATACTCGCGGCACTCGGCCACTGAGCGTGGCCCTCATGCTGGCGGGACTGCGGGTGCTGGTGACACGGCCCGCGCACCAGGCCGGTGGCTTGCTGCTCAGGCTCGAAGACGCGGGCGCCAGCGTGCAGGCCCTGCCGTTGCTCCGCATCACGGCCCCGCAGGATGTTGATGCGGCGCGCACTGCCTTGCAGGCGGGCAGCACGGCGCACTTCTGGATCTTCACCAGCGCCAATGCCGTCGATGGCGCGGTGGCACTGCATGCAGCAGGTTGGCCCCAGCAGCTGTTTGCGCTCGGCCAGGGCAGCGTGCGGGCGCTGGCGAAGCACGGCCATGCGGCCATTGCGCCAGAAGGCGGCAGCAGCGAAGACCTGCTGCTCTGGCCCGAGCTTGCCGAGCTGTCGGGCAAGCGGGTGCTGATCGTCACCGGCGAAGGTGGCCGCGCGGTGCTGGCCGATACGCTGCGCGCGCGGGGGGCCCAGGTGGGCATCGCGCGCTGCTACCGGCGCGAGGCGCTCCCGCACGAGCCGGGCAAGGTCAGCGCCCTGCTGGCAGCAACCGATGTGGTGGTGCTGACCAGCGGCGAGGCGCTGACGGCCCTGCTGGCCTTGGCCAGCCTGACGATGCAGCCCCTGCTGCTGCCCTCGCGGCGAGTCGCGGCGGCGGCGCGCGCGGCGGGCTGCAAAGGGCCGATACTGCTGCCTGCGGCGGTGTCCGATGCCGCCATCCTCAGCCGTCTGGAACAATGGCAGCGCGCCCCGCACAATGACCACCTATGACTGATGCCGCCCCCGCCGTACCCGAGCACAAGTCGCCGCGCAGTGGTCTGCGGCTGTTGGCCCTGCTGCTGTTGCTGGCCGCAGTCGCCGCCCTCGGCTATGGCGGCTGGCTGGTCTGGCAGCGGCTGGAGGCCACCACTGAGACGCTCGAAGCCGAAGACGCGCTGATCCGCCGTCTGAGCCAGCAGCTGCGGTTGCTGGAGGCAGAACAGGTGCAGCTCGAACGGCACCTGGGCGATACCGACGGCACCGCGCAGCGCAACAGCGCGCTGCTGGTGGGCGTGCAGGCGCAGCAGGAGAGCGCGCTGAAATCCATCGAGTCGCTGGATGCGATCCTCAAAGGCGGCCGCGCGCGTTTCCAGCTCGCTGCCGTCGAAGAGCTGCTGCTGCTGGCGCATGACCGCGTAGCACTCGCCAGGGATTCCGCCGGTGCCGTCACCGCGCTCGAACTTGCCGATGCCCGCCTCGCCGCACTGGCCGATCCGCGCCTGCTGCCGGTGCGCGGCTTGCTCGCCAGCGAACGCCTGGCGCTGCTCTCTGCCACTAAGCCCGATCTCACCGGCACCGCGCTCACGCTCGGGGGCCTGATCAACCGCGCCAACAGCCTGCCGCTGCGCTCGCGGGTGCCGAGCCGCTTCGATCCGGTGAGCGCCGGCGGCAGCGAGGAGGCCCCCCTGCCCGCCGATGCCGAATGGCCGGCGCGGCTCTGGGCCGGCACCCGGTCGGCACTGCATGCGGTGTTCCGTATCCAGCGTGAAACGCGGCCGGTGGACCGGCTGCTGCCGCCGGAGCAGGAAGCACTGATCCATACCCTGCTCACCCTCAAGCTCGAAGGCGCGCGGCTCGCCCTGCTGCGGCAGGAGCCCGCCAGCTACCGTGATCTCATCGACGGTGCCATGGCCTGGCTCGACCAGTACTACGTCAATGGCGATGCCCGCGTACTCGCCGCCCGGGCCGAGCTGGAACGCCTGCGCGCGCTGGACCTGAACCCCGCGCTGCCGCTGCCGAAGAAGGCGCTGGAACAGCTGCGCAGCCTGGGCCCGCGCTGATGATCCCGTTCTTCTTCGTGCTGGCGCTGGCGCTTGGCGTGGGCGTGTTCGCGGCCCTGCAGCTGCGCGCCGAGACCGGCTACGTGCTGGTCAGCTACAGCGACTGGGTGCTGGAGACCTCGCTGCTCGGCTTCATCGTCGCCGTGCTGTTTCTGGTGCTGGCGGTGTTCTATGGCTTCAAGCTGATCCGCACCGGCATCGCCCTGCCGAGCCGCTGGAAGAGCCACCACGAACGCCGCAAGGCTGATGCCGCGCAGCTCTCCTTTGAGCGCGGCCTGCTGCGGCTTTTTGAAGGCCAGTGGAAGCGCGCCGAGGTCGAGCTGGTGCGCCGCGCCAGCGACCACCACGCCCAGCACCTCAACTACCTCGCCGCCGCCCGCGCGGCCCAGCGGGTCGGCAGCCCAGAGCGGCGCGACGCCTATCTACAAAGGGTGCGCGAGATCGCGCCCAAGCTCGACTTCGCCCTGCTGCTCACACAGGCCGAGCTGCAACGCGAGCGCGGCGAGTTTGCACTCTTGCGCGACACCGCCCGCAGCCTGCGGCAGAAGGACGGCCAGCATGCCTACGCCATGGAGCTGCTCGCCGAGAGCCACAGCGAGCTGGGTGAATGGGCGGGCCTGCGCGGCCTGCTCGCCGAGCCTGCGGCGCGCAAGTCGCTTACCGATGCGCGCTGGCGCGAGCTGAGCGCGCAGGCTGCCATCGAACTGCTGCGCGCGGCGATCCATGCCGCACGCCTGTCGGAACTGAAAGCGGTGTGGGACGCCACTCCCGCCGATACGCGCACAACGCCTGAAGTGGCACGCGAATACGCCACCGGCCTCGCCCGCCTCAATGCCGATGCCGAGGCGCGCGCCTTCATCGAGCAGCGACTCGCCAAGCAATGGGACGCCGCGCTGGTGCGCCTCTACGGCCCGCTGCACGCCGAAGACCCCATCGCCCAGCTCGCCACCCTCGAACGCTGGCTGCAGGAACACGGCGAGCAGCCGGCACTGCTCGAAACAGCCGGCCAGGTGTGTTTGAAGAACAAGCTCTGGGGCAAGGCCAAGAGCTATCTCGAAGCGGTGATTACCACCGCGCCGACGCCCAGCGCCTATCTGGAACTGGCAAGGCTCTGCGAGATGACGCAGGCCCCGCAGGAGGCGCAGGCGTATTACAAGTCAGGCTTGGAGCAGGCAGCCGGCCGGTAGCAGAGACAGCCGGTTTGACTCGCCACATCGCGGCACACTCCAGACCTCGCGGCATGACCCAACACATTCTCATCATCGGCTGCGGCGACATTGGCCTGCGCATAGCCTTGCGGCACCTCGCGCGGGGCGATCGCGTCACTGGCGTGCTGCGCCGTAGCTCGCTGGCCGCCCCGCTGCGCGAGCAGGGCGTGAATCCGCTGCTGGCCGATCTCGATGGCGACTGGACTGCACCACAGGCCGACGCCATCTACTGGTGCGCGCCACCGCCCACCGAGGGTGTGGACGACCCCCGCCTCGCGCATGCGCTGGCGGTGCTGCCCGCACCTGCACGCGGCTTTCTCTACATCAGCACCACGGGCGTCTACGGCGATTGCCAGGGGCGGTGGATCGACGAGGCCGAGCCGCTCAAGCCACGGAGCGAACGCGGCCAGCGCCGCCTCGCGGCCGAGTTGCATCTGCGGGCCTGGGCTGCGCGCGCGGGGGCGAAGACCGTGACGCTGCGCGTGCCCGGTATCTATGGCCCGGGGCGGCTGCCCATCGAGCGGCTGCGCAGCGGTGCGCCGATTCTGCGGGCGGAGGAATCGCCCTTCACCAACCGCATCCACGCTGATGACCTCGCCGATGCCGCCGTGCTCGCCCTAGCACAAGGTGGAGCGGGCGCGGCCTACAACGTCAGTGATGGCGAGCCCACGACGATGACGGACTACTTCCTGCAATACGCTGGCCTGCTGGGCCTGCCCGCTCCGCCGCAGGTCAGCATGGCTGTCGCGCGCGAACAGTTCTCGCCCATGCTGCTGTCGTTCATGGAGGAGTCGAAGCGCATGGCGCCTGAGCGCCTGCGCGCACTCGGCTGGCAGCCGCGCCATGCCTCGCTGGCCGCAGGGCTGCCGCACTGTCTTTGAGCCGCCTAAAATCAAGGTTCATTTCAAACAAGATCAGGGAGCAGCACATGAGCATGATCCAGGAGTTCAAGGCCTTTGCCATGCGTGGCAATGTGGTTGATCTCGCCGTCGGTGTCGTCATCGGCGGTGCCTTCGGTGCCATCGTCACCTCGCTGGTGGGCGACCTCATCATGCCGCTGGTGGGCGTGCTCACTGGCGGTGTCGATTTTTCCAAGGCCGCCCTCGTGCTGAAAGAGGGCGTGGCCGCCAGTGCCGACGGCAGCATCAAGGCCGTGCCCGCGGTGCTGCTGGGCTATGGCAAGTTCATCCAGACGGTCATCAACTTCATCATCGTCGCCTGGGCGATCTTCCTGCTGGTGAAGGGCATGAACACGCTCAAGAAGAAGGAGGAAGCAGCACCCGCCGCACCCAATCCGCAGGAAGTCTTGCTGGCCGAGATCCGCGACCTGCTTAAGAAGCAGTCCTGAACTCAGGCGCGGTTCAGTGAAGGGATAAAAAATGACCCTGTCTCCTGCGCTTTTGGCGCAAGGGCCTGTTCACCATTTCAACGTCGCAGCGTTGCGAGTCAAAACCGCGCAGTGCGAGGCGCGAGACGACGCGAAGGCTTGTTGCCTTCGCTAGTTTCGCAACGAAGCAATGCGCGGCTTTGGCCGCAACCCTTCGGGGCGGGACTGTTTTGGGGCATTGCTTCTTCACGAGGCTTGCCAATGGAACAACCATTGGCTGCGTCTCGTTCGTCGCACTGCCCCAAAACAGCCTTCCGCCGCTGCGACGTTGAGATGGCGAACAGGCCCTAGGAGACAAGGCCATTTTCCCCAACACACTGGAGCTCCCATGAAACTGCACAACGCCGCGCTGTATGCCGTGCTCACGCTCGGTCTCGGTCTCACGGCTTGCGAGAAGAAGCCCGAAACGGCGATCGAGAAACTCGAGGACAAGGTGAAAGACGGTCTTGACGCCCGCCCGAACGAGAAGCTGCAGGATGCCGGCGAAGACGCTGCCAAGGCCCTGGAAAACGCGGGCGAGGCGGTGAAGGATGCGGTCACGCCTGACCCCAAGTAAGACGCAGCACGCTGCACCACAAAGCCCGTCCGCAAGGATGGGCTTTTTTGGTGGGCGCTGATTGCGCGTGCACGGCTTAAACTGTGCGCACTCCGATAAGCCCCCGCCGCCATGAAAACCATCACCCTCACCCAGTTCCTCATCGAAGAGCAGCGTTCCAAGAGCTGTGTTGAACCCGATCTTCGTCTGCTGCTCGAAGTGGTGGCGCGCGCCTGCAAGCGCATCTCCATCGCCGTGGGCAAGGGCGCTTTGGGCGGCGTCTTGGGTGACGCCGGCACCAGCAACATCCAGGATGAGGCGCAGAAGAAGCTTGATGTCCTCAGCAACGAGATCCTGTTGCAGGCCAATGCCTGGGGTGGCCACCTGGCCGGCCTGGCGAGCGAGGAAATGGACGAGCCCTCGCCGATCCCCGACGAATATCCCAAGGG
>JAZKHC010000064.1:0-12073 GCA_040385605.1 Pseudomonadota bacterium
GGCTTTGGGGGCTTCATGGAGCGCCCTGCCAATCTGGCGTTGTCGCAATAACGAAAGGGAGTTTCATCATGTCCAGCCTGATGACCCGCATAAAACACCGCCTCACTGGCAACGCTGCCTTGGCTGCTGTCGTCCTGACGGCCTCTTTTGCGGGCCTGATGCTGATGAGCCCCCTGGCCTCTGCGCAGGCCAGCCGGGCGCTGCAATCGATTGACTTCGTCAATCTCGACAGCGAACGCCTGCTGCTCACGCTGACGCTCTCGGAGCCCGCGCCCGAGCCGGTGGTTTTCACAATCGACAAGCCGGCCCGCCTCTCGCTGGACCTGCCCGACACCCGCCTGGCACTCGCCGAACGCTTCCGCAAGATCAACGTCGGCAAGGTGCGCGCCGTGGCCGCCGCCGAGGCCAAGGGCCGCACCCGCGTGGTGGTCGAGCTCTCCGAAACCACCGCCTACACCGTGCGTGTTGATGGCAACAAAGTGTTCATCGAGCTCAATGCCGGTGCTGGCAACCAGCCTGTCATGAGCCGCACGGCGGGCGCTGGCCTCATCGCAACGTCCGGCATCTCCAGCGTGGACTTCCGCCGCGGCGAGAAGGGCGAGGGCCGCGTCGTCGTCACCCTGAGTGATGCCGCCACCGCGGTCGATGTGAAGGAAGAAAGCGGCAAGGTCGTTGCACGCTTCAAGAATGCCCGTGCCGTGGACAACTTGATCCGCCGCCTCGATGTGCTCGACTTCGCCACGCCGGTGAAGTTCATCGATGTCGCCCGCGATGGCATCAACACCGTCATGACCATCACGCCGGTGACCGGCTCGGATTTCGAGCAGGTGGCCTATCAGTCCGGCAACACCTTCACGCTCGAGCTCCAGCCCCTGTCGCAGGAGAAACTCGAGGACAAGCGCCGCAACGAGCCGCTCTACACCGGCGAGCGCATCTCGCTGTCTTTCCAGAGCGTCGATATCCGCTCGCTGCTGCAGATCATTGCCGACGTCGCCGGCACCAACATGGTGGTGAGCGATTCGGTCAACGGCGAACTCGCCATGCGCCTGCAGAACGTGCCCTGGGACCAGGCGCTCGACATCATCCTGCGCACCAAGGGCCTAGGCTTGCGCCAGCAGGGCAACGTCATGCTGGTCGCCCCGCTGGGCGAGCTGGCGGCGCGCGAGAAGGAAGAGGCTGAAGCCGAAAAGTCGAAGGTCACATTGGCGCCGCTGCGCAGCGAGATCATCCAGATCAACTACGCCAAGGCATCCGAGGTCGCCAGCCTGCTCAAGGCCGGCGAGAACTCGGTGATGAGCGAGCGTGGCCGCGTCAGCATCGACGAGCGCACCAACAACCTGCTGGTGCTGGAGACCCGCGAGAAGCTGGCCGAAATCCGCGCCCTGATCGCCCGCCTCGACATCCCGGTACGGCAGGTGCTGATCGAGTCGCGCATCGTCATCGCCAACGATGACTACTCGCGCGAAATCGGTGCCCGCTTCGGAGCCACGGCCGTGGGCCGCGCGGGCAACAACGGCCTGATCTCGACCACCGGCAGCACCGCCGGCGCCAACGTGCCGGTAGACAGCTTCCTCGGCAACGGCCGCCAGTTCCCGGTGGCGGTCAGCGGCAACCCGACCGACCGCTTCAACTTCAACCTGCCGGCCTCCGGCAATGCCGGCCGAATCGCCTTTGCGCTGCTGGGTTCCGACTTCCTGCTCGACCTGGAACTCTCGGCGCTGCAAACCGAAGGGCGCGGCGAAGTGGTCTCGACGCCACGCGTGATCACCGCCAACGCCAAGCAGGCCTCGATCGAACAGGGCCGCGAAATCCCCTTCCAGCAGGCGGCCAGCAGTGGTGCCACCACCGTCTCGTTCAAGAAGGCCGTGCTCTCGCTCAAGGTGACGCCGCAGATCACGCCGGATGAGAAAGTCATCATGGACTTGGAGGTCAACAACGACAGCCAGGGTCAGGACGTGAACACCGGCAACGGCGGCACCGCACCTTCCATCGACACCCGCAAGGTCACTACCCAGGTGCTGGTCGACAACGGCCAGACGGTAGTGCTCGGCGGCATCTACGACCAGAGCAAAATAGATTCCGTCAGCAAGGTTCCGTTGCTGGGCGACATCCCCTACCTCGGCCGCGCCTTCCGCTTCGACTCCACGCGCACCAGCAAGCGCGAGCTGCTGATCTTTGTCACCCCCCGCATCGTTTCCGAAGACCTGAGGGTCAATTAAATCTAGTGGGATGGCGTGGCTGTCGGCAACCGGCTGCTGCCCAGTACCTATACTCCGCAGCACGTTACAACGGATAAAGAGTGATCAGCGATGCGTCAGAAAGTCTCCCTGAAGGCCCTAATGTTTGGCGCTGTGCTGGCTCTGTCGGCCTGTGGCGGCAGCAATTCCAACTCGGCTGCACTGCTTGATCTGAGCGATCTCGGTTCCTCCGGCGGCTCAAGCGGCAACACCCTCACCGCTGACAAGGTGCGACTCACGGTGCTGGGGCCCATCAATGAGGCAACTGGGCAGCGGTTCAGCCCCGGCCAGCTGGTGGTGCGACCTTCTTCCCGCACAGTGGGTTTTGTCGCGCGACTTGAAGACATCCGCAACGCCAACCGCCCTCTGCCCCTGGTCGGCTTCGGAATTAACTTAGATGTGCTGATGGGCGATGCCGCGTTCAGCAAGGCGCGTGCGGTGGTGGTGAGTGCCGATGAAACCTGCCCGACCTCCGGCGGCGCGCGCGGGGCCAATACCAATGCCAAGGGAGAGGTGATTTTCTGCTTCATTGCCCCACCGACGGCCGAAGTGCCGGCCGGTGAAGACCTGACGCTTGCCGCGCGCGCCACTGCATTCATCGCCGATCCCGCCAACCCCAATACCAGCACGGCGATACGACGCTCGTTCAGCGTCATCGTCGAAAACCCGCAGAACGCCTATTCGCTCTCGATCGAGGGGCCCAACGGTGAGCCAACACAGACGCTGACGGTCAACGCAGGTCAGACCCTCAACAATCTGGTCGCCAGAGTGCGGGCGGAAAACGGCGTGCTGCCGACGCCGCGACCCTTCGTGCGCGTGGTGCCGACGCTGGGTCGGGTCATCACTCCGAGTGCGGCAGGAGGCACCATCGACTCACTAGGCCGACTCACTTTTGGCTACCAAGGCGGCTGCCCCGAACCGACGGCGGGCACCGAGGAAGTGACGCTTTCTTCCAATACGACGGTCGAAGGCCAGACCCTTGAAACCGAATACCAGCTGTTCGTGCAGCGCGTTGGTGCCGGGTTAACTACCACGCTGCCCGCCAACACGGTGTTCTCCGGCGAAGTGCTGGAGGACATCCGCCTACGACTGGTGCGGGAGGATAGCGCCAGTGTCGCCGGAGCGACCATTACGGTGCAGGCGGCGCTCAATGGCGTGCCTTTCGGGCAGTTCGCCAATCTCGCCACGGGCGAGTTCGGCAATCCGCTGACACTCACGGCCCCTTCTGGGGGCTCGCTGCTGCTGGATTACGAGACCGATGCCGGCTTGCGCACCAACCAGACGGTCACCATCACTGCTGCCGCCAGCGACGACCGGAGTTGCATTACGGCGACTGCCGCCAACAGGGCCTTGCAGGTGCGCACCAAGGGCACAGGCAGTCTCAGCATCGTGGGTGCCAACGGCGAGCCCAGCGGCACGATTGCCCTCTCTGCTAGCGAAATCGGCAGCCTGAGGGTGATTGCACGCGACGGCCAGAATGCCTTGAAGCCGGGTGTGACAGTCAGCTTCACCACCACTCCAGCGGGCGTTGGTCGCCTGAGCATTCCCGGTGCCGAGGGCAGCAGCACGGCCACCACCGGTGCCGAGGGCGATGTGACGGCAGATTTCATCGCCCCCAATACAGTTTCCGCCGCCCAGGCCGTCACAGTGACCGCCTCAGCGACGATTGATGAGCGTGCGATCACCTCAACCGGCTATGTGGTTCAGCTGACACCGCCCGAGCCTGCGGCTGCGCCGGTGCTCACGCTCACCGGCCCGGTTGAAGCCACGCCCGGCGCCGAGCGCACCGGATATATCGCCACCCTGGCGCGTGTCGATGGCACGGCAGTGCAGGGTGCCACGCTCAATTTTGCAGCTGCCACCGGCACGATTGCAGTGTTTGAGGGCGGTGTGCGCCGCCCCGGCCTTACCTCATTGAAGACGGACGCCGCTGGTCGTGTGGCGTTTTCCTTCACGCCGAGCGCCGACGCTGCTGCCGACAGCACGGTGGTTTTGAATGCCACCGTAGCCGAAGACCAGGGCCAGATCAGTGCCGATTGCGAGTCCAACGCCGACGCGGTCTGCGCTGCCAGCCGCAACGTCACCATCCAGTCCGACGACTTCCAGTTCACCGGTCCGGCATTCGGCACTAGCGTGACGGTCGGCAACCCCAATGCCGAGCCCTTGGCATTCCGCTGGCAGACTGCCGCCGGTGCGGGCGTGCCGGAGTGCATTGATCTCGCTGCGACCTTTCGAGGCGCCGGCAATGCGCAGTTCGGGTTGATTGTTGGTGACGACCCGACACCGCAAACACAGATCCGTCGCGTGCAGCTCAATGCCAGCGGCAACCTCGCCAACAGCATCCGGGTTTACAGCGACCGCTCGGGGTTCCTGGAAATCACCGCCCGTGAAAACCGGGGCTGTGCCGCCACGGCCAGCGGGGCACTCACCGCATCAACCGGTGTGCAGTTTGTCGATGAGATTTGCACCACCTCCGCCGATGGCCGTAACTGCGTCGATCTAGCGGCTCCACTGCGTGTGTTCGCCTCACCCGATGCCAGCGGCGCGCAACGTTCGGCGAGCCTGACGCTGGATGTGCGCAACGCCGCATACCAGCCGGTCGATGGTGCGCAAGTCACGTTCACCATCCTCTCGCCCGCCAACGCCGGCGACCCCAACGAGCGTGTCTTCCCCGGCGGCGGCACCACCGATGCCAACGGGCTTGCCAGCTCGCGCTACCTGGTGCCCACCTTCAATCCGCCGCTCGACCCGGATGATCCGGATGACCCGGCCGATACCTTCGATATCCGCACCGTCGATATCGAAGGTTGCGTGCGCGGTCAGAGTGGTGGCGATACCGAGGCCAAGGTCTGCTCGACCCGGCGCATCGAGATTGTCGCCCAGCCCACCACCAACTAGGCACAACCGCCGGCCAGAAGGATGTCCGCATCCAGCATTTTCCTGGTCGGGCCTATGGGTGCCGGCAAGACCACGGTGGGCAAAAAGCTCGCAGAGCAACGCGGCCAGCATTTCTTTGATTCAGACCATGAGATCGAAGTGCGCACTGGCGTCGATATCGCCTTCATCTTCGAGAAGGAAGGCGAAGAGGGATTCCGCAAGCGCGAAGAACAGGTGATCGAAGATCTGAGCGCGCGACCCGGCATCGTGCTCGCCACTGGGGGTGGTGCCATTCTCAGGCCCGACAACCGTCGTGTTCTCAAATCGCGCGGCTACGTGGTGTATCTGCATGCCAGTGTCGCCCAGCAATTTTCGCGGGTCGAGCGGAGTGAAAACCGGCCGCTGCTGGCCCAGGGCGACCGCCGTGAAACACTCGCGCGGCTGTTCGCCGAACGCGATCCGCTCTACCGCGAAGTGGCAGACCTGGTGCTCGATACCGATGGCAAAAACGCCAAGCTGCTGGCCCGCGACATCGAGCTGGCGATGACCGCTGCCGTCACGCCATGAGTGCCGCCGTGCGTGGCTTGAGGGTGTCACTGGGCGTAACGGCTTATGACATCCATATCGGCAGTGGCGCGCTGGCGCTGGCAGCACTGCACGTCGGCACTTCGGGTCGTGTGGTGCGCGTCATCACCGACAGCCACTTGGCCTCCCTGCATCTGCCTGCACTGCTGAGCGCATTTGGCTTGCAGCGCGAACAAGTCTTTGTGATCAAAGCCGGCGAGCCAAGCAAGAACTGGTCGACCGCCGAGCAGGTGCTGGACTGGATGCTCTCGCAAAAGCTCAGCCGCGATGCCGTGCTGATCGCCTTCGGCGGCGGCGTGATCGGCGACATGGCGGGCTTCTGTGCGGCCATCTACCAGCGAGGTATCGCCTTCGTGCAGGTACCGACCACGCTGCTGGCGATGGTCGATTCCAGCGTCGGCGGCAAGACCGGCGTGAACCATGCGCGCGGCAAGAATCTGATTGGCGCCTTCCACCAGCCCAAGGCGGTGATTGCCGATCTTGACCTGCTCAAAACGCTGCCCAAGCGCGAGCTGTCGGCGGGTGCGGCGGAGGTCATTAAATACGGGATGCTCGGTGATGCCGAGTTCTTCAATGAACTTGAAGCCGGTGCCATCGATCGCCTGATGGCACTCGACGCCGAGACGAGCGCGGCGGTGGTCGAACGCTGTTGTGCGCTCAAGGCAAAGATCGTCGCCGAGGACGAGTTCGAGACCACCGGCCAGCGCGCGCTGCTCAATCTCGGCCACACCTTCGGCCATGCGGTGGAGACCTTCACCGGCTACACGCAATGGCTGCATGGCGAGGCGGTGGGCTTAGGATTGCTGATGGCAGCTGATCTCTCGGCGAGGCTGGGCTGGATCAGCGCCGAGGATGCCGCCCGCTGCACCGCACTGGTCGCGCGTGCCGGCCTGCCGGTGAAGCCGCCCGCCGGCATGAAGCCGGAGGACTTCCGTCGCCTGATGGCCGGTGACAAGAAAGTGGCCGCTGGGCAGCTGCGCTTCGTGTTGTTGAAGAGCCTCGGCGATGCGGTGCTCACGTCCGATTTCGACGACAGCAAGCTTAAGCAGACGCTCGCGCACTTCTGCGCCTGAGCCACTACCGCATCGCTGCGGTATAAAGCGCCATGACACTCGCCCCCTACGCCGCCCGCCCCGAATGCTCGCGTGGCCGCGGCGTGCCTGAGCCAGCGCCGACCTACCGCAGCGAGTATCAGCGCGACCGCGACCGCATCATCCACTCAGCCGCCTTCCGCCGCCTCGAATACAAGACGCAGGTCTTCGTCAATCACGAGGGCGATCTGTTTCGCACCCGACTCACGCACTCGCTCGAAGTCGCCCAGATCGCCCGCACCATCGCCCGCACACTTCATCTCAATGAAGACCTGGCCGAAGCCATCTGCCTCGCCCACGACCTCGGCCACACGCCCTTCGGCCATGCGGGGCAGGATGCACTCAACGACTGCATGCGGCCCTGGGGCGGCTTCGAGCACAACGCCCAATCGCTGCGCGTGGTGGACTTGCTCGAAGACAAATACGCCGAGTTCACGGGCTTGAATCTCACCTTCGAGACGCGCGAGGGCATCCTCAAGCACTGCTCGAAAACCCGCGCCGCGACGATGGGCGCCGTCGCCGCGCGCTTCGCTACCGGCGGCCAGCCCACGCTCGAAGCACAAGTAGCGAATCTTGCCGACGAGATCGCCTACAACAACCACGACATCGACGACGGCATCCGCGCACAGCTGCTCACGCTAGACCAGTTGCGCGCCGTGCCGCTCTTCGCGCGTCACCACGATGAAGTGCTGAGCGCCTACCCGCAGGCCATCCCCAAGCAGGTGCGCCACGAGACCGTGCGCCGCATCATCGGCACCCTGGTAGGCGACCTCACCGAGCACTCGCGCCAGCGTCTGCTTGAGGCGCAGCCCGCATCACCCGATGCCGTGCGCGCGCTGGCCGAACCCTTGATCGCCTACAGCGAAGCCATTGCCAGCGAGAGCCGCGAGCTCAAGCGCTTCCTGCGCGAGCACCTGTATCGCCACCATCAGGTCTACCGGGTGATGGAAAAGGCCAAGCGCGTGCTGCGCGAGCTGTTCGAGGCCTTTATGCAGGACTCGCGTCTGCTGCCGCCGCAATCGCACGCCGAGACGGTGGCCGCAGAGGATGAAGCCAGCCGCGCGCGGATCGTCGCCGACTACATCGCGGGCATGACCGACAGGTTTGCCATCGACGAATGGGAGCGGCTGTTCGACCCAAGGCGGCTAAAGTAACGCCATGCCGAAGACGCCCGCCGCCCCCGCCCCCAAACCCCGCCGCAAGCGCGCTAGCCAAGCCACGGGCAATGCCGAATACACAGTCGACGAACTCGCGCGCACTGGCGATGCCACCGTGCGCAATGTGCGCGCCTACCAGGACCGCGGCCTGCTGCCGCCGCCGGAGAAGCGCGGCCGCACCGGCATCTACACCAGTGATCATCTCGCGCGCCTGCGCCTCATCAACCAGCTGCTCGACCGTGGCTACACGCTGGGCAACATCGCTGAACTGATCGCCGCCTGGGAAAAAGGCCAGAACCTGCGCGACCTGCTGGGTCTGGAGAGTGCGATCACCTCACCGTGGTCCGAGGAGCTGCCCGGCACCTTCAGCATGGCCGAGATCATCAGCATGTTCGGCAAGCACGAAAAAGTCACCGCGATCCCGGAGCTGGTGCGCCGCGTTACCGAGCTGGGCATCCTGCAAGCCGATGGCCTGCGCTTCCGCGCGCCGCGCCCGCGGCTGGTGCATGCGGCGGCACAACTGGTGGCGATGGGTATTCCGCTGGGTGCGCTGCTCGACATCCTGCGCATGCTGCGCGGCAACGTCGAGCGCGTTGCCAACGAGCTGGTGCAACTGGCGCTGCGCTACGTGCTGACGCAACACCTCAAGGACGGCCTGCCCAAAGCCAACGAGGTGTCGAAGATTGCCGAGCTGATCTGGAAGCTCAGGCCCATTGCCGATGTCGCTGTCGATGCCGAAGTCGCCAGGGCGATGGAGCTGGCGGTGCAGAAATATCTGGGGGATATCTTGAGTTCGGTGTTTGAGCAGTTGCCGAATCAAAAGTAGCGACCAAATGCCGCAACAACCGAAATCAAAGTTCCTTCAGCTGTTCGAGCGAGATCAAGGTAGATGTGTTTACTGCGGTCTTGATCTTAAGGCTGACTACGACCGCTTCATGATGGCCACAGAAGATCACCTAGTCCCGGTATCAAGGGGCGGCCAGGGTCGTGAGTTTGAAAATCTCATCCTCAGCTGCACGGTCTGCAATCGCCTGAAAGCTGACTTCGTACCTGAGCCTGAGATTGACCCGAAGACCAACCGCCGTGGCTACATCACAGCTGTCCGCGCCTACATCGTGAAACGACGGGGCGACCGCCTCAAAGAGTTCATGCGCGTTACTCACCCTGGCCTGGCTGATTATCAGTAAGGCACTTGACGGTTTCGACCTGCCCTTCGCAAGTCAAGCTGACAGTCTCGCGGACGAAGTCCGCGAGACGAATCAAGCCGCCAGCGCCATCTCCTCGATCTCGCGCTGGTCATAGCGCGCCTTCCACTGTTCCAGCAGCGCGCGGTTGTCGTGCTGCCAGGGGTGAAAGCCGGGCTTGAAGTAGTCGAGATAGGGCTTGAGCGCGTGGCGCAGGCCGCCCGGCTTGGTGAAGGCGAACTTGCCGAAAGCGAGCCAGCCGCGCCAGTCGCTGGCGATGCCGTCGCGCCCCAGCAGATGCGCGTGGTTCTGGAACACGCGCGCCCAGAACAACGCCGTCACCAGCGCCATCATGCCGGTGCGGCGCAAATAGGCGCTGGGGCCTTGAGTGACGCTTTGATACACGTCGTAGCAGACGGCCTTGTGCTCGTTTTCTTCCACCGCATGCCACATCCACATGGCGCGCATTTCGGGGTGCGAGTTTTCGGGAATCAGTTCGGGGTGGCGCAGCAGCACGTCGGCGAGCACGGCGGTGAAGTGCTCCAGCGCGCAGGTGACGGCGAGCTTGTTGAGGGGGTTCTTGCCGGCGGCCGCGCGCAGCAGCTTCATGCTGTCGCGTTCCAGCCCCGCCACGTCGTAGCCCATCTGCGCCAGGCGCTCGTTGTAGACGCGGTGCTCGCGGCCGTGCATGGCCTCCTGCCCGATAAAGCCTTGCAGGTCTTCGAGCAGCTGCGGGCTTTTCAGCTGGTCCTTGAAGTGGCGGGCGCTCTCGATGAAAAACTTCTCGCCTTCAGGGAAGACGATGGAAAGCGCGTTGAGAAACTGGCTGACGTGGGGCCCAAGCGGGTTCCAGGTCTTGAGATCAACGCCGTCGAGCTTGAAGTGGATATCCCGACGCGGGATGGCCTTGCTGCCTGATCGGTTGAGCTTGCGGTCGAGCATGGCTTTGGGCCTGCTGGTAATGGCGGTAACGGTCATGGCGTAACTCCGGATGACTGGTTTCGTCGATAATGTGCCATTGTAAAATGTAAAGATCAAGCGGAAGATCGTGTTTCGGGCCTTCCGCCCGTCACCGCTGATCGGCGCGCCAGCCCAATCCCCGCCTGCATTTGCGCCCACTGTGAGAAACCGTGAAACCCCTCACATTGACGCACTGCACAACGTTGCCAATACTCCGACCTTGCACCGCAACGAAATGGCTACTCCGTGCAAAGCGGTTCCTTCGGAACCGTTCGGAAACTCCCAAAGAAACAGCGGCCGCACCCTATGCGGCGAGGGTTTCGCCGACGCCATCGTTTCATTCAGTTTTCTTAGGAATGCATATGCGCCAGCCACAAGACCAGGCAGAAGGTCTTCAGCTAAGCCAGCCGCAGGGCCTGTATCGCGCCGAGTTCGAGCGCGACAGCTGCGGTTTCGGGATGATTGCCCAGATGGACGACGTGGCCAGCCACGATCTCGTCAAACGGGCCATTCTTGGCCTGGAACGCATGACCCACCGCGGTGCGATTGCCGCCGATGGAAAGACGGGCGATGGCTGCGGCCTGCTGCTGAAAAAGCCCGATCGTTTTCTGCGCCGCGTCGCTGTGGAGAGCGGCATCGAGATCGGCAGCAACCAGCAATACGCCGCCGGTAATCTGTTTCTTTCGACCGACGAGATCAAGGCCGCGCGCGAACGCGCTGTGCTGACCGACGCTTGCGCCCACCACGGCCTGACGCTCGCGGGTTATCGCGTGATGCCGCTCGGCCCCGAGGCCTGTGGTGCCGAGGCACTCGCCTCGATGCCGCGCTTCGAGCAGGCCTTCGTGACTGCGCCCTTGTCGATGCACCGTTTCGAGTTCGAGCTCAAGTTGTTTAAGGCGCGTCGCCGCGCCGAGAAGCTGTTGAGCGCCGAGGGTGATACCGAGTTCTACGTTACGGCACTGTCCTGCCGCGTCATCGTCTACAAGGGCCTCTTGATGCCCGAATGGCTGCCGGTGTTCTACAAGGACCTGGCCGCACCGGACATGGAAAGCTCCATTGCCGTCTTCCACGAGCGCTTCAGCACCAACACGATGCCGAAGTGGAAGCTCTGCCATCCCTTCCGCTTCTTGGCCCACAACGGCGAGATCAACACGGTGAGCGGTAATCGCTACTGGGCGCTGGCGCGTGCGCCGAAGTTCCAGTGCGCTGCACTGCCCGACATCCACGAACTGACGCCACTGGTGTCGCAGAAAGGATCGGATTCGGAAAGCCTCGACAACATGTTCGAAGTGCTGCTGGCGGGCGGCATGGACATGTTCGCGGCCCTGCGCGCACTCATCCCGCCCGCCTGGCAGAACGTTGAAGATTTGGACGCTGACCTGCGCGCCTTCTACGAATACAACAGCTTACAGATGGAGCCCTGGGACGGCCCCGCCGGCGTCGTGCTCACCGATGGCCGCTACGCCATCTGCGCCACGGACAGGAACGGTCTCAGACCGACGCGCTACGTCATCACCCGCGACCGCACTATCGTGCTGGCGTCGGAGATCGGCGTCAGCGACTTCGATCAATCGCAAGTCGTCGAAAAGGGCCGCCTGCGTCCCGGCCAGATTCTGGCCATCGACACCGACACCGGCAGCCTGCTGCGCCCGGAAGACATCGACCGCATGCTGGCCAACCGCCAGCCCTACAAGAAGTGGCTGCGCGACAACGGCAAGCGCCTTGAAGCGAGCTTGAAGGACGACCCCACCGCGCTCGACAAGCTGCACCCGGAGAGCGTGGCGATCTACCAGAAGCTCTACGGCCTGAGCTTCGAAGAGCGCGACCAGATCTTGCGCGTGCTGGCCGAGAGCGGTGCCGAGACCATCGGCTCGATGGGCGACGACACGCCCTTTGCGGTACTCAGCGAAAAAGATCGCTCGCTGTTCGATTACTTCCGCCAGCAGTTCGCGCAGGTCACCAACCCGCCCATCGACCCGCTG
>JAZKHC010000065.1:0-10651 GCA_040385605.1 Pseudomonadota bacterium
CTACACCAGCGGCACCACCGGCCACCCCAAGGGCGTGATGATGGACTGGAACAACATCCAGTTCACCACCGATGGCCTCTTGAAAACCATGCCGCCGAAGAAGGAGGAAATCTTCTTCAGCTACCTGCCTCTCGCGCATGCCTTCGAGCGCGGCGCGCTGGAGATCGCCAGCCTCTACCTGGGCGCGCAGGTGTACTTCCTCGAACATCTCGAAAAGCTGCCCGAGCAGCTGGCCTTTGTGCGGCCCACGCGCTTCTTCGGCGTGCCGCTGGTCTACACGCGCATCCAGGCCGGCGTGCTGAAGAAGATGCCGCAGGAAAAGCTCGACAAGCTGCTGAAGATTCCCATCCTCTCCAGCCTCATCAAGAAGAAGATCAAGAAAGCGATTGGCCTTGACCGCGCCTGGCTGATCTTCTCGGGTGCCGCGCCCATGCCCTCGGCACTCATCGAATGGTTCGCCAAGCTCGACATCAACGTCTTGCAGGGCTACGGCATGACCGAGAACTGCATCTACGCCAGCGCCAACGTGCCCAGCGCGAATCGCATCGGCTCGGTCGGGCGCGAGATGGTGGGTGCCAACACCCGCATCGCCGCCGACGGCGAGATTCAATACAAGCACGCGGGCGTGATGAGCGGCTATTACAAGGAGCCCGAGAAGACCAAAGAAACCTTCACCGAAGACGGCTACCTGCGCACTGGCGACAAGGGCCGCATCGACAAGGATGGCTACCTCTACATCACCGGCCGGACCAAAGACATCTTCAAGACCATGAAGGGCAAGTACGTCGCCCCCGCCCCCATCGAAGGGGCGCTGGCGCGCAACACCGACATCGAGCAGCTCTGCTTCGTCGGCAGCGAGCTGAAGCAGCCGATCATGCTGGTGAGCTTGAGCGAGATCGGCCGCAACAAGCCGCGCGAAGACGCCGAGCGTGGCCTCATCGCCGAGATGGAGGCGGTGAACGCCACGCTGGAACCGCACGAGGCCATCGCCAAGGTCGTGGTGGTGAAAGACGCCTGGACCATCGACAACAATCTGATGACGCCCACCATGAAGGTGAAGCGCAACGAGATCGAAAACCGCTACCGCACGCTCATCACCAAGGAAGGCGAGAAACGCGGGCAGGTAAGCTGGGAGAGCTGATCCCTGAAGTGGTGAGTCGATGTGTTCGGGAGGAGACCTGACATGAATCGAGGTCCTGCATACCCGCTGCTGCTGACCATCACCGCGCTGCTCTGTGGCTGCGGTGGCGGTTCCGGCCGCTCGCAGCAGCCCGCGATCCCGGTCGGTGCGCCCGCCACACCCAAGGCAGCCTGCGGCCCAGGCTCACGGCCGGAGTTGGGCATGCAGGGCCGCATCAGCCGTGCCGAGCACGACAGTGGTCGCGCAGCCCAAGGCTACAACTGCAATGTGGAAGTGATCGGCAGCTACACGGTGCCGACCAGCGTGGGCACCGTCGGCGGCTTCAAGGTGGAGCGTTACACCGACAAGACCGGCCGCGACTGCGCCTACTACGACACCACACTCACCTACCCCACCAACTTCGGCACGGGCGAATCCGGCGTGAACGTGCTGGACATGAGCGACCCCACCAAGCCGGTGCTCACTGCGCGGCTGGAAACCCCGGCCATGCTCAGCCCGCACGAGTCGCTGGTGGTGAGCCAGCAAAGTGGCCTGCTCGCCGCCGTCACCGGCAATGCGGCGCTCTACCCCGGCTTCGTCGATGTGTATTCGCTCGAACCCGACTGCCGCAAGCCGGTCGCCAAATCCATCGCCAGCTTCGGCCTGCTCGGCCACGAGAGCGGCATATCCCCCGATGGCAAGACCTTCTACACCGCCTCGCCCGGCACGCCGACCATCACCGCCATCGACCTCAGCAACCCCGCCCTGCCGCTGGTGCTCGGCGTAATCCCCTTCTATTCGCATGGTCTCTCCATCAGCAACGACGGCAACCGCGCCTACCTCGCCGGCGTGGGTCTTGCCGGTGCGGCTTGCGCCTACGCGGTGAGCTGCGATGTGCCGGACACGCCGAAAGATCGCGGCCTCATCATTCTCGATGTGTCGGATTTCCAGGCCCGCAAGACCAACCCGCAGGCGCGCGAAATCTCACGCCTGAGCTGGACGCCATCGAGCATCCCGCAGAACGCCCTGCCCTTCACGCGCAACGGCCGCCCTTACCTCTTGGAGATCGACGAGTTCGCGCGCGACAGCGGCGTGGGTGCCGCGCGCATCATCGACATCGGCGACGAAACCAAGCCCAAGGTGATCTCCGACATCCGACTCGAAGTGCACAATCCCGAAAACTTCGCCGCCATCGCCAACGACCCCGGTGCCGCCTTCATCGGCCAGGGCTATGCGGGCCACTACTGCAACATCCCCAGCCGCGTGGACCCGGACATCGTCGCCTGCAGCATGATCGTCTCGGGCCTGCGCGTGTTCGACATCCGCGACCCCGCCAAGCCCAAAGAGATCGCCTACTTCAACCCGCCCCTCACACCCCGCATCACGCCCGTGCTCGAAGCCAGCGGCTACGCCATGTCCAGCCCCAGCTTCGTGCCCGAGCGCAAGGAGATTTGGTACAGCGATGTCTACAGCGGGTTTTATGTACTGCGGGTGACGAACGGAGCCTGGGCGGATTGAGCCGAGCCAGCGACTAAAATCGGCGCATGGATGATCTTGCCCCCGATCTGGACTTGCGCCGCATCGCCGCCACGGCGGGCATGGACAGAGCGCATCGCTCCACGTTCGGCCAGTTCTTCACCTCGACCCCCATCGCCGACTACATGGCTTCGCTGGTCGTGGATGACGGCGGCTCGCCTGCCATCCTCGACCCCGGTGCGGGCATCGGCATGCTATCGGCCTCGCTGCTCACTCGTTTGCACGGCCGTGGCGTGGTGACCGCTTACGAACTCGAACACCGCTTCATCCCAGGCCTTGAGCGAACCTTGAGCGGTTTTCCTGGCACGCATCAGGTCATGCACCGCGATTTCATTGAGCAGGCGGTGCGCTTGATCGCAGCGAATGACCGCCCGCGCTACGACGTGGCGATCCTCAACCCGCCCTACAATAAAATACCGACCGGCAGCACACATCGCACCCTGGTGCGCAAGATTGGCGTGGAGACGAGCAATCTCTACACCTGCTTTTTGGCCTGCGCGATTGCGCTGTGCCGCAAAGGCGCGCAGGTCGTGGCGATCATCCCGCGTTCCTGGATGAATGGCCCCTACTTCAAGCCATTCCGCTACTGGCTTTTCGAGCATGCGGCCATCGCGCACATCCACATCTTCAAGAGCCGCGACAAAGCCTTCGGAGACGACGCCGTATTGCAGGAAAACGTCATCATCAAACTGATCGTCGGCGCGGCGCAGGGTGACGTGAAGATTTCTGCCTCACACGATCAAACGCTCACGGATATCAGCCAGCGTCTCGTACCGTTTTCAGCCGTCGTCACGCCGAATGACGAAGAGTGTTTCATTCATGTACCCACCCTGGGCACAGCCAGCACAACAGGCTTGCCGGGCAAGCCCTTGCGCGAAATCGGGCTCGACATCTGCACCGGCCCGGTCGTGGATTTCCGTTTGAAAAGCCATCTGCTGCAAGAGCCCTCTGACAACAGCGTGCCGCTGCTGTATGCCACCCATTTTTCCAAGGGCCAGATCGAGTGGCCCAAAGCGCAGCGCAAGCCCAACGCCATTATGGTCAATGCCGAAACGCGCAGCTGGCTGATGCCGAACGGCTGTTATGTGTTGCTCAAGCGATTCACCAGCAAAGAGGAAAAACGCCGGGTCGTTGCCTATGTTCTGCAAGAGGGCGAGTTGCCAGGCGCGCTGATCGGTTTCGAGAACCACCTGAACGTGATGCATCAAGACAAGCACGGGCTGGAGCCGGACCTTGCCAAGGGCATGGCTGCCTACCTGAACTCGAAAGCGGTGGATGACTATTTCAGAACTTTTTCGGGTCACACGCAGGTCAATGCCACTGACCTGCGACGGCTGAGATATCCCTCGCTTGAACAGCTGCGCAAAATGGGTAGAGAGAATGCATAAGCACGTGCAGGAGGCGCTGAAAATACTCACTGAAGTCGGTATACCAAGGGCGCAGCTCAACGAGCGTTCGGCCTTGTGCCTGCTGGCCATCTGCGATCTCAAGCGTAAGGACGCTTGGGCTGATGCAAAGAATCCCCTGATCGGCATCACACCGATCATGGAGTTCGCCAGCCAACACTACATGGCAAAACCCTACGCACCGAACACGCGAGAAACGATCCGTCGGCAGTCCTTGCACCAGTTCTGCGACGCGGGGCTTGCGGCCTACAATCCCGACAAGCCAGATCGCCCGACTAACTCCCCCGCAGCGGTGTATCAGGTGACGCCGGAGATGATTGCGCTCGTGCAGACCTTTGGCACACCGCAGTGGTCCAAATCGCTGGCACTCTTCAAGAAGCAAGTCGGCTCGCTCGCCGCGCACTACGCGATGGAACGTGACTTGGCGCATGTGCCACTTAAAGTCGCCGCAGGCAAAGAGGTGAAACTCTCGCCAGGCGAGCACAGCATGCTGATCCGGCAGATCGTCGAGGTCTTCGGTGCGCACTACGCACCGGGTAGCCAGCTGATCTATGCGGGCGACACCGCCAAGACAAGAAATGGGGCTATTACGACGACGCTGCGCTATTGGCCTTGGGCGTTCGCATCGACTCTCACGGCAAGATGCCGGACGTCATGATCTACATGCCAGACAAGAACTGGCTGCTGCTGTGCGAATCGGTGACGAGTCATGGCCCAGTCGATGGCAAGCGGCATGAGGAACTGAAGAGGCTGTTTGTCCATTGCAGTGCGGGGTTGGTATTCGTGACCGCATTCCCCACGCGAGCAGCAATGGCGAAATACCTCTCCATCATTGCCTGGGAAACAGAAGTGTGGTGCGCCGAAGCACCGACGCACCTGATCCACTTCAATGGCTCGCGCTTCTTGGGTCCGTACACTTAGCTGCGCCCCATTGCCCTAGAAAGCCAGCATGTATCCCCGATCTGGCACAGTCTTTCCGCTCAAGGTCTCGTCGTAAATCAGCGCCATCTGTGCTGTGCCGAAACGCTCTGTCACCTCAAGCCAATAGGTGGCTGAGGAGAGAAACGGCCTCCACGCTGCACCCACGCGACTCTCAACCCCACCCGGCCCCCAATCCGCACTCCGCTTCTTGGCCTGCGTTGGTGCAAAGAAGAACGTGGGCTTGGCACCGGGCAGCGCGTGCTGGGTGGCGCGCTGGTCCCAGTGCGTGCCGCCGACCAGGCAGCTGTAGACGAGCGCATCGTCGAAGTGGTGGTGGATATCGTGCAGCAGCTGGCCGTTGCCGGAGAAATCAACGAACACGGTTTTCTGCGTGGCGGGCATGGCTTGCAGCGCCTTGGCGTAAGGCAGCACCAGGTCGTAACAGCCGGTGCGTTCGACGAAGGCGGCATTGCCGGGTGAGGTGAGGCCGATGACCTGCACCTGGCCACGCTGCTTCAACTGGTGGGCGACACCAATCGCGGTCTTGCTGCTGGCGCTGCTGAGCACGACGGCGGTCGCACCGAAGTGGTCGTTGTGGCTAAGAAAATCCTCGATCAGGAACGAGGTGGTGAACAGCGGCCTGAGTAGCGCCTGTTCTGCCTCGTGCTTCGGGTCGTAGCTCGGGTCTTTCAACACGCGGTTGTAAGTGTTGTAGATGCTGGGTAGTGCTGCGCGGTGCGGCACGGCATCGGTGATCAGGCCCTCGCTGACGCGGCCGGGCGCAATCACCAGATGCGTGGACATGGGCAAGTAGCCATACAGGCGCTCGCCAACGGTGATACCGGCACAGCGCGATTCGAGCACGTCGGCAAAGCCCCACACCGGGATGCGCCCGTAGCCAGCATCGCTGGCGGGGAAGAACTGCCAGTACGCCATCGACTCGCCCATCACTGCGTAGGTGATGTTGTTCGCGGTGAAGGCGAAGCGATCCACCCTGAGCAGCACCTCGCCGTCTTGCAGCGCAGGTAACGCGCGCTCGGCAAAGCGGGTCTGGTGCAGATCATCCTTCTTGACGAGAAAGTCGGTGATGGTGACGGTCATTGCAGGTCTCTGTGCGCTCAAGGGCCTCTACCCTAACGCCTCGCAATGACCAGACAAATGGCATCAAGCCTCGGTAGCCACTGCCTCATCACGCTGATGATTGACACGCCCTCAACGTTAACTATAGTTGACACATGATCGAGCTCGTCAAGAGTGCCAGTTTCGACCGTTGGCTCAGCGCACTGAGAGATATCCGCGCCGTCGCGCGCATTCAGGTGCGCTTGGATCGCATCGCCTCGGGCAACCCCGGCGACGTGAAGCCGGTCGGCGATGGCATCTCGGAACTGCGGATTGATTACGGCCCCGGCTATCGGGTGTATTTCATGCGGCGTGGTCTGCTGGTGGTCGTGCTGCTCTGCGGTGGTGATAAGTCCACGCAGGCGCAGGACATCGCAAAAGCCAGGGCCATTGCCGCGCAGTGGACGGATTGACCCATGAAAAAAGAAACCTTCAGCCGCTACGACAGCGCCGACTACTTGCACAGTGAAGAAAGCATCGCCGCCTACATGGAGGCGGTGATGGAAGAAAGTGGTGATGACCCCGCCCTGGTTGCGCAGGCCCTCGGCACTGTCGCCCGAGCGCGCAACATGAGCCAGCTTGCCCGCGACACTGGCATGACCCGAGAGGGTCTCTACAAGGCCCTTTCAGGCGAGGGCAACCCCAGCTTTGCCACGGTGATGAAAGTGGCTACTGCGCTGGGCTTGAAGATGAGCTTTCATCCGGTCTGAACCCTTAGGTTTCTAGGTTTTGGCTGGCTTGCGGCGGAAGTACAAAACCTTCTCGACCTTGGCCACGCGCTGGCCGCTCGCATCCATCACCTCGACGACATAGGTCGGCGTGTAGCGCACGCCGTTCTCGGTCTCGCGTCGCACCTTCGCATCGTCGTCTGCCGTCAGAGTGAAGGTCGCCGTCACGGTGCCCTTACCGGGCCGTTCGAAGTCGATGTGTGCTGCCTTGTCCCAGATCACGAATTCCTTGCCGAGCCGGCTGATGAACATCAACATGTAGAAAGGGTCGCACATCGAGTACAGGCTGCCGCCGAAGTGGGTGCCGACGGCGTTGCGGTTGCTGCGCAACTCACGCAGTTCGACCACGATGCGGCCGAAGTCGGGCGCGACCTCCACCACACGGATGCCGGCACCGCGATACGGCCCCCAGAGGTTGAGATAGGTCTTGAACAGCCAGGGGGTCTTGAACAACCGGTCGCGCAGGTTCATGGCAGAGAATCCAAAAGGGTGGTGCTGCATTCTCCTGCCCTGTATGCACTGACGCCAATGACCTCTCACGTCATTTTTCAGGCAAAGACAATGGTCTTGTTGCCATGCACGATCACGCGGTCTTCCACATGCCAGCGCACGGCGCGGGCGAGCACCTGGCGTTCGAGATCGCGGCCGAGGCGGCGCAGGTCGGGCACGCTGTGGCGATGGCTGACGCGGCCCACGTCCTGCTCGATGATCGGCCCCTGGTCGAGTTCGGCGGTGACGTAGTGGGCGGTGGCACCAATCAATTTCACACCGCGGTCGTCGGCCTGCTGGTACGGGTCGGCACCCGCAAAAGCGGGCAGAAAACTGTGGTGGATGTTGATGATCTGCTGCGGCCACTCGGCCACGAACGCCGGCGAGAGGATGCGCATGTAGCGTGCGAGCACGATGAAGTCCGCCTGCCCTTGCAACAGTGAGAGCATCTTCGCCTCGGCCACCTCGTGCGTGGCCGCGTCGATGGCGATGTGCTCGAAGCGCACGCCGAAGCTCTCCACCGCACACTTGAGATCAGCGTGGTTGGAAATCACCATCGGAATCTCGACCCTGAGCTCGCCGCGCTGCACGCGCCAGAGCAGCTCCATCAGCGCGTGGTCGTGTCTACTCACGAGGATCGCCATGCGCGGCTTGATGGCGGCGAAGTGGATGCGCCAGTCCATCGCATAGGGCTTGCCCACCACTTCGCCGAAGGCACGCACCAGCGCTTCGCCGGTCACATCGAGCGTCGGCGTCTGAAACTCCAGGCGCAGAAAAAACTTGCCGCCGTAGGCATCGCTGGAGTGCTGGTCCAGCTCGGTGATGTTGACGCCGTGGTGGTAGAGAAAGGTGGTGACGGCCGAGACGATGCCGGGCTTGTCGGGGCAGGTGACGGTGAGTCTCGCGGTGGTTTCCGGCGAAGTCGTCATGCGGCGGGCAGGAGAGCTTTCAACTTCGTCATTTCTTCGGGGAACCAGGGGCCGTTGGCCTTCAAGGCCTCGGCGGCGGCCACACGAGCCTCATCCGCGCGCTTGAGGGCGAGCAGTGATTGCACGCGCGCCTGGGCGTTCTTGAGGCGGTTGATGCCATAGGCCTTTTCACTGGCCTTGGCAAACCAGGGCAATGCCTTTTCGTGCTCGCCGCGCGCAGCCAGCACGCGGGCGTAGCGGTTGGCATAGACGTAGTCCTCGGGATAGGCGGCGACCAGCTTTTCCAGCAGGGCATCGAGCTTCGCACTCTCACCGGCGGCGTCGTAGAACACGCGCAGGTTGTCGGCGGCGTTGCGGTCGGATCTCGCGTTCTTGCCGACCTTAGGCTCGAAGAAGGCGATGCCTTTTTTGAAGGTATCGGCGCGTGCGGCAGTGTTGCCCTGCGCCTCATGGAGATCAGCGAGCGAGAACACCGCGCTGCGCGCATCGGCACAGCCCTGCGTCTTGCCCAGCACGGTGCCACTCAGCAACTTCTCGAAGCGTGGCGCTTGAGCCGCCAGAAAGGCCTTGCGCGGCTCGCTGGCTGCGGCGCTGGCTTCGGGCTTGGTGCATTCCAGCGCGCCATCGAGATCGTACGGGCTTTCGCAGTCGAGCGTGCCGCTCAGTGCCTTGTCGGCGGCGGCGAGGCAGGCTTCGGGTTGCTTGTTCTTTAGGGCGGCTTTCAGTTGCAGGCGCGCGAGGGTGCGGGCCAGCTTGTCGCCGCGCTTGATGGCATCGGCCTGCACCGCAGGCGGCAGCGTCGCAAACCAGTCCAGCCCCTGCTGGCCCTCGTTGCGGGCGAGCTGCGCCGTGAGTACCAGGCGGGTGGCCGAAACGCTGCGCTTTCCGCCCTCGGCGGCCTCCTTGCGCAGGGCGTCGAGCGAGCTGTTGCGGGCGGTGATCTCGCCGAGCTCCTTGTAGAACTGAGCCCGCGTGCGCTCGGCGCTGATACGGCCCAGCTCGCTGCCTTCGGCGTTGAGAACCACGTAGCTCGGCAGCGCCTTGACCGCGAACTGATCCTTCAATGCCGCGCCCCCGGGCGAGTCGGCATCGACCTCCACCACCACCATGCTGCGCTCGGCCTTCACCCATTCCGGGCCGTTGAGCACGTTCTTCTTCATGAAGTAGCAGGAGTAGCACCAGGGCGCGTGGAAATCGAGCAGCACTGGGGCCTGCTTGGACTTGGCCTCGGCGAGGGCCTCATCGAGGGCACCCGCATCGGCATGCGCGGTGAGGCTGGTGGCGAGCAGCAGCGAGAGGAGAAGTTCGCGCATGGGAGTTCCTTGAGTCTCAGGGCAGCGGGGGCAGATTCTTGGGCGCGTCGTCCGGGGCCTTGGCGAGATAGACGATTCGGGCGTTGTAGGCCTTGCCGGTAGCCGGGTCGTGGATGTTGGACACCCCCTTGTATTCGAGCAGGCGCTTGGCGCTGGCGTCGTACAGCAGATTCAGATCAGGTGCGACGAAGCGCAGCAGCGAATCGGCCTGCACAAGCAGCTTCACCGCTGGCTTGCCCTCGAACGTGCCCTCGCCCACCTTGCTGATCTTGAAGCGGTAGCTGTCGAGCTGGCCCGCCACCGCGAACTTGAAGTTCACCGTCTCACCCTTCACCAGCCTGGGCAGATTGTCCTGCACCGCATGGTTGAAGCCGGAGTCGGCGGCATTGAGGCCTTCAGCCCGCGCGATGGACTTGCGCTTCTCCTTGCCCTTGCCGCTGATCTTGAGCATGTCAATGCTCTCGCCGTTGCCGGTGATGGCCTCGGCATAGCCCTCGCCAGGCAGATCGAAGCGGAACTTCGGTACGTAGGCGTCGGCGCGGTAGTCGAGCGTCTTCTTGCCGATCTCCTTGCCGTCGGGCGTGTAATAGCGAATGGTGCTGGCGACCTCCTTGCCACCCTCGATCACCGGCTGATGCACCTCGGTGTAGAGGTATTTGCCGCTGTCGAGATCGTAGGCGTAGCCGTAGAAGGCATCGCTGGCCTGGACAGCGCATGCCGCTGCCGCAAGCAGCAGCAGGGTGGAGAGTCTCGAAAACATCATGGCGAATCCTTGGGCGCTGAAACCGGTTCGAAATCGTAACCGTTGCGGCAACACGGTGTGGTGAATACCTGCGCCGCCGCTTTGGCATCACTTACGCCCCTTGGCTATGCCGCTGATGTCATCAGCCGATAGTCATCGACAAAGCGGCCAAGGTGGGCAACAGCCACAGCAGCACCCGCTGCCCCGGCATCAAGGCCGCAAACAGCAGCAACAGGGCCATGGCCGCGAAGCGCACTGGCCCCAGCAACCAGTTGAGTGGTGTGTACACGGCAGCGAGGTAAAGCCGCTGCTCGCTGGGGTAGACGCGCATCGCCACCGTCTCGCCCT
>JAZKHC010000066.1:0-16330 GCA_040385605.1 Pseudomonadota bacterium
TGCGGTAGACCAGGCAGTGCGCGCGGTCCTTGCCGGGCAGCGGCGGCACGAAGGGGTAGCTGCCGGTGGCGAGCACCAGGGCGTCATAGCGCAGCACGCGGCCGGTAGTGGTGGTGACGGCCTTGCCTGCGGTATCGAGCGTGGCTGCACCCTCGCCGAGGTTCAGCGTGTAGCCGGTCGAAGCAAAGAAATCACCCGGCGTCAGCGACAGCTGCTCGGCCGTGGTGCCAGTGAAATAGCTCGACAGATGCACGCGGTCGTAGGCGGGGCGCGGCTCTTCGCAGAGCACTTCCACCTGCCAGTGCGGGGCGACGACATGCAGCTGTTCGAGAAACTTCTGGCCGACCATGCCGTGGCCGACGAGCACTAATTTGGGGCGGGGCGAGGCAGTGGTCACTAAAAAACTCCGGCAGCGGCAAACGACGGACAACAAAAAAAGGCGCTCGTCCAAGCGGCTTCAGGTGAAGCCAGCAGGGGCGAGACGCCTTTGTCTCGTGCGCATCCGGTCAGGGCGCGCGGTAGCACCGTCGTTGGTGCTGACTCATCTCAAGCAATGCTCATGCCATGCGGTGCGGGTCGAAGCTGGTGCCATCCATGATCCGGTCAGCCGGTAGCGTCAGCGCGCCGGACTCGCCTTGCAGCACATAGGAAGCTTCGTGCGCGCCTTCGATCTTCTCGTCTCTCAGCGGCAGCGGCTCGCCCACCGCGCGCGCGACGCTGCGATAGAGATCGGGGCGGCAGCTGGCGACGGCACGTTCCAGATCGGCGGCCGGCGGCAGGTGCTGCCAGCGGCGCATCTGCTCCAGCAGCCAGCGGCTGTGCGAGCGCCAGGGGAAGCCGGCCAGGCCTTCGTGAAAGCGCAGGGTCTTCATTTCGCCGGAGAGCAGGGCCGTCGACACATCCGGCATGAGCGTGGCTTGCAGCCAGGCCGCAGCCTGCGGGTGGTTGGCAGGGTCATCGAGCCAGCGACCGGCCGCGATCAGGGCGCGCAGCAGTGCGGCCAGCGTGGCGGGATTGCGCTCGGCCCAGGGCTGGGTGACGGCAAACACCTTCTCCGGCCCCCCATTCCAGAACTGGCGCTTGTCGAACAACACCTTCGCCACGCCCCGCGCGGCAGCGAGCGCGGGCCAGGGCGAGCCGACCCAGGCACCGTCGATGCGCCCCGCTTCGAGCTGCTGCACCATCAGGGGCGGCGGCACGGTGACGAGGTTCAAGTCCAGCTCCGGTTGCAGGCCCACGCTCGCCAGCCAGTAGCGCAGCTCGTAGTGGTGCGTGCTGTAGGGATAGACATGGGCCAACGTCGGGGCTGTTCGTGCGCCGCGCTCGGCCTCGACCAGTCTGCGCATCGCCTGCGCCCATTCGAGCGGTGTCGACTGCTCTGACGCGCCGTGTTCGCACAGCCGCGCATGGAGATCAGGCGTCACGCAAAAGCCGCTGCCGCCCTGGCACAGTGCCTTCACGGTGAGAATGGGTGTGGCGACCGGATCAAGCCCGAAGGCGGCGGCGAGCGGCATGGGTGCGAGCAGGGTCGCGCCCTCGAAGCGGCCGGCTGCCAACTTGTCGCGCATCGCCGCCCAGGAGCGCACGGTGGCGAGCGCCACATCCAGCCCCTCGGCCGCGAAGAAGCCTGCGGCCTCGGCCACCACCAGGGGTGCTGAGTCGGTGAGCGGGATCACGCCGAGCGTCAGCTGGGTGATTTCGAGCGTGGGCTTGCTCACAGCAGATCCGCCGCCGCGACCACGGCGCGTGCCGCATCGCCGATCTTCATATTGCGGTTCATCGCCGCCTTGCGCAGCTGCTCATAAGCCTGCTCCTCGGTGAGATTGCGCCGTGCCATCAGCAAGCCCTTGGCGCGGTCGATGTCCTTGCGATCGCTCAGGCGGCTCTTGGCATCGTCCAGCTCGCGCCGCAGCGCCTGATGCTCGGCGAAGCGGGCAATGGCGACCTCCATCACGGGTTGCAGGCGTGATGCGCTCAGGCCATCGACCACATAGGCGCACACCCCCGCCCGCATGGCGCGGCGGATGCTCTCGACATCGCTCTTCGCCGCGAACAGCGCCACCGGCATGGGGTCGTTCAAGCTGATCTGTGCCAGCGATTCGAGCATGTCGCGGCCGGGGCTGTCGACGTCGATCAGCACGATTTCCGGCTTGCTCTCGCGGGCGGCGGCGAGCAGGTCGTCGCAGGTCTTGCGGCGCGCCACCACGGCGTGGCCAACGGCATGCAGCGCGGCCTCGAGCATGTCGAGTCGCTGGGCATCGTCATCCACAAGCATCACGCGCATCGGGGGCACAGGCTGATCAGGCAGGAGCTGCGAACGCAAAACAGGTGCCAGCGTTGGCCGTGATTGGCGATGCGGGGGCATCGGCGATCGCGCGCGATCGGCATCGCCATGTGATTTGCCCGGCCTGGTGTCCGCCGATCCGGCAAAAGTGTCCGCTGGGCTGTCCGATGTCCACCTACGGACACGGTTTTGGCTTGGCTCATCAACATTAACGCCTTATTAAACAGCTACTTGATGATTCTGCGCGGCTTGGCACGCGGCTGGCTTTGGGAGTGATGCACCCCGGCAAAAAGGAGTTCGCCATGTTCACCACCCGCAACCTCATCCTCGCTTCGCTGCTCGCGGCCAGCACGGTCGCCGCGGCTGCCCCTGCAAGCCCCATCGAGGCCGTCACGCTCGAAGCCGTGATCGTCACCCCGGCCGCGCGCTACAGCGCCAGCGAGTGGCAGGCGCGCCAGACGGCGGTGATGCTCGCCCCCGTCATCGTCACTCCCCGCGCCCAGTACACCGTGGCCGAGTGGCAGGCCCGCCGCAGCGCCCCGCGCACCTTGGCAGCGGTCACGCTCGAGCCGGTGATCGTCACGCCCAAGGCCAGCTACACGCTGGCCGAGTGGCAGCAGCGCAAGGCGGAGGTTGTCCATGTCAAGAACGACGCGAACCGCCGGAGCGTGCAACGCTGGCTGAAGATGGTGTGGAAGCACTTCCAGTTCGCGCGCACGCCGGTCGAGGTCTAAATCAGTGATCCAGGGCACCGCCGGGCAGGACACCGCGCTCGCCAGCACCAGCCCGCAACGCCGCTGGCGCTGGCTGGCCGTGCCGGTGCTGCTGATGTTGATCGCCGCCGCCTGGCCAGCGCTGTCGCGCTATTCGTCGGCCGAGCGTTCGGTGTCGCGTGAGCGCCTGCGCTTTGCCACCGTCACGCGCGGCCACTTCGTGTCGGATGTCGCAGCACAGGGCAAGGCCGTCGCTGCCGTGAGCCCGACCTTGTATGCAAGCGGCGCTGGCGTGGTGACGCTGCTCGTTGCTGCGGGCGAGAACGTCAAGAAAGGCCAGGTGCTGGCGACTGTCGACAGCCCGGACATCACCAACGAGCTGGCGCGAGAAGCCGTGAATCTCGACAGCCTGCGCTCGGCGGTCGCACGCCAGAGAGTAGATGCGCGCACGCGCCAGTCACAGGGACAGCTCGCCATCGAGCTTGCGAAAGTCACCGAGGGTGCGAGCGAGCGCGAGCTGGCCCGCGCCGAAGACGCCAAGCGCCGTGGCGTGATGCCGGACATCGAAGTCGCGCGCCGCGCCGACGAGCTGACCATCGCCCGCGTGCGCGCCAGGCAGATGCAGGAAGAAGCGGGTCTTCTGGCCGAAGGCCTCAACTTTGAATTGCGCACCCGCCAGCAGGAGGCCGAGCGCCAGGCCCTGCTCGTCGCCAATCTCGCGCGGCGCGCGGAAGAGCTGACCGTGAAGGCGCCGGTCGATGGCATCGTCGGCAATCTTGCCGTGCAGCAGAAGTCCGCTGTCGCCGCCAACCAGCCGCTGCTGACGGTGGTTGATCTTTCCGCGCTCGAAGTGGAGATCCAGGTGCCGGAGACATATGCGCAGAGCATGGGCTTGGGCATGGCCGCCGAGATCGCCTGGGGCGAGCAGCGCCACGCGGGCAAGCTCACAGCGCTCTCACCCGAAGTGCTCAATGGCCAGGTGGTGGCGCGCGTGCGCTTCGACGGCGACACGCCGAAGGAGCTGCGCCAGAACCAGCGCGTGAGCGTGCGCATCGTGCTCGACGAGCGCGATGAGGTGCTGATGGTGCAGCGCGGGCCTTTCCTCGAAGGGGGCAGCGGTCGCAGTGCTTATGTGGTGGTCGATGGCAACGCACGCCGCACCGCCATCCGCACCGGGGCCACCAGCCTGGCGTCCGTCGAAGTGCTCGACGGCCTTAAAGCCGGCGACGAAATCATCCTGAGTGGCAGCGATCAGTTCGACGATGCCGAAACCCTTTATCTGCGTGACTAATCCGGAGCTTCTTCCATGCTGCAAATGACCCATATCAGCAAAGTCTTCCGCACCGATCTCGTGCAGACCCATGCGCTGCGCGACTTCAGCCTGACGGTGAAAGAGGGCGAGTTCGTCGCCGTCACCGGGCCTTCCGGCTCGGGCAAGACCACCTTCCTCAACATCGCGGGCCTGCTCGAAACCTTCGACACCGGCACTTACCTGCTCGATGGCCGGGACGTGAGCCATCTGAGTGACGACGCCCGCTCGCGTCTGCGCAACGAGAAGATCGGCTTCATCTTCCAGGGCTTCAATCTCATCCCCGACTTGAGCGTGTTCGACAACGTCGATGTGCCGCTGCGCTACCGTGGTTTCGACGGCAAGGAGCGCCGCCGCCGCATCCAGGGCGCGCTGGAGCAGGTGGGGCTGGCGAGCCGCGCCAGGCATCTGCCTTCGCAGCTCAGCGGCGGCCAGCAGCAGCGCGTCGCCATCGCCCGCGCACTCGCTGGCACGCCGCGCATCCTGTTCGCCGACGAACCCACCGGCAATTTGGACTCGCTGATGGCGAGGCAGGTGCTGGAGATGCTGGAAGAGATCAACACCAAAGGCACCACCATCGTGATGGTCACGCACGACCCGGAACTCGCGCGCCGCGCACATCGCAACATCCATGTGATGGATGGGCAGGTGAGCGATTTCACCGACTTCTCGCAAGCCGCCGCCGCGCGCGACGCGCTCGCCGCCTAGGAAAGCCCCATGCTCGCCCACAACCTTTTTCTGGCCTGGAAAAGCCTGCGCAAGAACCCGGTGCTGTCGGCTCTGATGATCGGCGCGATCGGCCTCGGCATCGGCGTGTGCATGACCACGCTCACCGTCTACACGCTGATGAGCCGCAACCCCATCCCGCAGAAAAGCAGTGTGCTGTACGCGGTGCAACTGGATAGCTGGGACCCGAACGAAGCCTGGAGCGACGAGGGGCGGCCGCCGCCGCAGCTCACCTGGCGCGACGTGCAGGCGCTGCTGAAATCGGACATTCCCAAGCGGCAAGCGGCGATGTTCGCCTCCGGCTTCGGCGTGCAGTTGCCGGACGAGAAGCTGCCGCCGTTCATGGCCGAGGCTCGCATCACCACCAGCGAGTTCTTCTCGATGTTCGACGTGCCCTTCGAGTACGGCGGCGGCTGGGCGAAGGAAGCGGACAGCGCCCCGCAGCAGGTCGCAGTGCTGAGCAAGAAGACCAACGACAAGGTCTTCGGCGGTGCCGACAGCATCGGCAGGACCATCAAGCTCGACAAGCGCGACTACCGGGTGGTGGGTGTGCTGGCCGACTGGCATCCCACCCCGAAGTTCTACGATCTCAACAACAACGACTTTGGCGAGCCGGAAGGCGTCTTCGTGCCCATGGGCTTGGTCGAGGCACTGCAACTGCCAAGCTTCGGCAACACCCAGGGCTGGAAGGACGAGGAGATCAATTCCTACCAGGACCGCCTCAACTCCGAGCTGGTCTGGTTGCAGTATTGGGCCGAGCTGCCGGATGCCGCCAGCCGCGAGCGGTACCAGGCCTTCATCGACCAGTACGTCCAGGAGCAGAAGAAGCTCGGCCGCTACCCGCGCCAGCTCAACAACCGCCTGTCTCCGGTGATGGAGTGGCTCAAGGTAAGGGAGGTGGTGACCGAGGATGCGCGCGTGCTGCTCGGCCTCTCCTTCCTGTTCCTCGCGGTCTGCCTGCTCAACATCGTCGGCCTGCTGCTCGCCAAGTTTCTCGGCAAGTCCAGCGAGATCGCGCTGCGCCGGGCGCTGGGCGCGACGCGCTGGCAGGTGATGCAGAAGAACCTGGTCGAGGTCGCGCTCATCGGCCTCCTGGGCGGCGCGCTCGGCGTGCTGCTGGCCTTCGGCGGCCTATTCGGCGTGAAGCAGCTCTACGAGGGTTACGAGCGTCTCGTGCAATTGAACGGGCCGCTGTTGCTGGTGGCACTCGGCATCGCACTCGCCTCGAGCCTGGTCGCCGGCGTGTATCCCGCCTGGCGCGCGGCGCGGATCAGCCCGGCCGGGCTCTTGAAGACCCAATAGACCTGGAGACATCGCCATGAACCCGATCCGCCATCTCGCCTCCGACTCAGGCCCCATCCTGCGCGCCCTTACCCGCAGCCGCGCCGGGCCGCTGCTGATCGCCCTGCAATGCGCGATCACGCTCGCCATCGTCGCCAACGCGATCTTCATCATCCAGGACCGCCTGCAGAAGATGTCCCGCCCCAGCGGCATGGACGTGGACAACACCTTCGTTTTCTTCAGCCTGCCGATTGCCGCAGACTTCGACGGCAAGGCGGTGATCGCCGAAGACATGCGCCGCATCCGCGCGCTGCCCGGGGTGGTCGATGCCTCGATCTCGACCGGCACGCCGCTCAGTGGTGGTGGCAGCTCCAGCTCCTTTGCACCTCGCCCCGAGGCCAAGCCGGAGGAATACAAGAACGCCGCCTACTACGAGACCGACGACCACGGCCTGAATGCGTTCGGCGTCACGCTGGTGGCGGGCCGCAACTTCCTGCCTGCGGAGGTCGAGATGCGCGACCCCTTGGCCGAGCGCGGCATGAGCAGCGCGATCATCACCAAAGCGTTCGCCGACAAGCTTTTTCCGCCCGATGGCGGGGCGGGTGCGGCGGTGGGCAAGAGCGTCTACGGCACGAACCAGAAGGCGATCCCCATCGTCGGCATCGTCGAGCGGGCGCAGACTCCCTGGCTGACCTGGGGCGAGCTCGAGCACAGCATTTTTCTTTCCAGCTACTCGCCTGACTTCCCGCGCTACGTGGTGCGCACGGAACCCGGCGAGCGCGAGCGCCTGATCCCGGAGGTGGAAAAGCTGATGGCCGAGATCAGCCGGGACCGCATCGTCGAGCGCCTGAAAACCCAGACCGAGATCGAGCACAAGGCTTACGGCGAGTACCGGGCGATGGCGGTGATCCTCACCAGCGTCATCGTGCTGATCGTCTGCATCACCGGCTTAGGGATCGTCGGCCTCGCCTCATTCAACGTCAATGCCCGCAACAAGCAGATCGGCACGCGCCGCGCGCTGGGGGCGACGAAGCGCGACATCGTCCGCTACTTTTTGGTCGAGAGCTGGCTCATCACCACCGCCGGGGCAGTGGTTGGCTCGGGTCTCTCGCTCGGCTTGAGCTTCTGGATGGTCAACACCTTCGACCTGCCGCCGCTGGACTGGCGCTACATCCCGGTGGGCGTGGGTCTTTTGTGGGTGCTGGGTCTCGCCGCGGTGCTGGTGCCGGCGCGCCGTGCCTCACAGCTGGCACCTGCGCTCGCAACCCGCAGCGTTTAATCTCTGCCCATGTCCACCGTCCTGATCGTCGATGACAACAGCGCCGTCTGCACGGCCCTCGATTTGCTGTTCTCGCTGCATGGTCTCAAGGCCTTCGTCGCGGAAACTCCCGACGAGGCACTGTTGCTGCTCGACGAGCACGCCATCGATCTCGTCGTGCAGGACATGAACTTCCACCGCGACACGACTTCGGGCGAGGAGGGCGTGGAGCTGTTCCGCGCCATCCGGCAGCAAGAGCCGGACATGCCCATCGTGCTGCTCACGGCCTGGACGAGCGTGGAGACGGCCGTCACCCTGATGAAGGAGGGTGCGGCCGACTACCTCGGCAAACCCTGGGACGACCGCAAGCTGCTGACCACCATCCACAACCTCTTGAAGCTCGGCAGGGCGACACGCGAAAACGCGCAGCTCAAGTCGGCACGGCGGAGCGTGCGGCAGAAGGTGGCGGGCGCTTTCGACCTCTGCGGGCTGGTGTACGAGAGCGATGCCATGCACGAGACGGTGACGCTCGCCACCCGGGTGGCGCGCGCCGATGTGCCGGTACTCATCACCGGGCCGAACGGTGCAGGCAAGGAGAAAATCGCGGAGATCATCCAGGCCAATTCTCCGCTTGCCGATGCGCCCTTCATCAAGGTGAATGTCGGTGCGCTGCCGGCCGAGCTGATGAGCGCGGAGTTGTTCGGTGCCGAGCCCGGCGCCTACACGGGTGCTGGCAACAAGGCGCGCGAAGGCCGCTTCGAGGCGGCTGATGGCGGCACGTTGTTTCTGGACGAACTCGGCACGCTCTCGCTCGAAGGGCAGGTGAAGCTCTTGCGCGTGTTGCAGACCGGCCAGTTCGAACGGCTCGGCTCGACCAAGACGCGGCAGGTCACGGTGCGCGTCATCAGCGCGACCAATGCGGATTTGCGCGCGGCCATCCGCGCCGGGACCTTCCGCGAGGATTTGTACTACCGACTCAACGTGATCGAACTCAACGTGCCGCCGCTGGTCACGCGCCGTGACGATGTGCTGCCGACGGCGCGGGCGTTTCTCGACGGCGCGCATTCGTTCAGCGCCGAGGCCGAGCGTGCGCTGCTGTTGCACAGCTGGCCGGGCAATGTGCGCGAGTTGCAGAACAGCGTGCGGCGCGCCTGCCTGCTGGCGGCGGGCGAGCAGATCCAGCCCGCCGATCTCGGTTTGCAGCGCGGCGCGGCACTGCCTGAAACAGCGGCGAACGAGCCCGACCGCGACAGCATCCAGCGTGCGCTCGAAGGTGCTGCGGGCGTGATCGCCATCGCCGCGCGCGAGCTGGGCCTCTCGCGCCAGGCGCTGTACCGGCGCATGGAGAAGTTCGGGCTGGCGAGTGCATGAGCCTTGAAGCGCGGCTGAGCATCGTCGTCGCGCTCATCGTCGCACTCTGTGTCGGCTTCACGCTGGCAGTCAGCCACTTCGATGTCTCCGCATTTCATGCCGGCGTGTTCTCGCTGCTGGTTCTGCTGCCGCTGAGTCTCTTCGCCCTGCGCCGCGTGATGGCCCCCATCAACCGCTACCTGCGCGTGCTGCGCGATGGCGTGGCGGGCTTCCGCGATGGCGACTTCTCGCTCTCGATCGTCGCCAACCGCAAGGACGAGCTGGGCGAACTCGCCAGCCTCTACAACCGCATCGGCGATGTGCTGCGGCGCGAGCGGCAGGAGCTGTTCCAGCGCGAGCTCTTGCTCGACACGGTCATCCAGAGCACCCCCTGGGCACTGGTGCTCACCAATGCCGGCGATGCCGTGCTCTACGCCAACACCGCCGCGCGCCAGCTCTTCCACGAGGGCCGCAAGATGGAGGGCGCGACCTTTGCAACCCTGCTCGGTGGTGTGCCCGAGAGCCTGCGCGAGGCGGCACTCAGCCCCGCCGATGGCCTCTACACCATCGCCGGCGGCGAGGAGCCGGAGGTCTACCACGTCACCCACCGCCGCTTCACGCTCAACACCCGCGAACACCATCTGCACCTCTTCAAGCGCCTCACCCGCGAGCTGAACCGACAGGAGCTGGAAAGCTGGAAGAAGGTGATCCGCGTCATCAGCCATGAGCTGAACAACTCGCTGGCACCCATCGCCTCGATGGCGCACTCGGGCCGCCTGATGTTCGAGCGCGGCGACACCTCGCGCCTGCCGCTGGTGTTCGACACCATCGACGACCGCACCCTCAGGCTCAAGGGCTTTCTCGACGACTACGCACGCTTCGCCAAGCTGCCGCGGCCGCGTCTGGAGGACGTCCAGTGGCAGCCCTTCGTCGCCGGCCTGCGCGGCATGGTGGTGTTTGCGCTCAGCGAGCCGCTGCCCGCGCGCTGCGCGCGAATCGACCCGGCGCAGCTGCAACAGGTGCTGATCAATCTCATCAAGAACGCCCACGAGGCGGGCGGCAGCCCGGAAGCGGTCACGCTTTCGGTGCGCGAACAGGGCGCGGCCTTCGTGCTGCGGGTGGAGGACCGCGGCCCCGGCATGAGCGAGGCGGTGCTGGCCAACGCCCTGCTGCCGTTTTACTCCACCAAGACCGAGGGCACGGGGCTGGGGCTCACGCTCTGCCGAGAGATCGTCGAGGCGCACGAGGGGCGGCTGGTGCTGGCCAACCGCGAGGGTGGCGGTCTTGAGGTGCGTATCGTGCTGCCGGCTTGAGGACTCGGCACAATCCTTTTTCCGAGTTGCGGCATCCATCTTCCATCTCCACCGTCCCGTCGATCGCCATGCGCCACGCCCGCCCGCTGTTGCTGTGCCTTGCCCTTGCCTCAGTCACCGCACTCGGCGCCTGCGCCGCCGCCCCGACCGAGCCTGCCCCGCCTGCGGTGGCCGCGGCACCGGCCACCGCCAGCCCGTCGCAGCTGTTCGCGGACTACTGGGAAGAATCGCTGGCGCTGAATCCGCTCAGCGCCACGTATGTGGGTGATGCGCGCTACAACGACCGGCTGCCGAATTTCCTCGGTGCCGAGGAGCGTGCGAAGCAACTGGCCTTCGCCCTGAAGTGGCGCGCCCGGGTGGCGGCCATCCACACCAGCGCACTCGACACGCAAGACAGCCTGAGCGTGCAGATGCTGCTGCGCGCGCTCGATCTCAACATCGAGGGCGAGCGCTTCCCCGCCCATCTGCAGCCGATCAACCAGTTCTACAGCCTGCCCAACCAGTTAGCACAATTGGGCAGCGGCACCTCGGCACAGCCTTTCAAGACCGTCGCCGACTACGACAACTGGGCCAGGCGCGCGGCACTGATCCCGCCGCTGTTCACGCAGGCCATCGCCAACATGCGCGAGGGTGTGGCCAAGGGGGTCGTGCAGCCGAAGGTGCTGATGGAGAAAGTGCTGCCGCAGCTCGACGCACTGATTCTCGACGACCCGAAGCAGACGCTGTTCTACAAACCCATCGGCAAGTTCCCGGAGTCATTCAGCGCAGAGGACAAGGCGCGCCTGACGGCCGAATACACGACGCTGATCCGCGACACCCTGATGCCGGCCTACAAGGGCATGCGCAACTACATCCGCGACGAGTACCTGCCCAAGACCCGCAGCACGGTGGGCCTCGGCGCGCTGCCCGACGGCCCGGCCTGGTACGCCTACCGCGCCAAGAGCAGCACCACCACCACACTCACGCCGACCGAGATCCACCAGATCGGCCTCGACGAGGTGGCGCGCATCCACGGCGCCATGCGCAAGATCATCACCGAGCTCAAGTTCAAGGGCGACCTGCAGGCCTTCTTCAAGTTTCTGGATAGCGACAAGCGCTTCGAGTTCAAGGACGAGGCCGCACTGCTGAGCTTCTACGAAAGCCTGCGCAAGAAGGTCGATCCGGCAGCCGGCAAGCTGTTCTCGCTGCAACCCAAGGCGGCCTTCGAGATCCGGCCGGTCGAGACCTTCCGCAACAAGTCGGCGGCGGGCGGCAGCTACCAGGCACCAAGCGAGGACGGCACCCGCGCCGGCGTGTTCTACGTCAACACCTACGACCTGCCCTCGCGCAAGACCTGGGATGCCGAAGACCTCTATCTGCACGAGGCCGTGCCCGGCCATCACTTCCAGATCGCGCTCGCGCAGGAGCTGACGGGCCTGCCCAAGTTCCGTCGGCTGGGCGGCGGCATCACCGCCTACAGCGAGGGCTGGGGCCTGTACGCGGAATCACTCGGCAAGGAGCTGGGTGTGTATCAAGACCCGTACGATTACTTCGGCTATTTGCAGAACGAGCTCTGGCGCGCGATCCGCCTGGTGGTGGACACCGGCCTGCACGACAAGGGCTGGAGCCGTCAGCAGGTGATCGACTACATGCTGGCGAACTCGGCCCAGAGCGAGACGCAGGCGATCTCGGAGGCCGAGCGTTACATGGCGATCCCCGGGCAGGCGCTCGCCTACAAGATCGGCGAGCTGCGCATCAAGGCGCTGCGGCTACGCGCGGAGAACGCCCTGGGCGCGAAGTTCGACATCCGCGCCTTCCACGCCGAGGTGCTGAAAGACGGCGCGGTGCCGCTCGACGTGCTGGAGGCGAAGATCGACCGCTGGATCGCGGCGACGCTGAAGAGCAGTTAAGTTTTCTGGCGGCGCGGCCGGGTCTTGAGCATGGTGCCGGTGCAGCTCTTCGAGCCGCAGCGGCATTCCCAGAGCTTTTTCAGGCGCGGCGTGTGGCGCTCGTCGAGGGTGATGGCGTAGTTGTAGGCCAGCTCCTCGCCGCGCCTGAGCGGCCGCAGGGTCTCGATCACCACACGGTCGAGCCGACGGTCGTCGCCCTTGTGCTCGATGAGAAAGGCCTGACAGTTCGGCTCGCAGCTGTGGTTGATCCAGCGCGCGGCATTGCCCTGCTGGTTGCCGTCGATCACGTAGTCGTCGTTGAGCGTGAACAAAAAGGTGTGACCGGTTTCGGCATTGCCTTCGTAGAGCGTGTTGGCCTCGTCGTGCGTCAGCCGCAGGCCTCGGTATTCGATCAGGCGCGTTTCGGCGGGCAGCTTGATGGCAGCGAACACGCCATTGCCATGGATGGGGGAACGGCGGACTTCAATGCGACGAGTCATGCGGATCAGCGGATGGATGAACGTGGGGAACACCATGCGCGGAACATGCCAGCGCCGTGTGACGAGACATCGGTGAAGGCGGCTACTCGAACCAGCACTCCACCCGGTTGCGGCCTTCGCGCTTGGCCTTGTAGAGCGCGGCGTCGGCATTGCGCAGCAGCTCGCGCAGGTCGCGGGTGTGGCTGCGCATCGAGGCCAGGCCCACGCTCACGGTCAGCCCGAATACCGCGCCGCTGGCGGCGGTGATGCGCGATTCCATCAGGCGCAGGCGCAGGCGTTGCAGGATCTCGAAGGCCGGCTCCTTGTTGGCGCGCGGCAGCATGATCACGAACTCCTCACCCCCCAGGCGGGCGACGATGTCGATCTTGCGCGCGAACTCCAGGCAGACGCCCGCGAAGTGCGTGAGGGCGATGTCGCCGGAGTCGTGCCCGTAGCTGTCGTTGACGCGCTTGAAATGGTCGAGGTCGAGCAGGGCTACTGTCAGCGGCTCGGCAAAGCGGCGGGCGCGCTCCATCTCCTGCACGGCCGTCTCGGTGAAATGGCCGCGGTTGTAGAGGCCGGTCAGCGCATCGCGGGTGGCGCGGTGGTACAGCGCCGCCTCGCGCTTCTTGACCTCGGTGATGTCAGTAAATACCTCCACGAACGAGGCCAGCTCGCCGGAGTCCTGCCGCACGGCATCGAGCGTGCAGAGCGCGATCAGCTCCTGCCCGTCGGCGCGCAGGCGCGGTTGCTCGTCCTTGTGATGGCGGTTGGCGCGGGCGAATTGCAGGGTGCGCTGCGGCAGGCCCTCGCGCTGGCTGGCCTCGGTGAACAGCGCCGCGAACGGCCGGCCCAGCATCTCGGCCTCGCTGTAGCCGGTGATGTTCTCCGCACCCTGGTTCCAGCTGCGGATCAGGCCCTCGCGGTCGAGCAGGTAGATGCCGAACAACGAGACCTCGCGCACCACCTCGGCATAGCGCCCTGGGTCGCTCTTGAGCAGGGCTTCGTGCTGACGAAGGTCGTAACTCTCGTCGCGGTGGTCGTCTCTGTCGCGCTCGTTCATGACACTCGGTGTTGATCCAAAGGCCTGCTCTGCGGAATATGGCAGCCTCTCCCAAGCTGCCATCGTACCGGAATCGCCCCCGTCATGCCCCGCCACGTCGCCAAGGCCAACCTGCCCAGCAAGCCCTGCGCCGCCTGCGGTCGCCCCTTCGCCTGGCGCAAGAAGTGGGAAAAAGTCTGGGCCGAGGTGCGTTATTGCTCCGAGGCCTGCAAGGCAAAACGCCATTGAGCGCTTGTGCGCGCGGTTAACATATCCAGGTGCCAACTATCTGTACGGCACCACACCAAAAACCCAAAGGAGATCACATCGTGCTTAAAACGCTCATGGGCGTGGCTGTTGCTGCGCTCGTCATTGCCGCACCCGCACAGGCTTATGAAGTTGCCGCCGGTGCCCGCATCAGCACCCTGGGCCTGGGCCTGGAGCTGGCTACTAACGTGGCCCCGAACTGGGACGTGCGTGGCGTCATCAATGGCTTCAACTACGACCAGGATTTCGACGACGACGAAGACAACGAATACGAGGCCAAGCTGAAGCTCTTCACCCTTGGCGCGCTGGCCGATTACCACCCTTTTGGCGGCAGCTTCCGCGTCACCGGCGGCGCGCTGCTGAATGGCTTCAGCGTCAAGGCCAAGACCAAGAACGAGCAGAGCTTTACCTACGAAACCGACGACTTCACCTACAACGGCACAGGCAGCGCCAACGCCAAGTTCGACTTCCCCAGCTTTGCACCCTACCTCGGCCTGGGCTGGGGCCGGCCGATCAAGCCCGACGGCAACTACTGGTTCAGCTTTGACGTCGGCGTGATGTTCCAAGGCTCGCTCAAGGCCGATCTCGCCATCCGTGGCTCTGGCACAGTCACCGAAAACAGCACGGGCACCACGCGCCCGACCGGCAACTTTGAAAATGATCCGATGGTTCAGCAAGATATCCAGAACTACGAAAACGATCTGGAAGACGACGCCAAGGATTTCAAGTATTGGCCCGTGGTCGGCCTGGGCTTCGGCTACAAGTTCTGATCTGGTGTGCTGTAAAAAAAGGAGCCGAAAGGCTCCTTTTTTGTGGGCGCGCAATCGATGATGCCGGGATGAGAAACCTTGTCGTGGTGCTGGGCGATCAGCTCGATGAATCTTCTGCCGCATTCGACGGCTTCGACCCCGCACACGATGCGGTATGGATGTGCGAGGCACCTGCCGAAGCCGCGTATGTGTGGAGCCACAAGGCGCGGCTGGTGGTGTTTATCGCCGCCATGCGGCACTTCCGCCAATGGCTTGCAGCCCGCGGCTGGACGGTGCACTACCACGCCACGGGCGAGCACAGCCACGCCACATTGGCAGAGGCACTGGCGGCTTCCATCCGCAAGCTCAAGCCTGAAAACGTGCGGCTGGTCGAGCCCGGTGAATGGCGACTGGTGCAGGACTTCGCGCGTGTTGCCGCCGATACCGGCGTGCTTTTCGAGACCTTGCCCGACACCCACTTCATCCTGCCGCTCAGCGACTTCGCCGAGTGGATGAAAGGCCGCAGGCAACCCCGGCTCGAACACTTCTACCGCTGGATTCGCCAGCGCACGAACGTGCTGATGGAAGGGCGTGAGCCCGCCGGTGGTGCCTGGAACTTCGACCACGACAACCGCGAGGCCTTCGGCAAGGAAGGCCCCAAGAACGTGCCGACGCGCTTCGGCTTCAAGCCCTCGAAAATCACGCGCGAAGTGATGGCGATGGTCGAGCAGCACTACCCCGAACACCCCGGCTCACTCGCCGTCTTCGACTGGCCGATGACGCGCGAAGAGGCTCTGGAAGCCCTCGACGATTTCATCGCGCATCGTCTGGCCCAATTCGGCCCGCACCAGGACGCACTGTGGGCGGGCGAAACCTGGCTGTGGCACAGCCACCTTTCGGCGGCGATCAACCTCAAGCTGCTCAACCCGCGCGAAGTCTGCGAAGCCGCCGAGAGCGCCTGGCGGCGGGGCGAGGCACCAATCGAAAGCGTAGAAGGCTTCATCCGCCAGATCATCGGCTGGCGCGAGTTCGTGCGCGGCCTCTACTGGCACCGCATGCCGCAGTACCTCGAAGACAACGCGCTCGACGCCCACCAGCCCCTGCCCGCCTTCTACTGGACGGGCGACACCGACTACAACTGCCTCAGACACACCATCGACCAGACGCTGGAGACGGGCTACGCCCACCACATCCAGCGCCTCATGGTCACGGGCTTGTTCGCGCTGCTGCTGGGCGTGGAGCCACGGCGCGTGCACGAGTGGTATCTGGCGGTGTATGTCGATGCCGTTGAATGGGTCGAGCTGCCCAATGTGATGGGCATGAGCCAGTTCGCGGATGGCGGCTTCATGGGCAGCAAGCCCTACATCGCCAGCGGCAAGTACATCCAGCGCATGAGCAACTACTGCACAGGTTGCCGCTACGACCCGGAGCTGGCGACCGGCCCCAAGGCCTGCCCGTTCACGACCTTGTATTGGGATTTCATCGGGCGGCACGAGAGCTTGTTCGACAAGCACCCAAGGCTGAAACCGCAGGTGATGAACTGGCAGCGCAAGAAGCCTGAGCAGCAGCAAGCGATTCAGCGCGAGGCGATCACTTTGAAGGCTTTGCTCGCCTCCAAGAGTTAGCCCGGCGCTTGCTAGACCCATTCTCAAAAGTTTTGCTGAGTTGAGGGCTGGTACTTTGGGGTTGAA
>JAZKHC010000067.1:0-2650 GCA_040385605.1 Pseudomonadota bacterium
ATCGACACCACCGCCACGCCCATCAAGGGCATGGCGCCGGGCAGCCTCTGCGCCCTGATGGACTATCGCGGCAAGCCCTTGGGCATCGCCACCGTCAACCCGCATGTGCTGCTCGCCGTGCGGGTGCTGAGCGGGCAGGGTGATGCGGAGATCGACGCCGACTTCTTCGAGCGACGCATCCGCCAGGCACTCGCCTTGAGGACAAAACTCTTTCCCAGCCCGCACTACCGCCTGGTGTTCGGCGAGAGCGACGGTCTGCCGGGCCTGGTGGTGGATCGCTTCGGCGACGTGCTGGTGGCCCAGGTCACCACCGCCGGCATGGAGCTGCTCAAGCCGCTGCTGATCGAGGGTTTGCAGCGGGTGCTGGCACCCAAGGGCATCCTGTTCCGCAACGACACCGCCATGCGCCAGACCGAGGGTTTGGGTGGCGAGGACGAAGTGATTGGCGAGGTGCCGGACTGGGTGCGCGTCGATGAATCCGGCGTGGCTTTCGACGCCCCGCTCAAGGGCGGCCAGAAAACCGGCTGGTTCTACGACCAGCGCGCCAACCGCGACCGCCTCGCCCCCTACGCCAAGGGTGCCAGGGTGCTGGATGTCTTCAGCTACGTCGGCGGCTGGGCCATGCGGGCTGCCCAGTTCGGCGCGACCCACGTCACCTGTATCGACTCCTCACAGCCCGCGCTCGACGCCGCCCAGCGCAGTGCGGCGCTCAACGGGGTCGCGCTCGATGCCATTAAGGCCGATGCGATGGATGCGCTCAAGACCCTGCGCCACGAGGGCCGCCAGTTCGATCTCGTCATCGTTGATCCACCCGCCCTCATCAAGCGCAAGAAGGACGAGGAGGCCGGCATGGCCCATTACGGGGCGCTCAATCGCGCGGCCATGCATCTGCTTGCTGCCGATGGCGTGCTGGTGTCATGCAGCTGCTCGCATCACCTCAGTGAAGAACAGCTGCAACGCATCCTGCTGAGAGAATCTCGGCAAGCGGGAAGACGCCTGCAAATCCTGGAGCGCGGCGAGCAGGGGCCGGATCATCCGGTGCATCCGGCCATCCCCGAAACCCGCTATCTCAAGGCCTTCTACTGTCGTGTCACGACGGGCTAGTCAGCGCGCGACGATGACCTTGACGCCGATGTCCAGCGTGGCCCAGATGCGATCCGCCGTCAGCACTGGGGCCTTGAGTTGCTGCGCCAGGGCGATGCAGGCGCGATCACCCAGCGACAAGCCGAGTGCCCGTGTGGCGAGGCGCAGACGCCCCGCCTCCTCGGCGAGCGTCTCGGTGAAATCGCGCACGTCGAGGCTGGCCTGGTCGATCAGGTGCTGTATGCGCGAAACCGGCAGGCGCCCCTGGTCGATGAGTTTCGTCCAGACCTCGGCCAGGTTGACGGTGCAGATCACCGGATCATCGAGGTATCTGGCGACGACATCGCTGCCCTTTTCCTGGTTGAACAGGCACAGCAGCGCCGAGGCATCGAACACCACCGTGCCTTCAGCCACGCTCGTCTTCCCGACGTTGCTCTTCGCGCCGTTCGGCAATGAGTTCGTCTGCGAGACTGCGGCTCGGGTCGATGTAGGGCTTCATGATTTCCCTGATCCGGGCCAGGCGCGCTTGCGGCGTGCTGAGTCGCAGCTCGCCGTTCTTCACCACCATGCCCAGCCGGTCGCCCTTCTTGAGCTGGAGTGTTTGCCGCACACTGGCGGGGATCACCACCCGGCCATTTTCACCCAACGTGACAAAATCGCCTGCCATGACACGCTCCTTGCAGTTGCCAATATTTGAGAATATGCCACGAAACCGTTGCCAGCCATGATCCCCTACCACAACCTCTCACCCATCGCCCTCGAACTCGGCCCGATCAAGATCCACTGGTATGGGCTGATGTATCTGCTCGGCTTCTGGGGTTTCTGGTATCTCGGCACCGTACGCGGCCGCAAGCCGCATGTGGGCTGGACCAGCCAGCAGGTGTCCGATCTGCTGTTCTACGGCGTGTTCGGCGTGATCCTCGGTGGGCGCATCGGCTACACGCTGTTCTACAACTTCTCAGGCTTCATCGCTGATCCGCTGAGCATCATCCGCATCTGGCAGGGCGGCATGTCCTTTCACGGCGGGCTGCTCGGCGTGATTGTGGCGATGGCGGTATTTGCCAGGCAGCGTGGGCTGTCGTTCTGGACCGTCGCCGACTTTGCCGCCGTGCTCACGCCCTTCGGCCTGATGACGGGTCGCATCGGCAACTTCATCAATGGCGAACTGTGGGGCGCGGTGACGACACAACCCTGGGGCATGATTTTCCCCACCGGCGGGCCGCTGCCACGCCATCCCTCCATGCTCTATGAGGCCGCGCTCGAAGGTGCGCTGATGCTCGCCATCCTGTGGTGGTTTGGCAGCAAGCCACGCCCGCGTGCGGCGATCTCCGGCCTGTTCCTGATTCTCTACGGCAGCTTCCGCTTCGCCGTCGAGTTCGTGCGCGAGCCTGATGCCCACCTCGGCTACCAGCTCGGCACCACCTGGCTCACGCGCGGCATGGAGTTGTGCGTGCCCATGCTCATCGCTGGTGCGATCTTCATGGTGATGGCCTATCGCCGCGTTGATAAGGCTTAAGCGATGCAGCAATACCTCGACCTCATGCAGCTGGTGCTCGACAAGGGCACT
>JAZKHC010000068.1:0-58050 GCA_040385605.1 Pseudomonadota bacterium
CATGGGAGGGTTCTCCAGACAGCAGTAAGTGTTGCGCTTGGGGTTTGACACCGCCCTTAGGCGAAACCGCGCTTACCCCAAAAACACAGCCAGCCGGAGCGCGTCAGCGCGAAACGCCAATGTCCGCGTGGACAAACACTTGGTGGGTTTCACCCAGCCTACGGGCTAAAGAAGCGGCATCTCTTCGTGCTGAGGTAAATCATCAGCCAGGATTTCCCAGCCCGCCTTTGAGCCGACATAGATGTGGTAGCCGTTCTTGCATTCAAACGGCGTTTCAACGGTGCCCAAGCGCAAACGCTTGACGTTGGGCAGATCATCGCGTGCGCTGTAAAGGGGACTGCCGCAATGGGAGCAGAAGACGCGAGCCTTGTGAGGCACGGCCCTGTATTCCTTCAAAAGCTCCGCACCCTTCGTGATGGCGAACAACGCTGCGTTGATCGGACTCACTGCCACATACGCTGAACCTTGTGCCTTGCGACACATGGAGCAATGGCACATGGAGATTTCTTCGATCACGCCTTGATATTGGTAGCGAATACCACCGCAAAGACAGCCGCCAACAATCATGGCTCGAACTCCTTGAAGTTGTTTATTGCTTCTTCGGCTTCAACCGCTTCCGCGTCTTCTGCACCAGCCTGAAAAAATGCTCTGGCGAAGCCCGCTTGACCAGCGCCTGCACCCGCGTGTCCTTGTGCGTCAGCACCAGAAACTCTTTCTTCGACACCGCCCGCGCAATCTGCGCCGCCACGTCTTCGGCCGTGACGCCCGACTTCTTCATGAACTTGTGCACCATGCCCACCGTGCCCGGCTGCACCACCCGCGCGGAGTTCATCAGGTTGGTGGGGAAAAACGCGGGGCAGACCACCGTCACGCCCACGCCGAACTCGGCGAGTTCGTGGCGCAGCGTCTCGCTCACCGCCACCACGCCCGCCTTGCTGGCGTTGTAGCTGCCCATGCCGGGCGGGTTGGCGATGCCGGCGAAGCTGGCGATGTTGACGATGTGGCCGCTCTTCTGGGCCTTGAGCATTGGGGCAAACGCCTTGCAGCCGCGCACCACGCCGAACAGGTTGATGTTGACCACCCACTCCCAGTCGCTCATGGGTGCTGCGTCGATGTCACCCGCTGTGGCGACACCGGCGTTGTTGACGACGAGGTCGACGCCATCCCACTCGCTTTGCAGGCGGCTAGCTGCGGCGACAAAGTCTTCTTCCTTGGTCACGTCGAGCGCGAAGGCGATGCCGGTGCCGCCTTCCTTGATGACCTGCGTCAGCGTCTCTTTGACGCTGGCCAGATCACGATCCGTGCACGCGATCTGCGCGCCCAAAGCGGCGTAGTGCAGGGCGATGGCGCGACCGAGGCCGGAGCCTGCGCCGGTGACGAGAACCCTCATGGTTTTGCTCATGCGGCCAAGGCGACGGTGCGGCCATCGAGAAACTTGAAGCCGTAGGTGCAGGCCTTCTTCTTGCTGTCGGCGTAGTCGGCCACACGGGCAAGACGGGCGGGCACTTTCATGAGGCGATCCTGCGCTTTCTCGCCCTCGTGGTTGAGGCCGGTCATGCCGCCGATGTCCCAGTATTCGAGCAGCTCTTCGACGATCTTCAGATACTGCCGCGTGCCGAAGATATTGCTGCGATCAAGCACTTCGCTCATCTCGCTGAAGCCCGCGATGTTATGGCCGGGCATGGCGAAACCGAGCGTGACCTTGAGCAGGGCCACCAGCGCGCGGTTGGGGTCGGTCTTGAGGATTTCGGCGAAAGTGGCGCGGTAGAACTGATAGTGGCGCGACTCGTCACCCGCCAGGTGCGCGAGCACTTTTTGCAGCACTGGCTCGTGCACCCCGGCCATGCGGCCGGTGTTGGCGTGGCTGATCTGTGTGGCCTTCTCTTGCAGCGATGTGTAGGCCATGAGGCGATACGGGTCCTGCTCCCAGTCGGGGTCGAAGCCGGCGGCGATGTACTCGTATTGCAGCTTCTCCAGCTCGCCCATGTTGAACAGGCGGGCGTCGCGCACGTAGTCGCGCATCGCGCAGCCGTGGCGATCTTCTTCGGCCGTCCAGACATTGTTCCAGGCGCGCCAGACGCTCTCGTTGCTCATGTGCGTGGCGATCAGGCGGTGGAAGTGCGGCAGGCCTTCTTCGGTGAGCAGGTTGAGTGCGACGGCAACGCGCACTTCGTCAGGGATGCCGCGCGCATTGCTGCGGATGTTGGCGAGCGTGGCGTCGTCGCTGGCGTCGAGCGTGGCATCGGCCGGCATCAGGTCGTTGGGGAACCAGAGCTTGCGGCGGGCCAGGTGCTCGTCCATCTCGCGCTGCACGACGGGCTCGGCGGCAATCAGCACCTCAACCTGGTGCGGGGTGCCGAAACGGGCATTGGAGAGTGGTGCGGCGGGCATGAGGGTCATGGGCGAAACCTTTGTAAGAACGGGCGTACTACGGTGCTGCGAAGTGCCTGGATGAGCGAATTATAGACAGCGCCCATGAACGTTCCGCGCTAGTTCTTGATGAGGGTCAGGAACTCCTGACGGGTGCGGGGATCATCCCGGAAGCGGCCTTCCATCATCGAGGTGGTCATCGACGAATTCTGCTTCTGCACCCCGCGCATCATCGAGCACATGTGCCGGGCCTCGATCACCACCGCCACGCCCTTGGCGTCGGTGACACCCTGGATGCAATCGCCGATCTGCTTGGTGAGCTGCTCCTGGATCTGCAGGCGCCGCGCGAACAAATCCACGATGCGGGGGATTTTGCTTAAGCCCAGCACCTTGCCGTTGGGGATGTAGCCCACGTGCGCGCGGCCGAAGAACGGCAGGATGTGGTGCTCGCACATCGAGTACAGCTCGATGTCGCGCACGATCACCATCTCGTTGTTGGTGGTGGCGAACAAGGCCCCGTTGACGATCTCCTCCAGGCTCTGGCGATAGCCCTGGGTCAGGAACATCATGGCCTTGCTGGCCCGCTTGGGGGTGTCGAGCAGGCCCTCGCGGTCCGGGTTTTCACCGACCGCTTCGAGGATGCGACGGTATTCGATTTCCATGGCTGGCTTCAAAAAAGGTTGGGTGCCGATGATGCCAGACCGGGCCGCAGGCCCGTGTCTTCGTACAATGCCCGCATGTCGCCCGCGCCCATTGTCAAGAACATCCCTATCGACCTGATCCGGCCCGGCCCGCAGCAGGCGCGCAAGCTGTTTGATGCCGCCGCACTCGCCGAGCTGGCCGAGAGCATCAAGGAGAGCGGCATCGTGCAGCCGCTGGTGCTGCGCACGCGGGTGTGGGGCTACGAGATTCTCGCGGGCGAGCGCCGCTGGCGCGCAGCACAATTGGCAGCGGTGCATGAGGTGCCAGCCATCATCCGCGATGACCTGGATGAGGATCAGGCCTTCGTGCTTGGCCTGATCGAAAACCTGCAACGCGAATCGCTCTCGCCCATCGAGGCGGCGGCGGGGCTCAAGCGCCTCAGCGAGCTGCACCAGCTGACGCATGAGGAGATCGCATCGCGCATCGGCAAGTCGCGCGTCTACGTCACCCACATCCTGCGCCTGCTGCATCTCGACGCCGCCGTGCAGACGCTGGTGGACGAAGGCCACCTGAGTCTCGGCCACGCCAAGGTGCTCTCCGGCCTGCCGATGCATGAGCAGGCGCTGTGGGCGAGTGCGGTGGTCAAAAAGCGGCTCACCGTACGCTCGCTTGAGCGCCAGCTCAGCAACGAGCGCAAAGGCAAGCCCAGCTTCAAACCCAGCAAGCCGAGCGACTGGCGACGGCTGGAGCAGGAACTGGCCGACCTGCTCGCTACCCCCGTGCAGGTGACCGCCAGCAAGGCGGGCAAGGGCGAGCTCAAGCTCGCCTTCCACTCGCTCGACGAGCTGGACGGCCTCTTGGCCCGCCTCGGCTATCGCAGCGACTGATGCAGTTCCCCTTTCCCGTCATCGAGCGCAGCCACGCCACCGCGCGCCACATCCGCATCAGCGTCAATGCGGCGGGCGAGGTGCTGCTCACCATCCCTCGCCGCGCCACCAAGGCCGAGGCGCGGGCGTTTCTGGTGAGCCGCGTCGAGTGGGTGCAGGCGCAGCTGCAAAAACTGCGCACGCAGGCGCCGCGCGCCTTGAGCCGCGCACCGGCCTGGGATGGCAGCGATGTGCTGCCCCTGCGCGGGCTTGAGGTGCCGCTGTGCTGGCAGCGCGCCAGCGTCGCCAGGCCGCAGGTGCGCATCGCTGCCAGCGGCATCGAGGTGTTCGCCCCCGGCAGCACCCGCGCCGAGCTGCTCACCCGCGCGCTCAAGCTGGCACTGATGCGCGAGGCACGTCTTGAAGCCGAGGATTTGTTGAACCGCGAGGCGCATCACTTAAGCCTGCGGTGGCGCACCCTGCGCATTGCCGACACTCGCGCGCAGTGGGGCAGTTGCACCCGCGATGGCACGGTGTCGCTGAGCTGGCGGCTCTTGCTCGCACCGACGGAGGTATTCCGCTACGTGGTGATCCACGAGCTTTGCCATTTGCCGCACCCCGACCACTCGCCGCGGTTCTGGGCGCTGGTCGCGCAACAGATGCCGGACTACTTGCAGCACCGCGACTGGCTCAAGCGCCATGGCAGTGGGCTGCATCGATGGCTGCCGGTGCGTGGTGCGGCAGTGCAACCGATACAGCCGGATTTGTTCGGTTAGGCCAGCAGCTCTGCCGAATCCTCCGAGGCCCTGGCGGCCGGCAGCTTCTCGCTGTAGTGCGCTTTCACCGCCAGCATCTCCGGTAGGCGTTCGATGAAGAGCGGCATCAGGTTCGGGTCGAAGTGGCTGCCCGTGTCCTGCTGCATGACGGCGATGGTTTTCTCCACCGTCCAGGCCTGCTTGTAGGGCCGCTCGCTGGTGAGCGCATCGAAGACATCGGCGATGGCGACGATGCGGCCCTCGATGGGGATGTCCTCGCCAGCCCGCTGGCGCGGATAGCCCTTGCCGTTCCACTTCTCGTGATGGGTGAGGGCGACGACGCGCGCGCAGTCGAGCAGCTCCGACTTCTGGTTGCCGATGATGCCGGCCCCAATGGCCGGGTGCTTCTTCATCACGCCGAACTCCTCGTCGGTGAGCTTGCCGGGCTTTTTCAATATCGAATCCGGGATGCCGAGCTTGCCGATGTCATGCATGGGGCTGGCCTTGAAAATCAGGTCTACCCGGTCGTTCGGCAGGCCCGCTGCCTCGGCCAGCAAGCGCGAGTAGTGGCTCATGCGGATCACGTGGGTGCCGGTGTCGTCGTCCTTGTATTCCGCCGCGCGGCCGAGCTGGTGGATGACTTGCAGGCGGGTGGCTTCCAGCTCGATGGTCTTGGCTTCGAGTGCGGCGGTGCGCTGCCGCACCAGGCCATCGAGCCGCCGCTCGTGCGCGTGCAGGCGCAGGTGGGTGCCGACCCGCGCCAGGAGCGTCTCGGGCTGGAACGGCTTGTTGATGAAGTCCACGCCGCCCGCCTCGAAGGCCAGACGCTCGTCCTCGACCGCATTGAGCGCGGTGAGAAAGATCACCGGGATGTGCGCCAAGAGCGGATCGCCCTTCAGGCGGCGGCAGACTTCGTAGCCATCCATGCCCGGCATCATGATGTCGAGCAGGATCAGCTGGACGTCGTGCCGCTTGGCGAGGATGTCCAGCGCCTTGGGACCATCGGTGGCGGCGAGCGCCTGGTAGTGCGGGCGCAAAATGCCGGTTGCCACTTGCAGGTTGAGGGCGGTGTCGTCCACCACCAGCACGACGGGTTTGGTTTCGCTGCTCATCGGGTGCTCCCTGCGATTTCCGCAATGCCTGACTGCCTGGCCAGCGTCCCTGCGCAGGCGGACCGAGAATAGCAACGCACCGGGCTCATGGCGCGACCGGCACCAGCTCCGCTCGCAGCGCAGGCAGCAGGCGGGCCGCCTCGTCGAAGGCGAAGTTCATCAGGTGCTCGTCAAGCACCATCAGCAGCTTCGGCGCGTCGCGGCCCAGCGCGTCGCGCAGGGTCGCCACGGTTTCGGTGGCCTGCGAGTCATAGCTCTCGATCTGGCTGGCGAGGGTGTCGAGCAGGGCGGGGTCAAAGCTGCCGCTTGCCTGCGCCGGTGCCGGTGTCGCCGCATCGCCATCCGCAAACGCCGCCGCGAGAGCGGCCAGCAGGGGGTTGAGCTGCGCCTGAACCTCGCCGAGGCGCTGCCGCCAGGCCGGGTTCTGGGTCTTCAAGGCCGCTTCGAGTTCGGCCGCGATGCCTTGCAGGCCATAGGCCCCCAGGGTGCCTGCCGTGCCACGCAGGGTGTGGGCGAGACGCACGGCCAGTTCCTGGTCGCCCGCCTGCGCCGCCGCCTCGATCAGCCCGGGCACGCTCGCCTGCCCGGTGTGGAAGCGTTTGAGCAGGTCGAGATAGCGCGCGGGTTTGCCGCCCGTCTGCGCCAGTCCCTGCGCGGTATCGACGCCGGGCAGCCGGGGGATTTCGCCCGCCGCGAGCACCGGTGCCGCCCGCACCGTGGCGCTGGCGCTGCCATCGGCGGCGCGCGGTGGCAGCCACTTCATCAGCGTGGCGAACAGGTGATCGACGTTGAAGGGCTTGGCGACGTGATCGTTCATGCCGGCCGCCACACAGGCCTCGCGGTCGCCCGCCATGGCATTCGCGGTCATGGCGATGATCGGCAGGTCGGCACAGCGGGCGTCACGGCGCAGCTCGCGGGTGCAGCTGAGGCCATCCATCTCGGGCATCTGCATGTCCATCAGCACCGCCTCGTACGGGGTGCCGCCGGTGAAGGCCGCGTTCATCATGCGCAGAGCCTCGACGCCGTTGCTGGCGATGCTGAGCACGATGCCGATGTCTTCCAGCACCCCCTGCGCGACCTGCTGATTGATGTCGTTGTCTTCGGCGAGCAGGATGCGCGCGCCGCCGAGGTGCCGGCGCGCTTGCTCGGCCACGTCGCTGCCCACCGCGCCCTGCACGGCCGAGACGCCGAACAGCCCGAGGATGCAGTCGAACAACGAGGATGGCGACAGCGGCTTGAGCAGATAGGCATCGAGGCCAGACTCCTTGGCACGCACTTGCACGCCGGGGTCGGCGCTGCCGGTGACCATCACCACCTTCGGCTTAAGCTCCAGCGGCAGCTCGCGCAGGCGCTGGTAGGTGCTGAAGCCATCCATGCCGGGCATGCGGTAGTCGAGCACCACCAGCGGGTAGGGGCCGTACTCGGCGAGGGCGATGAGCGCCTCCGCCCCGCCCTGCACGCCGGTGACGACGCAGCCGAAGCTCTCCAGATAGCCGCTGTAGATCTCGCGCGCATCGGCCGAGTCATCCACCAGCAGCACCCGCATGCCCTGGATGGTCTCGGCGGATTCGATACGCGGCTTGAGGCTCTTCGCGCGCCCGAAGCGGGCCGTGGCCCAGAAGGTGCTGCCGAAGCCGGGCGAGCTCTGCACGCCGACCGTGCCGCCCATCAGCTCCGCAAGCTGCTTGCTGATGGCAAGGCCCAGGCCGGTACCACCGTACTTGCGGGTGGTGGAGGTATCGGCCTGGCTGAAGCTCTGGAACATCTTGCCGACCTGCTCCTCGGTCATGCCGATGCCGGTGTCGGTGACGGCGAAGCCCAGCTCCACCATCTCTTCCTCTTCCTTGAGCACCGTCACCTCCACCAGCACGCGGCCGCTGTCGGTGAACTTGACGGCGTTGTTGGCAAAGTTGATGAGCACCTGGCCGAGCCGCAGCGGGTCGCCCACCAGCGCGCGCGGCAGCCCGCGTGCGGTCTTGAGGTGGAAGTCCAGGCCCTTGGCATCGGCCTTCAAACCGCAGAGCTGCACCAGGCTGTCGAGCACTTCGGTGAGATCGAACTCGATCGCCTCGATCGACAGCTTGCCGGCCTCGATCTTCGAGAAGTCGAGGATGTCGTTGATGATGCCGAGCAGGTTGTTGGCGGCGCGGTCGATCTTCTGCACGTAGTCGCGCTGGCGGGTGTCGAGCTTGGTCTTGAGTGCTAAGTGGCTCATGCCGATGATGGCGTTCATCGGCGTGCGGATTTCGTGGCTCATGTTGGCGAGGAAGCTGCTCTTGGCGGCGTTCGCCTCCTCCGCTTCGCGGGTGCGCTCGGCCACCCTTTGTTCGAGATCGGCATTGAGTTCGCGCAGCGAGTCGTCGGCGAGCTTCTTCTGCTCGGCGGTCAGTGCGCGGCTCAGCACATCGGAGAGTGCGCCGACGAAGGAGGTCTCCTCATCGCGCCAGTGGCGGGCGGGGCCAACGTGCTCGCAGCAGATCACCCCCACCGTGCGGCCCCCGTGGCGGATGGCGACATCGAGCATGGAAGTAATACCCAGCGGTGCCAGATAGCCCTCGGCGAACTCGAATGTGGCGGGATGTGTGGGGGCATCGTCGGCCATGATGCTGCGGTGCTCGCGCATGGCCTTGAAGTAGGCCGGGTAGTCGGCCTGTTGCAGCCGCACCGGCTCGGTGGATTCACGGTCGCCATCGACCAGCATCTGGCAGACGATGCCATCGCGCTCGCCGTCGTAGTTCCAGATGCTGACGCGGCGCACGTCGAGCGCGTTCTGCGCGGCGCGCAGAACCAGGCGGGTGCTGGCGATGAGATCACCATCGTCCACCGCGCTGTCGTTGCTGATGCGCAACAGCTCCGACTCGCGCAGCTTGAGCGCCTGATTGATGCGCTCCATCTCTTCGCGCAGCGTCACCTGCTCGGTGACATCCACGGCCATGCCGGCAACACCGTAGACCTCGTCCTCACTGTCGGTGAGCGGCCATTTGACGATCAGCGAATGCCGGTCGCCATCCTTGAGTTGTAGACGGTCGACGCTCTGCTCGGTCTGGCCGCTTTGCATCACGCGGCGATCGTTGGACACAAACCGCTCGGCGGCGTCCGGCGGGAAGAAGTCGGAGTCGCGGCGGCCGATGAGTTCGGTATCGAGCGGAATCTCGAAGAGCTCCAGCGTCGAGCGGTTGCCGAAGAGATACCGCCCTTCGCGGTCCTTGCCCCAGATCGCCGCCGGGGCATTGTTCATCACGCTCTCGAACTGGCTGGTCGTGCGCTCGAAGGCCAGCGAAAGCTCTGCCTCGGCCGCTTTCAGTCGCTCCTCGGCGAGCCTTTGCTCGGTCACGTCCTGGAAGTAGCCGTTCCAGGTGATCGTCGCGCCCTCGGGTGGCAGGGGCTGGGCTTGCGCATCGATCCACAGCTGTCGGCCAGTGACGGGATTGCGCAGGCGATACACCAGCCGCCAGGGTGCGCGTCGCTCGTAAGCCTGCTCGATGGCGACCAGCAGAGCGCGGTAATCCTCCTCGGTGATGTGGCGGAACAGCTGCTCCGGGTTGGACTGCGCCTCCGCGAGCGGGATGCCGGTGAGATATTCCAAACCGCCAGAGAGGAAGGGAAAAGCCATGCGCCCGTCGTTGCTGCGCGAAAACTGGAACACCACGCCCGGCACCGTATTGGCAATGTCGGTGAGCTGTCGGCTGCCGGCCTCGGCCGCCTCGCGCACCTGCTCCATTTGCAGTTGCAGCTTCTCGCGGCGGGCGAGATCCGCCTCGACGTTGTCGGCAAGACCATTGAAGGCCAGTGCCATCTCGCGGATCTCGAGCGCGCCCTCGATCTCGGCGCGCTCGCTGTAGCGCCCGGAGGCAAAGATGCGCGCGACCGTCAGTAATCGTCGCAAAGGCTTTTCAGCAGCGTTGCGGCCCAGGACCAGGGCCAGAACGAACATCAGCCCCATGCCGACCGCCATGCCGAATTGCAACTGCGAGAGCTGCCGTTCGCGGGCTTGCAGGGCGGTGAAGGTTTCCAGGTAACGCCGCTTGGCGAGTTGCTGGAACTCGCGTGGCCCTTGCTAGATTTGCGCGGCACGCTGGCGATAGTTCGCATCAAACAGTTGTTGCTGGATGGGAACCAGCAATGCGGGCGGCGCGTTGGCACCGTGCTTGGTGATGAGGCTGTCGATCTGCTCGATGACCTGCTTCTCGAACTTTGCGAGCGAGTCCGACAGCTGCTGCGATTCTTCCAGCACCCCGATTTCGTCGGCTCGCAGATTGAGGCCATCGAGCATCGCCCGGAGCGAGATTTTCGGGCCCGGGGTCTGCGCGACCTTGCCGAGCTCGCGCCGGTCCCAGTAGGTCGCGTCGTAATCGGTGGGTCGCGGCGCACGCCCGGCGGTGATGGCTTCGATCTCGAAGTACTGGTTGCGGTAGCGCGCATCCAGCGTCAGCGCGTACTGCTGAACCATGCGGGTGAGGTCGTGCGAGACGAACTGCATTTCGTCGCCGCGCGACAAGACCTGCAGGCGCTCGATGTTCAGCGTGACCTTGCGCTCGGCAATGTTCTTGAGTTCGACCGTGGCGTACGCCGCGATGGCGAGGAACACGCCAATAGAGCTGACCGCCAGGCCGATGAGCCCCTGAACCGGCAAGCGCATGACCCAGCCCGGCAGCTTGCGCGCCAGCACCACCAGCAGAATGAGCCCCAACACTGCGCCGAGCAGCCAGGCGCCGCGTTGCAGCCACAGTTTCCAAGGCGAGGTTTGCAGCTCGATGGTGCTGACCCAGCGGTCGCTCACCTGCCGGCGTTCTTCCTCGCTGATCGACGCCAGTGCCTTTTCGAGAATGCCGGCGAGCACGGTGGACTCGGGCCGCAGTGCATAAAACGATTGATAGTTGCGCAGCGGGTTGCGGCTGCCGACGCGCAGATTGGTCAGGCCCTGACGACGGCTTTCGTACTGCACGGCCGCCAGAGACACCAGCGTGCTGCTCGCTTCCCCGCTCGACACTGCGGCCAGCGTCTGGGCCACCGAGGGCAGCAGGACGATCTCGATTTCGGGATAGCTGTTGCGGACCAGTTCCACCTCGGCGTAGCCCGGAACCAGCGCCATGCTGTCGCCGCGCAGGGTTTCGAGTGAGGCGATGCCGGGGTAGTCGTTGCGGGTGACCACCACCGAGGGCAGGGTCATGTAGGGGCCGATGAAGCGGAAGTGCGCGCTGCGCTCGGGCGTTTTGGCGATGTCGGCAAACAGATCCAATTCGCCTTCGATGCCGCGACGATAGGTTTCCTTCCAGCTCAGGCCCAGCTGCGGCTCGAACACCAGACCGGTGCGCTCAGACATCAGCTGGAGGAAATCCGGCACCAGCCCGATGTATCGGCCGCTTTCATCGAGATACCCCCAGGGCGGATCGTCGGGATCGATGCCCACCTTGAGCCGGGGGTTGGCCTTGATCCAGGCTTGTTCAGTCTCGCTGAGGCGCAGACGCTTGCTCGGGGCGCCAGGCGCGATCGCGGCGGTGTTGGCCCGGCCATCGTCGACCCATCGTGCGTAGAGCGCCGTCTTTTCAGCCTCGGGCACGCTGGCCCAGGCGCGGTCAAGCAGTTGCAGCAGGGCCTGGTCGACCTTGCGCGCGCCCAGCCGATAGTCACGCGGCAGCGTCGGCACGCTGGTGACCACATGCAGATTGCCCAGCGAGTGGCGGGAGGTGAGCCAGGCCAGGATGGCCGGGTTGCCGATGTGCGCGTCGGCCTTGCCGGAAGAGACCGCCCGCAAGGCTTCCAGTGGGCTGTCCAGCTCGCTGACCTGCAACTGCGGGTAGGCGTTACGGATGCGGGCCGTTTCGGCCGAGCCTCGAATCTGCACGAAGCGCAAGGCCTTCAGCGCTTCGATATTTGCCTTGGCAGGCTGATCGCGGCGGGCGTAGACCAAGGCCTCGAAGCGCACCAGCGGCTCTGAAAACGCATAGGTCGCCATGCGCTCCGGCGTGGGCGTCAGTGGCAGGATCAGTCGCCCTTCGCCTGACTCGAAGCGGGCGAAGGCATCGGCCCAGGTCAGGCTGGTGCGCACTTCGAGGCTCAGATTGAGCGTCTTGGCGGCGGCGGCGAGTTGATCCAGCAACAAGCCCTGCATCCGGCCGTCTTCGCCCTTGAAGGAAAGCGGAGGGCCGCCGGGGTCGGCCAGCGCCACCAGCTTGCCGTCTGCTGGCAGCAGCGCTTGCTCGGCAGCCGTGAGCGTCAGCGCGGCATGGCTGGCCACTGGCGCAAGGGCCAGCAGCGAGACCGCGATGATCCAGCAGCAGTGCGCAAGTCGGCGAAAAGGCATGGCCCTGGGGCCAGCTTCTTGCCGACCCTCCCCTGAGTGAAACTGAACCGAGTCTAGGTAGTGTTTAGACGTTTTGCATTTCAGCGATGCGAGTCCAAATCGCGTCGGGCGAGGCGCGGAAGTCGTGGCTTAGTGGTTCTAAGCGAGACTTTCGCAACGAAGCCGGACGCGATTTGGGCCGCACCCCTTCGGGGCGGGGCCATTTTTGGGCATTGCAGCGTCACAAGACTTGCGAATGGAACAACCATTCGCTGCGTCCCGTTCCTTGCACTGCCCAAAAATGACCTCCGTCGCTGAAACGTAAAACGTCTAAACACTACCTAGCGCCTGGCCAAGAGGCTGCGAATGTCCGGCTGCCGATCAGGCGCGGCGCAATCTGCCCTGCTTTTTCAGATGCACCAGAAGCAGCGACACCGCCGCCGGCGTCACGCCCTGGATGCGCCCCGCCTGGCCGACCGTATCCGGCCGGTGGCTGATGAGCTTGGCGCGCACCTCATTGGAAAGGCCAGTGACGTTGGCGTAATCGAAGTCAACCGGAAGGCTCGCGTCCTCGTAGCGCGCCTGCCGCTCGATCTCGGCCTGCTGGCGCTCGATGTAGCCCGCGTACTTGATCTGGATTTCGACCTGCTCGGCGATGACGGGATCGAGGCTCGCGTCGATCAGCCCCAGCTGCTTGAGCTTGGCCGTATTTCCTTCGGGGCGACGCATCAAATCGCTGGCGCTGAAGGCCGTGGAGCTTGCCGCCTCGCCGAACACGGCGACGAACTCGGGCTGTGCGAGCTGCGCGGGCTTGAGCCACTGCGCATCGAGTGCGGTGCGGGCGGCGGCGACATCGCTCATCTTGTCGCTGAAACGCGCCCAGCGCGCCTCATCCACAAGGCCCAGCGCGCGGCCCTTGGGCGTGAGGCGGGCATCGGCGTTGTCTTCGCGCAGCAACAGCCGGTGCTCGGCGCGGCTGGTGAACATGCGGTAGGGCTCGTTGGTGCCGCGGGTGATGAGGTCATCGACCAGCACGCCGAGGTAGGCCTCATGCCGCTGCGGGCACCAGCTCTCTTCGTCGCGCGCCAGCCGGGCGGCGTTGAGGCCCGCGAGCAGGCCCTGCGCGCCCGCTTCTTCATAGCCGGTGGTGCCATTGATCTGGCCTGCGAAGAACAGGCCTTCGAGCGCCTTGGTTTCGAGGCTGCGCTTCAAGTCACGCGGGTCGAAGTAGTCGTACTCGATGGCATAGCCGGGCCGCGTGATTCGCGCGTTCTCCAGCCCCTTGATGCTGCGCACGAACTGTTCCTGGATGTCGTACGGCAGCGAGGTCGAGATGCCGTTCGGATAAATCTCGCGCGTGCTCAGGCCTTCGGGTTCGAGAAAAATCTGGTGGCTGAGCTTGTCGGCAAAGCGGTTGACCTTGTCCTCGACCGAGGGGCAGTAGCGCGGGCCGGTGCCCTCGATCACGCCGGTGAACATCGGCGAGCGCTCGAAGCCGGAGCGGATGATGTCGTGGGTGGCCTCGTTGGTCTGGGTGATGAAACAGCTCACCTGGCGCGGATGATCGGAGGCTTGCCCCAAGAAGCTGAAAATCGGCACGGGCGTGTCTCCGGGCTGCTCGGCGCACACGCTCCAGTCGATGCTGCGGCCATCGAGCCGCGGCGGCGTGCCGGTCTTGAGCCGGCCGGTGCGTGGCATCAGCTCGCGCAGGCGTGCGGCGAGCGGCAGGCTGGGTGAATCGCCGGCGCGGCCGCCGGGGTGGTTTTCCATGCCGACGTGGATGCGCCCACCCAGAAAGGTGCCGGTGGTCAGCACCACGCTGCGGGCCTTGAAGTGCAGGCCGATCTTGGTGACGACACCCGCAACGCGGGCCCCCTCGACGATGAGATCGGTCGCCTCCTGCTGAAACAGGGTGAGATTCGGCGTGTTTTCCAGCACCTCGCGCACGTAGGCCTTGTAGAGCGCGCGATCAGCCTGCGCGCGCGTCGCCCGCACGGCCGGGCCCTTGCTGCCGTTGAGGGTGCGCCACTGGATGCCCGCATGATCGGCGGCGCGCGCCATCAGGCCACCGAGCGCGTCGATCTCGCGCACCAAGTGCCCCTTGCCAATACCGCCGATGGCCGGGTTGCAGCTCATCGCGCCCAGCGTTTCGATGTTCTGCGTCAACAGCAGCGTGGCGGCACCCGAACGGGCAGCGGCGAGCGCGGCCTCGGTGCCGGCGTGGCCGCCGCCGATGACGATGACATCGAAGTGCTGTGAAGTGCTCATGGATTCGTCATTTTAAGGCCTCGGACAGGCGTGCCGCGCAGGTACCCGCAATCTGCGCCCATGCGATCAAAATCCGGGCGGGCTGATGGCGGTCGCCGATGCGCGCAGGAATGCACGCTCCGCCGCCGGTGCGCCCGCCTGGTGCACCTCGGGTAGCGTCTGTCCGCATTTCGCCGCATCGCCATCGGCAACGAGGGTTTTCTCGTTGCTGATGGCGGTCCCAAGGACTTTGCAAGGTCCCGATCAGCGGTTAGCCTTACATCCTGCTGTCGGGTATTCCCCCGCTTGCACACGAGCCATGGTTGAGTCGCATGAGCGGCACCGTAAAAGATCAAACCGCCAACTCTCCCCCCAGTCTCGATGCCGTCGCCACAGCACTGACTGCGGGCCAGCGTGTTGGCAGCGAAGCCCCGTCGTCAGCCCCGGACTTCCGTCTGCTGTTCGAGTCACTGCCGGGTCTGGTGCTGGTGTTGCTGCCGGATGCGCCGCGCTTCACCCTGATCGCCGTCAGCGACGCTTACCTCGCGGCGACGATGACCCAGCGCATGATTCTGGGGCAGGGTCTGTTCCAGGTGTTCCCCGACAATCCCAACGACCCTGCCGCCGATGGCGTGCGCAATCTGCACGCCTCACTGGATCGCGTGATTGCCTCGCAACGCGCCGACACCATGGCCTTACAAAAATATGATGTCGAACGCCCCGACGGTTCAGGCTTCGAGGAGAAATGGTGGAGCCCGGTCAACACGCCGCTGCTGTTAGCGGGCGGTATCCGCTACATCGTCCATCAGGTTCTCGATGTCACGGAAGAGATGCTGCTCAAGCGCGAAAGCGTGCGCCAGGCTAGCGCGCTGGCCGAGAGCGAGGCGCGCTACAAGGCGCTGGCCGACAACAGTCCGGCCATGATCATCCGCTGCCTCAACGCGCCCGGCTGGCCGATGCTGTACGTGAGCAAGGCGGCCGAAGAGATCACCGGCTACCCAGCGGAGGATTTCACCGAGCGTGGCCTCTTGTACGGCTCGCTGGTGCTGGAGCAGGACCAGGACGCACTGGCGGCCTCGATCGAGAAACAGCTCGCCAAGGGCCGCGACGTGCGGGTGCAGTACCGCATTCGCCACAAGGATGGCTCGCTGCGCTGGATCGAAGGGTTTGCGCGCCTCACCACGCTGCCGGATGGCCGCGAAGGTTTCGAGGGCACCAACACCGACGTCAGCGCCAGCAAGGAAGCCGAGCTGCTGCTGGCCGAACGCGCCGATGCGCTGGAGCGCGCCAGGATTGCCACCACCGCGGCGCGAGTAGCACCCTACACCTGGTACATCGAGCAGGACCGTCTAGAGATCGACACCCTCGGTGAGACCCTGCATGGGCTTTTGCCTGGCACCTGCACAGGCAAGCTCCAGAGCCTGCTCGCAGAAGTGCACCCTGAAGATCAGCAGCCGCTCGCCAAGGCCTTTGCCGATGCGGCGGCTTTAATCGGCGCCGAGTTCCAGGCCGAGTACCGCACGGTGACCGCGCAGGGCCGGGTGCGCTGGTTGCGCAGCATCGGCAGCGTCAGCAATGAAGACGGCGCGCTGCGCTTGGTCGGCGCAGTCATGGATGTGACGCTGGAAGTCGAAGTGCAGCGCGCGCTTGAAGACCGCACCCGCGAGATGGAGCGCGCCAATGCCGAGCTGGACGAGTTCACCTACATCGCCAGCCATGATCTGAAAGAACCGCTGCGCGGCATCCACAACTACGCGCGATTCATTGCCGAGGACTACGCCGACAAGCTCGACGCCGGCGGCCAGCACATGTTGAAAGCGGTGAGCGAACAGGCCGAGCGCATGCAAAGGCTGATCGAAGACCTGCTCGAAATCGCCCGCCTCGGCCGCGAGCCGATGCAGCGCAAGCAGACCAACCTTGATGTGGTGGTGGATGAAGTGCTCGCCTCACTGAGCTTCTCGCTGGCCGAGAAGAAGGTGGCGGTGCGCAAAGAGCCTCTGGGCAGCATCATCTGCGACCCGGTGCGGGTGGCGGAGGTGTTCCGCAACCTCATCACCAATGCCCTCAAGTACAACGACAAGCAGACCCCGGTGATCGAGATCGGGGCCCGCGAATCGGCAACGGGCGAGCGCGAGTTCTACGTTCAGGACAACGGCATCGGCATCAAGGCCGACTTCCACGCCCGTGTGTTCGCACCCTTCAAGCGCCTGCATGCCAAGGATGCCTACGGTGGCGGCAGCGGCGTGGGCCTGGCCATCGTCAAGCGCATCGTCGAGGCGCATGGCGGCGTCATCGGCGTCAGCTCACAGCCAGGAAATGGTGCCAATTTTGCATTCACCCTGTCAGGAGAACACTTAACGTGATTGAAGCCAACAAAGCCATCCTCGTCGTCGAGGACAATCCGGCAGATTTCTTTGCCACCGAGCGCGGCCTGCGCAAGGCCGGGCTTGCCAATCCCATCGTCCATGCCGAGAGCGGCGAGCAGGCGCTGGAGTATCTTTTGGGCACCGGCCAGTACGCGGGGCAGGGCGAGCAGAAGCCGGGCATCGTGCTGCTCGACATCAACCTGCCGGGCCTGAACGGCGGCGAGGTGCTGGAACAGATCCGCGCCAATGAGCGACTCAAGCTGGTGCCGGTGATCATGCTCACCACCTCCAGCGACGAGCGCGACGTGCAGATGGCCTACCGCCTGGGTGCCAACAGCTATGTGCAGAAACCAGTGGACCTCGATGGCTTCATGGCTGCCCTGAAACGCCTCAAGGATTACTGGTTCGAGCTGGTGATCTTGCCGAAGACATGAGTTTTGACATGAGCACTGTGCTGCGCCTACTGATCGTCGACGACAACGCCGATGATCGCTTTGCCTACCGGCGCATGCTGGGCAAGGCGGATGGGCAGCGCTTCGAGATCATCGAAGCCGAGAGCGGTGAAGCAGCTCTGGCGGCGCTCGCGGCGCAGGAGCCGCAGTTCGTGCTGCTCGACCTGCACCTGCCGGATGCCAACGGCCTCGATCTGCTGCGCGACATTCGCAGTCGCCATCCACTGCTGCCCATCGTCATGCTCACCGGCCTGGACGATGTAAATACTTCCGTCGCCGCCTTGCAGGCGGGGGCGGACGACTATCAGATCAAGGGCAAGCTCGGTACCGACAGCCTGCTGAGGTCGATCCGTGGTGCGCTTGCGAAACGCGCGCTCGAAACCCAGCTCGCCATCGAGCGCGAGCGGCTGGAGTTGTTCTACCGGCTCGTCGAGCAGTCGGGGGACACGCTGATGGTGGTGGAGATGCCCCTGCGGCGGCTGATCGAGCTGAACCAGGCCGCCGTGCGAATGTTTGGTTATAAGCGTGAGGAATTGCTGGATGCGCAATTCGATCTTGCTCGCCTGTTCCCCAAACTGGGCGAAAGCTGGAACGCGCTGACCGATGAGCAGCCGGAGTTGCGCTATGCCTGCGAAGCGGTCTGCAAGGACGGTAGCGTGCTGCCGGTCGATAGTTACGTACGGCGTGTGGTGATGAACACACACCAATACTTCGTTCTGTCGCTACGCGATGCCAGCGAGCGGCGCGAGATGGAAGCCCAGCTGCGGCGGCTGGTGCTGCTCGATGCGCTCACGGGCGTGAACAACCGCCGCGCCTTCGACGAACGTTTCGAGCAGGAGTTTCTGCGCGCCGCGCGTGGCCACGGCTCGCTGGGGCTGCTGATGGTGGATGTCGATCACTTCAAGCTCTACAACGATACTTACGGCCACCAGGCGGGCGACAAATGCCTGCGCCAGGTGGCGCAGGCCCTGGCCGCCACGCTCAAGCGCCCCAGCGATTTCGTCGCGCGCTACGGCGGAGAAGAGTTTGCCGTGCTGCTGCCGGATGCAGACATGGATCAAGCCCGGGCGGCCGCTGAAATGCTATTGGCGCGGGTGCGCGAGTTGGCGCTGCCGCACGCGGCGTCAGACGTCGCCGAGTTCGTCACCATCAGCATTGGCGCGGCGGTTGCAAAACCGCCGGTGCGCGGCCAGCTGGAAAACTTCATGGCGCAGGCCGACACCCGCCTTTACAAAGCCAAACACAGCGGTCGAAACTGTGTTGTTGGCAGCGATTGAGCGATTCAGATTGACGTTGCTCCCGAATCCAAGCGCCGGAGACCGAACTACATGCTGCAAAAACTCATCTACGCCAGCCAGGCGATCAAGCCGGTCGATACCGGCGCGCTGCAGGCCATTCTCGAAATCGCGCGCATCCGCAACGAGCAGGATGGCGTCACCGGCTTTCTGCTGTATGCCGACGAGAGCTTTTTGCAGATTCTCGAAGGCGAGGAAGCGGTGCTGAGCGCCACCTACGAGCGCATCGCCAAGGATGCGCGCCACAGCGGCCTGCGCCTGCTGCAGCGGAGCCCCATCAGCAAGCGCCGCTTCGGCAGCTGGACGATGGGCTTCGATCTGCCGGATACCCGCTCGCTCGGCACCCTGCCGGGCTACAAACCCTCCAACCGCTACCCGCTGGTCTCGCCCGACCTGGTGCGCAACGGCAGTGTCGCCGAGCTGATGCTGGGCCGCTACGCCACCGCCTGAGCCGCTTTTAAAACGGAATCTTGCCGGTGAGCGTCTGCCACCACATCTTCCAGTCGCCAAGGTAGCTGAACCAGGGCTGCTTGAAGCTGGCGGGCTTGTTGTGCTCGAAGTAGAAGTGCCCGACCCAGGCAAACCCATAACCCTGCACGAAAGCCAAGGCAATCAGCCACCAGGCCTGTGTGGCCAGGGCCGTGGCGACCAGCAGGATCGCAAGCGTCGAGCCGATGAAGTGCAGGCGGCGACAGGTGCGGTTGCCGTGTTCGCTCAGGTAATACGGGTAGAACTCGCTGAACCGCTCGAAGGGCATGGCTTGTGCCGTGGCGGCGGTGGTCTGGGGCTGGCTCATGGCGGCAAATGCGGTAGCAGTTGAGGTTGTGCCAAAGTCTTGCCCGCTGGCACGACGCGCACAACGGTAAAACCAACTCTTTCGACCCTTGGGGCCTGATGAAGATTGCGATCCTGTCGAGAAACCCGCAGCTCTATTCCACCAAGCGGCTGGTCAATGGCGCGCGGCGGCGCGGGCATTCGGTGTCGATCATCGACCCTCTGCGCTGCTACATGAACATCACGCCCACCGCGCCCGAGATCCACTACAGCGGCAAGCGGCTGACAGGTATTGACGCAGTGATTCCGCGTATCGGCACCTCGGTGACGTACTACGGCCTTTCGGTGCTGCGGCAGTTCGAGGCCATGGGCGTGACCGCGCTCAATTCATCCAACGCCGTTGCCCGCTCGCGCGACAAGCTGCTGGCCTTGCAGATTCTCGCCAACAAGGGCATCGGCATGCCCATCACCGGCTTCGCACATTCGCCCGACGACACCCAGGATCTGATCGGCCTCGTCGGCGGCGCGCCGCTGGTGGTGAAGCTCACCGAGGGCACCCAGGGTGTGGGCGTGGTGATGTGCGAGACGCAGAGTGCGGCGACCTCGGTGATCGAGGCCTTTCGCGGTCTCGATGCCTACTTTCTCGTTCAGCAATTCGTGAAGGAATCCTCCGGCCGCGACATCCGCTGCTTCGTGGTCGGTGGGCAGGTGGTGGCGGCGATGCAGCGGCAGGCCGCACCCGGCGAGTTCCGCAGCAATCTGCATCGCGGCGGGCATGCCACCAACATCGAGATCACCCGGCTGGAACGCTCCACCGCCATCCGCGCCGCCAAGCTCTTGGGCCTCAACGTGGCCGGTGTAGACCTGATGCGCACCAGCAAGGGGCCGATGGTGCTGGAGGTCAATTCCTCACCGGGGCTCGAAGGCATCGAGAGCACCACTGGCGAGAACATCGCTGCCGCCATCATCGAGTTTCTTGAAGACGATGTGGCCCGCCGGGGCAAAAAGAAATGAGCGAACACCGCGCCCTCACCATCGGCGGCATCGAGATTGCCGCCGGCACGCGCCAGACCATCAACCTGCCGGTGGCTGATCTCTATATCGGCACCCCGGTGCATCTGCCGGTGATCGTGCATCGCGGAACCAGGCCGGGGCCGGTGATGTTCCTGAGCGCGGCCATGCATGGCGACGAGATCAACAGCGTCGAGATCGTGCGCCGCGTGCTCAAGCTGCCCGCATTGCAGGAACTGGCGGGCACGCTGCTGGCGGTGCCGGTGGTCAATGTGCTGGCCTTTCTGCACCAGTCTCGCTACCTGCCGGATCGGCGCGATCTCAACCGCAGCTTTCCTGGCAGCGATTCTGGCTCGCTGGCCGCCAGGCTCGCCAACCTGTTCCTGAAAGAGGTGGTGGGCAAGGCCGACTTCGGCATCGACCTGCACACGGGTGCCATTCACCGCCCCAACCTGCCGCAGATCCGCGCCGACTTGAGCAATGCCGACAACAAGCGCCTCGCCAAGGCCTTTGGTGCACCGCTGTTTCTCGACTCCAAACCCGCCGAGGGCACCCTGCGCGCCTACACCACGGCGCACAACATCCCGGCCATTCTCTACGAGGCCTGCGAGGCGCTGCGCTTCGACGAAACCGCGATCCGTATCGGTGTGCAGGGCGTCGCCAACGTGATGATGGAACTCGAAATGCTGCCGAAGAGCGGCGATGCGCCGGTCAGCACGGTGACACCGATCTACGCGAAGTCGGAAGGCTGGGCGAGGGCACCCGTGAGCGGCATCCTGCGCGCGCAGGCGGCACTCGGAGATGCGGTGAAAAAGGGCGAAGTGCTCGGCGTGATCGGCGATCCCTTCGACGAACGCGAGGTGCCGGTGATCGCCCCCTTCGGCGGCATCATCATCGGCCGCGTGATGCTGCCGCTGGTCTACGAGGGTGAGGCGGCCTTCCACATCGCGCGGGTGGAAACACCGAACGAGGCGGAGAAGAACGTCGATCAGATCGAGGCCGAATCCGCTGAGTGGGGCGGCCATGCCGAGCCGAGGATTGTCTAGGGTGCCGACCCGCTAGGGTCAAGGCGCATTCCGCAACCAGTTCGGATCGCTGAGTCTCTGGAACAGGGGCGGCGAGCCCTGCGGCAGGCTTTTTTCCAGCCACTTGAGCAGGTCGCTCCAGATTTTTCCGCTCTGCGCCACGGTCGGTGAAGCCTCGCTGTGCGGCAGCTCCAGCGTGATGATGGGGATGCCCAGGAACTCGCCGGCGTAGTTGCCGAGCGAGCCGGGATAGGTGCCCAGCTCGCTGAGGTTGAGGAAGCCGAGGCGCGCCGGCGGCGTGCGCGGGCCATCGAAATCGAGAATGCCGTACGGGGCGTGGATGGAGACGATGGCATCGGGCCTGAAAGTCTTGATCTGGCCGATCAGCCACTGCGTCTCGGGTTCCGAGCCGGCTTTTCTGCCGGGATAGCGGCGCGGGTCGCTCTTGGTGCGGTTCTTCCAGTACAGGTCCGCTTTCGCATTCCAGTCCGGTGTGGGGAAGTTGCGGTTGAGATCGACGCCATTGGCATTGGCCCGCTTTGGGATCTTGGCCAGCACCCCGTCCGGGTTCAGGCAGGGCACCACCCGCCAATGGAAGGGCTGCTTCTCCTGGTCGGCGAGGCGGCGCATCCACTCGAAGGTGACGGCAACCGACGACAGCTCGTCGCCATGGATGCCGCCGACCAGCAGCACCCGCTTGGCGGGCGTCTTGCTCTTCACCGAGCGGTAGTCACGCCAGAGGATCGGCTGGCCCTGCACGCTGCCGCTGTTGGCAACATTGAGGCCCGCGCTCTTGCACTCGCCCGCCGGCACCGAGCGGAGCCTGGCGGCGAGGTTGTCGCAGGCACCTTCCAGCGAGGCCAGCGGTGCTGCCGTGCCCGTGCTGGCGAAGGCGATGGACGCCACAAAAATGAAAAGCCCGGCGCGAAGCCGGGCTGGCGAAACCATCACTGTTATTTGCGTTCCTTCTTGACCTTCTCGACCAGGAAGTCCACGACCTGCATGGCCTTCTCGGGCGAACCGGCGAGGGTGACGTTGGTGGTGTACTTGCCGCCCACTACCAGAGTGGGGACGCTGGTGACGACGTAGCTCATGGTCAGCTGCTGGGCGCGGCGCAGCTGGGAGTCCACCACGAAGCTCCCCATCGCACTGTCGAAGGCGGCGGGTTTGATGCCGGCCGCGCTCTCGAACAGGGCGCGAAGGGCCTCGGGCGTGCTCATCGGCTGGCGCTTGTCGTGGATGGCCTCGAACAGCGGCTTGTGGATCTTGTCGCTGACGTTGAGCACCTCGGCCGCATAGAAGGCGCGGGCATGCAGCTCGCCAACGGGGCTGCCGAGGGTGTGCGGTACGCGCTTGAAATCCACCCCCGAGGCCTTCTTGGCTTTCCAGGCTTCGATGGTCGGGTCGGCGTGGAAGCAGTGGATGCAGCCGTACCAGAAGAACTCCTCGACCGTGACCTTGCCGGGGTCAGCGGGTTTCACGATCTCCTTGACCTGCTTGTATTCCTTGCCTTCGGTGTAGCGGCCGGTGGCTTGCGCGCCACAGGCGAGCGGCGAGAGTGCCAGTGCGAGCAGCAGCCCGCGGAAAAGCGTCTTCATGTGCATCAATCCTTGCTTTGTTTACTGCAGGCCGGCGATGTAGGAGGCGAGCGCGGCGATCTCGGCGTCGGTGAGCTTGGTGGCCACCGCGCTCATGATTAGAGCGTGCTTGCCGGCGCCGCGTTCCCCATCCTTGCCTTCCTTGTAGCTCAAGAGCTGGTTGGCGGTGTAGGCGCTGTTCTGGCCGCCGATCTGCGGGTACTGCGCAGCCGGATTGCCCGCGCCCGTGGGGCCGTGGCAGGCCGCGCAGGCAGCGAGGCCGCGGGCAGTGTCACCGGCGCGATAGAGCTTCTGGGCGATGGCGATGGAATCCTTGCTGGCGACACCCGGAACCGCCTTGAGCGTGGCGAAGTGGGCGGCGATGTCGGCCATGTCCTGGTCGCTGAGCAGCGCGGCCTGGCCTGCCATCACCGCATTCTTGCGCTCGCCCGCCTTGAAGTGCTTGAGCTGGGCGGCGGTGTAGGCCGAGTGCTGGCCTGCGAGCTTGGGCCATTCCGGATTGATGATGCCGTTGCCGCCCACGCCGTGGCAGGCCACGCAGGTCGCGCTCTTGGTGGCACCGGCGGCGGCATCACCCTTGGTGAAGGGATCGACAGCAGCGCCCTCGGCAAAACTGACCAGTGGTGCCAGAAGGGCACAGGCAAGAAGGGCGCGCTTGATCACTTCTGTAGACTCCGAGTATTGCGCAGCCCACGGATAAGCCCCTCTGTGAGGCGTTTCTTGCGGCTTGCGACAGGCTAGATGCCGCCATTGTAACCCAGCGATTTCCTGATTTTCGGCCCAAAACCATCGTGTCCCAACCTATCGCGTCTCCCGCCACACCCGCATTCAATCCCTTCGCGCAGGCGAGCTTCGTGATGTCTGCCGCCAAGCTGGAACAGCTGCCGCAGGATGAAGTGCCGGAGCTGGCCTTCGTCGGCCGCTCCAACTCCGGCAAATCCTCGGCGCTGAACACCCTGTGCCAGAAAAAAGCCCTGGCCCGCGTCTCCAAAACACCGGGGCGCACCCAGCTCATCAACCTTTTCGATGTGCCTGGCGCAAGACTCATCGACCTGCCCGGCTATGGCTTTGCCAAGGTGCCGGGTTCGGTGCGGCAGGACTGGGGCAAGCTCATCGGCGGCTATCTGGAAACCCGCGGCAACCTCGCGCTGCTGATCGTCATCATGGATATCCGCCATCCGCTGACCGATCTCGACGAGCAGATGCTCGACTGGGCCAAGGCAGCCCAGCGACCCTGCCATGTGCTGCTGACCAAGGCCGACAAGCTCTCCCGCGGACCTGCGCTTACCACCCTGCAACAAGTGCGCACCGGCCTGGCACGCTGGGGCGAGGGTTTCACCGTGCAGCTGTTCTCCTCACACTCGAACATCGGGGTGGAAGAGGCGCGGCTGGCCATCAAGGCGCACATCAAACCTTAGGGAGTGTTGGCCTATGAATAGTCGCAGCGTTGCGAGTCAAAACCGCGCAGTGCAAGGAACGAGGCGCGGCGAAGGGTTGTTCCCTTCGCAAGTCTCGTGACGAAGCAATGCGCGGTTTTGGCCGCACCCCTTCGGGGCCGGACTGTTTTGGCACATCGCTGCGTTGGCGAGTGAGGGAAATAGAACCACTATTCCCCTCACTCGCCGTCTTGCGCTGTGCCAAAACAGCCTTCGGCCGCTGCGACCATTCATAGGCCAACACTCCCTCAGCGACGGGCAATAAAAAAAGCCCGGCCGCTTTTGGCGGTCGGGCTGAACATCCGGCTATGGGAGCGCCGGAAATCCGCCCAGGGAGGGAGCGGGGAACAGGGAAGGGAGGACCCTGTTCCGTAGTAATAGACGTGCGAACCCGTCAAAAAGTTGCAGCCATCCGTGACACCTCCGTCATTGATCATTCTGTAGCCGCATCGCCGACTTTTAAAATCAAGGACTTAGAAGCGGGCCTGTACGGTCTGAAAACTCTTGAACGACCGTTTATCGGTTTGGTTTCTGTGCTGCATCAAGCACTTGCGTGGCCGCTAGCGGTATGGGCGACATCCCAGTTCAAGCCAAGACCGAAGTCGGCTACCAGCGGCACCGCGAGCGGGGATGGGCGGTTGAGGCTCCCCTTTGCTGGCTGGTGCAGCACTTTCACCATCTGCCCGGCCAGCGTCGGGGCGAGTTCCGGCATGAGGGCTTGTGGGCCCTCGAATATCAGTTCGTCATGCACCTGCATGGTCATCTTCACGTTGGGCGCGTGCGCGGCGAGCCAGGCGTGCAGGTCGATCATGGCGAGCTTGATGAGGTCCGCCGCCGTGCCTTGCAGCGGCGCGTTGATCGCGGTGCGCTCGGCGTAGCTGCGCATGGCCTGATTCTTCGAGGCGATGTTGGGCAGGTAGAGCCTGCGGCCAAACAGGGTTTCGACATAGCCACGCGATTTCGCCTGCGCCTTGGTGCCATCCATGTATTGCTTCACGCCAGGGTAGCGGGTGAAGAAGCGGTCGATGGTGGCCTGCGCCTCGCTGCGGCCGATGCCGAGCTGCTTGGCCAGGCCAAAGCTGGAGATGCCGTAGATCAAGCCGAAGTTGATCGCCTTCGCCGCGCGGCGCTGGTCGCCCGTCACTTCTGCCAGTGGCAGCCCGAACACTTCGGCGGCGGTGGCCTGGTGAATGTCCTTGCCGGTCTGGAAGGCCTCAACCAGCTTGGCGTCGCCCGAGAAATGCGCCATCAGACGAAGCTCGATCTGAGAGTAGTCGATGGAGCACAAGAGATTGCCCTGCTCCGCCACGAAGGCCTGGCGGATGCGCCGGCCCTCGACATTGCGGACCGGGATGTTTTGCAAATTGGGGTCTTGCGAAGACAGGCGCCCGGTTGCCGCCACGGCCTGGTGATATGAGGTGTGGATGCGGCCGGTCTTGGGGTTGATTTCCAGCGGCAACGACTCGGTGTAGGTGCTGCGCAGTTTCGAGAGGCCGCGCCAATCCAGGATGAGCCTTGGCAGTGGGTGATGGCTCGCTAAGTCTTCGAGAACGTCTTCGGCAGTGGACGGATCGCCCTTCGGCGTCTTGCCCAGCACCGGGAGCTTGAGCTGCTCATACAGGATGGTCTGCAGCTGTTTGGGCGAGCCGATGTTGAACTCACCGCCGGCCGCCTCGTAGGCCTGCTTCACATACTCGGCCATGCGCTGTGCCAGCTCCGCGCTGATGGTGCCGAGCAGGGCTGAATCGATCTTCACGCCGGTCTGTTCCATCGCGGCCAGCACCGGCACCAGCGGCATTTCGAGTTGCTCGAACACCTTCAGCAGGCTGGGTTCGGCAGCGAGGCGCGGATGCAGCGCGTGGTGCAGGCGCAGGGTGATGTCGGCATCTTCCGCCGAGTAGGAAGCCGCCTGGTCGAGTGCCACCTGGTTGAAGGTGATCTGCGACTTGCCCTTGCCCGCGACATCGGCGAACGAAATGGTTTTCACGCCCAGATATTTCTCGGCGAGCGTATCCATGTCGTGGCGGTTGCCGGCGGCATCGAGCACGTAGCTCTCCAGCATGGTGTCGTAGGCAAAGCCCTGCACCGCAATGCCGTGGCGCACCAGCACGTTGCAATCGAACTTGCCGTGCTGGGCGACTTTTTTCTTCGCCGGATTTTCGAGCAGGGGTTTCACCCGCGCGAGCACATCGGCCATCGGCAACTGCTGCGGCACGCCGAGGTAGTTGTGCGCGACGGGCACATACCAGCCCCCACCTTCCTGCACCGAAAACGCCAAGCCAACCAAGCCGCATTGGTTGCTTTGGATCGAGTCAGTTTCGGTGTCGAAGCAGATCACATCAGCCGTTTCGAGCTGAGCGAGCATATCGGCGAAAGTGATTTCGTCGATGACGAGAATGGCTCTGGTTTTGGCGGCTGACTTGGGTTCTCCCTCGCCGGGTGTCGCGGCAGTGGCTATGGGAACCATTTCAGGCTGCCGCGATGCTGCCGCCTCTTCGATGACAACGGCAGCTGTCGCAGCGACCGGTGCAGGCCTAACCGCCGTGGCAGTCGCAGCCCCCACCTCCTCGGCCCAGCGATTGAACCCTAGCCTCACATACAGCGCCGCGAGTGCAGCCTTGTCTTCCGGCTGCTTTACCAGCGCATCGAGCGCGAGCGGCAGTGCCACATCGCACTTGATGGTCGCCAGCTCGCGGCACATCGGCAGCGTGTGCAGCGCGGCGCGCAGGTTCTCGCCCAGCTTGCCCTTCACCTCGGCCGCTGCCGCCATCACGCCTTCCAGTGTGTGGTGCTCGCCCAGCAACTTGGCGGCGGTTTTCGGCCCCACGCCCGGCACGCCGGGGATGTTATCCACGGCATCGCCCATCAAGGCGAGGTAATCAATGATCTGCTCCGGTGTGACACCAAACTTTTCCACCACGCCGGCCGGCCCCATGCGGCGGTTCTTCATGGTGTCGAGCAGGCTCACGTGGCCGGTCACCAGCTGCGCCATGTCCTTGTCGCCGGTGACGATCAGCACCTCCATGCCGGCCGCCTCGGCCTGCTTGGCGAGCGTGCCGATCACGTCGTCGGCCTCCACATCCGGCACCACCAGCAAGGGCAGACCCTGTGCCGCGACCATCTGCTGCACAAGGGCAAACTGCGGGATGAGATCCTCTGGCGTTTCGCTGCGATTGGCCTTGTAGTCGGCAAATATCTGGTTGCGAAAGGACGTGCCGCTGGCATCGAACACCACCGCGATGCGCTCGGCGGGATGCTCCTTGTGCAGGCGCTTCAACATGCTGCCGAAGCCGTACACCGCGCCGGTCGGCGTTTTGTCCGGCGCCGTCAGCGGCGGCAGCGCGTGGTAGGCGCGAAAAATCCAGTTGCTGGCGTCGATGAGAAGCAGGGTTTGGGCGGCGTCGGTCATGACTGATTATCGCCCCGGACTGCTTCGGGCACAGCCAGCTCAGCCGTGCAGTGCTCGCTCCACGGCCGCGAACTGCGCACCGATCTCGGTTGCCGCCCGCGCCATCTCCGGCCAGTCAGCACCACGCCCTGCCGCTTCTAGCCGCTCGGCCACCTCCGCCAAAGCCATCGCACCCACCATGCGCGCCGCGCCCTTGATGCGATGACCTTGCCGGGTGAGCGCCGGCTCGTCGTGACGCGAGAGCATGTCGGGGATGGCGGCGACATCGCTGCGGGTGGACTCGACGAAGTCTTGCAGGATGTCGCGGGCCATCTGCGCATCGCCACCGGCCAGCGCGTTGAGTACGGCGTGGTCGATCAGCGACTCGGCGGGTACCTCGGTAGTCGCGGGCGCGGCCGTCGAGCTCGCAGGCGCATCCCAAGGCAGCAGCGGCAGCCATTGCCGGAGCTTGGCGGCCAGCACCGGCACGGTGGTGGGCTTGATGATGACGTCGTCCATGCCGGCGGCCAGGCAGCGGTCGCTATCCTCCTTCATCGCCGCCGCCGTGAGGGCGAGCACCGGCATGCGCGGTAGCTGCTTCTCGATCTCGATGGCGCGGATCGCCTGCGTCAGCTGCAAGCCGTCCATGTTGGGCATGTGCAGGTCGGTGAAGACGACGGCGTAGCCACCCTGTCGCCAGCGCGCGAGTGCCAGTGCGCCATCGTTTTCGACGTCGATCCAGAAGCCGGCCAAATCAAACTGGCGCGCGAGCACCAGGCGGTTGGTGGGGTGATCTTCGGCCAGCAGCAGCAGGCTGCCCTCCGCGATGGCGGCCTCGCGCGTTGCAGGGCGCTGGCGGGTGAGGCCGATCTTGGGCGCGGCATTGGCTTCGAGCTGAGCGACGTCGCCGATGGGCAGACTCGCGCGCAGGAACATGGTCGTGCCTACACCCGGCGCGCTCTGCATGGTGATGCTGCCGCCCATCAACTCCGCGAGCCGGCGCGCGATGGTGAGACCCAGCCCCGTGCCGCCGTACTTGCGCGTGGTGCCGGACTCGGCCTGCTGGAAAGGCTGGAACAGTTTCTTCTGCGCCGCCTCCGAGATGCCGATGCCGCTGTCCTTCACGGCGAACACCAGCGCCTGCTCACTCGCGCTCTCGCGCTCCACCGAAACCGTCACCTCGATGCCACCCTCGTGGGTGAACTTCATGGCGTTGGAGAGAAAGTTCGAAAGGATCTGCCGGATGCGAACCGGGTCAGCCTCGTGCGCGGCGGCCACACGCGGATCGAAGTTGACGTTGAGCCGCAAGCCGACGCTGGACGCCGCCGGCATGAAGTTCTCGCTGGTCGCGTTCACCACCTCGCGGATCGAGATAGTGGTGGGCGAAAGCTCCATGCGCCCGGCCTCGATCTTCGAGAAGTCTAGGATGTCGGCGATGATGGTCAGCAGCGATTGCGCCGACTGCTGGATCACCGCCACCTCGCGGCGCTGGTCGCTGTTGAGCGGGCTGTAGCTCAGCACTTCCAGCATGCCGGTCACACCGATCATCGGCGTGCGGATTTCGTGGCTCATGGTGGCGAGGAAGACCGATTTCGCCCTCGTCGCCGCCTCGGCAGCATCGCGCGCCTGCGCCAGCTCGGCCTCGGTCGCCTTGCGGCGGGTGATGTCGCGCGAGATCGCCGCCGTCATCTGATTGAAGGCCTCGGCGAGCCGCGTGAACTCCAGCGTTTTCTGCGGCGGCACGAGGGTGTCGTAGTCCTCTCGCTCGACGGCCTTGGCCGCACCCACCAGCTGATCGACCGGCTGCAGGATCAGCAGGGCGATCAGGGCGGCCAGCGCCAGGGCGAGGGCGAGTTCCAGCAGCACGGCGGCGAACAGCCAGCTGCGCAGCGTACGGCCGTGGGCGGCGAGCTGCTGCACGGCATGCTGGGTGCGGGCATCCACCAGCTCCAGGCAGTTCTGGATGCCCGCCATGATGCGGCCCTTGGCGTCGTGATAATCGGCATCGACCATCGCCCGCAGCTCTGCGGCATTGTCGAGCGGAGCGCCCGCAGGCCTCGCCGCTGCCTTGCTGCTGATCGCCCCCATGGCGATTTCCTCGATACGCGCGAGCTTCTCGGACTCGGCCTGCGCGGCGGTGAGCGCGGCCAGCTCCGTCTCGGTGAAGCTCAGCTCGCGCAGGATGTCGAGCAGGGCCTTGGGCGCACTCGTGTCGTCGAGCGTCTGGGTGCCGGCCAGCACGCGGTCCCAGTAGAAGGGGTCCTGCGCTAAAGGTCGCGGCACGCGGCCGCCGCGGATGTCGAGAATGCGCTGGTAGTACTGCTGGTAGCGCGTATCGCCGGTTGAGACGAACAGCCGCGCCATGCGGGTGAGATCGTTCGAGGTCTGCATCAGCTCGATCGCCGCCTGGTACGAGGCATAACGCTGGTACTCGGCCTGCGCCAGCGCACTGGCATTGATGCGCTCGTTACGCACCAGGATCAGCAGCACCGTGGTCAGCAGCAGGAACACCAGCGACAGCAACTGGATAACGCGGCGGATCGACAGGCGTCGCTGCGGAGTCATGGCCTTCTGCTCAATCGCCGGGCGGGATGTAGCTCTCGGCCCACTGCAGGAACTCGTCCGGCGGCATGGCCTTGGCGATCAGCCAGCCTTGGGCACGGTCGCAGCCGGAGCCTTTCAGCACGTTCCATTCGCTGCGCGATTCGAGCCCCTCGGCGACGGTCTTGAGCTTGAGCCGCCGGGCAAGATCGAGCGAGGACTCGACGATGGAACGCCGCCGCGCATCGCGGTCGCAGTTCTGCACGAAGCCGCCGTCGATCTTGAGTTCCGTGAACGGCACGTTGGAGAGCTGCTGCATCGAGGAGAAGCCGGTGCCGAAGTCGTCGATGGCCAGGCCAAAGCCTTTCAGTCGCAGGCGGTTGAGGATATTGAGCGCCTGCCTGGCCTCAGCCATCACCCGCGACTCGGTGACTTCCAGCGTGATCTGCTTCGGCTCGGCACCTGCCACGCGGACGATCTCGGCATAGCGGTCGGCGGTTTCCAGATCCGTCAGGTTGAGCACGGACACGTTCACCGACATACCCAGTTCCAGCCCCAGCCCGGCCCACTCGGCACGCTGACGCGCAGCCACGCCCAGCACCAGGTCGGTGAGCTGGCTGGTCCAGCCCTCGCGCTCGATGGCCTCGATCATGAGCTTGGGCAGCAGCGGCTTCTCGGCCCCGACGCGATGCCAGCGCACCAGCGCCTCGCAGCCGCTCACACGGCCGTTGGCGAAATCCAGCTGCGGCTGATAAACCACCTTCAGCTCGCCCTGCTCGAAGGCGCGGCGCACGTCCTCGCCACTCACCGCGACATCGTCCGCGTAGACCTTGGGCGGCGCAGTTCCATCGCCCTTGTCCAGCCGCAGGTAGAGCCGCAGCAAGGCGGCCAGCCGCTCACGGGTCAGCGGCTTCTCGACGTTGCCGAGCACCTGCAGGCCATAGGCGCGGGCCATCTGCTCCACCGAATGCAGCAGCGAGGCATCGAGGCCGCTGGCGATGATGACGGCCTGCGCGAGGTGATGCTCGGAGACGTGCCGGATCAGCTCGATGCCGTCCATCTCCGGCATGTCGAGATCGGTGACCACGATGTCGGGCTTGAGTGCGCCCTCTTGCAGGCGGGTGAGCGCATCCCGTCCGTTCACGGCTTCGGCCAGGGTGCCGACGCCGAGGTCGGTCAGCAGCCGCATCACCATTCGGCGCTGAAAATCGTGATCCTCGACCACCACAACCGACAGCTTGCCGAACTCCATTGCGGCTCTCTCGTTGACGCCCTGACTTTGATTCTATTCCGCGTGCTGCGCGGCAGCCGTGGTTTATTTTGCCTACGGCAGCCGGGCTTCGCCGCGAACGAGATCGTCGAGACTTTCCCGCGTTCGCACCAGATGCACGGCGTCGCCATCCACCATCACCTCGGCCGCGCGCCCGCGCGAGTTGTAGTTGCTGCTCATGGTGAAGCCGTAGGCACCGGCGGTGCGCACGGCCAGCAGATCGCCTTCGCGCACGGCCAGCTCACGATCCTTGCCCAGCCAGTCGCCGGTTTCGCACACCGGGCCCACCACGTCGTAGTTGCGCATCGCTTCATCGCTGCGCGGCGTGACGGGGACGATGTCCATCCAGGCTTGATAGAGCGTCGGGCGGATCAGATCGTTCATGGCGGCATCAACGATGCAGAAGCTCTTTTCTTCGCCATGTTTGATCGCCTCGACCTTCGTCACCAGCAAGCCCGCATTGCCGGCAATGGCGCGGCCCGGCTCGCAGTGCACTTCGAGATCGCGGCCAGCGAGCTGCGGCAGCAATACAGCCGCCCATTCACGCGGCTCCACCGGCACTTCGTCCTTGTAGCGCACGCCCAGGCCGCCACCGACGTCGATGTGCGCGAGCCAGATGCCGGCGGCTTGCAGACGATCAACGAGTGCGAGCATGCGGTCGAGCGCATCGACCAGCGGCGTGGCATCGAGCAGCTGGCTGCCGATGTGGCTGGCGATGCCGGCGATGGTGATACCGGGCATGCGCGCGGCTTCCAGATACAGACGCTCGGCTTCGACGAGCGAAACGCCGAATTTGTTGTTCTTCAGCCCAGTGGAAATGTAGGGATGGGTCTTGGCATCGACATCCGGGTTCACGCGCAGGGCGATGCGTGCGGTTACACCGCGCGCGCTAGCAACAGTGGAAAGACGGCGCAATTCGGATTCGCTCTCGACGTTGAAGCAGCCCACGCCCGCATCGAGTGCGGCCTCCATCTCGGCCACGGTTTTGCCGACGCCGCTGAACACGATCTTGGCGGGATCGCCACCCGCACGCAGCACACGGAACAACTCGCCACCACTGACGATGTCGAAGCCCGCACCGAGCCTTGCCAGCACATTGAGCACGGCGATGTTCGAGTTGGCCTTGACCGCGTAATGCACCTGGTGCGGCACGCTGGCGAGTGCCTCGTCGAAAGCCCGGTAGTGGCGTTCGAGCGTGGCGCGCGAATAAACGTAGAGCGGCGTGCCGAAGCGCGCGGCGAGCTCGGAGACGGGCAGGCCTTCGGCGTGCAGCGCGCCGTCGCGGTTGACGAAATGATCCACTGAAAATTACGGGGCGGGGGCGATGTTGGGCTGCTCTGCCTTGGCGTCTGCGGGCGTTGCAGGGGCAGGCTTGGGTTCTGGCAGGCGCAGCGGGCCGGTCTGGCCGCAGGCGGCGAGCAGCAGTGCGAGAGCGAGGGCAGGCAGGGTCTTCATGACGCGGAGTTTAGCGGCCTTAGAATCACGGCATCACCAACGCCACACACTGCACACACCATGACCCCATCCGCTGACGCAGTCACCCTCACACCCAAAGGCAGGCACAGCGCCACCGTCGTCTGGCTGCATGGCTTGGGGGCTGATGGCAATGACTTTGTGCCCATCGTGCCGGAGCTGGGTTTGCCGAAGGGCCATGGCATCAAGTTCATCTTTCCCCACGCCAGCGTGCGCCCGGTGACACTCAACAACGGCTACCCGATGCGCGCCTGGTACGACATCACCGGCTTGAGCCGCACCGGCCCTCAGGACACGCCCGGCATCCGCGACTCCGCCAAGCGCATCGCGGCGATGCTGGATGCCGAGATCGCGGCGGGCATCCCCTCCAGCAAGCTGGTGCTCGCCGGCTTTTCACAAGGCTGTGCCATGGCGCTGCACACGGGCCTGCGCTTTCACGCACCGCTCGCGGGCATCGTTGGCTTGAGCGGCTATCTGCCGGTGGAGACCACGCTCGCTGCCGAGGCCCATGCCGAGAATCTCAAAACGCCGATCCTGCTCGCCCACGGCACGATGGACCCGGTCGTGCCCTACGCGATGGGCAGCGGCTCGCGCGATCTGCTGCTCAGGCAGAGCTACTCAGTGCAATGGCTCGAATACCCGATGCAGCACCAGGTGGTGATGGAAGAGATCGAGCAGATCGGCGGCTTTCTAAGCAAGGTCCTGGGATGAGCGAGCGCGGCGGCGAAGCATCGGACAGCTTCGCCCCCGAAGCCGACACCCAGCGGGCGATGCTGCTCGCCGCCATCGTCAGCGGCGTGTTGCTGCTGGTGGCGCACGAGGCCATCGAGGATAAGGCTGCGTGGTTTGCCGGCGGGCTGACTCGCACGCTCTGGTTCTCGCTCGCCACCGCGCCGACGCTGCTGGCACTGCTCACGGCGCAGCAGCTCAACGGCCGGCTCGTGGCCTGGCTGGGCGGCTATTCGGCCGTCATCGCCTACCTCGCCTGGTATGCCGGCCGCGCCATCGCGCCCGCGCAGGTGGAAGAGTTTCCGGTGCTCGGCCCCTATGCCTGCGTGCTGGTCGCCAGCGGCCATGTCGCTGCGGCTTGGATGAGCTGCGCGCTGGCCCGCACCGGCTTTGCCTACGCGCGCCTGTTCGAGGCCGCGTGGCGGCATGTCTCCACGCTGGCGCAGGTGCTGGCCTACGTCGGCGCGTTCTGGTTACTGCTGTTCCTGTGGGCGGCCTTGTTCAAGGCGTTGAAGGTCGAGTTCTTCGCCGAGCTGTTCGACGAGCCGCGCTTTATCTACCCGGTGACGAGCCTGATGATGGGCTTCGGCTTTGTCATCGCCCGCACCAGGAGCAGCATCGGCGATGCGGTGCATCTGCGCGTGCTCTCGCTCTGGCGCGGGCTGATGCCGCTCGCCGCCACGCTGGCGCTGGCCTTTGCCGCCGCACTCCTGGTGCAGGGCGTGCAGCCGCTGTGGGACACGCGCCACGCCGCGCAGCTGCTGCTGTCACTGATCGTGGCGCTGGTGGTGCTCGCCAATGCCTATTACGGCAAGGGCACCGAGTTGCCGCCACATCCGGTGGTGCGCCGCCTTGCACAGGCCGCGCTGCTGTTGCTGCCGCTGTTCGCGGGTCTGGCGGCTTGGGCGCTCGCACTGCGCTGGCAGCAATATGGGGTGAGTCTCGACCGCCTGTGGGCGGGCTTGAGCGTGAGTATCGCCAGCCTGTATGCGCTGGGTTATGCCGTAGCGGCGCTGCGCCGCGAAGGGCCCTTTCTCGCCGGTATCGCGCCGGTCAACCGCATCGGCTCGCTGATCAGTGCCAGCCTGCTGGTGCTGACGCAGACCGGCGTGCTCGACTTTCGCGCCATCACCGCCCACGCCCTGCGCGACCGCGCGGCGATGCTGGAAGCCGATGACCTGCGTTACCTGCGCTGGGAGCTGGGCAGCCCCGGCGTGACTGCTTTGCAGGCCGTGCAGCAGGCGCGCGCGGTCAGTGACCCGGTGAGTGCTGCGGCCATCGGCAGGCTGCTGGCCCAGGAGCGGCGCTACAGCAATCCCCTGGAAGACCCCGTCGTCACTGCGGACGTCCAATTCCAACAACCCGCCGGTGCCGTAGCGCCACCGGCGGCGCTGCTGACCGTTTTACGTGGCACAGACAGCCGCGAACATTTCAGCGACCCGCTCGACACCCAGCATCCGCCGCAACACTGGCTGTTCGAGCTGGAGCTGGATGGCCTGCCGCCCGCCGAGTGGCTGCGCGTGGTACTACCGTCGCAGAAGCCGCAGCGCAGCGATGCCGTCGTGCTTGAGGTGTTCCAGCGGCAGCAGGATGAATGGCGTCTGGTGCGCCGCGAGCACCAATGGCTGGACGACCCGCAACTCGCGGCGCTGGAAAAATCGGTGCGCGCAGGGGAGGTGGTGGCGATTGAACCGCTCTACAAAGATGTGGTGCTGGGTGGGCACCGCATGCGCTTCAGCAACGACGTGCGGCCCTGACTCAGGCGGCTGCTTCGAGATTTTCCAGCAGCTTGATCATCAGCCGGTTGTTCTCGGCGAAGTTGGGCAGGGCCGCAAGAATCGCCTCCGGTGCCTGCACGTGGCGGCCCGGTGGCGGCCGCTCGGTGGCAAACCAGTCGCGTGCATTGGCGGCGGTGACTTCGAGATGGAACTGGATGCCCGCCACCTTTGCACCATGCGTGAACGCCTGATTGCCACAGGCCGCGCTGTGCATGAGGGGCTGTGAGCCGAGCGGCAGCGCGAAGCTGTCGCCATGCCAGTGAAAGGCGGTGAACTGCTCGGGGAAACCCTTGAACGCGGCATCGCTGCGGCCTGCGGCGGCGAGCGAGATGGGGTGCCAGCCCACTTCCAGCTCGGCATTCTTCACCACCGGCCCGCCGAGCTGGTCGGCGATGAGCTGCGCGCCGAGGCAGATGCCCAGCACGCGCTTGCCGACATTGAGGGCGGCGCGGATCGCCTGCTTCTCGGCCACCAGCCAGGGATGGGCCGCGTGCTGGTAGATGTTCATCGGCCCGCCCATCACGATCAGCCAGTCGAACTCGCCGGGTTTGGGCGGCAGTTCGCCGCGTTGCAGGCGCGTCGCCGTCACCACATGGCCGCGCGCGGCAAGCCAGGGGGCGATGCAGCCCAGGTCTTCGTGTTCCGCGTGTTGCAGCCAGTGGACGCGCATGGGTTCTTGCAGTTTTCGAGGACCGCAGCGTAAAGAATTGCACGGGCGTTTGTTAGCCTTGGCAGATGTCCTCCCTGCTCATTGCCACCGCTGCCGCCAGCGGCCTCGTTGCCATCGCCTCGGATTGGCGCGGCCAGCGCCAGCGGCTGTTCTATTTCGCCAAGCCGCTGACCACTGTGCTGATCGTGGTGCTCGCCTGGGTTTCGCTTTCGGCACTGCCGCAGTACCGGGCCTGGGTGATGGCGGCGCTGCTGTGCTGCCTCACCGGCGACATTGCCCTGATGTTCAAGGGCACGCGGCCCTTCGTACTGGGGCTCGCGGCCTTCCTGATCGGCCATCTGTTGCTGATTGCCGCTTTCGTTACCGGCCTGCCGCTCACCCCGCTGCAGGTGCCGCTGCCGCCGCTGGTGGCCGGTGCGGCTTTCCTGCTGCTGGTGGCGGGCTACGCGGCCTGGCTGCTGCCGCGCACCGGCAAGCTCAAGCCAGCGGTGCTGCTGTACCTCAGCGTGCTCAGCCTCATGGTGCTGGCGGCATTGCTGAAATCGGCCCTTGGCGAGCGCGCGGCGGATGACTGGGTGCTGCTGGCCGCGTTGTTGTTTGCGCTGTCGGATGCCGTGCTCGCCTACCGCAAGTTCGTCGCCGCACCCTGGTGGGGCCAGCCGGCCACGCTGCTCAGCTATTACCTCGCCATCGGGCTGATCGCATGGGCGCACTGAAGCCCTGGCTGCAGCCGGGCCGCAGGCGGCGTCGGGCGGTGTTCCTGATGGCGGCGGCCTTGTTCATTCCCGCCTGCGCCTACCTGCGGGCGGCACCCGCAGCGGCACTCGCCAACCCGGAGTTGACCGAACTCTCCGGCCTCACCCGCTCGCTCGCCACCGATGACTGGCTCTGGGGCCACAACGACAGTGGCGACTCGGCGCGGCTGTTCCGCGTCGGCATCGACGGCAGTGATGGCGGCGTGGTCGCGGTGCCAGAAGCGCATGCCATCGACTGGGAGGACATCGCCAGCTTTCGCTGGCAGGGCACGCCCGCACTGCTGATCGGCGACATCGGCGACAACGCGGCACAGCGCCCGGCCATCACCTTGTACGCGGTCAGCGACCCTGGTGCGAAAGGCCAGCGCGCCTCGCTGCTCTGGCAGTTGAACCTGCGCTACCCGGATGGCGCACGCGATGCCGAGGGCCTGGCGGTGGACCCGCTCAGCGGTGACATTCTGGTGCTCAGCAAACGTGAGCGGCCACCGCTGGTATATCGCGCAGCCATGCCTGTCAAGCCTCCGGAACCAGGCGTAGTGCTGACACTCGAAGCCCAGGGCCCGGTGCTGCACCTGCCCGCGCCCACGGCCGTTGATCTCGCCGATGACCCCAAGTACGGCCTGCTGCGCGACTGGCCCACCGCGCTCGATATCGCGCCGGATGGCCTGAGCGCGGTCGTCACCACCTACAAGGATGCTTATCGCTATCCGCGCCAGCCGGGCGAACCCTGGTCGTTAACTTTCGCGCGCCAGCCTCAGCGCATCGACCTGCCGCAGTGGAAGCAGACCGAAGCCGGTGGCTTCACCGCCGATGGCCAGCACTTTTGTGCAGGCAGCGAACAGCGCGTGGGCTTTGCCTGCGTTCCGCTCATTGATTCGCCCCGCGAATGACCGTCATGCATCCGGCGGTCGCACCATTGCGTTTACCCGGGGTCTCAAGCCTGTTCCCCACCCATTCGGTATCACCATGAATCGCCGCTCGCTGCTCAAACTGTTTGGCTTGGCACCGCTCTTCGGCGTCGTTGCCTGCGCCGATGCCAAAGACCCTGCCCCTTCGGCCGCCCTGCCCGGCAAGCTGAGCCACGCGGAGTGGAAAAAAATCCTGCCGCCGGAGAGCTACCGCGTGCTGTTCGAGGAAGCCACCGAGCGCCCCGGCACCAGCCCGCTCAATGCCGAAAAGCGCGCAGGGGTTTTCGTCTGCGCCGCCTGCTACAACCCGCTGTTCGACAGCGACAAGAAGTACGAGAGCGGCACCGGCTGGCCAAGTTTCTTCAAGCCACGCGATGGCGCCTTGGGCACGAAAGTCGACCGCAGTCTTTTCAGCGAGCGCACCGAGTACCACTGCGCGCATTGCGGCGGGCACCAGGGTCATGTGTTCGACGACGGGCCGGCACCCACCGGTCTGCGCTATTGCAACAACGGCGTGGCGCTGCGCTTCATCGCCAAGGGCGAAGCACTGCCCGCACTGAGAGCCTGATCCATGCGTATTCTCGCCACCGCCCTCGCCGCATTATTGCTGCCGCTGATCGCCTGCGGCATGTCGCCACCGCCCACACCGTCATTGCCGGCTGCGGCCACTGAAAAAGCCATCGTCGCCGGCGGCTGCTTCTGGTGCACCGAGTCGGACATGGAGAAGATTCCCGGTGTGCTCTCCGCGGTCTCCGGCTATATCGGCGGCACGCTCGCCAACCCCCGCTACGAGGCGGTCTCCGCAGGCCGCACCGGCCATACCGAAGCCGTGGAAGTGATTTTCGACCCCTCGAAGATCAGCTACTCCCAGCTGATCGAAAAGTTCTGGCCGACCATCGACCCCACCGTGCAGAACCAGCAGTTCTGCGACCGCGGCCCCCAGTACCGCAGCGGCATCTATCCGCTCAACGACGCGCAGATGCAGGTCGCGGAGGCGAGCAAGACGGCACTGGTGAAGAGCGGGCGTGTGCCGAACGTCTACACCGAGATCGTCCGCGCCGGCACCTTCTGGCCCGCCGAGGGCTATCACCAGGATTACTACAAGACCAACGCGCTCAAGTACAAGTACTACCGCTATGGCTGCGGCCGTGACGCGCGCCTGGAGCAAGTTTGGGGTAGCAAGACGAAGTAGGCCTTAGGCCGACATCGCGGTAAATCGGTGGCGGTAAACCCCGAAGCCGCTCCTTCGTTGAAGATGGCAGAGCTCTTGCGACAAGACTCGCCATCGGCGCGCTGCTGCCATTCATCGAACAGTACGGAGTTTCAGATGCCCCTCTTCATTCGCCGCAAGCCTGCGGCTCTCGCCCTGCTCACGGGCAGCCTGCTGCTGGCCGCCTGCGGCGGCCCCGAGGCCACGCCCGTGATAGCTGCCCCGGCACCCGTCACGCCGCCGACCACACCCAGCCCGGTACCGCCCGTGGCAGCCCCGACTGCCAAGGCCTTCGACGATGCGGTGGTGCTCGCTGTGATCGACTCCAGCATCAATCCCTACCACTGGGACTACCTCGCCGCGAAGATGCCGCAGGCCGGAACCGCCGATGCCCTGCCGCTCGGCCAGGACCCCGCCACCTGGCTGCCGGGCCACCCGGGTGCGGCGGCGTTCAAGAGCTACACCGCGCTCAATCTCACCATCGACCCGACCGACCCCGCCGCCAACACCGCCGCACTGGCAACGAAAGACGCCGCCGAGTGGGCCAAGATCAATTACTCCGAAGGCACGTCGAACAGCGACGTGAACCTGTACTGGTTCCCCAACACCAAGATCATCGGCCACGTCGCCTTCCCCGGCGCGCTGATCGGCGACCCGGCGACCAGCTTGCTGCTGGGCAGCTCCTCCGGCCCGGTCAACACCTTTGCCACCACCAGCCACGGCATCGGCACTTCGAGTGTGTCCGCCGGCAACATCCACGGCAGCTGCCCCGGCTGCCTGATCGTCTATGTGCACGGCACCTCCGAACAGGCCAACGAGTGGGTGCAGAAGCAGGACTGGATCGACCTGCAGACCAACTCCTGGGGCATCTCGGCGGTGAACCGCGACCGCGCCTACGCGGGTAGCGACACCGTAGGCCAGCGCACGGCGGTCGAACGTGGCCAGCAGATCTTCTTCTCGGCCGGCAATGGCCAGGAAAACGCCTTCGTGGCGCCCAACACCACCCTGCAAAGCAGCCAGGAAGGCCCGGACTGGATCGTCACCGTCGGTGCCACCGACTCGGTGGACAACTCCAGCCCCACCGGCCACGGCAAGCCGGCGGATATCTCCAGCGTCGGCGACAGCTATCCCTCTGCGGCCGGCAACGACGGCACCGCCAACGGCGCGGGCACCTTTGGCGGCACCTCCAACGCCACGCCGGTGATGGCGGGTATCTATGCCGAGGCGCTGTACCGCATCCGCAAGAACCTGCCCGGTGCCAGCCGCATGCAGAAGGACGGCGTGATCGCCACCGGCACCGCCGGCTGCAAGGCCGCCAACGCCGACTGCGCCCTGGCCGACGGCAAGCTCACCGTGCACGAGCTGCGCACCGCGCTCTACCGCAGTGCGACCTACAGCGAGACCGGTGTGAACGTCGGTGGTCTGGGCGGCATCACCACCATCCCGATGAGCCAGAACGTCGCGGAACTGGAACTGCTCTCTGAAGGCCACGGCAATTTCCGCGGTCTGATGGATGGCCGCGAAACCTACGAGGCCGAGATCGCGCGCATCCTGGGCTTCATCGACGGCAGCTGGTTCACCGAGCAGGACGCCGACCAAGTGGCCTGGATGACCGCGCTTTCGTACTGCACGCAGCAGGTCTGGGGCAGCTGGGACCACAGCTACTTCAAGGCTGCCGATGGCCTGCCGGGCTTCATGGACCCGGCCTGGCCGGTGCGCAACTTCCTGGTGGCCGGCTGCCCGCCGGTGATCGGTGCCTTGGTCGAAGCCGAGCAGGCTTACGCAGCAGCTTTGCGCTGAACGGTCGCCGCCCATCAAAAAGCCCCGCATTGCGGGGCTTTTTTGTCAGCTTGAGGCGCTGACCCAGAGTGCGGCCAGGCGCTCCAGCGCATCCCGGTCTTCGGCATCGAAACGATTGAGCACGGGGCTGTCGAGATCGAGCACGCCCAGCAGTGCGCCGTCTCGCACCAATGGCACCACGATCTCGCTGTTGCTGGCGCTGTCGCAGGCAATGTGGCCGGGGAAGGCATGCACGTCTGCCACCAGCTGCGTCACCCGCGTGAGGGCTGCCGTGCCGCATACGCCCTTGCCGATGGCAATGCGCACGCAGGCCGGCTTGCCCATGAAGGGGCCGAGCACCAGCTCCTTGCCATCGAACAGGTAGAACCCGGCCCAGTTGAGGTCAGGCAGGGTGTGCCAGATCAGCGAGGCGAGGTTGGCGGCGTTGGCGATGCGGTCGTGCTCGCCGTGCAGCAGGGCCTCGGCCTGCTGTTGCAGCAGGGCGTAGGTTTCGGGCTTGCTGCTGGCGGCAGCCGTATTGAGTTGAAACATATCGGGCTTCGGCGGTGGCGGGTGGGCAGTGTACGACGGCTAAACGTTTTGCCCGGCTGCGGCATCCCTCATGCTCGCGTTACGATTGCCCGATCTTCCACGGAGCTGCCCCATGAACCGTTTTGCCCTGAGTGCCGTCGCACTCGCCGCCCTCACCGCCTGCGGCAAGAAAGCCGAAGCGCCCGCCACCGCCGAGCCGGTGGCTGCCGTCGCACCCGCACCCAAGGCGCTGACCTCCGGCATCGACGCCTCGCACTTCGACACCGCCAGCCGCCCGCAGGACAACCTCTTCCGCGCCGTCAACGGCAAGTGGCTCGACAGCTTCCAGATCCCCGCCGACAAATCCAACTATGGCAGCTTCACCAAACTCGACGACGATGCCGAAGCACAGCTGAAGACCATCATCGAGGAAATGTCGGCGAAGAAAGATTTGGCCGCCGGCAGCGAGGAGCAGAAGATCCGCGACTTCTACAACGCCTTCATGGATGAGGCGAAGCTCGAAGAGCTGGGCATCAAGCCCATCGAATCCACCTTCGCCAAGATCGACGCGCTCACCAGCAAGGCGGAGCTCTCGGGCCTCATGGCGGCCCTTGCGCGCGAAGGTTTCGAGACGCCCATCGCGCCCTATGTGCACCAGGACAACAAGAACGCCACGCAATACATCGGTGACCTCTACCAGAACGGCTTAGGCCTGCCCGACCGCGACTATTACCTGCTCAACGACGCCAAATTCAAGAGCATCCGCGAGGCCTACGCCGCGCATATCGAGAAGATGCTGACGCTGGCGGGCATGAAGGATGCGGGCAAGGCGGCGAAAGACATCCTCGCCTTCGAGACTCGCATCGCCAAGGCGCATTGGGACAAGGTGGAAAACCGCGACCCGGTGAAGGGCTACAACAAGCTCGATGCCGCCGCATTGAAGAAGCTCACCAGCGAGATTGACTGGGCGGTCTACTTGAAGGGCGTGGGCTTTGATGCCCTGCCCGCGATCATCGTCAGCCAGCCCAGCTACATCACCGGCCTGGGCAATCAGATCAAGACCACCTCGCTCGATACCTGGAAGATCTACCTCAAGTGGCATGCGCTCAGCAGCGCCGCGCCCTACCTCAACAAGGCCATCGTCGATGAGAACTTTGCCTTCAACGGCAAGACGCTCAACGGCATCCAGGAGCTGCGCCCGCGCTGGAAGCGTGGTGTGGAGGCGACCGAAGGCGCGCTCGGCGAAGCCCTGGGCAAGGTGTATGTCGGCAAGCACTTTCCGCCCGAGAACAAGGTACGCATGGAGGCCCTGGTGGCCAACCTGCGCAAGGGCTACGAACAGAGCATCAACTCGCTGGCCTGGATGAGCGACGAAACCAAGAAAAAGGCGCAGGAAAAACTCGCCAAGTTCGCGGTGAAGATCGGCTACCCCAACGAATGGCGCGATTACTCCACCCTCGAAGTGAAGGCAGGTGATCTCGCCGGCAATCTCGAACGCGCCAACGCTTTCGAGTACCAGCGCAACCTCAACAAGCTCGGCAAGCCCATCGACCGCAACGAGTGGGGCATGACGCCACAAACCGTCAACGCCTACTACAACCCGGAGATGAACGAGATCGTCTTCCCCGCCGCCATCTTGCAACCGCCGTTCTTCGACGTGAACGCGGATGACGCGGTGAACTACGGCGGCATCGGGGCGGTGATCGGCCACGAGTTCAGCCACGGCTTCGACGACCAGGGCAGCCAGTACGACGGCGACGGCAACCTCTCGATGTGGTGGACGAAGGAAGACCGCGTGAAGTTTGACGCGCTCGGTGCGAAGTTGGCCGCGCAGTACGACAAATACGAGCCGGTGAAGGGCTACTTCGTCAACGGCAAGTTCACTCTCGGCGAGAACATTGGCGACCTCGGCGGCCTCACCGTCGCACACAAGGCTTATGTGCTCTCGCTGGCTGGTAAGGAGGCGCCGGTGATTGATGGCCTCACTGGCGACCAACGCTTCTTCTACGGCTGGAGCCAGGTCTGGGCGCGCAAGTACCGCGAAGAGAATCTGCTCACGCGGCTGAAGACCGATCCGCACAGCCCGAGCGAGTTCCGCGCCAACGGCACGCCGGTCAACATCCCGGCCTTCTACTCGGCGTTCGGTCTGAAAGAGGGCGACAAGATGTTCAAGCCCGAAGCGGATCGCATCACGATCTGGTGAGCACCTTGCTGTTGCGAAAGAGCCGACGCCAGTCGGCTTTTTTGTGCGCGCTATCGCGGATGGCCGACGCTGCGCTAGGCTCCATACCATACAGTTTGTCGAGCCCTGTCATGACCCTAAAAACCTTCGCCGAGATCATCCAGCCCACCGCGCGCGATGCCGTTGCGCTCACCTTCACCATCAGCGATGACTGGCTGCAGGGGCGCTCGTCCTTCGGCGGCTTGCAAGCTGCATTTGCGCTCGCCGCCATGCGCCAGCTCACCGGCGTCACCGCGCCACTGCGCGTGCTGCAAACCACCTTCATCGCACCCGTCGGCGGCGGCGATGTACGTGTCGTCGCGCACACGCTGCGCGCAGGCAAGTCGGTGACGCATGTTGAAGCGCGCCTGATGCAGGGCGAGGACACCGCCTGCCTCGTAGTGGGCATCTTCGGTGCCGCACGCGAATCGGCCATTCAAGTGCCGATGGCGGCGCGCGATGCACCGAACGGCCCCGACGGCTTGCGAGACCTGCCCTTCGCCAAGGGCATCGCGCCCAACTTCACCCAGCATTTCCAGTGGCGCTGGGCGACGGGTGGCTGGCCGTATAGCGGCAGCCGCGAGCCCTTCACGCGCATCTGGCTCAAGCACAAGGCACCCACGGGCAGCACGCTATTTGATGCCGAGATCGCCTTCGTCGCCTTAGCCGATGCCGTGCCCTCGCCCGCAATATCGATGATGAAAGTGCCAAAGAGCAGCAGCTCGCTCACCTGGTCGTTGGAGCTGCTGCGCGACACGCCGCCGCAGGCGGATGGCTTCTGGCGCATCGACAGCGACATCCACCAGGCACAACAGGGTTACGTCGCGCAGACCGCTGTCGTTGTCGCACCCGACAACCAGCCTGTCGCGCTCTCGCGGCAGGCGGTGGTGGTATTCGCCTAGTAGATCGTTTCAGAGCGGATCGACAGGCAGCCTTTGGGCAGAGGGATGAGCGTCAGATATTCCGAGCTGCCCTTGACGTAGGTGGCGTAACTGCCGATGTCGCTGAGGTACTTGTAGTCGGCCGCCGCGGTCTCACGCGCAGCCGCACAGCTGCTGTCGAAATAGCGCACGGATGAATAGCCCGAGTCGCAGCCGCCGGCGGCCGAGGGTGTGACATACATCGAGAAGACTTCAGGCGAACCGTCCCGCTCGGCGATGACCAGGGTGTGCAGCGCGTGCTGGTCAGTGGCTTGATCACTGGCGGTGGTGAGTGCCTGGTGCGACTTGCTGCCGGAGACGATGTGCTGCGACAGCGCCGTGACCGCTGCTGCGCAGGTGACGAAGCCGCGCTTCTGTGCGTGGCGCTCCGGCACGGTGGTACGCGGGGTTTCAGTCACGGACACCACAGGGCTTGCCGGAGCGGGCATGGCAAGCGGCGCGGTGGCGGCAGGCGGTGGCGCTGCCGGGGCGACTGCTGGCGTGGCAGCCACCTGCGACAGCACCTGTATCGGCACGCCCAGGGCAAGCGCTCCGAAGACCATACACAAGCTCCGCGTTATCACGATCTGCATTGAAGCCCCTTTAGATTTTTTGGATGTCGCTGATGTGAGCATCAACAAGCTCCGCATTCAACCCCCCTACAACGCATGGCCCCTCCAGAGGGTGAGTTGCGCCCACGGGCAGCGACTGATATTTATTTGTTCAGGGAAGTATGCCGACAAAATTTGACGATTAATAAAAGGGGCGCCGGATGCAAATATCCGACAGCAGAACGTGCGGGGGCACACGCTTTAACGACATCATGCAGGCACTTTGTGTGCTGACGGCGCTTGCCTTCGTAGCCAGCGAGAGTCGCGCACAGCAAAGTTCGACGAGCGACCCTGACGCCCCCTTTTCGCAGGCCGGCGACGGCATGTTTGGCACGCCAACAACCTTGCAGCAGTGGATCATCGCGCACCCCTTGCGTATTGCCCCGTCGGCTCCGGTCGAGGCTGTTGTCATCCCGCCCGCCGTAACCAGTGCAGAGACCGGCAGCGCGGTTGCATTCCCGTCAGCGACGCCTGCGCCAACCCTGGCTGCGGTTGCCGTCGGTGTCGCCAGTCCGACCCAGATGCCCGCAGCACCGCCTCTTGTGTTGCCCGTGGCCGTGCTGGGGAACAGCCCCGTCCCGGCGAGCACGATAGCGCCCACCGCGCCTGTGCCCGCACCGGCTGCACCGATCGCGGCGGCCGTCGTCCTGATCGAAAGCTCGCCGGTCAGCCCTGCACTCGCGTCTGACGTGCTGGTGCAGACGGCAGTCCTTGCGGGCAGCACCGCCACGCCCGCCCTTGCGCCTGAACCCCTGTCAATGCCCTCGGTTGCCGCCACGGCAGCTGACGTGCGCCAGCCCGACGGGAGCCTGCTCTCTGCACCCTTAACGACCCCTAATCTTGCTGTTGCGGTGGCGGCAGCCGAGCCCCTCACGGCGCCATCTCTGGAGCCTGTCGCGGCACCCACACCATCGGCGGCGCCCTCTCTGGAGTCAGCGTTTGCAGCGGCGGCAATGACCAGCGGTAACGGCACGCAACTCGCTTTCGCAAGCCCTGCGCTTACAAGCCCGTCGATGGCGGCGAAGGCACGCGAGGCGCTCGCCGGCAATCCGATTTACGGCAACACCGGGGCCTATCTCTGTCCCTTCACTGAGGATGGCACCGTCTCGCCGTGGGTCGAGAAAGCGATGAAGGCCAAGCTTGGTGGACAGCTTGGCGGCACCGCCGGTGCCTATGCAGGGCAGCAGCTGGCCTCGCAGATTCCGCTGTTCGGTGGCTTCCTCGGCAAGAAGATCGGCACCGCCGTCGGCAAGGAGGCAGTGCTGCAGATGCTCGGCGGCTGGGCCACCATCCGCCAGACCACCGAATTGTCCTTCAGCTCAGCGGCCGACATGGCGGCCTACATCAAAAGCCAGAACCGCACGCACCCGCAATACAAGCAGGTCATCGACGCCACCGTGCAGCTGTATCCCGACGTCGCGCCCTACCTTGGCGTCGCCGCACCCTGACACCCCACACCCTGATTCCAACTTAGGAGCTTCACCATGACGTCTCGCATCGCTTTGATCGCCGTCGCCGCCGCCCTGCTGGTTTCCTGCGCTACCGACCAGGCGGGTTCGCGCGTCGATAACAGCGCCGGCCGCGCCACGGTGTACGAAAACCCGAACAGCGCCGGGCCCATCAGTGGGCTCGGCATACAGAGCAACGACATCGCCAGCATGACCGACAAGATGGTGCGCAGCATGTTGGCCAATCCCCAGCTTGCGGGACGCGCCGTGCCGCCGCGGGTGCAGATCGACTCGGCCAAGTTCACCAACGAAAGCAACTCCCGCATCAACAAGAACCGCATTACCGACCAGCTTCTGATCGAGCTCAACCGCGCCGCCAATGGCCGCATGGAGTTCGTCAGTGTCGAGGACACCGCCGGCGTCGAGCAGATCCGCGAAGAGAAGCGCGCCGGTTTGACTGACGAGGGCACCCTGGGCATGAGCGAGCGGGTGGCGGGCGTGGACTTCTTCCTGACTGCGCGCATCACCTCGCAGGATGCCGTCGACACGGCCAGCGGCCTGACCACGCGTGACCTCTACATTGCCTTCAAGCTCATCAATGCCGAGCGCCGCACACAGGTCTGGGGTGACTCGTACCAGTACGTCAAATCAGCACAGGACGACGTCATCTATCGCTAGACCTCATCCGGTCTGTCGCCATGCGCGCCCGTTTTGCCCTCACCACACTGAGCCTCGCACTGCTGCTGTGCACGGCTCAGGCGAGCGAGCCCGAGTGGCCCGCCGAGTACAGCGCCGCACTCGACCAAATCGCCTCGGCGCCGCGCAACGACCGCGCGCTGTACCAGATGCAGGCAGGCGTGATCGCACTCGACCTGGGCCTCAACGGCGAGGCGGCACGCCTGTTTGATGCCGTGCTCGGCAGCATCACTGCCGTCTACGGCAACAGCGAGTCGGCGGCGCGCGCGCGCAGCTACTGGCAGGAAGAGGGCGGCAAGGATTTCAAGGGCGAGCCCTACGAGCGCGCGATGGCGTTCTATTACCGCGGCCTGCTCGACTTGATGGATGGTGAGTACGACAACGCCCGCGCCAGTTTCAGCGGTGGGCAGTTGCAGGATGCCTTTGCCGAAGACGCGCAAAACCAGAGTGACTTCGCCAGCCTCTCGTACCTCGAAGGCTGGTGCGGCAAGCTGATGGGCAGTGCCGACCTTGCCGAGCAGAGTTTTGCGGACTTCGCCAGGCTGCGCCCCGGCATGCCACTGCCCAAGGCCGAGGACAATCTGCTGGTGCTGGTCGAGACCGGGCTGGGACCACGCAAGCGCGCTGACAATGTCGAGGGCAATGCACTGCGCTACTTCCGCCATCCGCGCTCGCCGGAAAAGCGCGCCGAGATCGTGGTGGGCAGCTCGCGTTTCCCCTTGATGCCGGTGGAGGATGTCTACTGGCAGGCCGCGACCCGCGGCGGTCGCGGTATCGACCGCATCCTGAATGGCAAGCTGGAGTTTCGGCAGACCTCCGCTACGGTGGGCTCAGCACTCACGGGCATCGCCAGTTTTGCTCAGGAGTTCGCGCCGATCTACGAGGGCAACATCGGCGGTGCGATTGCCGGCGTGGCTGCCGTTGGCACCGCAGCACAGCTCCTGTCGTTCTCGACCAAGACCCGCGCCGATGCGCGTTACTGGAACAACCTGCCGGAAGGCCTGCACGTGTTCACCGCGCGTCTGCCGGCCGGCGCCAAGGCCCTGCCCATCCAGTTTCTCGATGCCAATGGCGTCGTCGACCCCAGCCTCACCCAGTTTGCCCCGATCCACATCGACCGCAAGGGCAACGCCGTGGCGTGGCTGCGCTCCCGCCGTGCCACCAGCCGCTGATTCCCGACTGATCCATAGGAGATATCCATGTCACTCCGCATCCTCAAAAAACGCTCTCTCATCGTCCTTGCCGCCTCGCTGCTGACGGCCTGCGTGCAGACGCAGGAGCGCATTAACGAAGGGGCTGCCGGCGGCATCCGCATCACTGACGAGCGCGCACCCAATGCGCGGCTCAACCTCGATACGGTCGCCATCCTCGACAAGTCGCTGCAAAACGACCGCAGCGGCAAACTGGCGATCGAGGCGAGCGGCGCGCGACGCACCGCCACCAACACGCTCGAGGTCTACGCGACCATCCGCAACCGCACCGACTTCCCATTGGTGATCGAAGGACGCGTGCAGTTCTTCGATTCGCAGAAAGTGCCGGTGGAGGGCCCCAGTGCCTGGCAGAAGGTGTTCCTGGACCCTAATGGCATCACCGCCTACAAAGGGCTCTCGACACAAATCGACGTCGCCCACTACTACGTTGAACTGCGCGAGGCCCGCTGACATGAACCGCACTCTGCTAGCCCTGAGCCTGATACTAGGCAGCCAAGCACTCGCCTTGGCTCAGTCCGCATCCGCACCCCAGTACGACCGCTTCGGCAACCAGGTGTATGTCGAACTGCCGACGCCGTCCGGGCAGGTGCCGCCGCCGCGTCCGGTCGCGCCCATCGTCAACGAAGTGCCTGCCGTAGTGCCGAAAGCACCCGCATCCGCTGGCAGTGACCGGCTGGTGGTCAGCCGCTCGCAGGCGCCGGATCGCAGTGGCATCCGCATGGGTTTCGAGCAGGCTTACCGCAAGGCCGGTGCGCCGCGCATGGCGGTGTACTTCAACCGCGAGCTGTCGGACGAGGTGCGCGAGTGGGTGCCGGAGGATGCCGTCACCAACGTGCGCACGCGCACCGAGACCGACAGCCTGCACGTCGACGTCACCAACAAGGGCAAGCCCAACCGCAGCGGCGAGCTCAATGCCGAAAGCCAGTCCACCATCGAGAACAGCTCCACCGTCCGCCGCCAGAGCTACGTCGGCGTCACCGGCTATCGCGACGACCCGCGCGAAGCCTGGAAGTGGGAGTTCGAAGACACCGTCACCAACGAGTTTCTGATCACCGGCGCCAACCTCGTCGACCGCAACCTGATCTTCCGCCTGATGGCAAAGAACAGCCCGCAAACCGCTGGCATGAGCGGCTCGATCTCGACCAGCATCAACGAGGTCTCCGCGCTGGAGAAATACGCCGACGTGCTGGTAGAGGTTCTGGTTACCGAGTCTCCCGGTTCCGCGACCGGCTACGACTTTCGCGCCACCGCCAAGGAGATCAAGACCGGGCGCCTTGTTGGCACCGCCTACGTGCGTGGCTCCGAGCCGCTGTTCGGCCCAGACGTCCGCTACGTTGCTGGGCCTACGGGCTATACCAAGCAGGTCACTCGGCAGATCCCGAGCGTGGCCGACGTGTCTTCGCTGCTCGCCACGCGGCTGATGCAGTCGATGACCGGCGCGCTGTAGCAAATCCGGCACTCCTCGCCGGGAGGCTGGCCGTGGGCGGCGAGATGGCTCTCGCCGTCCGAGGGCACCCCCACACCAGGCCTCGGATAGAACTTGCAGCGCTGCGGTTGCTCGCCGGAGGCGCAAACACCCAGCCCTCGAGCGGGTTGGCGACCGCGTAGCAAGGCCGGAGCGGCGAACAGCTTCCCGCTCGCGCCATCGGCACTGCCGTTGCTCGGCATAAGCGCCGCAAGCGCTTGGCCTGCGCGTATTCTTGCGTCTCCCTTCGCCGGTGCCGTTGGCGTGTGCAGGGTTCCCTACGCGCTCTTTCGAGTGCATCAGATCACTCCGCCATGCGTGTCCCTTTCTATTCGATCCGTACCCAGCTGCTCATTCTGGCCGTCGTCGCCACCGGGTCGATCTGGGCCGGTGCGTTCTTGCAATACCGCAACCTCGTCGATCAGGGCGCGCGGCTGGCACAGATCCGCGATGGCCTGGCCGAGAGCAGGGAATACGCCGGCCTCGCGACCGATGCCGCGCGCGAGCGCGGGCTCACCAATGGCTGGATGCAGGCCGCACCAGGCCTGCGCAACGACGCCGCGCTGCAGGCCGCGCGCCAGCTTCTGGATGCCAGCATCGCGCGCCTCGGCCCTGTTTCTGGCCGACTACTCGACCCCTCGGTGGCCTCGCGGCTGGTGGACCTCAACCGCTACCGAACCATCGCTGCCGACAAGGGAGGGTCGGCGACGCTAGTGTTTGCCTGGTACAGCAGCCTGGTGGCCACCATCCACGACTCTGCGGCCACCCGTCTCGCCAGTGGCATGGTCGAGGTGGGACTGCCGTACGAGCACGTCACGCACCTGTCGCAGGCGGTGGAGCACCTCTCTCAGCTTCGGGGCATCGTCAACGGCGCGCTCATGGCCAGCGCGATCACCGCATCGACCCCGACCGAGCTGACCCGCCAGCTGACCCTGCACCACGAATACATGCGCCTGTACGAGCGGGCGGCCCCAAAGGCCGCGCTCACCAGGCATGCGGCGACGATCCACTCCCGACCGGTGCGGAGCAGCCTGGATCTGGCTCAGCGGCTCGTCGATCAGCAGAGTCCGCAGCGGCTCGGCCTGGAACCCGGCGAGTGGTGGGCCCTCTCGACCGCGGGCATCGACCGTTTGCAGCAGGTTGCTGACCTGGAAACCGCGAGGCTCACCGAGCAGGCAACGCTGCGGATGCACGGCCTCGAGCGGCAGATGAAGCTCTTCGTCGCCGCTCTGGTGGCGCTCGGTCTCGTCACGCTGGGCCTCACGCTGGCGACCGTCACCCGCATCGTGCGCGGGCTCAACGCGCTTTTGCGGGGGCTCGACGGGGTGGCCACTGGCGGCAACTTCGAGACCCGCATCGCGCTCAGTCGTCCCGACGAGTTCAACACCATCTCCGGCGGCGTCAACAAGCTGCTTGCCATCGCCGCAACGGTGGTGGCCGAACGCGAGCGAGAGAGCCTGACCGACGCCCTGACCGGCCTCTTGAACCGCCGCGGCATGAATGCGCAGCTGCAGGCAAGGCTGCACCCCAGCCGCCAACAGCTGCAACCGAACTGCCTGCTGGTGCTCGACGTCGACCACTTCAAACGCATCAACGACCGCTTCGGCCACCCCGAGGGAGATCGCGTATTGGTGCAGCTTGCGGGCCTGCTCACCGCTCAGCTGCGGGCCGACGACGTAGTCTGCCGCTACGGCGGCGAGGAGTTTCTGGCCCTGCTCACGGGCTGCGGCCCCGAGCTGGCGACCACCGTGGCCAACAAGCTCCGGCTGCAGGTCGAGCAGCACGACTTCGGGCTGGGTGCGCCGGTCACCGTCAGCATTGGCGTTGCCGAGTGGCACGCCGGGGTCGCCGTCAGCGCGCTCATCGCCGCCGCCGACGCTGCGCTGTATGCCGCCAAGTCCGGCGGCCGCAACTGCGTGATGTGCGCGCCGCCGTTCTCGGAGTAACTCCCGCTAGTCGAGCAGCGGCGAGCTGTTGCCGGGCTGCCAGCCGTGGGCAGCGAAACTGATCTTGCCGTTCAAGATCACCACGCCCTCGGCCTTGAGCAGGCGCTGCTGTTTCAGATGACCGGAGCTGCTCTTGGGGATGGCGATGCGGCCCTGCGCATTGATGACGCGGAACCAGGGCAGCCCCTCGTATTCCGGCGGCACGTCGCTCAGCACCCGTGCCACCAGCCGCGCACGACCCGGCCAGCCCGCTGCAAACGCCACGCCGGAGTAGCTCGCCACCTTGCCGCGCGGAATGCGCTGGATGGTTTCGAGGATGTCGCGGCGCGCTTTCACGAAGGCATCGGCAGTGGTCTTGGGGGGCTTCGGTCCGCGGGTGAGTTTCATGAGGCGTCTCCGGCAATCACATCGGCGAGCTTGAACAGCGTCAGTGGTGCGCTGCCTTCGGCCTTGTTGTTGGCGATGACGTAGACGGTGCCACCGGCATCGAGCGCGCGTCTTGCGAGCTTGGCCACTGCCGCGCGCGTGGTGGGGTCTTCGTCCACCAGCTTGTCGAAGGGCTGGTATTTCGCACGCGCCTCCGCGTACGAATAGCCGGCCTGCAGCATCCAGCGGATCACCAGTGGTTCGGGGCGATGGCCGATGCGCTTCACCTGCTCGATCACGCTCAAACCGGTGGGATGCACGTTCACACAATGCACTGCGCCGTTGGCCTTGAGTGCCGCGAAATAGGCGGGCGTGAGCAGCTCGCTGTCGCGGATTTCGACCGCGACCGGGATGGGGCTTTGCAGCGCCTGCAAAAACGCGCCGAGGCGCTCAGCAAAATCGGCGGGCGTGCGGCGCGCGCGGCGCGGCAAGTCCGGCGAGAACTGCATGACCCAGATACCGGCTTTCGCGCCACAACCTTCGAGAAAGGGTTTGAGGATGGCCTCGCGCGCATAGTCGGCATCGAGACACAGCGGGTTGGGCGCACCCTCCATCTGCGGGTCGGTGAGGCCGCGCCAGGCCTTTACCGTGAAGCGAAAATCCTCGCCCACCTGTGCGGCATAGCGCGCGTAGTCGCCACTATTGAGCGGCTGGTAGAAGGCGCGATCAATGCTTACAGAGCGGAGCAACGGGTGCTGCGAGTAGGCACGCAGGCCTTCGCGCGACACCTTGGCTTCAGGTGCCGCTCGGTCGTAGACGAAGCCCGCCCAGCCGGGGAAGTACCAGGACGAGGTGCCGAGGTAGAGCCGCTTCGACGTGCGCGCCGCGAGGGCAGCCAGCTCCGCACTCAGCGGTGCCGGGCCGATGCTGCCGGCGGGTTTGCGCGCGGTATTGCGCGGCTTGGGCGCAGGCGGTGGCGCAGGCTCTTCGCCGAAGAGATCGGCCATCGGCGCGCTACTGCGGAATGCGGATGCGGCCTTCGCTCACGCGCACGGCATGGCCGCCGACGCGCACGGCAGTGACGCCCCCGGCACTCACGGTGGCGGCGGCCATCAGCACACTGGGGCGGCCCATCTCCACACCTTGAAGGATGGTCCAGGCCAGCTCGCCCTGCTCGCCTGCGGCCGCAGCATCCAGCGCCAGCACACCGGCCAGGGCGGCAGCGGCGCTGCCGGTGGCGGGGTCTTCGGGCACGCCCGCACCGGGTGCGAACATGCGGGCGCGCAGGCTGCCGTCGTAGCCGCGGGCATAGAGATACAGGCCATGACTCCAGCCGCCCTTGAGCAGTGCGTTTGCCCTGGCGGTGTCGAAGACGATGCCTGCGAGCAGCTCCGGCTGCCGCAAAGGCACCAGCAGAAATGCTGCACCACAGCTGGCCTCGCGCGGCCGCTCATTGCCGTAGCCGAGATCATCCGCCGACAGACCCAGCACCGCTGCGAGTACGGCTGGTTCACCCGACCAAGCGCGTTGCTCAGGGGCTTGGGCTGCGGTCAGTTGCGCGAACAGGGGCCGCGCGGCTTCGCTCCGTAGCGTGACGATGACCGGGCCGACCTGCTCATCCAGCACCAGTGTGTCGCCCTTGACCAGCCCCAGCTCGGCCATGAGGCAGGCGGTGCCGACGGTGGGGTGTCCTGCAAAGGGCATCTCGTAGGCCGGCGTGAAGATGCGCGCGGTGGCGTCTGCGCCCATCGTGCGTGCGCGGCAGACGAACACCGTTTCCGAAAGATTGAACTCGCTGGCCATGCGCTGCATCTGCGGCGTGCTCAAGCCATCGGCATCCATCACCACCGCCAGCGGGTTGCCTTCAAAGGCCGTGTCGGTGAAGACATCCAGCGTGTAAAAAGCCAGCGTGTTGCTCATGCGCTAGTGGACTTGGCGCGACACACCCAGCAGGCGCTCGGCATCCTTGTTGCCGCGCAGGCCTTCGCCGTAATCGGCGCGCAGCACCTGCTCCACGACCGGGCCGGGCGGCTTCTTCACCGACAGCGCATGCTTCAGATCCTTGACGTAAATCACCAGCCCCTTGCGGCGCGATGGCTTGGGCTTGGCGGGGCCCGCCGGCTTGACCTTGGGCGCTTTGGGCTTTTTGACGCGCAGGTCCCACACCGTTTTCTTCTTTGGCGCCGGGAACACCTGCGGCTTGGCGGCGAGCTTCTTTTTCTGCTTCGGCAGCGGCTTGGCCAGCGGCACGCCGATGCGCTTGGCCAGGGCCTTCTTGGCCGGTGCCTTGATGGCTTTCTTGGGTGCTGACTTGGCAACCGCCTTGCCGCGTGCGGCGGGCAGGGGCTTCTTGGCGGCGACTTTGATCGCAGGCTTGCCGGGCTTTTTGACGGCGGGCTTGCTTGCCTTGGCGACCGGCTTCACCACTTTTTTGAGGCTGGGCTTTGCGGGCGCTTTCTTCGCCGGCTTCTTGGCCAGCGGTTTGACGGCTGCCTTCTTGGCAACCGGTTTGGCCTTGGCCGCCGCGACTTTAGGCTTGCTCGCCTTGGTCAGCGCAGGCTTGGTCTTTTTCTTCGCGGCAGCGGGTTTCTTCACGGTCTTGGCCGCTGGCTTGCTCGCGGCCTTCTTCGGCACCGACTTGGCAGCGGCCTTGCGCTTCGGCACGCCGTAGGTCTTGGCAATGGCTTTACCGATGGTCTTGCCCGTGCGGGTGGCGGTGGTCTTGGTCACGGCTTTTGAGGCCATCGGTGTTGCTCCTGGCATTACGCCCAGTGTTATTAGGCCACCACTATAAACCGCCGGCCTTGCCAACTACTGAAACTTGCCGCCCGTGATACGCCCCTGTGCATCGAGCTGGGCAAAGTAGCGCGAGTTGTTCATGCGCATTTCTTTGGTGTTGATGCTGCCCGGCAGCGCCAGCGTCACGTCCGGATAGCGCGCCTTGAATTGCTCTGGCGTGGGTGTTGTCGCAATGAAGGCATCGAAGCTGGTGAGGTCGGTGACGAAGCCGGCGGTGGGTGTGGTGGTCATGGTCGTTTGGGTGGAAGGTGCGGCGCAGGCTGTCAGCGCGAACAGCGCGGCGGCGCAGAAATGGCGGGGGGACATGGTTCGCACTCCTTAAATTGTGGCTGGCCGTATCATCGGCCATCACCGCTTTCAGCGCGATGTCTAGGCAATGACCTTTAGTTGGAGCCTTTGATGAAAGTCAGTTACGACAAATCCGTTGATATCGTTCGAGTCACTTTTGCCGACTCACCCGTGCAAGAGAGTGACGAAGTGCGCCCCGGCGTGATCGTCGATTTCGATGCCAAAGGTGCAGTGGTCGGTATCGAGATACTGGATGGCAGCGAGCGGATGCCGAACCCTCAGATTGTTGAGGTGGCGTTGGCGGCTTGAGGTTTTCGGCGATCAGTTTTCAGTGAAGTAATCAGCATCAATCTTCTTTACCTCATAACTCGCAATCGTCGTCACGCCGACGCTGAAATCAATCATCAGCCGAGCGATGGTTTTGCCGTCGATGAGAATGATCTTGGAGTCGATTTTGGCGACGTAGTCGTGGGCCTCGCGTGAGAAATCAGATGTGGTCATGAAGATGCCCTTGCGGGCACGCTGGCCTTGCAAGGCACCAGCGAACTTCTGAATCTCAGGGCGGCCTACAGTCGCCTCCCATCGTTTGGCCTGAACATAAATGTTGTCGAGGCCCAGATGGTCTTCTTTAATGACGCCATCAATACCTTCGTCGCCGCTACGTCCAATCGCCTTACCTGCATCCTTGCGACTACCGCCATAGCCCATCTTCACCAACAACTCGACCACGATGTTCTCAAACAAGGTGGGGTCTGAGATTTTGAGGTTTTGCAGAATCTCAGCGGCGAGTTCAGCGCGCAGGCTTTCATAGGCCGCTTCAAGTGCTTCATTCGGCGTTTGCGTTGAGGGTTGCTCTTGCTCAACTGCAACCTCTTCGGCGCTGTCACGCTTGGCCGCTTTGAAGACGAGAAACTCAGGAAATCGCTCTAGGTATTTGACGTTGATCTGTGGCGGCTTCTCGGTCAATACCGCCACACCACGAGCCGTAATTTGTAGATGACTTCGTTTCGGTGTAGCGAGCAGTCCCGCTTTCTTGAGGTAGCTGCGCGCCCAACTGACCCGGTTCATGAAGATCGGCTGTTGGCCGCTCGGCACAAACTGACTCACCTCATCCTCAGTGAGCTTGAACTCTTTGATCAGTGCAGCCACTGCATCACGCAAAGGGTGCTCTTTGCCATCTGCGGCGAAGCGCAATAGCGGCAGCATGCAGGTCTGGTAATCAGGAATCATGGCTAGAGCGACAAGCGACGCAGATCAGAAAGCAGCTTCACCAACACCACCGTGAAGCGCGCTGCATAGGCCCCATCGATCACGCGATGGTCGTAGCTGAGCGACAGCGGCAGCATCAGACGCGGGGCGAAGGCCTTGCCGTCCCATACCGGCTTCATCGTGGCCTTGCTGACACCGAGGATGGCGACTTCCGGCGCGTTGACGATGGGGGTGAAGCCACCCGTCACGCCCAGGCCGCCGAGACTGCTGATGCTCATGCAGCCACCGCGCATCTCGTCGGGCTTGAGCTTGCCGTCGCGGGCTTTCTTGGCCAGCTCGCCGCACTCGGTAGCGAGTTGCGACACGCCCTTGGTCCACACGTCGCGCACCACCGGCACCACTAGGCCATTCGGCGTGTCGGCCGCGAAGCCGAGATGGCAATACTGCTTGAGGATGAGGTTCTCGCCATCGGGTGCCAACGAGCTGTTGAACTCCGGGAACTGCCGCATGGCGGTGGCAATGGCCTTCATCAAAAAGGGCAGCAGCGTGAGCTTCACGCCCGTGTCTTCACTCGCCGTCTTGCGGAAGGTTTCGAGATCGGTGATGTCGGCTTCGTCGAACTGGGTGACGTGCGGCACGTTGAGCCAGGCGCGGCTCAGGTGCGCGGCGCTTAAGCGGCGGATGCGGGCGAGGGGCTTGGTCTCGATGGTGCCGAACTGGCTGAAGTCCTGTGCCGGGATGGGTGGGATGCCCGCGCCACTCGCCGTTGCTGCCACTGCGCTGGGCGCTGCGGCGAGGCGCGTCTTCACGTAGGCCTGCACGTCTTCGATGGTGACGCGATCCTTCAGCCCGCTGCCTTTCACTTGGCTGACATCGACACCGAGCTCTCGGGCGAACTTGCGGGTGGCGGGGCCAGCGTGACTGCTGTTGCCTTGTGAGCTGTCATTCCCGCGCAGGCGGGAATCCAGTGCGGCGGGCGGCGCGGCGGCCTGGGATTGGATAGCGGCTGTCGCCGGCACGACGGCACCGGGCTGAGGCGCAGACGGCTCCTGGATTCCCGCCTTCGCGGGAATGACGGCTTCGAGAGGGGCATTCGGTGCTGCACCAGCGCCTTGCCCCTCCAACTCGCAGATGAAGTCGCCAGGGTTGAGCTTGTCGCCCACCTTCACCTTGAAGCCGCGCACCACGCCCGCAGCAGGCGCAGGCACTTCCATCGTCGCCTTGTCGCTCTCCAGCACCAGCAGAGCCTGGTCCTTGGCAACCGTCGCACCCTCGGCAACGAGCAGCTCTATCACCGGGATGTTCTTGTAGTCGCCGATGTCGGGCACGACCACGCGCTGGCTGCTGCTGGCGGCGGCGGGTGCTGCGGACGGTGCGGGCGCAGGCGCGGCCTTGGCTTCGGGCTTTGCCGGTGCCGCAGCGGGTGCAGGCGAAGCCGGCTTGGGCGCGGGCGGCGCTTCAGCGGCAGCCGCACTCTCCAGCTGGCAGATCAAATCGCCCTGCGAGAGCTTGTCGCCAATCTTCACCTTGAGGTTGCGCACGGTGCCGCCAGCGGGCGAGGGCACTTCCATCGTCGCCTTGTCGCTCTCCAGCACCAGCAGCACGC
>JAZKHC010000069.1:0-11432 GCA_040385605.1 Pseudomonadota bacterium
CAGTACGTGGGCGGCATCGAGCACGCGGTGCTGCACCTGCTCTATGCGCGCTTCTTCCACAAGCTGATGCGTGATGTCGGCCTGCCTGTCGCGGGCGACGAGCCCTTCAAGCGCCTGCTCTGCCAGGGCATGGTGGTGGCGGGCACTTACTACCGCGATCTGCCAGGCGGCAAGAAGGACTGGATCAATCCGGCCGATGTCGATGTCACTGCCGATGGCGCGGTGCTGCGCGCCGATGGTGGCGCAGTACAGGTCGGCGGCCGCGAGAAGATGTCCAAATCGAAGAACAACGGGGTCGACCCCGAGACCATCATCAGCAGCCACGGTGCCGATGCCGTACGCCTGTTCATGATGTTCACGGCACCGCCCGAGCAGTCGCTGGAATGGAGCGAAGCGGGCATCGACGGTGCCGCGCGCTTCCTCAAGCGGCTGTGGCGGATGTGCAGCGAGCATGTCGCTGCCGGTGCAGCGCCCTTACTCGATGCGACGACCCTCAGCACCGCGCAGAAAGACCTCCGCCGCAAAACACACCAGACCATTGCCAAGTTCGGCGATGACGTCGGCCGCCGCCTGCAATTCAACACCGCCATCGCCGCGGCGATGGAGCTGGTCAACGCCCTGCAAAAGTTCGACGGCAGTGCGGAGCAGGACCGCGCCGTACGCCACGAGGCGCTGAGCGCACTGGTGGCCTGCCTGGCACCCATCGCGCCGCACATCACGCACGTGCTGTGGAACGCGCTGGGTCATGCCGGGGCGGTGATCGACGCGCGCTGGCCCGAGGCCGATGCGGCAGCACTGGCCAGCGATGCGCTCAAGCTCGTCGTGCAGGTCAACGGCAAGCTACGTAGCAGCATCGAGGTGCCGGTGGGCAGCAGCAACGAGGCCATCCTGTTGGCAGCGAAATCCGACGAGAATGTGCTGCGATTCCTGGCCGGTGCGGCGATCAAGAAGGAGATCGTGGTACCCGGCAAACTCGTCAACTTCGTGATCTAGCCATGCGCCTTCTCCTCACCCTGCTGCTTGCGTCAACGCTCACCGCCTGCGGCTTCAAGCTGGTGGGTTCGGGCGGCCTGCCCAAGGCGCTCGACACGGTCTATGTCGACATGGCGCTGGGCTATCGCGTGTCGGAGCCGGCGGTGGAGATCGCGCTGCGCAGCAAGCTGGTGCGGCGCGGGGCCAGAATCATCCCCAAGGCAGACATCGCCGCGACTCAGATCCGCCTCTCCAACCTGGAGGAGCGGCGCGAGACGCTCTCCATCGGTGCCGACGGCAAGGCGCTGGAGTACCGGCTGGTGATCGGCGTGCGCTACGAATTGCTGCGTGACGGCAAGGCCCTGCTGGCGGCCGACACCATCTCGGTGTCGCGCGACTACAGCTTCCAGCTCGACCAGATCTTGCAGAAGGAGCTCGAAGAGCAACAGCTGCGCGAGTACATCCAGAACGAGCTGGCGGAGCTGGTGCTGCTGCGCATCACCACCGGCCTTGCGGCGCTGCCGCCAGAGCCCGCTGCGCAGATCGTGCCAACCGCCAATTAGTCCGCGAGTGCCTGCGCCAGCAAGCTCAAGGGGTGCAGCACCGGCACGCTGCGACCGCGGCCGCGCAAGCCTGCCAGCAGGTGCAGCGAGCAGCCGATGTTGGCGGAGACCACCACATCCACATTCACCGCTGCATCGAGCTTGGGTTTCAGCAGCTGCGCGGCCTGCCGAGGCTGGGTGATGAAGGCCGTGCCCGCCGCGCCACAGCAGCCGCTCTCCGGCACGAGATCGACCAGCTCGATGCCGGGAATGCGGGCGAGCAGGCGACGCACAGCACCCTGAGCACCGAACACATGCGTCTGCGTGCAGGCGGTGTGGATGCCGACGCGCAGCGCACGCGGCTGGAATGCCGGCTGCTTCGCATCCAGCGCCTCGGCCAGCACGGTGCAGAGATCGCGCACCTTCGGCGATAGCGCGGGGGCGCTGGCATTGGCCTCATGGCCCAGATCGCGCAGGGCCGCACCGCAGCCGCTGGCGAGCGGCAGCACCACGTCGCAACCGGCAAAGGCCCGCGCATTGCGTGCCGCACGCGCGGCGGCGGCCTCGGCCAGACCGCCGTGCTGCTGCAGCGCACCGCAGCAGCCTTGATCGGGCGGTATCGCCACCGTCACACCCGCTGCCTTGAACAGGCGCACCGCATCGTGCAGCACGGCGCGCTCCGCGACATCGCCGACGCAGCCGGTGAACAGGGCGATGCTCGCCTGTGCCGGTGCGGGCACCGCGCGCAGGCGGCGCACCACCGGGCGGGCGTGCAGCCAGCGCGGCAGGCGCTGCGCGATGCGGCCGTGGTCGAGCAGCAAGCTGGCCAACCGCAGTGCCGCGCGCACGATGAAGCGCAGCACGGCAGAGTCCAGCACGATGCCCATCCACCGCGTCAGCAGCGTGCGTTCGGGCGTGGCGAGGGCGGCGCGGGCAGTATCGAGCACGCGGCCATACGGCACCTTGGCCGGACACACCGACTCGCAGGCGCGGCAGGAGAGGCAGCCATCCAGATGCGCCGTGAGGCTTTTGCCTGCGGGCAGCACGCCGCTCAGCAGCGCCTGCGAGAGCGCGATGCGCCCGCGTGGGCCATCGGCCTCGTGCTGTGTGAGCCGGTAGGTCGGACAATGCGGCAGGCACAGCCCGCACTTGACGCAGAGGTCGGCATCGGCGAGTGCGCTGGCAGCGGTCGGGATCATCCGCATAGCGTACGCTGACCGGCCGGTGGCGATGTGGTCGAATACGCCCCCCAGTCCTTCATCCGCTCCGGAGCACCGCTTTGCACGCAAAGATTCTCGCCCTCGCCACCCTGCTTGCCGTCACCACCGCCCATGCTGATGAGGGCTGGTCCGGCGAGGCCTCGGTGGGCTTTTTGAACACCACCGGCAACACCAGCACCCGCTCGCTCAACGCCAAGGCGACGGTGGGCTACCAGCAGGGGCCCTGGAACCATGCCGCCAAGCTCGGCGCGCTCGCCGCCCAGCGCGACCAGATCACCACCGACGAGCGCTACAACGCGGGCTACCGGGCCACTTTCGATTTCACCGAGTTCGACTACGCCTTTGGCTCGGTGGACTACGACAACGACCGCTTCGCCGGAGTGATCGAGCGTGCCACCGAGGCGGTCGGCTATGGCCGCCGCCTGCTGCGCGGCGAGAAGCACACGCTCGATGCCGATCTGGGCATCGGTGCCACTCAGCAGAAACTAGCCGTCAGCGAAGACCTCCAGACCGCCTTCGTCGGCCTGTTCAACGCCAAGTACCAGTGGCTGATCACCGACACCAGCAGCTTCATCCAGACGCTGAAGATCGAGAAGTCGAAGGACAACACCTTCATCAATCCGGTCTCGACGCTGAAGCTCGTCATTGCAGGCCAGCTGTTCACCACGCTCAACTACGAGATCCGCACCAACACCGAGGTGCCCGCCGGCACCAACAAGACCGACACCCTCACCTCGGTGAACCTCGGCTACTCGTTTGGCAAGAAGTGAGGTAGCGAATGTCCGACCAGCCCGCAGTGCCCGAGCCGTTCTTCGCCCGCCACATCTTCTTCTGCTGCAACCAGCGTACTGATGGCCGCGCGAGCTGCGAGGACCAGGGTGCAAACGACTTGCGCGACTACTGCAAGTCGCGGGTGAAGAAGCTGGGCTTAGCGGGTACGGGCAAGACCCGCGTCAACATGGCGGGCTGTCTCGACCGCTGCGAGCAGGGGCCGGTGGCGGTGGTGTACCCCGAAGGCGTCTGGTACCGCTACCAGAACCAGGCTGACATTGACGAGATCGTCGAGCAGCATCTGGCGGGCGGCACGCCAGTGGCGCGCCTGCGAATCTAGTTTTACTGCGCGCTGTGGCCCTGGGCTGAGCCGGGGTCTGGTTTTTCCAGCGTTGCATCGGCTTCGCGGCTGTCCAGCGGGGCCCCGTCGATCTTGAGGCTGCCGAAGCCGAGGCTGGGCGGCGGCTCGCCGCTGGTATTGCCGAGCGTTTCGTCGGTGACGAGCTGCGGACGCGGACTGATATCGAGCGGCTCGGGGATCAGCTCATCCGATTCACGAGCGGCGGTTCGCAGTTCAGAGTCGAGCTTGAGCGGCGGTGGTGGCAGGGTGCGGATGCCGGAGCTGAGCATGGTGATGAGATCGACGTAGGCACGGACGTTGGTAACGAAGTCCACCGCCTCGCGGCCGCGCGCGAATCCGTATTTGGTCTTCTTGGCCCAGCGCGGGCGCGACAGCAGCGGATAGGTATCGCGCACATCGACCCAATGCAGATTGTCGCCGCCGCGCGTGGCGGTGAGCTGGCGCGCATCCAGCAAATGGCCCAAGCCCTGGTTGTATGCGGCGAGCGCCATCCAGGTGCGGTCGGGCTCGGGTACTTCGGGCGGGATCACCTTGAGCAAGTCAGCCAGCACGCGAGCGCCGCCCTCGATGCTCTGCACCGGGTCTTCGCGGTTGGCGACCTTGTAGCGCAGGGCAGTGTCGTTGGTGAGCATCATCAGCCCGCGCACGCCGGTGTGACTGGTGGCCGAAGGGTCCCAGTGTGATTCCTGGTAGCCGATGGCAGCCAGGAGCCGCCAGTCGATGCCATGGCGGTCGCCCGCAGCCTGGAACACCGCGCGGTAACGCGGCAACCGCGAGCGCATGTGGTTGGCAACCTGCACGGCACTGAAGTAGTCCAGCTCCTCGACGTGGCCGTAATAGCGGTCGTGCAACCTGGCCAGCTCCTTGCCGCTGATGCGCGCGAGATAGGCCTCGGCCGCGTCGAACAGGCTGCGGTCGTCCTCGTTCTTGAAGGCCAGCACCACATCCTCCGGCTCGCCGACATCGAAGGCGGTGCGGATCTGCGGGTAATAGCGTTCGTTGATGGCGACCAGCGCCGAACTGGCGATGGTGTAGTCCAGTTCGCCGCTCGCCACCTGGAACAGCAGGTCTTCGGCATCGAAGCTGTTGGTGGTGCTGGCCTTGAGGCCGGGTGCAGCGGCAGTGAGCATGCTCATGCGCGAGGCATGTCCCGCGCCCTCGCTCACCAGCAAGCGCCCTTCGAGATCGGCGGGTGCTTTCGGCCGCGCGTTGCCCATGCGGAACACCAGCTGCGGTGCCGAGCGGTCCACCGATTGCGAAAACCGCAGCTGGTCGCGCTGGGCGATGCTGGTCGTGAGCGCGGCGGCGGCGAAATGCGCCCGGCCATCAAGTACCGCCTGCACGGCATCGGCGGGGGTTGGCACAAACAGCACTTCAGCCGTCGCGCCGATGCTGGCCGCGATGCCCTGCGCCAGCTCGCATTCGTAGCCCACCAGTCCGCCCGGCCCGGTGTAGCAGGTGGTGCGGCCGTAGACCGAGGCCACTTTGAGCACGCCGGATTGCTTCACCTCTTCCAGCCGCGAGAGTTTCGGCTTGTCGGGCTGGCAGGCAGAGGCGAGCAATCCGGCCATCAAGGCCAGCCAGAGGGCGCGCGCCGGTTGGCGCGCGGGCAGTGGGCGCGAGGCGATGGTCATCGCAGTGATGGCTCTTTCCCCTCCGGCGGCCAGCAGACGGCCTGAACGCTAACACACCCAAAGCGCCCACTTTCAGGACGGCTTTGCATTAAAATGCCGTTGAAATTGGACGGGTGCCAGAGCGGTTGAACGGCGCTGACTCGAAATCAGATGGTGGGTTTATACCTGCACGGGGGTTCGAATCCCTCCTCGTCCGCCAATTATGTAGCAAAAACGGCCCTTTCAGGGCCGTTTTTGTTTCTACCCGCCATCCAGCCCGCCAATAGTTTTGCGCCTGAATTGGCTTGGTCTCATTTGGCATGGCGCTTTTTTGACCCCAACCTGCGCCGGGGCGGTAGTCCCTTTTTGCGCAACCTGTGGAAATCAGAGGCTCGTTTCTGCAATGGAGAGCAACTCTTTTGAGTTGGCTTAAGGCCAAAAGTGTATGTAAACCTACACTTGTAAGGCATTACATACACACCAAGAACTTAGGGCTGTGAGGACCCTGAAAGCAGCGATGTTCAGAGGGAAAGTTGGAAGAAAAAGGGTTTGTCGCGCGATAAACATTGAAACGGTCATTTATCGACAAGTTTGTGCACGGAAGGGTTAGTAGTCGGCGCTTCTGAAGCTGGATCGACTCCTAAGGATTTGGGGCGTCCCAAGCAGCCGCAGGGGCTGGGTACCTCCTGAGCGAACCTCGAATTGGTGACGCTCGATGAACAAACCTGTAGATCACTTTGGTGGGCAGAATCGGATGATTCGGTTGCCCGAACTGATAAAAATTTGTGGCCTTAGTAAAGCCACGGTCTATCGCCTCTCAGCACGGGGTCTGTTCCCAAAACCCTCAAAGATCGGAGTCCGCGCCTCCGGATGGTCGAAGCAGCAAGTCGACCAGTGGATGGCTGATCGCGTCCGAGAGGGGGCTGTATGAACCCCAGCGAGATAGCGAACTACACCAAGATGGGCGGGGCAGCGAGGGCTGCGGCAGGGGATAAGGACCTTTCAAAAGCGGCGCACAGAGTCTTGCTCGCGTACGCCAGCTACCTCAATCTCAATTCGGGAGAGGCATGGCCATCCAAAGTTCTGCTCAGCCGCGAAACCAACCTTGATGGCCGCACCGTGAGGCGCGCGATCGCCTCTCTGGTCAAGAAGGGCTACCTGGTGCGGCTTAAAAATACGCGTGGTGGGCGTGGTCAAACAGCAGTTTTTGGATTTGGGAAGCTCGACAAGGACCAACATCCCGCCCAAAAGAAGGGGCTAGGAAACCCGGGTTCTGCAAACACCGCCGCGCCACCAAAGGTGGGGTCGGGCGGTGTCGATAACGCGGGCTCAGGTCGCCCCCCAGAACAAAATGCTAAAGAACGTTCTGACAGCGAGGATCAGCCGAACAGTGCGGGCGACGATCAAAGTTTGGGAGTTACTGGATTTGGGGTGAATGGAAAGATCAAAGTCCAACTCACAAGAAAACGCTGATCGTGGACTACAAGGTCGGACGTGTCTGCTGCACAGTTCTCTGGCAAGGGCTGGGTCTGTCTAGTGCGCCAGATGCCACAAGATCAAACAAAAAGCGGTGAGCGAGAAGGACCTGCGTCTCCTTGCCAACTCTGTCCAGCTTCGAGCAGATGCAACTGTTTACTAGTGAAGCGACTAAGCAGGCGATTGCGCGGAGTCAGCTGAAGTCGGGGGTTGGTAGAGATACTTTTGAAACCCCACAAAAACACCACGAATCTGCTCAGGGTTACCGAGGTCAGCAATCGCATCCGAGATCGCGTTGTTGTATTTCAGTCGCAGCAAGGGCGAGAGCTTGTCGGGTGCCAGCTCCTCCACACCCTCCTTCACGTATTGAGCGAGCACAAAGTCCACGAAGGCCTGTTGCTTCTCGCCGAAGCTCGCCCGCATCTGCACCTTGGCGGTGGCGGCGCGGGTTTCCCGGCTCAGGGGTTGCAGGGCAAAGGCGACGTAGGCCAGCACGTCGAACAGGTCGCTGTTCTCCGCCTCGATGATCTTCTGCATCTCAGACATCGGCTCCTTGCCGAATCCCTTATCCGCCAAGCCCTCTAGGAAGGCCCTGCGCGTGTCCGGCACGCTCCAGATGGCCCGCAGCTCGTCTTCGTCCTTGAAGAACTCAGGCAGCGCCCCGTAGAGGCTTTCCAAGAACTGCGCCGCCGACATCGGCACCCCGTCCGCACTCCAAAACGTGGTGGCCATCATGCTTTGAATCTTCCGCGCCTTGCCGTCTGCCAGCGTGACCTTGATGCGCTCAGGTCTCGGCGGTTGGGGAGGGCGCGGGGGCCTTGGCTCATCCTCATCCCCGCCACCCCCTCCGCCACCTGATGGCGTCGGCTCCACCGGCTCTCCATCCCACTCCGGGTCAGCAAAGTGGTGATGCGCTTTCACGAAGTCATAAATGGTGAAGTAGTCCTTGCCTTCAAACAGCCGCGTGCCGCGCCCGATGATCTGCTTGAACTCGATCATGGATCGCACGGGCCGCATCAGCACGATGTTGCGCACGTTGCGCGCATCCACACCCGTCGAAAGTTTCTGCGAGGTGGTCAGGATGGTGGGAATGCTCTTCTCGTTGTCCTGAAACTCTCGCAAAGCCTGCTCACCTAGCGCCCCATCCTCCGCCGTCACCCGCACGCAGTAGTTCGGATCGGTGCTGGTCTTCATCTGATTGATGAGGTCACGCACCGCCAGCGCGTGAAGCTGAGTGGCGCAGAACACCAGCGTTTTCTGCCGCTGGTCAATCGCCTCCATGAACAGCTTCACCCGGTAGGCTTCGCGCTCTTTGATTTCGATGATGCGGTTGAAGTCGCCTTCGCTGTATCGCCTGCCGCGCTCAACCTCACCCGCCACGACGTTGTCATCCGGTGTGTAGACGTAATCATCCAAGGTCGTCGCAATCTGCTTCACCTTGAAAGGTGTCAAGAAACCATCGTTGATGCCCTCCTTGAGCGAATACACGTAGACCGGCTCGCCGAAGTAGGCATAGGTATCCACGTTGTCGCGGCGCTTCGGCGTGGCCGTCAGGCCTAGCTGCACCGCTGGCGCAAAGTAGTCGAGGATGCCGCGCCAGTTACCCTCATCGTTGGCACCACCCCGGTGACATTCGTCGATCACGATGAAGTCGAAGAAGTCCGGCGGGTAGTCACCGAAGTAGGGCGTATCCCCCGGCCCGCTCATGAAGGTCTGAAAGATGGTGAAGAACACGCTGCCATTGGTCGGCACTCGTCCCTTCTTGCTGATCGCATCCGGCGCAATCCGCACCAGTGCATCGTCGGGAAAGGCCGAGAAAGCGTTGTAGGCCTGATCCGCAAGAATGTTGCGGTCGGCGAGGAACAGCACGCGCGGCCTGCGCTGCGCATCGCGGCTCAGGTTCCAGCGGCTATAGAAGAGCTTCCACGCCAGTTGAAACGCGATGAAGGTTTTGCCCGTGCCGGTGGCGAGTGTGAGCAAGATGCGCTGGCGCTTCTCGGCAATCGCCTCCAGAACCTTATTCACCGCAATGTCCTGGTAGTAGCGCGCACCCCAGGTGCCGCCCTTGTCCTCAAACGGCACCGCCGCAAAGCGGTCGCGCCATTCGTTCTGCTCGGCAAAGGTCAGGTTCCACAGCTCATCGGGGGTGGGGTAGCGGGTGACATCCCCTTCGCTACCCGTTTGCATGTCGATCCCGTAGATGGCCTGCCCGTTGGTGGCATAGGTGTAGCGCAGCGCCAGCTTGCTGGCGTAGAGCTTAGCTTGGGCTGCGCCCTCGCTATGCGGTTTATCCCAAGCCTTCGCCTCCACTACCGCCAGCTTGAGGTTGCGATACACCAGCACGTAGTCGGCAATCTCCGCCTTGCTGCGCTTTCCCGCACCTTGCAAGCGGCCCTGCGTGATGTGGAATTCCCGCAGCACCTTGCTGCCCTCGACCACGCCCCAGCCCGCCGCTTTCAGGGCAGGGTCGATGTGTTCGGCGCGTGTTTCGGCTTCATTCACTCGAAGCAGTCCCTTGTCGTTATGCAGGGACTATAGAGCGCGGCTTGCAGCGCGGAAAGGCGCTGGAAGTGGCAGAGCAACTACTTGGCGGGGACGGCAGCCGGCTGACCGCTCAGCACACGGTTCTGGCGCTCGGTGGCCTTTTTGAGAACCTGCGTATAGACCTTCTTTTTCTCCGCAGCAGAGGCATTGCGGATGAAATCGGAGAAGGGAGTCGAGGGGACTTCTTGCGGTTTGCGCTTGAGCGAGAACATTGGGGCCTTGAGTTACGTTAAGCCAACAAGGTGTCTTACGTCGGCGAGACTGTATTTTTCGGGGATGTGGTTGTCAATTTGATCCACCCCGGCTTTGAAGAAACGGTGGCTGCCGTCGTTGTTTTTCATCAGCAGGTCGACCCGTATCGCTGCGCCGAGTTCCCATTTCAGCTCATTGACCACCTTTCGCGCCGCGAAATACTGCCGCACGAAGGTTTCCGGCTCGATGCGCCGGCCCTCCTTGGCCTCCCGCGCCTGAACGAACTGCCAGGCTAGCTCCGGCGATTGGTAGACATACAGAATCTGCACCAGCCGCTCCCGCTTCACCGACCGCGCCACGTTCTTCAGTGCCACGTCGTAGCTCGACAAGGTGCCGTCCATGACGAAGCTCTGCTTCTGCTGAAGGGCGCGGTCGTGAATGGCCTCGACGATAGAGATCACGGCTTTCTGGAACAGCCAAGCGTTGCCACCGCTGTAGGTCGGTATCAGCTCGCGCAGTTCGTCGGGGTCGATGCGCAGGATGGGTGAAGAAGCATAGTTGGCCAGCAGCTCAATAGAGGCCTCCGTTTTTCCTGCCCCCGGAGAGCCGGCCATGAACACCGATACCGGGCAAGCCTCCGGCTTGCAGATCTCCGGGTCGGTCAGTCGGCGCGCAATCTCAGTGCGATGCTTCTTCGCATAGGCCACTGCCGCCGCTTCAATTGCCTTGTCGTCGTCGGTCATGTCCATATGCGCGTTTTAGATCTGGCCGCTGAAGGCTTGGTGCAGTAGGGATTTTTTCAGCTCGTCCAAGGCGCGGAGTTTCTGTTGGTAGAGGGATTCGAGGCGTTGGGTTTCTTCCGCGAGCACTTCTAGCTGGGCAACTACCTGCTTTTGTATCGCAACGGAGGGGAAAGGAAACCGCTCGTTCTCAAACGTGCCCATGTTGATGTTGGCCTGCGCGCTGCCCTTGCCCAAGGCCTGCAAGCGAGCCTTGAATGACTGCAACAGATACTCAACGAAATTGGTGTCTGCTTTTTCGGGGTCGGTCACGAGGCCGATCACGCTATCGGGGAAGCAAGCGTCAAAGCCGAGTATCCCGGTCTCGGCGATGTTGGCGGCAATGGTGATGCAGATGGTTCCCTTAGGCCACAGCTTGCTTTGGGCAAGGCCGGCCTCGCTGTAGGTTTGCGAATACTCGGTGATGAAGTGTTCGGCGTTTCGGATGTCGCCGGTTTGAATGAACGGATATTTGCCGCCATAGAGCGTAGGCTCGTTGCGCGGACGATGTCTGGATTTGCCTCTGCCGAACGTTGTTGCAACCTCGGCAAGCGTCTTCTGCTTCCAGTCTTTGCCCGGCTGCGAAAACACAGCTTGAAGCTGGTTCTCAAACAACTCCCGCGCGTTTTGCAGGTTCTTCTCGACGTTGGCTTTGGCGGTGGCGATGCCGTCAAACGCTTCGTCGAGGATGGCGACGATGCGTTGTTGTTCGGTTAGTGGCGGCAACGGCATTTGAAACTGCGCCAACGCCTCCCCAGTGAAATGCTGAATCCCCGCACCGTTGAAATGGCTCTTGAGTGTGCCGTTCAAGTCTTTGAAGTGCAGGAAGTAAAGAAGCCACTTGCTGCGCTCTGGTTCGTTGAATCGAACGCGATGAAGCGCCTTCTGGAAGTAAATCGGCTCGTCTTGAATCGCCCCGGTTTTCGTAGAGGCTCATTGGTTTGAGTCAGGCCGGGACGGCC
>JAZKHC010000070.1:0-18829 GCA_040385605.1 Pseudomonadota bacterium
AAATACAGGCCTCGTGCTCAGTGCTGCGTGAAAACTGAATTCTTCAGAGACGACTAATTCGCCTGAACTGCCTAATACTTCGTGCCAAGTCGAGGCAAGTAGCGCTCTCTCAGGAGTCGTAATATGATCTTTATTAGGCGCGTATCGCCACCAACGCATTGTTTTTCTTAGAAAGGCAGGCGGACTGCAAATCCGCGTACGCCGGTTCAATTCCGACCCCAGCCTCCATTGCATCGCCATACAAACAGCTGCACGCTTTTCCAACGCTCTGCCGAGTCAGGGTTTTTCTTTTTCTGCCGCACTAGCCTGCATGGGCCGGACCAGGAAATCACTTGTTTCTCAAGCGCAGCCTGCGTTTTGTAGTATGCACAGCATGCCGTTGAACAGCCGAATAGCGCGCGCTTGCAGACTCTTTGCAGCACGCTGCAGGCCAATGTCGTGTATTACCTGTCCGTCGTTCTTTCAGGTGTCTGCTGCCATGGCCTCCGCTGCCTTGATGTATCCCCCGCAGCAGAAACCGGCGGCAGCGACTTGAAGCCGCAAGGCGAGCTTGCCGCGCGCTCGGAATCCATCAGCGAAGTCGGCCGCCAGCAGAACCTGCTGAAAACCGGGGCCTTGCAGAGCGCGATCTTCAATAGCGCTAATTTCTCCAGCATCGCCACTGACGAAAAGGGCGTAATCCAGATATTCAATGTCGGCGCCGAACGCATGCTCGGCTACACGGCCGCCGAAGTGCTGAACAAGATCACTCCGGCTGACATCTCCGACCCGCAGGAGGTGATCGCGCGCGCCGAGAGTCTGAGCCTGGAACTAGGCACCGTCATCACCCCAGGCTTCGAGGCACTGGTATTCAAGGCCTCGCGCGGCATCGAGGATATCTACGAGCTGACCTACTTCCGCAAGGATGGCAGCCGCCTGCCTGCCGTGGTGTCGGTGACGGCGCTGCGGGACGATCAAGAGCTGATCATCGGCTATCTGCTGATCGGCACCGACAACACCGCACGCAAACAGGTCGAGGCAGAGCGCGCACGCCTGGCGCAGGTGCTGCAAGACAAGAACGCCGAGTTGGAGAGTGCCAAGCTGATCGCCGAGAAAGCCAGTTTTGCGAAGTCTGATTTTCTGAGCAGTATGAGTCACGAGCTGCGCACGCCGCTCAATGCGATCCTGGGTTTTGCGCAGGTGATGGACTCGGATGTGCCGCCACCCACCGCGGCGCAGAAAGTCAGCATCGAGCAGATATTGCATGCTGGCTGGTACTTGCTTGATCTGATCAACGAGATTCTTGATCTGGCCGTGATCGAGTCCGGCAAGCTGACCTTATCGGAAGAGCCAGTGTCGCTGGGCGATGTGATTTCGGAATGTCAGTCGATGATCGAGCAGCAGGCGCTCAAGCGCGACATCACCATGGTGTTTCCGGCCTTTGAGACGCCGGTGTTCGTGCAGGCAGACCGCACGCGGCTGAAACAGGTGCTGATCAACCTGCTCTCCAATGCCATCAAGTACAACCGCCCTGGCGGCAGCGTGAGGGTGGACTTCACAATCGGTTCTGACGGCCAGACCCGCATCAATGTACGTGACACCGGCCTGGGCCTTTCGCCTGAAAAACTCAGCCAGCTATACCAGCCCTTCAATCGGCTGGGGCAAGAGAGCAGCGGCGAAGAGGGCACCGGCATCGGCTTGGTGATGAGCAAGCGCCTGGTCGAGCTGATGCATGGCGTGATCGGCGTTGACAGCGTAGTGGGCGAGGGCAGCGTGTTCTGGTTTGGCCTGCATGCCGCCGAAGAGCCGCAGCTTTCAGCCGCCGCACTCGCGCAGGCCGCGCAGTTCATCGTCCCCACGACGCAGCGTGGGCCTCAGCGCACCTTGCTTTACGTTGAGGACAACCCCGCCAATCTCAAGCTGGTCGAGCAGCTCATCCAGCGCCGCACCGACCTGCGCCTGCTGACCGCAGTCAATGGCAGCCTCGGCATCGAGCTGGCACTCGCCTACCGGCCAGACCTCATCCTGATGGACATCAACCTGCCCGGCATCAACGGTTTTCAGGCACTCAAGATATTGCAGGAAGACCCGCTCACGGCGCACATCCCGGTTGTCGCCCTCACCGCCAACGCCACGCTGGGTGACATCCGCCGTGGCTCCGAGGCCGGCTTTTTCCGCTACCTTACAAAGCCGATCAACGTCGTCGCCTTCATGGATGCTCTCGATCTCGCACTGGAGTTTGCCGCCGCCAAGCCCGGTCCGCTGACGAGAGCGGCGTGAGTAGGTAGCCCGACATCCTCAGTGTCGAACCGCTGATGGTCGTCAGCCAGCACAAATGCTGGCTCGGCTACATATTGCGTCGGTAGCGGCCGCCAACCTCGAACAGCGTCTGCGAAATCTGCCCGAGCGAGCAGACCTGCACGGCGTCGATCAGCACCTCGAACACATTGTCGTCGGCGACCACTGCATGGCTTAGCCGCTCCAGCATCGGGCCGGATGCCTCTGCATGGGTGGCGTGGAAGGCCTTCAGTCGCAGCAGCTGCGAGTCCTTTTCGTCGTTGGTCGAGCGAGCCAGTTCGATGGTTTCGCTGGCTTTCTCGCCGTTGGGATTGCGGAAAGTGTTGACGCCGATGATCGGCATCGAGCCATCGTGCTTCATGTGCTCGTAGTGCATGGACTCTTCCTGGATTTTGCCGCGCTGATAGCCGGTCTCCATCGCCCCCAGCACGCCACCGCGGCTGGCGATGGCCTCAAACTCCTTCAGCACCGCTTCTTCGACGAGATCGGTCAGCTCATCGACGATGAAGCTGCCCTGCAGTGAGTTCTCGTTCTTCGCCAGCCCGAATTCGCGGTTGATGATGAGCTGGATCGCCATCGCACGCCGCACGCTTTCTTCGGTGGGTGTGGTCACTGCCTCGTCATAGGCATTGGTGTGCAGCGAGTTGCAGTTGTCGTTGATGGCGATGAGTGCTTGCAGCGTCGTGCGGATGTCGTTGAAGTTCATCTCCTGCGCGTGCAGCGAGCGGCCGGAGGTTTGCACGTGATATTTCAGCTTCTGCGAGCGTTCGTTCGCGCCATAGCGGTCGCGCATTGCCACCGCCCAGATGCGCCGCGCCACGCGCCCGATCACCGTGTATTCCGGGTCCATGCCGTTCGAGAAGAAGAACGAGAGATTGGGCGCGAAGTCGTCGATGTGCATGCCGCGCGCGAGATAGCTCTCGACATAGGTGAAGCCATTGCTCAGCGTGAAGGCCAGCTGGCTGATCGGATTCGCCCCGGCCTCGGCGATGTGATAACCGCTGATCGACACCGAGTAGAAGTTCTGCACCTTGTGGTCGACGAAATACTGCTGGATGTCGCCCATCATCTTCAGCGCAAACTCGGTCGAGAAGATGCAGGTGTTCTGGCCTTGGTCTTCCTTGAGGATGTCGGCCTGCACGGTGCCGCGCACATTCGACTTGGCCCAGGCCTTGATCTGCGCTTCTTCCTCGACGGTCGGTTCGCGCCCGTTCTTCTCGACGAACTTCTCGCGCTGCTGCGCCATCGCTGTGTTCATGAACATGGCGAGAATCATCGGCGCCGGGCCATTGATGGTCATGGACACACTGGTCGTCGGCGCGCAAAGATCGAAGCCCGAATACAGCACCTTCATGTCATCCAGCGTGCAGATCGACACCCCGGAGTTGCCGACCTTGCCGTAGATGTCAGGGCGCAAATCCGGGTCGCCGCCGTAGAGCGTCACCGAATCGAACGCGGTGGAAAGCCGATGCGCTGGCATGCCCTCGGACAATCGCTTGAACCGCTTGTTGGTGCGAAAGGCATCGCCCTCGCCCGCGAACATGCGCGTCGGGTCTTCGCCCTCGCGCTTGAAGGCGAATACGCCAGCGGTGAAGGGGAAGCTGCCCGGCACGTTCTCTTTCATCAAGAACCTCAGGGTCTCGCCCTCGTCCTCGAAGCGTGGCAGCGAGACCTTGCGAATTTTGAGCCCGCTCAGAGATTCGCTGGTCTGCTTGGTGCGTAGCTCCTTGTCGCGCACCTTCGTCACGAATTCGTCAGCGGCATAGGCGATCTGCTGCTGTGGCCATTGGGCGAGCAGCTTCTTGGCAGCGGCAGTCAGCTCGGCATCCTTGTCGGTGATCGCCTGCGCGAAGTCGCCTGTGGCGAGGCGCGCCTGCTCAAACAGGGCCTGCGAAGTTCGCAAAGCCTGCCGCTCGCGGGCGATACGCGCCTGTTGGGCGACGTGGCGGTGGTAGTCGCGCGTCGTCGCGGCGATCTCGGCCAAGTAGCGCACACGCTCGGGCGGCACGACGGCGCGGCCCAGTGTGGAAGCCTTGATGATGGGCTTCGGCAGCTTGCCCTCCGGCAGGCTCAAACCCAGCTTGCGCAAATGCTCGGCCAGCGCCTGATACAGCGCCGTCACCCCGTCGTCGTTGAAGCGCGAAGCCATGGTGCCGAATACCGGCATGGTGTCCGGGCTTTGCATGAACAGCTCGCGGTTGCGCTGATACTGCTTGCGCACGTCGCGGTGCGCGTCCTCCGCACCCTTGCGATCAAACTTGTTGATGGCGATGAAATCGGCGAAGTCGAGCATGTCGATCTTCTCCAGCTGGCTCGCCGCGCCGAACTCCGGCGTCATCACGTAGAGCGAGGCATCGACGAAAGGCACGATGGCCGCATCGCCCTGGCCGATGCCGCTGGTCTCGACAATCACCAGATCGAAGCCTGCCAGCTTGCAGGCGGCAATCACGTCGGGGAGTGCTGCCGAGAGTTCGGTGCCCGCCTCGCGCGTCGCCAGCGAGCGCATGTAGATGTGCGGTGACTCGATGGCGTTCATGCGGATGCGATCACCCAGCAGCGCGCCGCCGGTACGCTTGCGCGAGGGGTCGATCGAGATCATGGCGATCTTGACGCGATCGGACTGATCCATGCGCAGGCGCAGCACCAGCTCGTCGGTGAGCGAGGACTTGCCCGCACCGCCGGTGCCGGTGATACCCAGCACCGGCGTTTTCAGCGCCTTACCCGCCTCGCGGATGTCCGCGCGCAGGGCTTCGGGATAAGTCTCGTTTTCGAGCGCCGTGATGACATGCGCCAGCGCCATGTGCTCGCCGCTTTGCAGCGCAGCGAGTGCGGTCTCCGCCGGTGCGGCAAGCTGGGAAACCGGGAAATCGCTGGACTGGATCAGGTCATTGATCATGCCCTGCAAGCCCATCGTCGCACCGTCTTCCGGCGCGTAGATGCGGGTGACACCATAGGCCATCAGCTCGCGGATTTCGGCCGGCACAATCACGCCGCCGCCGCCGCCGAATACCTTGATATGGCCCGCGCCCTTCTCGCGCAGCAGGTCCACCATGTACTTGAAGAACTCGATGTGCCCGCCCTGGTAGGAGGTGATGGCGATGCCCTGCACATCCTCCTGAATCGCGGCATTGACGATCTCGGTGACCGAGCGGTTGTGCCCTAAGTGGATCGCCTCGCAGCCGCTGCCCTGGATGATGCGGCGCATGATGTTGATGGCGGCATCGTGACCATCGAACAGCGCCGTGGCGGTGATGAAGCGCACCTTGTGGACGGCCTTGTAGACCAGGGGTTTTTTGAAGGTCATGTCGTTCAAGCGATTCTCCGGCGCAGCACAGCAGAATTGAGTTGTCGTTGTGTGGGCGATTGTCGTCCCCACCGCGATGGGAATCCAGTTTGTGGGGTGGGGCTTTTGACAGTCAGCCCTCGGCCCACCCAAAGTTGGGCCATGCCGGTGCAGCCAAGACTGCCTGCGCCCAATACGGAGAGATCATGAAGAGCAAGATTTACCCAGACGCCGCGGCTGCGCTGGCCGGGCTGACGTTTGATGGCATGACGGTGATGGTCGGCGGCTTCGGCCTCTGCGGGATTCCGGAGCATTTCATTGCCGCGCTACGCGATTCGGCCACCAAGAACCTCACGGTCATCGGCAACAACGTCGGCTGCGATGGCCACGGCATGTGGCAGGTGCTGGCCAACAACCAGATCAGGAAAGTGCTGGCCAGCTACGTGGGCGAGAACAAGATTCTCGAAACCCGATACATGAACGGCGAGATCGAGATCGAGTTCAACCCGCAGGGCACGCTGGCCGAGCGCATCCGTGCCGGCGGCGCGGGAATCCCGGCGTTTTATACCCGCACGGGCTACGGCACGGCGGTGGCAGAAGGCAAGGAGACGCGCCAGTTCAACGGCGAGTGGTATGTGATGGAGACGGGTCTGGTCGCAGACCTCTCCATCGTCAAGGCCTGGAAGGCCGATAGCGAGGGCAACCTCGTGTATCGCAAGACCGCGCGCAACTTCAACCCGATGATTGCGACGGCGGGCAAGGTGACCGTGGCAGAGGTGGAGATGATGGTGCCGGTGGGCGAGCTGGACCCGGACCAGATTCACACCCCCGGGATATTCGTGGACCGCATCGTGGTCGGCCAGAACTACACCAAACACATCGAGCGGCTCACGACCCGTCCCAAACAGGCAACTTTCGGGGGAGCCAACTGATGGCCTGGACACGCGAACAGATGGCGCTGCGCGCCGCACAGGAATTGCAGGATGGCTTCTATGTGAACCTGGGTATCGGCATCCCGACCCTGGTGGCCAACATGATCCCACAGGGTATGAGCGTGACCCTGCAAAGCGAGAACGGCATGCTCGGCATGGGGCCATTCCCCTTCGAGGGCGAGGCGGACGCCGACCTGATCAATGCCGGCAAGCAGACCATTACCGAGCTGCCGCAGACCAGCTATTTTTCCAGCGCCGACAGCTTCGCCATGATTCGGGGCGGCCACATCGACCTCTCGATTCTCGGCGGCATGCAGGTGAGCGAACAGGGCGACCTCGCCAACTGGATGGTGCCCGGCAAGATGGTCAAGGGCATGGGTGGGGCGATGGACCTGGTGGCCGGTGTGCGTCGCGTGGTGGTGGTGATGGATCACTGCGAGAAGGCGGGCGACAGCAAGTTCAAAAGGCAATGCAGCCTGCCGCTGACGGGCAAGGGCGTGGTGGATCTGCTCATCACCGATCTCGGTGTTTTCAGGATCGACCGCAAGGGTGGGGGTGCGACTCTGATCGAACTGGCCAGCGGAGTGACACTCGACGAGATCAAGACCAAGACGGAAGCGCGGTTCGGTATTTCGCTTTCGGGCTAGCAGCCTCAGACACAGCGCGGGGTCGATGCTCTCACCTTGATAAACTAGCAGTGCAATTGCATTGACCCCGCTGCCCGAATGGCGAAATCGGTAGACGCAAGGGACTTAAAATCCCTCTCCCGCAAGGGAATCCCGGTTCAAGTCCGGGTTCGGGCACCAGCCACGCTGCTTCAATGCGCTTGAAGCCAGCCCTCAAAACATTCCGCTTTCGCGCTGGTGCGGGGCCTTCATAATCGTGTGGTCCAAACTGATTGGGGACACGGCATGGCCCGCTCCCGTTACACGAATACCGCTGTCGCACTGCACTGGCTGATCGCCCTGCTGATCCTCATTGCGTTCGCGCTGGGCTGGTACATGGCTGATCTCAAGATTTCGCCTGACAAGCTGCGCTACTACTCCTGGCACAAGTGGCTGGGCATCACGGTGCTCGGATTCGCTGTGTTTCGCCTGCTCTGGCGCTTGACGCACAAGCCGCCGCCGTTGCCCGAGAGCACACCGCGCTGGCAGCTGCTGGCGGCATCGGCCGGGCACTGGGCGCTGTATGCCCTCTTGTTCCTGATCCCGCTTTCGGGCTGGGCTTACAGCTCGGCATCGGGCTACCCAGTGGTGTACTTGGGCCAGTTCCCGCTGCCTGACTGGGTTCCCAAGGACAAGGCGCTCGCAGCCCTCATGAAAGAGCGGCACGATCAACTGACCACCCTGCTGATGTTCGTCGTTGGCGGGCATGTGTTGGCAGCTTTCAAACACCATTTCATCGACCATGACGGTCTGCTGCACCGCATGTGGTTTGGCCCACGCAGCTGAGCTTCACGGAGAACACATGCAACAGAGACACCCCCATTTCTCATCGCTCCGCCGCAGCCTGGTGGCAGCCCTGCTGCTCGCCAGCCTTGCTGCACCGGCCGCCTTGGGCATTGATGCGGGCAAGAGCAAGGTGGCAGCGACATTCAGGCAGATGAATGTGCCGGTCGAGGGCGTATTCACAAAGGCCGGCGGCAGCATCCTGTTCGACCCCGCCAAGCCGCAGGCCGCGACGGCGAGCATCCAGATCGACACTGCCAGCTTCGATCTGGGCATGGATGACTACAACGCCGAGGTGCGCAAGAAGGAGTGGTTCGATTCTGCCGCCTTTCCGCAGGCGAGCTTTGTCTCGACGAGCTTCAAGGCCCTGGGTGCTGACCGCTACCAGGCCAGCGGCAAGCTCAGCTTGAAGGGCAGGAGCATCGAGGTGACGCTGCCCGTCAGCGTCAAGTGCGGGGCAGCGGCAACCGTTTTCAGCGGCACCCTGCCGCTCTCTCGCAAGGCATTCAATATCGGCGATGCCGAGTGGAATGCCGTGGTCGATGACAACGTCAAGGTCACTTTCAGCATCGTGCAGCCCCACTGATTTCCACCAACACAACCCACGGAGTCCCCATGAAACACACCCTGCTCGCGGCCGCACTCGCCGCCGCCTCGTTCAGCAGCTTCGCCGCCGTCGAGACTTACACCATCGAGCCGAGCCACACCTATCCGAGCTTCGAGGCTTCGCACATGGGCATCTCGCTCTGGCGCGGCAAGTTCAACACCACGAGCGGCAAGGTCACGCTGGATCGCGCAGCCAAAACCGGGACGGTGGATATCAACATCGACGCCAAGTCGGTGGACTTCGGGCACGACAAGATGAACGAGCATGCGCGCGCGCCTGATCTGTTCAACGTCGAGAAGTTTCCCGCCATCAACTACAAGGGCAAGATCACCTTCACCGGCGATACGCCCAGCGGTGTCGATGGCGAACTCACCCTGCTGGGTGTGACCAAGCCGGTGAAGCTGACGATCAACAGCTTCAAGTGCATTCCGCATCCCTTCTTCAAGGTGGAAGACTGCGGCGCGGATGCCAGCGGTGAGTTCGACCGCGCCGATTTCGGCATGGACTACGGTGCCAAGTACGGGCCGACCACCGCTAGGCTGGCGATCCAGGTCGAGGCCCTGAAAGACGCCAAGCCCTGAGAATTGGCAGGTAAAAAAATGGCCCGCATCGCGGGCCGTTTTTTTGTGCCTTGCAAATACCGCTTCAACGATCGCGGAAGTGAGTCTCCACCTTCTCGTTCAATCCCTTCACATCGACAATGACGGTGGCTGTCGGCCTTGCCATCAGGCGAGGGATGCCAATGGGCTCGCCGGTCTTCTCGCAGTAGCCGTATTCCTTGTCCTTGATGCGTCGCAGCGCGTCATCCACCTTCCGCAGGAACAAAGCTTCGCGCTCTCTCAAGCGCAGATCGAGCCAGTGTTCTTCTTCGGCCGTTGCACGGTCGGCGGGATCGGCAAAGATTTCACGCTCGTGAAGGCGCTCCTTGGCATCGACCTCGCGCTTGAGCACTTCTTCCTTGGAACGGATGAGCAGTTGGCGGAAAAACTCCAGCTGGGCATCATTCATGTACTCGCTTTCCGGCATACGCCGGACTTCTTCTTCTGTCAGCACTGCGCCTCGTGGACGTTGAACCGGTGTGATGCGGCTAGGCGTACTCGGCGCAGTTCTGGCTGGCTTCGGTATGACTAGAGCGGGACGCTTAAGTTTTTTTTTTGCTCTTCCTCTTCTTCTTTGTCTTTCGACGCAGAGGCGAGGGCCGCACCGGTTGCGGCCGCAGCGACGACGGGGGCGACAAGCGCCACTTTCGCAGGTGCTGCTTTCTTCACGGCGACTTTCTTGGCAGGTGCCTTCTTGGCAACCGGCTTGGCCACCGGCTTCTTGGCAGGTGCTTTAGCGGGTGCCTTTTTGGCGACTGGCTTCTTGGCAACGGGCTTCTTGACGGCCTTCTTCACAGCGGCTTTCTTGATGGGCGCTTTCTTGGCGGCTTTTTTAACGACGGCTTTTTTTGGTGCGGCTTTTTTGGGCGCTGCCTTCTTCGCTACCGCCTTTTTCACTGCTTTTTTGGGAGCTGCTTTTTTGGCAGGCGCCTTCTTCGCAGTAGGCTTCTTGGCGACCGCTTTCTTGGCGGCGGGTTTTGCTTTCTTGGCTTTTGCTTTCACCTGCGTCTCCCTCATCAATGCAATATGGTTGGATGTTGCCGTCATTGCCAAGTGCCTTGCAGCGCCGCAGTGACGCTCGCCTTATAGCACCCGATTTTGCGCACCGTCAATGAAATCCGATTGGTCTTCCAACAATGTTTTTTCGAGTGCGCAGTGGGTGCCTTCGGCGACTCTGAATGCGCTGCGCAAACGCGCTGATTTGGTGCGCGCGATCCGCAGGTTTTTCGATGCGCGTGAGGTGCTTGAAGTCGAGACCCCGGTGCTCTCGCAGCACGCCACAGTCGATCGCCACATCGAGAGTTTTCAGGGCGGCGATGGTCGCTGGCTACAGACCTCGCCCGAGTTTGCGATGAAGCGCCTGCTGTGCTCCGGGGCAGGCGCGATCTGGCAACTCTGCAAGGCGTTCCGCCTCGAAGAGGCAGGCCGTCAGCACAATCCCGAGTTCACCTTGCTGGAGTGGTACCGACCCGGCTTTGACCACCATGCGCTGATGGATGAAGTCGAGGCACTGCTGCGTCATTGCGGTGCAGACGCATCGCAGCCTTTCGAGCGGCTCAGCTACCGCGAGGCTTTTTTGCGCCACGCGGGCTTCGACCCTTTGTGCGCCAGCATCAGCGAGATGCGCGAGCTGGCGCTGCAGCGTTCGCCGCCGCCGCCGGATGACCTTGGCGAGGTGCGCGACGACTGGCTCGATCACTTTTTTGGCGGCATCGTTTCACCTGCACTCGGGCTACAGCATCCTTGCTTCGTCTACGACTTCCCGGCGTCGCAGGCGGCCTTGTCGCGCGTGCGCGGCGAGGTGGCAGAACGCTTCGAGTTGATCTGGCGTGGTGTCGAGCTCGCCAACGGCTTCCATGAACTGGCCGATGCTGATGAGCAGGCCGGGCGCTTCGAGAAAGACCTCGCCTGGCGTCGCGCGCATGGCCGGGCGGCACCGCCCGCCGATGCCCTGCTCATCGCAGCCCTGCGCTCTGGCTTGCCGGATTGCGCGGGCGTCGCCCTGGGCGTGGACCGCTTGCTGATGCTACTGCTCGATGCACCTGACTTGGCATCGACACTTGCTTTTGACTGGCCGCGCGCCTAACCGCGCAGTGTGTCCCAGATCATCCGCGCCAGCAGCAGGGCGACGACGCCGATGAAGAACAGACGCACAAAGCGGCTGCCATGCTTGATCGCCAAGTGCGCCCCGCACCAGGAGCCGAAAAAGCTGCTGAACGCCATCGGCACCGCCGCCTGATAAAGCACATGGCCAGTGGGAATGAACCAAGCCAGCGCAGCGGCATTCGTGGCGAGGTTGACCACCTTCGCGGATGCGGAGGCGAGCAGAAACGAGAAGCCGAACAGGCCCACGAAGGCAAACACCAGAAAGCTGCCGGTGCCGGGGCCGAAGAAGCCGTCGTAGAAGCCCATCAGCGCACCCATTGCCAGTCCGTAATAACGCTGCCGCGCCGGGCTGAGCTTTGGCGCGTGCAGGCTGCCGAAATCCTTCTTGACCAGCGTGTAGATGAACACCGCGACCAGCGCCACAATAATCAGTGGCCTCAGTGCATTCGGGTCGAGATGGCTGACCGCACGCGCACCCATGAACGAGAACACGAAGGCTGTGCCCGCAATCAGCAGCAGCATGCGCCAGGGCAGCTGCACACGCCTCGTGTAGTGCCAGGTGGCATTGCCGGTGCCGACGATGCTGGCGAGCTTGTTGGTGCCGAAGAGCGTTGCCGGCGACAGCTCGGGCTTGAGCACGAACAGCGCCGGTACCTGGATCAGCCCGCCGCCACCGACCACCGCATCAACGAAACCGGCAACGAAGGCGAAGCCGACCAGCGCCGCAAGCGTCCAGTCCACCCTGAATTTAGAGCAGCTTGGTGATGGCCGAGGGCAGTTTGTAGCGTTTGCCCATCAGAAACTTGTTGAGCAGCAACGTCACCCATTCACGCGAGCTGGAGAACCGCTTGAGCACGATATAGCTCACCTCGCCCTCGCGTTCGATCTCGTATTTTTCGAGATTGATGGTGACGCGCTCGCGCTCGCCCCTGAGCAGGGCCTGCACCACCACCTTGTTGTTCTTGGTGTCGATGCTGCAATCGGTGATGTCGCCGTACTGGCCGAACTTGTCGTTGACCAGCGCCTTCAGCGAGATAGCAATCACGCCGTCCTTGGCACCGCGTGCGAGGGCTCCGAGCATGGGTTCTCCTTTGTATTTTTTAGAGTACTTCTGAAGCGTGCGCTGCCAGACGTGAACGTTCGCCGCGCGCCAGCGTCACATGCCCGCCGTGCGGCCAGCCCTGGAAGCGGTCCACCACGTAGGTGAGGCCTGAGGTGGTCTCGCTTAAGTACGGTGTGTCGATCTGCGCGAGGTTGCCGAGGCAGATCATCTTGCTGCCGGGCCCGCAGCGGGTGATGAGGGTTTTCATCTGCTTGGCGGTCAAGTTCTGTGCCTCGTCGATGATGATGTAGCGGTTCAAGAAGGTGCGGCCGCGCATGAAGTTGAGCGAGCGGATCTTGATGCGTTTACTGAGGATGTCGTTGGTCGCCGCACGCTCCCAGTCACCGGCGTTGCTGGTCTGGGTCAGCACTTCGAGGTTGTCCATCAGCGCACCCATCCAGGGCGTCATTTTTTCTTCCTCGGTGCCAGGCAGGAAGCCGATGTCTTCGCCCAGAGGTACGGTGACGCGGGTCATGATGATCTCGCGGTAGCGGGGCTCGTCGAGCACCTGTGCCAGACCGGCAGCCAGCGTCAGCAGGGTTTTGCCCGAGCCTGCGGTGCCGAGGATGCTGACGAAGTCGATATCGGGATCGAGCAGAAGATTGAGTGCGAAGTTCTGCTCGCGGTTCTTGGCGTGAATGCCCCAGACCGGCGTCTTGCCGGTCTGGTAGTTGCGGATGACGCGCAGCTTCGCGCTCTTCTGGTCCTCGATGGCATCCACCACCATGTCGAGACCTTCATCCGCCGCATCGTCCGCCATGTGAAGGAACTGGTTGACGTGCCAGTCCTTCACCTGCGGGCCGCGGATGCGGTAGCAGGCGCGCGCTCGCTCGTCCTGCCAGCTCTCCATCTTGTCGCCGTGCTTGTCCCAGAAATCGGCGGGCAGGGTGGTGTAGCCGGTGTAGAGCAGGTCGGTGTCTTCCAGCACCTGGTCGTTGTGGTAGTCCTCGGTGTGAACGCCGACGATGGCGGCCTTGAGGCGCAGGTTGATGTCCTTCGACACCAGCGTGATCTGCCGGCCCGGATGCTGCGCCTGCAATTGCAGTGCGGTCAGCAGGATCGAGTTGTCGGGCTTATTGCCGGGCAGGATGCCGGGCAGGGCAACCTCGGTCGGCATGGTCTGGAAGAACAGGCGGCCGCTGGCAGCCGGGGCGCCGGCCTTGCCGCCGCCGCGCTTCGATTGCGTGGTGGGCAGCGCGATGCCCTTCTCGATCTGCGCGTGATCCTTGTGCGCCACCAGGCCATCGAGCGTGCGGCTCACCTGCCGCGCGGTGCGGGCCGGTTCGCTGGTGCCCTTCTTCAAGCCATCGAGTTCTTCAAGCACCACCATCGGGATGAACAGATCGTGTTCCTCGAAGCGGAACAGGCTGCTCGGGTCGTGCATGAGCACGTTGGTGTCGAGTACGAAGAACTTTTTCTTGGACATGCGCTCTCGTGGTGGTCAGTGGGCCTGGAAGTGAAAATGCCGGCGGCGCGAAAGCACCTCCGGCATCGGAGAAACAGATGGCGGGCGACGATGGGTCAAAGCTCCTGCACGGCAGCGAGCACTTCTTCGGCGTGGCCCTTGGCCTTCACGCTGCGCCAAGCCTGCACCAGCTTGCCCTTTTCGTCGAAGAGAAAAGTGCAGCGGTCGATGCCCATGTATTTCTTGCCGTACATGGACTTCTCGACGATGGCCCCGAAGGCATCACAGGCCGCACCTTCGGCATCCGACAGCAACAGGAAGGGAAAGCCGAACTTGGCGCAGAAGTTGTCGTGCGCCTTGACGCTGTCTTTCGACACGCCGACGACCTCTGCCTTGGTCTTGAGAAACTGCGGGTAGAGGCGGGTGAAATCCTGGCCTTCCAGGGTGCAGCCGGGGGTGTTGTCCTTGGGGTAGAAATAGACGATGAGCTTCTTGCCTGCATAGTCCTTGTGCAGCGTCACCGTCTTGCCGCCGCTGGCGGGCAGGGTGAGGGTGGGGATCTTGTCGCCGGGTTCGATGCTCATGATCTTTTCGGGGTCAGGTCTTGATGGGGTCGAGCATGCCGTCTGCGTTCAGATCATCGCAGAGGTCCATGAAGGATTCGCGCAGCGCCTGCGGGTGCTGGTTGACCGGCACATGCAGCACCATCTGCACGCTGCACATGAAAGCGCCGGTGTGGCCGCTCTGGTATTTCTGCGAGTTCATCTCGGGCACCAGCACATCCTGTGCCTGGAAGAACTCCAGCAGATGCACCAAGAGCTCCGGCTGCTGCGGCGCGATCACGTCGGCGGCATAGGGGCGGAACTCCGGTTTCTGCTCGCGCGAGCCGCTGCGCTCGAAGCGCACCTGCAACTCCAGTTTTTCGGCGATGCCGGGCAGGGCGGTTTCAAGGCGGCCCAGGGTGCTCCAGTTGCCGGACACCACCATGTTGACGGTGAGGCGATCGCCCAGCGGGGCGATGCGGCAGTCTTCCACCTCCCCGCCGCGCTCGCGGATGGCGCGGAACAGTTCCAGCGAGATTTGCGGCTTGGGTGGAGCGAGCACCGAGATGCTCAGGTATTCAGGGTTTGCCATGTGTCTTGATCAAGCTGCGAACCGGCAGCCACGTGAGTGTAGTGGGGGATTGAATGGCGTGTAGCCGCTATACTGCGGCGCTTCGTCCCAATCTCAAGCAAGACGCTCAAAACATGACCATCCAGACCCGGCTCGGCGGCAGCATCGTCGCCATCGTCACGCCCATGCAGGCCGACGGTGCCGTGGACTACAAATGCCTTGAGGCCCTCGTGGAATGGCACATCGCGGAAGGCACCGACGGCATCGTCGCCGTCGGCACCACGGGCGAATCAGCGACGCTGGATGTCGATGAGCATCTCGAGGTCATCCGCCGCGTCATCGCAGTGGCCAAGGGCCGCGTGCCGGTGATCGCAGGCACCGGGGCCAACTCCACGCGCGAAGCCATCGCCCTCACCCGCTCGGCAGCCGATGCCGGCGCCGACGCCTGCCTCGTCGTCACGCCCTACTACAACAAGCCGCCGCAAGAGGGCCTGTACCAGCACTACAAGGCGATTGCCGAAGCGGTGGCAGTGCCGATCATTCTCTACAACGTGCCGGGCCGCACCGGCTGCGACATGCAGCCGATCACCGTCATGCGCCTGGCAAAGATCAGCAACATCATCGGCCTGAAGGAGGCGGTTGGCACGGCAGAACGCCGCGCCGCATTGCTTGCCATCCCGCTGCCTGCCGATTTCGTGCTGCTCTCTGGCGATGACGAGACGGCGCGCGAGGCGATCCTTGCAGGTTTCAAGGGCGATATCTCCGTCACCGCCAATGTCGCACCGCGCCTGATGCACGAGATGTGCGCCGCTGCCCGCGCCGGCGATGTCGACAAGGCTGCAAAGCTTGATGCGCAACTGTTGCCCTTGCACCAGAACCTGTTCGTCGAGCCCAATCCCATCCCGGTAAAGTGGGCCTTGCATGCGATGGGTCGTATTCCTCCCGGCCTGCGTCTGCCCCTGGTGCCGATGTCTGCCGCCGCTGAACCAACCGTGCGTGCTGCCCTCCAAGCAGCCGGACTCGCCAATTAAGTTGCTCCCCGAATAGCCCATGAAAGTTTCCCTTCTGCTGGTTGCACCCTTTGCTGCCTTGCTCAGCGCCTGTGCGGGCAATCTGGTCTGCAATGCCAATGCGGATTACCGCAAGGCAGGTGCCATTCCCCCCATCCAGCCCGCTGAGGGACTGAAGCTGCCGCAGTCGCCCTCGGCACTGAAGGTGCCGGACATCACGCCCGCCGCCGCCCAGGCCGCTGCCACCCAGCCCCTGCCCAAGAAGGGCAAGGGCACGGCCTGCCTCGACTATCCGCCGGAAATCGCACCTGCCGAGGCTGCAAGCGGCGCTGCAAAAAGCTAAAATCGTGTCCTGGATAGGTGTCCGAGTGGTTTAAGGAGCAAGCCTGGAAAGTTTGTAAACGAGCAATCGTTTCGCGGGTTCGAATCCCGCCCTGTCCGCCAAGATTAGGTATCAAGAGGTCTCAGGAAGTCTAATAACCCCACAGAAATGTGGGGTTTTTTTATGCCTTGCGTCTACAGCCGTCTAGGCAAGTCTCATTGCGGATACCGTCAGATGGCGGTATTCCTGACGGTATCGAACACCACCAACGACCCGATACCGTCATGCCTCTTACAGATACCGCCATTCGCAACGCAAAGCCCAGAGAAAAGCCCTACAAGCTGGCGGATGGTAGGGGGATGTATCTTCTAGTGAAGCCATCAGGCTCGAAGCTATGGCGGCTCGACTTCCCCTTCAATGGCAAGCGGCAGACGCTGGCATTGGGCATATATCCGGACGTTCCATTAGCCGGACGCAAGCTATCAACAGGGGAGGTGATTTTGGGAGCGCGCGACCTCTGCCACGCTGCACGCGAACGCATCGCCAGCGGGATCAATCCGACCGACTTGCGCCGACTCGAAAAGAAGAGCGCGCAAGAGTTGCATACCGATTCATTCGAGACGATGGCCTTGGCGTGGATTGCCAAGAACAGAGCGGGTAAATGGACGGCGACGTATGCCGACACCATGCGCACTCGCTTGGCCGCCGATATGTTTCCCGTGCTCGGTGCCATGCGAATCGGCGATATCAAGGCGGCAGATGTGTTGAAGGCACTGCGGCAGGTGGAGGCACGCGGCGCGCTCGTGATTGCCAAGCGGCTGCGGCAGGCTACCGGCGGCATCTTCCGGTATGCCGTGGGCGAGAGCTTGGCCGAGCGGGACGTGACCGTAGACCTGCGCGATGCCCTCGCAACGGGCGAAGAGCGCCACCACGCCAGCATCATCGAACCCCGCGCTGTTGGCGAGCTGATGCGCGCCATCGATGGCTACACTGGCACATTGGTGACGCGAGCTGCCTTGCGGATTAGCCCGCTGGTCTTCCTGCGCTCCGGTGAGTTGCGCCGCGCCGCGTGGGCTGAGATCGACCTTGAGCAAGCAGAGTGGCGCATACCGGCGGAACGTATGAAGGCCAAGGTGCCGCACATCGTGCCTCTCTCAGATCAGGCCATCGCCATCTTGAAGGAGCTACAGCCCTACACCGGACGGGGGCGCTATGTGTTCCCTGGCAGAGTGAGCGAATCGCGGCCTATGAGCGAGAACACGGTGCTGGCGGCGCTACGGGGCATGGGCTACACCAAGGAGCAGATGACCCCGCACGGCTTCCGCAGCATGGCCTCCACGCTGTTGAACGAGCTGAGTTGGAACAAGGACGCCATCGAACGCCAGCTCGCACACGGCGAACGCAACAAGGTCCGTGCGGCATACAACTACGCGGAGCATCTACCGTTGCGGCGGAAGATGATGCAAGCATGGGCCGATCATCTTGATGGACTTCGGGACGGGAACATCAAAGTGGTCGCGATTCGTCACACGGCAGCGTGAGGGGTTTCGGATGAGCTCCGAACCCGGTGCGGACCTCCCCACCCGTCGAGCATCCCCCCATCTGGAAAACGGTGGAACTTATAACGACAGCTAGGTTGAGTATTGCAATGAATGAATCCAAATCGACGAGTCGAGCTCCGGAACGCAGATACCTCTCGATACGAGACGCCGCCTCGAAATTGAATTGCTCGATAGATGATCTGTTGCATTACGGTGCGACGGGGCAGGCCATTCTTGCGGTGATGCTGAAAACGGGATGGGACGATTTCGTTGAGGAGTTCAGATGGGTGGACGGCGAACGCCTAGAAGGAAGCCAAAAATATGTTGAGTACGCTGGCATTGCTTCTGTCCGAGGCGAGGACTTAGTTGGTGCAGAGGTAAGCGGACGCTTCTCATGCCACTTGTTCGGGTTGCCGGGAGATGTATGGATTGAATATCGACCTTGGCTTGATGACGTCGAGGAGATGAAACGAAAGACTAGCTTTCGAGTTGATGGTCTATTTGTCGCTAAAGATGAGTTGCTTCGACTTCAGCAACACGCGGTGCCTCTAGAGCAAAAGCAGAACGCTTCTGCTGAAGCAAAGCGGCAAGGCACCTATTTGAAGATCATTGCCGCCCTGTGCGCGAATAGCCAAATTGACCCCGCAGCCCCGAAATCAGCCGGCGATATCTCTGCAATGACCGGCCGGTTCGGCGTGTATGTCGGCGATGACACCGTGCGCCGTGTTTTGAAGGAGTTGCCTGAGACAAAGAACGAATAGCAACAAACCGAATTCGGTTTTTGGGGAACCGATTTCGTCCAATTGGGATGTTTGCGGGCATGTAATGCCTACCGGTCCACTCCGGGCTATTCCAGTTGCAACAGAGATATGAAGAACAATCCCCCTGAGGCTCAAGCAGGTTTCAGAGCAAAGCATTTACTCCGGCTCCGCGAGGTCATGGCGCGTTGCGGCTATCGCAAGGCGATGGTCTACCGCCTCATTCGTCAGCAGCGGTTCCCCAACAGTGTGCGCCTGGGGCCGAACTCTGTAGTCGCCTCTGAATAATCTCTGCAAGCCAAGTAGGACATAGGTTTCTGATTCAT
>JAZKHC010000071.1:0-4613 GCA_040385605.1 Pseudomonadota bacterium
TCATCCGGCACGCGGCCGCGGATGTCGTAGGCCTTGAAGGCAGCGAGCTTGCTCACGTCTTTTTCTCCGGGCTGCGACCGTAGATATCATCGAAACGCACAATGTCGTCCTCGCCCAGGTAGGAGCCGCTCTGCACTTCGATCAGTTCCAGCGGCACCTTGCCGGGGTTGACCAGGCGGTGCTTCTCGCCGAGCGGAATGTAAGTGCTCTGGTTCTCGGTCAGCATGAACACCCGCTCGCCCACGGTGATCTCGGCAGTGCCCTTCACCACGATCCAATGCTCGGCGCGGTGGTGGTGCATCTGCAGACTGAGCTTCTGCCCCGGCTTGACGACAATGCGCTTCACCTGGAAGCGGTCGTCAAGCGAGATGGTCTCGTAGCTGCCCCAGGGGCGGTAGACCGTGGGGTGGTTCACCGCCTCGCTGCGCCCGGCTTTTTTCAGCGAGGCGACGATCTTCTTCACGTCCTGCACGTTGTCGCGGTTGGTGACCAGCACCGCGTCCTTGGTCTCGACCACGATCACGTCGCTCACACCTGCGAGTGCCACGAGGCGGGAATCGGCGTGGACGAGATTGCCCCGGCCGCCCTCGATGAACACATCGCCGCGCTTGACGTTGCCTTCGGCGTCCTTCGGCAGCGTGTCCATGAAGGTCCAGGCCCCCACGTCGTCCCAGCCCGCATCCATCGGCACCAGTGCTGCCTTGTCGGTTTTCTCCATCACTGCATAGTCGATGCTCTCGTTGCGGCAGGCCTTGAAGCTCTCCGGGTCGAGCCGCACGAAGTCGAGATCGGCCTTGGCGTTGTCTACCGCCTTTTCAGCCAGGGCTTCCATCGCCGCCTCGTAGTGCTTGAGTTCGGCCAGCATCACATCAGCGCGGAACAGGAACAATCCACCGTTCCAGTAATAGCCACCTTCGGCCAGGAAGGCTTCGGCCTTTTCGCGCAGCGGCTTTTCGATAAAGGCGGCGACCGCCTGATAGCCCTCGCCCAAGGCAGCGCCAGCGCGCAGATAGCCGTAGCCGGTTTCCGGCCGCGTCGGCGTAATGCCGAAGGTGACAATCTTGCCGGCGTGCGCGGCCACACAGGCCACTTGCACGGCACGCGCAAACGCGGCTTCGTCGGGGATGGTGTGGTCGGCTGCCATCAGCAGCACCAGCGCATCCGGCCCGAAGCGGCGCAGCGCCAGGTGCGCCGCGCAGGCAGCGGCCGGCGCGGTGTTGCGGCCTGCGGGCTCGACCAGCGTGATGGCGTCTTTGAACCCACCCGCACGCATCTGCTCGGCGACCAGAAACCGCTGATCCTCCCCGCAGATCACCACCGGCGGTGTCACCCCGGCCAACTTGCCCGCACGGCGGGCGGTGACCTGCAACAGGCTTTGCGCCTCGGTGAGATTGAGGAACTGCTTGGGATACTGCTCGCGCGACAGGGGCCAGAGGCGGGTGCCGGAGCCGCCCGCCATGATGCAGGGCATGAGCACAGAAGACATGGTTTTGGATATCGGTGAAGGTGGGGCAAAAGATGTCGGCAAGATACTGATCTTGCGCTGGATGCGCCATCATCTGCGGCCCCGCCGCGTTGATCTGCCGCCATTCCCGTGACCGATACCTCCCTGTCCGCCCGTTCGCTCTCCAAGGTTTGGCACCCCTGCACGCAGATGCACGACCACGCCACGGGTGAACTGCCGCTGATCCCCATCGTGCGGGCCGAGGGCGCCTGGCTGGAAGCTGCCGACGGTAAGCGTTATCTCGATGCGGTGTCGTCGTGGTGGACCAATCTCTGGGGCCACCGCCACCCGGAGATCGTGGCGGCCCTCAAAGACCAGCTCGACACCCTCGACCATGTGATCTTCGCCGGCTTCACCCACGAACCAGCGGTGCAGCTGGCCGAAAAGCTCTGTGCGAAAAGCGGCATGGATCGCTGCTTCTTCACCGACAACGGTTCGAGTGCGGTGGAAGCCGCACTGAAGATGAGCTTTCACTACTGGCAAAACATGGGTAAGCCCGCCAAGCGCAAGTTCGTCGCGCTGACCAACAGCTACCACGGCGAAACGCTCGGCGCGCTCGCGGTGGGCGGGCCTTCGATGTACCGCGATACCTACGCGCCGCTGCTGCTGGAGCCGATGTTCGTGCCCAGTCCCGACTGCTACGAACGCGGCCCCGGCGAGAGCTGGGAGGATCACACCCGCCGTGTCTTCAGCCACCTGCAAGTCGTGCTGGAGCAGCACGCCCACGAGATCAGCGCCGTCATCGTCGAGCCGCTGGTGCAATGTGCCGGCGGCATGCGCATGTACCACCCGGTCTACCTCACCCTGCTACGCCAGGCCTGCAACCACTTCGGCGTGCATCTCATCGCCGACGAGATCGCCACCGGCTTCGGCCGCACCGGCAGCTTCTTCGCCTGCGAACAAGCCCCGCCCGCCGAATACGGACGCGGACTGCCGAGCGGCATCCAGCCCGACTTCATGTGCCTGTCGAAGGGCATCACCGGCGGCACGCTGCCGCTCGCGGTGGTGCTGGCGCGCGAGCACATCTACCAGGCCTTCTACGCTGACTACTCGTCGCACAAGGCCTTTCTGCACAGCCACAGCTACACCGGCAACCCACTCGCCTGCCGAGCGGCGCTGGCCTCGCTGGACTTGTTCGGCGAAGGCAATGCCCTCGCCGCCAACCGCCTCATGGCGCAGCACCTGTGGAAGCAGACGCACCCGCTGCGCAGCCACCCGCACGTTGCCGAGGTGCGGCAGACCGGCATGATCCTCGCCGTCGAGATGGTGCAACGCACCGGCAGCAAGACGCCCTACCCGGCCAGCGAACGGCGCGGGCTGATCGCCTACCGTCACGCGCTCAGCAAGGGCGTGGTGCTGCGGCCACTCGGCAACGTGCTCTACCTGATGCCGCCCTATGTGCTCACCCTCAAGGAGGCCGAAATGATGTGCGAGGTGCTGTGCGAGGCCGTTGAGGTGGCGACGCGGGGTGCTTCTTGAGCTGGCGTTGCGTCGCCCTGTTACTCGCTTTCGCGGGCTTGAGCGGGTGCAGCGTCGGCACACGGCTGGCCTACGACAATCTCGACACGCTGGTGCGGATGGAAGTCGGCGGCTACGTCGATCTCGATTCGACGCAGGATGCCCTGCTCGACCACGAGTTCGACACGCTCTGGGCCTGGCACCGCCGTGACGAGCTCGCCGCTTATGCGCTGGCGCTGCGCCACACCGCAGACCTGGCTGAACGTGCAACGCTCGACCGCCCAGCCGTCGATGCCATCGCCGACACTATCCGCGCCGGAGTGGAGCGCATTGTCGAGCGCGCTTTACCGGGCCTGGCCAGTCTGCTCGCCTCACTCGACGCAGCGCAGGTCAGCGAGCTGCTGGCCTCGCAGCAAAAGGAGCTTGACGACGAACTCGAAACCTTCGAAGACGAAACCACCGCCGAGAGCCTGCAACGACTCACCGACAAATTGGAGGAACGTATCGAGAAGTGGGTAGGCCCGCTCACGCCCGAGCAGCGCGCCTATCTCACCCGGCGGATGGCTGAGGCCAATGCCCGCGGCGAGTTCGCCGATACCCGATTACGAGCCGACGCTGAGCAAGATCAGCAAGCCTTCTCCGCCCTGCTCGCCAGCCGCCAGAAAGCCGGATTTGCCGCGCGCCTCAGGGCTGCTTTCTATCCACAAGATGCCGTGGCAGAGGCCGAGCGCAGCATCCGCCGTGAACGCGGCCGCGCCTTCTACGCCGCGCTGGCTACCACCTTCACTCCGAAGCAGCGCGCCCATTTTGCCAAGCGCCTGCGCAGCTACGCTGATGATGCCAGCGCACTCGCTGCCAAGGCTGTGGCACCTACGCAATGACCCGCCTCTACCTGCGCCAGCCGCTCGCCAGCGGCAGCACCGTCGTCCTACCCGACGAGGCTTTTCGTCACCTCGTGCAGGTGCTGCGCATGGAGGCCGGCGAGCACCTGACTGTCTTCAACGGCGAAGGCGGCGAATATTCAGCCACCCTTGCCACCGCTTCCCGCAAGGGTGCGACCTTGAGTATCGGCATGCACGACCCAGCCAGCCGAGAAGCGCTACTCCACATCACCATTGCCCAATGCGTGAGCAAGGGCGACCGCATGGACTACGCCCTACAAAAGTCCACCGAGCTGGGGGCAGCGCATTTCGCCACCGTGCTCTCCGCTCACGGCGTGGTGAAGATGGATGGCGAACGCTGGGAGAAGAAAGTCGAACACTGGCGCGGCGTGGTGGTCGCTGCGGCCGAGCAGAGCGGACGCACCAAGGTGCCGGCCGTCGATGTGCCGACGGGTTTCGACAGGTATCTGGTGGCCCCGCACCAGGGCCTTAAATTGATTCTCGCCCCTGGGGGCAGGAGTGCGGTCGCCACCCTGCCCAAGTCCACACACATCACCGCACTGATCGGGCCTGAGGGGGGATTTTCATCCATCGAACTCGAATTGGCCGACCGTCATGGCTGGCTGCGGGTGGGATTGGGGCCGCGCATCCTGCGCACTGAAACAGCGCCTGTGGCACTGCTGGCCGCACTGCTGGCACATCACGGTGATCTTTCCTAGGTAGTGTTTAGACGTTTTACATTTCAGCGATGCGAGTCCAAATCGCGTCGG
>JAZKHC010000072.1:0-2654 GCA_040385605.1 Pseudomonadota bacterium
CGTATTCGGGGAAGGACTTGCCAATCTCGTCGCCCGTGAAATGCCCCACCCAGCCGTCCGGCTTGGTGAAAAAGCGAATGGCCCTGAAGAAGGGCTTGGGCCCCATGTCGAACCAGTGCGTGGTGTTGGCGGGCAGCTCCAGCAGGTCGCCGGCGGTGCAGAGCGTTTGATAGACCTTGCCGTTTTTGCGGATGTAGAACACGCCTGCGCCATCGACGAAGAAGCGGATCTCGAAGTCGTCGTGCGTGTGCTCGGCCAGAAACTTGCCGCGCGCGGTGGCGGCCATCTCGTGTGCCGGGTGCAGGCCCATCACGTCGACGCTCTGAAAACCATACTTCGCATTGAGAGCGGCCACCGATTTTTCGTAGGCCTTGAGCACGGTGGCCTGGTCGGCGTCGGGGGCCAGCTTTTCATTGGCTGTCCAGCGTTCCATGGGCACGCCGATGGCGGCCAGCTCACGCTGGATCACATCGAAATCGCTGGTGTGCAGCAGCACCTGATCTGGTGCGTTGTCGGGGGTGATGGTCAGGGTCGTCATAGCGAAAGCTCTCGTAAATGGCACTCCAACATGAACTCGATGGCCTCGACGCGATGCCGCGCCTCGGCCACATCGCGGCCCCAGGCGTAGAGACCGTGGCCTGCGATGAGATAGGCCGGCGTCGCGGGCACCTTCACCATGTGGGCATCGACCGTCGCACTCAAGCGGGCGATGTCCTGATCGTTGGCGAAGACGGGGATGAGGACTTCCGCCTGCGGATCGGGCGCGCCGGGCAGCACTTTCAGCAACTCGTAGTTGCTCAAGCTGATCTGATTGAACTTGCGAGACAGCAAGGTGTTGGCCGTGGTGTGAACATGCAGCACCGCCTTGGCCTCCGGCACCCGGCGATAGATCTGCATGTGCAGCAGCGTCTCGTAGCTCGCCTTGCGATGGGCTTCGAGCGGCTTGCCGTCGAGTGTCGCTACCAGAAAATGCGCTTCGCTCAGCTCGCCCTTGTGGTTGCCGCTGGCGGTGATGAGCGCCTGCTCGGCGTCGAGTCGCACCGAGAAATTGCCGCCTGTCGCCGGCACCCAGCCACGCGAGTGGAATAGCTCGCCCGCAGCAATCATCTGCTGGGCGTAAGTGGCGATGGTGGTGGCGTCGGTCATAGGACGCGAAGGATAGGGCGCGCGCGATGGCGCTTCAATGAATCGCAGCTGCGATCACACCAGGAACACCGCTGCCAAGGCGAGAAAGATGAAAAATCCCATGCTGTCCGTGAACGCCGTCAGCAACACGCTCGACCCCATCACCGGATCGCGCCCGAAGCGTTGCAGCGTGAGCGGAATCAGCACGCCCGCCGCGGCGGCGACCCAGAGGTTGAGCAGCACCGCCGCCGCAATCACCACCGACAGCGCCACGCTCTGATACAGCGCCAGCGTCACCACACCCAGCACCGCGCCCCACAGAGCGCCATTGATGGTGGCGATGGCGAACTCCTTGCTGAACATCTTGCGCAGCTGCGTGGGACCCAATTGGTCGAGTGCGATACCGCGAATCACGAGCGCGACCGTCTGGTTGCCGGTGTTGCCGCCGATGCTCGCCACGATGGGCATTAGGGCCGCGAGTGCAACGAGCTGGACGATGATGTCTTCAAAGGCACCGATCACCCGCGAGGCTATGAAGGCGGTGAGCAGGTTGAGTGCCAGCCAGGGCCAGCGGTTTTTCGCACTCGCCATCACGGGGGCAAACAGGTCTTCTTCTTCGCGCAGACCCACTTGGCGCAGGCTCTCGCTTTGCGCACGGGCCTTGATGGCATCGACCACCGCATCCACCGGGATGCGCCCTACCACCTGCTTGTGCAGATTCACCACCGGCGCGCTGATGAGGTCGTACTTCTCGAAGGCGCTCACCGCGTCGTCGATGTCATCGCCGGTGTAGAAGAAGGTTGGCTCGGCGGTCATCACCTCGCGCACTTCCTTCTCGGGGTCTGACAGCAGCAGCTGGTCGAGCGAGAGCACGCCGCGCAGATGGCCGCCGCGGTCGATGACGATGAGCTGGTTGATTTCCGCCGGCAGCTTCTTCTGGCGGCGCAGCAAGCGCAGCACGGCCTCCATCGAGGCGTCTTCGCGGATGGAGAGAAAGTCCAGGTCCATCATCGAACCGACGCTGCCTTCGGGGAAGGACAAGACCGAACGCACCTCGGCCTGGTCGTCTCGGTCGAGCTTGAGCAGCACGGCCTGGCTCAATTCCTCCGGCAATTCGGTGAGCAGTTCGGCGATGTCGTCGCTGTCGAGGTGGCGCACGACGGCCGCGATTTCCTCGGGCCGCATGTCACCCAACAGCGCGCGCAGCACGGCCTCGTTGGTTTCGAGCAGCACCGCGCCGCGCCGGTCCGGCCGCACCAGTCCCCAGGCGGTTTCGCGCACATCGGGCGGCAGGGCTTCGAGGATGAAGGCAATGTCGGCCGGGTGCAGCTGGGCCAGCTTGGTTTCGAGTGCGGCCTGCTGCTGGCGGGCGACGAGCTGGGCCACCACGTCCTGTTTCGAGACTTCGGAACGGCTCACCAGCTCGCGCTCGACCTGCTGGCGCGTCAACAGATCAATGATCTGCTCGCGCGCACGTTCGAGGTGGCTGTGGTGCAGGCGCTCTTGCGCAGTGTCTGACATGGGAAACT
>JAZKHC010000073.1:0-10415 GCA_040385605.1 Pseudomonadota bacterium
CCGTCCCGGCCTGACTCAAACCAATGAGCCTCTACGAAAACCGGGGCGATTCACTCGAAGAAGATGCGCTGCTTGCTCGGCAGTTCAATTCGTTGAAAATAAAAGGCCGCAATTACGAAGGCAAACAAAATAAGGCCTGCCGCCAAGAAGGCAGTGATCAGCCATACCAGCAATGTTCGTTTGCCTCGCAGGTCCTGCTCGACATGACGATTTGCTGATTTGCCCCTTTTTATCTCCGGGCGGCGTGCAATCTCGCTCGAGAGGTTTCCGAAGTTGAGTGGGTAGCGTACCTGATCAATAGAGTCAGCAGCCTCCAGCAACTCCTGATCGGAAAATTCCCAATACGCAATCAAGCCGTCTTTTCCCATAGCGGCCGAGCTAAGGCTTTCTCGCCTTGGCTTTCACGGACTTACTTGCGGCAGTTCTTTTAGCCGTAGGCTTTTTCACTGCTGTACTTTCTGGCTTGTCGGCTTTCGGCGCCTTGGCCTTCGCCGCCGCCTTCCCCTTCTTCACCGGCTTCTTAGCCGCCTCAGCCTCGGCCAGATAAGCCTCGGCCTCAAAAACGGTGACATCCTCCGGCTCCCGCTTCTTCGGCAAATTCGCCTTGCGAGTGCCATCAAAGATGTAGGCCCCAAAGCGCCCCTTGATAATGCGAATGCCGGTATCGCCAAACGTCACCAAGGTCGCGGCATCCAAAGCAGCCGCCTTCTGCTCGATCAGCTCGATCACGCGCGGCAGCTCGATGGTCATCACATCGTCTTCCTTCTTCAGGCTGACGAAGTTCTTGCCATGCCGTGCATACGGCCCGAAGCGGCCAACGTTCACCGCCACCTCGTCGCCATTGGGCAGGTTGCCCAGCATGCGCGGCAGCTTGAACAGATCGAGCGCCTCCTGCAGCGTGATGGTGTCGATGCGCTGCGTCGCCTTGAGCGAAGCGAACTTAGGCTTCTCGGCGTCGGGGTTGTCCTTGTCGGCAATACCGATCTGCACGAAGGGGCCATAGCGGCCGAGGCGCGCGGTCATCGGTTTGCCGCTGACGGGATCGGTGCCGATGACGCGGGCGTCCTGCACCATGTCCTGCCGCTTCATCTCCATCTTTTCGTCGATCTGCGGCTTGAAGCCCTGCCAGAACTTGGCGAGCAACGGCACCCATTCGGCTTCGCCGCGCGAGATCGCATCCAGCTCGTCCTCCATGCCGGCGGTGAAGGCGTAATCCACGTACTGCTTGAAGTGATCGGTGAGAAAGCGATTCACGATCATGCCGACATCGCTGGGGATGAAGGCCTTGCCGTCGAGGCGCACGTACTCGCGCGCCTGCAGCACGCTGATGATGCTGGCGTAGGTCGAAGGGCGACCGATGTCGTATTCCTCCAGCGTCTTCACCAGACTGGCTTCAGTGAAGCGCGGCGGCGGCTGGGTGAAGTGTTGTTCGGGGGTGATGTCCACCAGTCGCACGCTCTCGCCCACTTCCAGCACGGGCAGGCGCTTTTCGTCGTCTTCGTCGCTCGGCTCGTCGGTGCCCTGCATGTAGACGGCGATGAAGCCGGGCTCGACCAGGACGCTGCCGTTGGCTCTGAACCCGTGCGGGCCGGCTTTGAGTTCGGCAGTCACCGTGTCGAACACGGCCTGCGCCATCTGGCAGGCGACGGTGCGTTTCCAGATCAGCTCGTAAAGCTTGGCCTGGTCGGGCGTCAGATAGGGAGCCACCTGCACGGGCAGGCGCATGGCACTGGTGGGGCGCACGGCTTCGTGGGCTTCCTGCGCGTTCTTGCTCTTGCTCTTGTAGTAGCGGATCTCGTCCGGCAGGGCTTTTTTGCCGTACTGGGTTTCAACCACGCGGCGGATTTCCTGCAAGGCCTCCTGCGCCAGGCTCACCGAGTCGGTACGCATGTAGCTGATGAGGCCGATGCTCTCGCCGCCGATGTCCACACCTTCATACAGCTGCTGCGCGGTGCGCATGGTGCGCTGGCTGGTGAAGCCGAGCTTGCGGTTGCTGTCCTGCTGCAAGGTCGAGGTGGTGAAGGGCGGGGCTGGGTTGCGGCGACGCTGCTTCTTTTCGACGCTGGCGACTTTCAGTACGCCATTGGCGGCGGCGTTGATGCGCGCGACTGCCGCTGTAGAGCTATCGCCCTCCTTCAACGTGAACTGCTCGACTTTCTTGCCATCGAGTTCCACCAGCTTGCTGGTGAACAGCGTGCCGGCCTTGTCGCTGCGGGCTTCGACCGTCCAGTACTCCTGCGGCAGGAAGGCCTTGATCTCTTCCTCGCGCTCACAGATCAGGCGCAGCGCCGGTGACTGCACGCGGCCTGCGGAGAGACCCGGCTGCACCTTGCGCCAAAGCAGCGGGCTCAGGTTGAAGCCCACCAGATAGTCCAGCGCGCGGCGTGCCTGCTGGGCATTCACCAGCGGCTGCGCCACATCGCGCGGGTTGGCGATGGCGTCCTGCACCGCGCTCTTGGTGATTTCGTGGAACACCACCCGGCGGATGGGCTTGTTCTTGGCCACGCCCTTTTCTTTAAGAATCTCGGCCAGATGCCAGCTGATCGCCTCGCCCTCGCGGTCAGGGTCGGTTGCCAGATAGACCGCGTCGGCGATCTTCACGGCGCGGACGATGGCGTTGACGTGCTTCTCGTTTTTCTCGATCAGCTGGTACTTCATCTCGAAACCGCGCGTCACATCGACGGCACCATCCTTCGGCACCAGATCGCGCACATGGCCGTAGCTGGCGAGGACTTCAAAGTCCTTGCCGAGATATTTCTGGATGGTCTTGGCCTTGGCCGGGGACTCAACGATGACGAGGTTCTTGCTCATTTCTTCTGCTTTAGACGAAAACGCCCTGCGGCTGGCAGGGCGGTGAGCTTATAAGCCTCGTTCCGGGCTCAATGCAAACAGAGCATTCCTTATTAGTGCATGGAAAATCGCTTTCTCAATGCAGAAAGGGCCCCGGCGCGTAAACCATGTCTTCGAGGTGCCAGGCCCCTTCCTCCTCGCCCGGCTGGCTCACCAGCACCAGCAGGCAGACCCACTTGACGCGCTCCAGATCGACATCGTCCTTGATCGCCAGCAGGCGCTCGATCACCAGCTCGCGCGACTCCGGCGTGAGAATGCCGAGCTGTTCGAGATAGAACAGGAAGCCGCGGCATTCGGTGGAGAGTTTGCTCATCTCCTCCGGCGCGTAGATGCGGATGACGCCCGGCGTGCCGAGCTGCGGCGCGCTCTGGCGCTGCTCTTCGAGGCCACCCAGCCAGGTGAAGGCGTAATTGATTTCCTCGACGGGAAAACCTGCGGCGGAGAGTTCATCCCGCAGAGTGTCCTGATACTCGGCGTCGTGAACCTCGGTGTCGTGATAGTTCTCGAACAAGAACATCAGCACATCCAGCACCGTTTCCTTCATGGCCGAACCCCTATCGGTTGTGAGGAGCAACTTGCCCCGACACTACCTGTAGATCATCAGCCTTGCAAGCGCATGAAACGCCCGCCGGCCGCCGACCCTGCGCGGCCATCCAGCTCGAGCATCAGCAAGGCGGTGTTGACCTGCTCGGGTGTCAGGCCTGTCCGGGCAATCAGGGTATCGACCGACTGTGGCGCATCGGTTAAGGCCAGCAGCACACGGACGGTTGCCGTTTCGTCGTCCCCGACCTGGCCTGCGGCCGTGGCGGGGGCGCTGACCATCGGGGTTTGTTCGCGCAGCCAGGCCCCCAGCTTGGGGGCCAGTTCCAGCAGCACGTCATCAACACACTCGACCAGCTTGGCCCCCTCGCGGATCAGCTGGTGGCAGCCCTTGGCCAGCGGGTTGTGGATGCTGCCGGGGATGGCGAACACCTCGCGCCCCTGCTCCACCGCACGCCGGGCGGTGATGAGCGAGCCGGATTCGCGCGAAGCCTCGACCACCAGCACACCCAGGCTAAGGCCCGAAATGATGCGGTTGCGGCTGGGGAAGTTCTGCGCGAGCGCGGCCGTGCCCGGTGGAAACTCCGAGACCAGCGCACCGCCGCCATCCAGGATGGCCTGCGCCAGCGCCTTGTGGCGCGCGGGGTAGATGCGATCCAGGCCGGTACCACACACCGCAATGGTGGGGCTTGCGGCATCGAGCGCGCCGGCGTGGGCGGCACCATCCACACCGATCGCCAGCCCGCTGGTGATGAGCACGCCACGCCGCGACAGCTCGGCGGCGAAGCCGCGCGCGTTTTCGAGCCCCTGCGGTGTGGCAGCGCGCGCGCCCACCATCGCCAGTTGAGGTTGCGCGAGCAGGGCGGCATCGCCGCGCAGGAACAGCGCGAGCGGTGGCGTGGTGATGGTCTTCAGCGCCTCGGGGTAGCGCGCGTCATGCAGGGTGAGCAGATGGCGATCGGCACCGCCGGCAAGCCAGGCCAGGTCGGCCAGCACGGCGGCATCGTCGTCATCCGGCAGCAGCACCTTGCTGCGTTCCGCCCCCGCACTCAGCCATTGCGAGGCGGTGGCGGCACAGATCGCCTCGGCGCTGCCGAAGCGATCCAGCAGGGCGAGTGCCGCCGCATTGCGCAGGCCCTTGGCGCGGATCAGCCGCAGCCAGGCGCGCATCCCTTTGAGCCCAGATTCAGCGTGCGATGGAGCCCGGCACCGGTTTCTCGACGCGATCCAGGACGTGGATCGAGCGGTTGGCCTCCATGATCAGCCCGTAGCTGAGGCCCGGCATGACCTTGAACACCATCAGCAGGCCCGAGTCGATCTCGGGCAGCACATCCGGCTTGCCCGTGACCGGGTCCTTTACCTTGCGCGGGGCCTGCTTGGTACGCAGCACATGGCCCGGCTCGAGCCCGTGCTTGCTGCCACGGTTGAGCGCGACGATCTGGTACTGGGTGATTTCCGAAACCCCTTGATAGACCGAGATGATCTTGCCGTTGATGGCGTTCTTGGGGATGTGGGGATAGAAGTTGGCCTGGAAGTTGTCGGCCTCCAGCGGCAACAGGCGGTCGCCGGCCAGAATCTCCAGCCGCGAGACCGTCAACATCGCCTCGGCCGGCGTGCCGAAGGACCTGATCTCCGCCTCGCCGGAGGGGATCGCCTCGTAGCCCAGCAACTCGCCGGTGTCCGGGTCCTTGTAGGTCACGCCCTTGCGGGCGGTGGCAAAGGTGGTGGGGCTGTCGGCGGGCAGGTTCTTGACGAAGACCCCCATGTTGGCACCGCCGATGATGTGCTCGTCGGCAAAGCCCAAGATGTAGGGCGCGCGGTTGAGCGTGTCGAGATCGACCACGCGCGGGCCCTTGAGAAAATGGCGGATCGCGTCGATCGGGATCGCCTGCAGGCCATCGCCCAGCGAGGAGTCGCGCACCTGCGGCGAGAGCCGGTCGAGATCATCGCTGCGCGCCAGCACCGTGCGGCCGTTGACGTTGTAGAGCTCCAGCACATCGCCGGGGTAGATCTGGTGCGGGTTTTTAAGCTGGCCGTTGACATACCAGAGCTCCGGCCACTGCCAGGCATCGGCGAGATAGCGCTTGGAAATGCCCCAGAGCGTGTCGCCCTTTTTCACCACATAGCGCAGCGGCGCATCGGGTCGCAGGCCCTCGGTCTGGTTGAGGTCCGTCACCGGCTCATAGCTCACGGTCGCGGCCATCGGCGTGGTCTGAACGATGGGTTCAGCCGCCGATGCAGATGCCGGCGCATCCGGTGCCACCGGCTTGCTGACGCAGGCAGTCAGCACCAAGGCCACCAAACCCGCGCCCAAGCGCAGCGCGGCGCTCATCGAGACGGGCAGCGAATCTGGTGCGACAGCTTTATACTGCGTCATCTTGCGGCTCCCTTAGCAGCTCGCGGCGATTGTGGCATAAGTGCCTTCGCCGTCAAACAGTTGCCGGACAAAGCGCAAGTTGTTTCGCATCTTCAAGAGACTTGCGCATGTCACTGCTCACCATCCTCCACGATCCCGACCCGCGCCTGCGCATCAAGGCCAAGCCGGTCACTGCCTTCGACGCCAAGCTGCGTTTGCTCGTCGAAGACTTGTTCGAGACCATGTACGACGCCCCCGGCGTCGGCCTTGCCGCCACGCAGGTCGGCGTGCCGCTGCGCGTGGCGGTGATGGACTGCGGCAATGACGAGACCGGCCCGCAGAAGCTGGTCATGGTCAACCCGGAAATCCTCGAACCGGCTGACAAGCAGGAGATGGACGAGGGCTGTCTCTCGGTGCCCGACTACAAGGACAAGGTGCAGCGTTTCAACCGCCTGCGCCTCAAGGCGCTGGACGAACACGGCAGGCCCTACGAACTGGAGGCCGAAGGCCTGCTGGCACAGGCCATCCAGCACGAGATCGACCATCTCGACGGCAAGCTCTACATTGATCTGCTCTCGTCGCTGAAGCGCGAGCGGTATAAGAAGAAGCGGGCGAAAGCCGAGAAGCACGTCGCTTGAAACTCGTCTTTGCTGGAACGCCTGAGTTTTCGGTTGCCGCACTCAATGCGCTGCACGCCGCCGGCCACGAGATTGTCGGCGTCTACACCCAGCCGGATCGCCCTGCCGGCCGCGGCCAGAAGCTCACTGCTTCGCCGGTCGCTGTTAGCGCACTCAAGCTCGGCCTGCCCACCTTCAAGCCCGAATCGTTCAGGAAGCAGCCCGAAGCCATCGACGCGCTGCGTGCACTGGCACCGGAGCTGATGGTGGTGGTCGCCTACGGGCTGATCCTGCCGCAGGCGGTACTCGATATCCCCCGCAAAGGCTGCCTCAACATCCACGCCTCGCTGCTGCCGCGCTGGCGCGGTGCCGCACCGATCCAGCGGGCGATCCTCGCGGGCGATGCGGAGACCGGCACCACCATCATGCAGATGGATGCGGGCCTCGACACCGGCGCGATGCTGCTGCGTGAGAGCTTGCCCATCGGCCAGAAGACCGCTGGTGAGCTGCACGATGCGCTTGGCCTCCAGGGCGCGCGATTGATCGTGCAGGCGCTCGCCCAGCTCAAGGCCGGGACGCTCACCGCTACACCGCAGCCGAGCGAGGGAAGCAGCTACGCCGCCAAGCTCACCAAGGACGAAGCCCGCATCGACTGGTCGCAATCGGCGGATGAAGTCGCCCGCCGCATCCGCGCCTACAACCCCGCACCCGTCGCGTGGAGCGAGATCGCGGGCGAGCGCGTCAAGTTCTTCCGCGCCCAGGCCGTACCGGGCAGCGGCGAGCCCGGCAGCGTGCTCACCTGCGGCCCAGACGGCCTGAAGATCGCCACCGGCGACGGGGCTGTTCGCATCCACGAACTACAGCGCCCCGGCGGCCGCGTGCTGCCCGCAGGCCAAGCCTGCCAGCGTTGGAACATCACCGGACGAGCCTTTGAATAGCGAGACCAGCACCGCCGCCAGCAGCCGCGCCGTCGCCGCCCGCGCCGTGCTGCGCGTGTTTGCCGGCAAGAGCTTTGACGATGCCTTTGCCAAGGCCGATCTCGCCGACGCGCGCGACCTCGCCTTTGCCAAGACGCTCACCTATGGCGTGCTGCGCGAGCACAGCGCACTGTCGTGGTTGCTGACGAGACTCCTATCCGCACCGCTGCTGCCGACCAGCGCCGTACATGCTCTGCTCTGCGTCGGCTTGTATCAGCTGCGCACGCTCAACACAGCGGCGCACGCGGCGGTGAGTGCGACCGTCGATGCCGTCGAGCCACTCGGCGAGGCCAAGGCGCGCGGACTGGTGAATGCCATCCTGCGGCGCTACCAGCGCGAGAGCGTGAAGCTGGAAGACGAGCTGCCCACCGCGCTCACCACCCGCTATTCCCACCCCGCCTGGCTGGTTGAAAAAATCCATGCGGACTGGGGCAAGCAGACCGTGGAAGTGCTCGCTGCCAACAACACGCAAGCCCCGCTCACGCTGCGCGTCAATGCGCGGCAGATTACGCGCGAGGACTATCTCGCCAAGCTCGCCGTTGAAGGCATTGCTGCCAGCGCCGTGCCACACGCGCCAGATGCCGTGAGCCTGCACGAGGCGGTGGGTGTGGAGCGCATCCCCGGTTTCAGCAGCGGCATGGTCTCGGTGCAAGACGCCAGCGCGCAACTAGCTGCTGCCCTGCTCGATGTGCAGGACGGCATGCGCGTGCTCGATGCCTGCGCCGCCCCCGGCGGCAAGAGCGCGCACCTGCTCGAAATGGCCGATGTGGAGCTCACCGCCATCGACAGCGACGGCCTGCGCCTCGCCCGTGTGCGCGACACGCTCAGCCGCTTGGCCCTTGACGCCACACTGATCGAAGCCGACGCCGCACTCGTGCCCTGGTGGATCGGCCGCGTGAAGAACGGTGGCGACTTTGACCGCATACTGCTCGACGCCCCGTGCAGCGGCACCGGCGTGATCCGCCGCCATCCCGACATCAAGTGGCTGCGCCGCGAAGACGACATCAGGCGCCTCGCAAGCACCCAGCTCAAGCTGCTCAGGGCGCTGTGGACGACGCTCGCACCGGGCGGCATGCTGCTCTACGCGACGTGCTCGATCCTGCGCGCCGAGGGCGAGGAGCTGGTGCAAACCTTCCTCGCCGAAACCGACGATGCCGTTGAAATGAAGATCATCGCCAGCTGGGGCGAGGCCTGCGTGGCGGGCCGTCGTATCGCACCGGGTGGTGACTTCGACGGCTTCTATTACGCCCGGCTCAGCAAGCGCGCCTAAAGAATCCGCCGCCGCTTGAAATAGATCATCAACGAGATGCCGACGACGCTGATGGTGGTGAGCGCAAAGGCATAACCGTAGCGCCACGAAAGCTCCGGCATGTGCTCGAAGTTCATGCCCCAAATGCCGGTGATGAGCGTCAGCGGGAAGAAGATCGCGGAGAGCACCGTGAGTGACCGCACGACTTGATTGGTCTGGTGGGAGACCGAGGCAAAGTGCAGCTGGATGGCGATCTCGATGTCGCGCTGAACGGCATCCGCGTGGCGCGATACGCGCTCGATGTGTTCGCGCACGTCGTTCAGACGGATGCGCTGGCTCTCGGTGATCTCGGTGCGCATCTCGCGCTGCCAGGCGTTGAGCGTGTCGAGATTTTTTTCACACAAGATTTCCAGCGCATGCGCCTGCTTGCGATAGCGCATCAGCTCGCGCCAGTCCTCGTAGGGATTCTTCGGGTCCATCAGCGCATCGCCGATGCGCTCCAGACGGTCTTCGAGCTCGTCGGTGATGGTGAAGTAGCGCTGCACCATCGTGTCCAGCGTGACATGCACGAGGCCGAAGGGGGTGGAAGGGAAGCGCAGCTTGGTCTCGCAGAACTTGCTCTTTACCACGTCGAACGAGACGTTCTCGCTCGCCCGCACCGACACCAGCAGATGGTCGAACAGGAAAAACGCCGCCGACTTGGTGACGATGAGGTTCTGCGAGTTCTCGCAGTCCTCCGGCGTCAGCCCCTGAAAGATCAGCACGTCGTAATCCTCGGTGCCATCGAAGCTCGACATGTGGTCGCCATTGAAGCTGTCGCTCACATGCTCGTCCATCACCTCGATGCCGGTGAGCCGCAGCACCCAAGCAGGCCAGTCGCGCGCGCTCTGGCGGGTGAAATCGAGCCACACGAAGCCTTCGTCCGGCAGCTTGTCGATGTGGTCGAGGCGCACCGGGCGCTCGCCCTGACGACTGAATTGGAAGATTTGCATTCCCGATTGTGCGCTGGCTTGCGCCCACAAAAAAGCCCGCCGAAGCGGGCTTTCGTGATGCACTTGCTGCTTAAGCCAGCAGCGCCTCGACCGCCTCGCGCTCTTCGCGCAGCTCCTTCTCGGTCGCATCCATCTTGCTGCGGCTGAAGGCATCGACCGGCAGGCCCTGCACGATCTCGTAGCCGCCGTCCTTGCAGATGCAGGGGTAGCCGTAAACGATGCCGGGCTTGATGCCGTAGCTGCCGTCCGAGGGCACGCCCATCGACACCCATTTGCCGTTCGAGCCCAGCGCCCAGTTGCGCATGTGGTCAACGGCCGCCGAAGCCGCCGAAGCCGCCGAAGACAGGCCACGCGCCTTGATGATGGCCGCACCGCGCTGCTGCACGACGGGGATGAAGTCCTTCTCGATCCACTCCTGCGTCACCAGCGACTTCGCGGGCTTGCCAGCCACGGTGGTGTTGGTGATGTCGGGATACTGCGTGGAGCTGTGGTTGCCCCAGATGATCATCTTCTCGATGTCGTTGCCGTGGATGCCGGTCTTGCTGGCGAGCTGGCTCACCGCGCGGTTGTGGTCGAGGCGCACCATAGCGTGGAACTGGGTCGGCTTGAGCGACTTGGCGGCGCTGGCAGCGATCAGCGCATTGGTGTTGGCCGGGTTGCCGACCACCAGCACCTTCACATCGCGCGAGGCGTAGGCGTCGATCGCTTTGCCCTGCGGGCCGAAAATGCCACCGTTGGCGGTGAGCAGATCCTTGCGCTCCATGCCGGGGCCGCGCGGACGCGCACCGACGAGGAAGGCGTAGTCGGTGCCGTCGAAGGCTTCCTTCATGTCGC
>JAZKHC010000074.1:0-31597 GCA_040385605.1 Pseudomonadota bacterium
TGCCCTCGCTGCCGGATTGCCTCTTCATCATCGACACCGGCTTTGAAAAGATTGCCGTCGCCGAAGCCAAGAAGCTCGGCATCCCGGTCATCGCCGTGGTGGACAGCAACAACAGCCCCGAAGGCATTGATTGCGTGATCCCCGGTAACGACGACGCCACCCGCGCCATCAAGGTGTACACCCAGGCGATCGCCGAGGCGATCATCGAAGGCAAGGGCACCATCACCACCGCCCCGCGCCCTGAGGCTGTGGAAGGCGGCGAGCAGGACAAGATCCGCGCGAAGCCCGCTGGCCGTCGTGACGACCGCAACGACCGTGGCGGCGCCCGCCGTCCGGCTCCGCGCGTCGAGACCCGTGCCGCCGCGCCCCGCGCTGCAAAGCCCGCTGCTGAAGCCGCCGCTCCGGCTGCTGAAGTCGCTGCTGAAAAGACCGAGGGTTGATCCAGCATGGCTGACATTACCGCCAAGATGGTCGGCGAACTGCGCGAGCGCACCGGCGCCGGCATGATGGATTGCAAGAAGGCCCTCGTTGCGACGGCGGGCGACATGGACGCCGCCATCGAGAAGATGCGTATGGACGGCATGGTCAAGGCCGACAAGAAGGCTACGCGCGTCGCTGCCGAAGGCCGCATCGCGGTCGCCAGCAGCGTCGATGCCATCGCACTGGTCGAAGTCAACTGCGAAACCGACTTCGTCGCCAAGGCCGATGACTTCATCGCCCTTGCCAATGCCGCCGCCGGCATCGTGCTCACCGCCAAGCCCGCATCCGTCGAAGAGCTGGTCGCCCTGAAGAACGGCGACTCGACCCTCGACGAGCAGCGCCGCGCGATGGTCATCAAGCTCGGCGAGAACATCACCATTCGCCGCTTCGAGCTGGTCTCGAAGGCCACTGGCCCCATCGTCAGCTACCTGCACGGCAGCAAGATCGGCGTGGTCGTGGCGATGGAAGCCGGTGACGAGACCCTGGCCAAGGACCTGGCGCTGCACGCTGCCGCCATGTCCCCCAAGGTGCTCTCCGCTGCCGACGTTTCCGCCGAGGCGATTGCCGCCGAGCGCAAGGTGATTGAAGGTCTGGTTGCCACCGAAGCCGCCGAGGCCCAGGCGAACGCCGAAGCCGATGGCAAGGTCTACAAGGCCAAGCCGGCGGAAATCGTTGCCAAGATGATCGACGGCAAGATCAACAAATTCACCAGCGAAATCTCTCTGCTTGGTCAGCCGTTCGTGAAGAACGACGCCTATGGCATGAAGAGCGACGAGGCAGTGGAAAAGACGCTGAAAGCCAAGAACGCCAAGGTCGCCCGCTTCGTGCGCCTGGCCGTGGGTGAAGGCATCGAGAAGAAGGTGACGGACTATGCAGCCGAGGTTGCGGAAGCCGCTCGCGGCTAGTCTTCACGGCTAGAATGTTGCACCTTGCAAGGCCCCGGTTTCGGGGCCTTGTTTTAACCAAATGACGGATTTCTGATGCCCAACGACGCCCAACCTGCGCCTGTCTACAAACGCATCCTCCTCAAGCTCAGCGGTGAGGCCCTCATGGGCACGCTTAACTTCGGTATCTCGCCGGATGTGATGAGCTTCGTCGCTAACGAAATCAAGCAGGTGGTCGATGCTGGTGTGCAGGTGGCCGTGGTGGTCGGCGGCGGCAATATCTTCCGTGGCGAAGGCCTGGCCCGTGGTGGCATGGACCGCGTCACCGGCGACCAGATGGGCATGCTGGCCACCGTCATCAACGCGCTGGCGATTCAGGACGCGGTCGAAAGGCTCGGTCTCGAAGTGCGCGTGCAGAGTGCCATTCGCATCAACGAAGTCTGCGAGGACTTCATCCGCCGCCGCGCGGTGAGCCACCTCGAAAATGGCCGCGTGGTCGTGTTCGCCGCTGGCACCGGCAACCCCTTCTTCACGACGGATTCCGCCGCCGCACTCCGCGCCGTCGAGATCGGCGCTGATCTGCTGCTCAAGGCCACCAAGGTCGATGGCATCTACACCGCAGACCCCAAGAAAGACGCCAGCGCGACCCGCTACGACACGCTGACCTACGATGTCGCCCTCGACCGTCGCCTCGGCGTGATGGACCAGACCGCCATGGTGATGGGCCGCGATCACAAGATGAAACTGCGTGTCTACGACATGGAACGCCCTGGCGCGCTGCTGCGCATCGTCAGGGGCGAGAACGTCGGCACGCTGGTCACCGCTTAAGCAAAAGAAGGAGAACACCATGATTGATCCGATCAAGAAAGAAGCCACCCAGAAAATGCTCAAGGCCCTCGATGCCTTGAAGAACGCCTTTCTCAAGCTGCGCACCGGCCGCGCCCATGCCGGCCTGCTCGATGGCGTGGTGGTGGACTACTACGGCAGCGATGTGCCGCTCAGCCAGGTGGCGAGCGTGGTGGTGGAAGATGCCCGCACGCTCTCGATCACACCCTGGGAGAAACCCATGGTCGTCGCCATCGAGAAGGCCATTCTCAAATCCAACCTCGGCCTCACGCCCAACTCGGCTGGCACGACCATTCGCATCAACCTGCCGCCGCTCACCGAGGATCGTCGCAAGGACCTCGTGAAGGTGGTGAAGGGCGAGACCGAGGATGCCCGCATTTCCATCCGCAACGCCCGCCGCGATGCGATGCAGGCGATCAAGGACCTGCTCAAGAACAAGCAGATCAGCGAGAACGACGAGAAGCGCGCCGAAACCGACGTGCAGAAACTCACCGACCAGCACATTGCCCTGGCCGAAGCCGCGGCAGGCGTGAAAGAGAAAGAACTTCTGACGATGTGAGGCTGACGTGACTTCGACAGTCCCCACCATTCCTGCGGATCAACTGCCGCGTCACGTCGCCATCATCATGGATGGCAATGGCCGCTGGGCGAAGCAGCGGTTTCAGCCGCGCGCTTTCGGTCATCGCGCGGGCGTGCGTTCCGCACGCAAGGTGGTGCGGGCGGCTTCAAAAGCAGGGATCGAAGTGCTGACCATGTTCGCCTTCTCGCAAGAGAACTGGCATCGCCCGCTGGAAGAAGTGACGCTGTTGATGAGCCTGTTCGTCAGCACCCTGAAGCGCGAGATCGCCAAGCTCGACGAGTACGGACTGGTGTGGAAGTTCATTGGCGACCATAGTGCCTTTGCCCCGGAGCTGCGCCAACTCATGGGCGAGACCGAGGCGCGCACCCGCAACAACAAGGGCATGACCCTGCTGATCGCCGTCGGCTACGGCGGCCAGTGGGACATTGCCCAGGCTGCCGCACAGCTTGCCGCCAACGGCGAGGCCATCACACCGCAGGCGATCGAATCGCATCTGGTCACAGCGGGCTATCCGGCAGTGGACCTGATGATCCGCACCGGCGGCGAGCTGCGCATCAGCAACTTCCTGCTCTGGCAGGCGGCGTATGCCGAGCTGTACTTCTGCGACACCCTCTGGCCCGAGTTCGAGGGCCGCGACCTGCACGAGGCGCTGAGCTGGTTCGCAGGCCGCAGCCGTCGCTTCGGCCGTGTGCCGGAAGCGGCCTGAGGCCCCCGTGCTGCTGCCCAGGGTCATCACCGCACTGGTCTTGCTGCCGCTGTTGCTCGCGGCGATCTTCGGCCTGGGCACCGCCCATCTCTACCTCGTCTTCTGCGTCGTCGGTGTGCTGGCAGCCTGGGAATGGTGCGGCTTCATGGGCCTGGTGGGCACCGGCCCGCGCATCGCGTATTCAGTGGCGATGGCTGCCGTGCTGGCTGCCGTCTGGTGGCTGACCCTGGGGGCCGTGCATGCCACGGTGCCGGCGCTGGTTTCGCTGCTGTGGTGGTGTGTGGCTTTTGCGCTGGTGCTGCGCTTCCCCGCCAGCTTTCCCAAGGGCCCCTGGAGTGCGGCACGCATGGCCCCGCTGGGCCTGATGTTGATCGCCGCCACTCTCATCACCGTCGCCGCCCTGCATCGCCAGCCGAATGGACCCTGGCGGCTGATGTTCATGCTGTTCATCGTCTTCGCGGCGGATGTCGGTGCCTACCTGGTCGGCCGCAATTACGGCCGGCGCAAGCTGGCCCCGGCGGTGTCGCCCGGCAAGAGCATCGAGGGGGCGATCGGCGGGCTGGTGCTGGTGGCGCTGTGGGCAGCGGCAGCGGGCTCCTACGTGTTCCAGATCGACTCGCTCTCGCAGCTTGGCCTGCTGGTGGCGGTGTCAGTGTTCACGGCCGCAGTGTCGATCATCGGCGATCTCACCGAGAGTCTGTTCAAGCGCCTGCGCGGCCTGAAGGACAGCGGCACGCTGCTGCCGGGGCATGGCGGGTTTCTGGACCGCATCGACAGCATTCTCGCCGCCGCACCGGTGTTCTATCTTGGCGTGACGCTGCTCGGCATCTGAGATGAGTGCGCCGCAAAAACTGGTGGTGCTGGGAGCCAGCGGCTCGGTGGGACGCAGCACGCTGGATGTGGCCAGCCGGCATCCCGACAAGCTCGAAATCTGGGGCTTGAGTGCGCATCGGGATGTCGAAGGCCTGGCAAAGCTCTGTGAAACCTTCAAGCCTGCGCATGCGGTCATTGCCGACGCGAGCCAATTTGCCGCCCTGAAAGCACGCCTGCGCGCGGCAAACCTCAGCATCGAGCTACACGCGGGCAGCGAGGCGCTCGACTCCCTCGCCGCCGCACCCGAAGCCCAGCAGGTCATGGCCGCCATCGCCGGTGCTGCCGGGCTGTCCTCCACACTCGCGGCGCTCAGGGTTGGCAAGCGCGTGCTGATCGCCAACAAGGAGCCACTGGTGATGGCAGGCCGGCTGATGATGGCCGCCGCCAGCCAGTCCGGGGCTGTGGTGCTGCCCATCGACAGCGAGCACAACGCCATCTTCCAGTGCCTGCCGCCGGCTACCCGCTGTGGCGGGGCGCTCGCCAAAGGCATCAGCAGAATCATTCTGACCGCCAGTGGTGGCCCTTTCCGCGAAACGCCCTTGAATGAGCTGGCGCGCGTTACCCCCGAGCAGGCCGTGCGTCATCCCAACTGGAGCATGGGCCGCAAGATTTCGGTCGACTCGGCGACCATGATGAACAAGGGGCTGGAGTTGATCGAAGCGGCTGTGCTCTATGGTTTGAGCGAGGCGCAGATCGAGGTGGTGATCCACCCCGAAAGCATCATCCACTCGATGGTCGAGTACGACGACGGCAGCACGCTCGCACAGCTCGGCAACCCTGACATGCGCGTGCCGATTGCCCATGCGCTGGCCTGGCCGGAACGCTGGGCTTCGGGCGTGAAGGGCCTGGACTGGACAGCCCCACGCACCTTCCGCTTCGAGCCTCTCGACACGGCGAGATTCCCCGCCGTGGTGCTGGCGCGCCATGCACTCCGGGCGGGTGGCATCGCACCCAACGTGTTCAACGCCGCCAACGAGGTCGCAGTCGCGGCCTTCCTGGAGGGCAGGCTGCGCTTCGACTGCATTGCCCCGCTGGTTGAAACCGTGCTCGAGCGTGCGCAGGCTCAAAACCATGCCGATGCCGACGAACTTGAAGCCATTCTCGTGGTCGATGGCTGGGCGCGACGCGAAGCAGAAGCGGCGCTACAGTCGCAACCCGCTTCGTCTGCACTGGAAAACTGATCGCATGTTGGACTTCATCCGCAACGCCGGCGCTTTCGTGGTGGCCATCGGCATTCTCGTGGCCTTCCACGAGTTCGGACACTTCTGGGTGGCGCGCAGGCTGGGCGTGAAAGTGCTCCGCTACTCGGTGGGCTTCGGCAAGCCGTTGTGGATGCGCAAAGGCAAAGATGGCTGCGAGTACGTCATCGCGGCGATCCCCTTGGGTGGCTACGTCAAGATGCTCGACGAGCGCGAGGGCGACGTGCCTGCGGATCAAGCGCATCTTGCCTTCAACCGGCAATCGCCCTACAAGCGGCTCGCCATCGTGGCGGCGGGGCCCATCGCCAATTTCCTGCTGGCCATCGTGTTCTTCTGGATGATGTACGTCATCGGCCAGCCCGGCTTGAAGCCGGTGGTGGCGGAGCCTGTGGCGCAGTCGGTGGCCGCCAAGGCCGGGGTGCGCGAAGGTGAGGTGGTCACCCGTGTCAACGGCGAGGCGGTGGAAACCTGGAACTCGCTGCGCACGCTGCTGCTGGAAACAGTCGTCAACCGCGAGCCACTGCTGCTGACCTTGCAGGCGAGCATCAACGATGAGAGCACCCGCACGCTCGCCGTCCCGCTCGATGCCGTGCGCATCGAACCCGAGTTCCTGTTCGACGACCTCGGCCTCTCGCCCTATCTGATGAAGATCGAGCCGGTTCTGGTGGGCGTGGAGCCGGGCGGGGCGGCGGATCAGGTGGGCTTCGAGCCAGGTGACAAGCTGCTGACGCGCGATGGCATTGCGATCACCGACTGGCAGGCCTGGGCGCTGTGGGTGCGCGCCAATCCGGGCGCGATGCCGGTGGTGGGCTTCGAGCGCGCCGGGCAGGTGATGAGCCTGCAACCACTGCTGGCCACCATCGAGCAAGACGGCAAGCGCATGGGCCGCTTCGGGGCCTACATCAACCCGCCGGGCGAGGCCCCGCCCGAGCTCAGGGCCGAGGATCACCTCTCGCCCTTCGCAGCGATCCCCGCGGCCATCGACCAGACCTGGCGCACCTCGGTGCTGACCCTGAAGATGCTGGGCAAGATGGTGACGGGCGAGGTGTCGCTGAAGAACGTCAGCGGCGCGATCTCCATCGCGCAGGCGGCGGGCTATACCGCCAGCATCGGCATCGCCACCTTCCTGAGCTTTCTGGCGCTGGTGAGTGTGAGCCTCGGTGTGCTCAACCTGCTGCCGGTGCCACTGCTCGACGGTGGCCATCTGGTCTACTACACCATCGAGATCATCAAGGGCTCGCCGCTCTCCGATCAGGTCATGGCGGCGGGGCAGAAAGTCGGTCTGACCGTCCTGATGCTGCTGATGGGCCTAGCCTTCTATAATGACCTTTCCCGCTTGATCGGCTGAGTCAGCCGAGTCTCCGCGTTTAAAGCCTCACAACACACCGCGATCCACACAAGGGCCACACTTGAGCTTGTTCATCCAGAAGCGCGCATTGGCCGCGTATGCATCGCTGTTGTTCATGCCGGCGGTATTCGCAGGGCCCTCGTTCACCATCGAGGCGATCGAGGCGCAGGGCTTGCAGCGCCTCGACGAAGGCACGGTGCTCACCTACCTGCCGCTCACCACCGGCGACGAGCTGAACGACCTCACCGAGCGCCAGGCGATCAAGGCCCTGTATGCCTCGGGCCTGTTCCAGGACGTGCAGCTGCTGCGCGATGACGACACCCTGATCATCCGCGTCGTCGAGCGTCCGCAGATCGCCGAGTTCGAGATCGAGGGCAACGACAAGGTGGGCGGCGACGAGCTGAAGAAATCGCTCACCGATGTCGGCCTCACCGCCGGTGAAACCTACAAGCGCGCGCTGCTCGACCAGGTGCAGCAGGAGCTGCGCCGCCAGTACTACGCCAACGGCTATTACGACGTCGGTATCGATACCACGGTCACGGACCTGCCCAACAACCGAGTGAGCATCAAGGTCAAGGTGACGGAGGGCAAGGTCACCAAGATCAAGGACATCAACATTCTCGGCGCCAAGGTGTTCAGCCAGGAGGTGATCAAGGAGCAGCTCGAGCTGAAGCCCACCAACTGGGTGCCGTTCCAGAAGACCGACCGCTACTCCAAGCAGACGCTGGGCGGCGATCTCGAAAAACTCCAGTCCTATTACCAGGACCGCGGCTACCTCAAGTTCAATGTCTCCTCGGTGCAGGTGGCACTCTCCGAGAACAAGGAAGACATCTTCATCACCATCAACATTGATGAAGGTGAGAAGTACCAGGTTAAAGACCGCCGCTTCAGCGGCGAGACGGTGCTCAACGAAGAGTTCCTGAAACGCCTGGTCAGCACCAAGGCGGGCGATACCTTTTCGCGCAAGGAGGCCACCGAGTCGTCTGACCGCATCGAGGCCGCGCTCTCCGATGTCGGCTACGCCTTTGCCAAGGTCACGCCACTGCCCGAGGTGGATGAGGAGAAGAAGCAGGTCAGCATCAATTACGCGATGGAGCCGGGCAAGCGCGCCTATGTGCGGCGCATCGGCTTCTCGGGCCACAGCGGCACCAACGACGAGACCCTGCGCCGCGAAATGCGCCAGCTGGAGGCCGCGCCCTTCGCAAAGTCCGCTGTCGAGCGTTCGCGCGTGCGCCTGGCACGCTTGCCGTTCATCGAAGAGGCCGAGGTCGATACCAAGCCGGTGCCCGGTTCGGATGACCTGGTGGATGTGAACTTCAAGGTCAAGGAGCGCGCCCCCGGCTCGGTGCAGTTCGGTATCGGCTACTCCGGCGCACAGGGCTTTTTGATCAATGCCAGCCTGACCCACACCAACTTCCTCGGCACCGGCAACCGGGTCGAGATCGCGGCGGATCGCTCGACGATCTACCAGCAGCTCAATCTCTCCTGGACCGATCCCTTCTTCACCGCCGACGGCATCAGCCAGACGGTCTCGACCTACTACCGCAAGTCGGAGTCGGTGATCCGTTTCAGCTCCGGCTTCAACAGCAACGTGGTCGGTGCCGACCTCACCTATGGCATCCCGCTCTCGGAGTTCAGCACCCTGCGTGCGGGTGCGGGTGTATCGCAGACCGCCATCGAAACCTTCCCCGGCGCCTCGGCGGACGAGGTGCTCGCCTTCGTGCTGGAGAACGGTGCGAAGTTCACCGACGTCACCCTGCGCACCGGCATCACCCGCGACACCCGCAACCGCACTTTCTTCGCCTCGCGCGGCGCGCTGACCCGGCTCAACTTCGACATCACCGTGCCGGGCAGCGGCGTGGAGTTCTACAACCTGTTCGCCCAGCACCAGCAGTTCGTGCCGCTGATCGGCAAGTTCTTCATCGACGCCAACACCACGCTCGGCTATGTCGATACCTACGGCGGCACCAAGATCACACCGCCATACGAAAACTACTTTGCCGGCGGCCCGCGCACGGTGCGTGGCTACCAGGACGGCACGCTGGGCCCGCGCGACACGCCGTTCAACAACCCCTACGGTGGCTCGCTGCGCACCACCACGCAGTTCGATCTGGTGATCCCGCTGCCGATCGAATCGGACAACAAATCCACCCGCCTGTCGCTGTTCTACGACGTTGGCAATGTCTTCGCCACGCCGGGCGATTTCAAGGTTGGCGAGCTGCGTACCTCGGCCGGTATCTCCGGCTCCTGGTTCACGCCGTTCCTCGGCCTGTTGCAGCTGTCGTATTCCTTCCCGCTCAACGACAAGCCCGGTGACCAGACCGACGGATTCCAGATCAGCTTCGGCTCTGGTTTCTAAGCACGCCGTTGCCACTACAATCCGCCCCTACAAACCAAGTTCAGAGAGACCTTCAGACATGCGTATTCGCTTTGCCATTGCCGCCGTTGCCCTCACCGTCGCCGCCGCTGCCGCCCACGCCCAGTCACTGGCTGCCCCCAAGATCGCTGTCGTGCGTTCTGCCGATGTCGTCAAGGACTCCGTGCAGTTCAAATCGGCCGAAACCAAGATGAAAGCCGAGTTCGAGAAGCGCAAGAATGACCTCGAAGCCCAGGCCAAGGCCTTCGGCACCGATGTCGAGGCCTACAAGCGCGATGCCGACACGCTCTCCGCCGACCAGCGCGCCAAGAAGGAGAAAGACCTCAATGCCCGCCAGGTGGACATCCAGTTCGCCCAGCGCAAGTTCCAGGAAGACCTGCAAAACCGCGACCGCGAGCTGACCCAGGACATGATGGGCAAGATCAAGAACGTGATCGTCGCCGTCTCCAAGGAAAAGGGCATCACGCTGGTCGTGCAGGACCCGGTCTACTCCGATGACTCCATCGACATCACCGCCGAAGTGCTCAAGCGCCTGAACGCGGGCGGCGGCAAGTAAGCGTCTTCACGAAGGCCCGGCTGCATCGCAGCCGGGCCTTTGTTATTTTGGCGTGATGACAACCCTTTCATTGACCCTGGCTGAACTTGCCGCCCGCTTCGAACTGGAGCTGGTGGGTGATGGCAGCATCGCCATCGACGGCCTCAGCGCCCTGAGCCCCGGCGAGCCCGGCAAGCTGGCGTTTCTCGCCAATGTGCAGTACCGCGCCGCACTGCCGACGACCCAGGCTGCGGCAGTCATCGTCGGCAAGCGCGATGCGGCTCTGCTGGCAACGCCCGGCTTGATCGCGCATGACCCTAATCTGGCGTTCGCGCGCATCGCCAGGCTCTTCGACCCCTCGCAGGTTTTCGAGCCCGGCATCAGCAGCGAGGCGCTGATCGACCCCAGCGCGCAGATCGGCGAAGGCTGCCGGATCGACGCCCGCGTGGTGATCGAGGCCGGGGTGGTGATCGGTGCCGGCAGCCGCATCGGCCCCGGGTGCATCGTCCGCCGCGGTGCGACGCTGGGGAAGGGCGCACGTCTGGAGGCCGCTGTGGTGGTCGGCGAGGGCGTGAGCATCGGTGCCCGGGTGCTGGTGCAGCCTGGCGCGGTGATTGGCTCGCGCGGCTTCGGCAACGCCCGCCTGCCCGATGGTCGCTGGGAGGAAGTGCCACAGCTCGGCAGCGTCGTGATCGGCGACGACGTGGAGATCGGGGCCAACACCACCATCGACCGCGGTGCGCTGGGCGACACCGTGATCGAGAGCGGCGTGAAGCTCGACAACCAGATCCAGATTGCCCACAACTGCGTGATCGGGGCGAACACCGCCATTGCCGCCTGCACCGGCATCGCCGGCTCCACCCGCATCGGCCAGCGATGCATGATCGGCGGCGCGGTGGGCATCAGCGGCCACCTCAACATCGTCGACGACGTCATCATCCTCGGCCGCGCGATGGTGGTCGGGCACGTCACCACCGCCGGCGTTTACGGCTCCGGGCTGCCACTGTCCCCGGCCATGGAATGGCGCAAGACCGTTGCAAGGCTCAGGCGTCTCGACTCGCTCTATGCCCGTATCAAGCGGCTCGAAGCATCCGGCAAACTACCGCCACCCCACAACGACAACGAGAGCGACGCATGAGCGCAAGCACACCCGAGAAGGGGCACTGCACCTTGAACCAGCAGACCAGTTTCGATATCCGCGACATCATGCGTCTCCTGACGCACCGCTATCCCTTTCTGCTGGTCGATCGCGTCACCGACTACCAGAAGGGCAAGACGCTCACGGCGCTCAAGAACGTCACTTTCAACGAGCCCTTCTTCGTCGGCCATTTTCCGCTGGTGCCGACCATGCCCGGCGTGCTGATGCTCGAAGCCCTGGCCCAGGCCTGCGGCCTGCTCGCCGTGCTCGATTCCGGCGTGCGGCCGGAGAGCGGGCACATTCTCTACTTCGCGGGCATCGAAGAGGCGCGCTTCAAGCGAGTGGTCATCCCCGGCGATCAGCTGACCCTGCATGTGGAGCTTGAAAAAACCAAGCGCAATGTCTGGAAGTTCAAGACCGTCGCCCGCGTTGGCAGCGACGTGGCCTGCGAGGCCTTGATGACCTGCGTGCTGAAGCATCCCGATGAGGGCAGAACCGCCGTGGCGGAGGTGTCGGGCTGATGGCGCGCATCCATCCCACAGCCATCATCGACGCGAAGGCCGAGCTGCACGCCTCGGTCGAGGTTGGCCCGTATTCCATCATCGGCCCCGGCGTGGTGATCGGTGAAGGCAGCTGGATAGGTCCGCATGTGGTGCTGAGCGGCCCGATGACGCTGGGCAAGCGCAACAAGGTCTACCCCTTCGCCAGCGTCGGCGCGCTGAGCCAGGACAAGACCGCCACCGAAGAGCAGCCCACCAGCACGGTGATCGGCGACGACAACCAGATCCGCGAATACGTGTCGATCCAGCGCGGCACCATGAAGGAGTACGACACCAAGCGCGGCGAGACCCGCATCGGTGATCGCAATCTCATCATGAACTACTGCCACATCGCGCATGACTGCGTGGTGGGCAGCGACACCATCTTTGCCAACAACGCCTCGCTCGCAGGCCATGTCGAGATTGGCGACCATGTGGTGCTCGGCGGTTACACGCTCATCTATCAGTTCTGCCGTGTGGGTGCGCATGGCTTCACAGCCTATGCCGCCGGCCTTTCCGGCGATGTGCCACCGTTCGTGATGGTGCAGGGCAGTCCCGCCGATGCCCGCGCGGTCAACAAGGAGGGCCTGAAGCGCCGTGGCTTCAAACCCGAAGAAATCGAGCCGATCGAAGAAGCCTTCAAGCTCATCTACCGCAGTGGCAAGGTGATGGCCGAGGTGAGGGCGGAGCTGGCGGTGCTGGGCGAAAGCTCCCCGCATGTGAAGCTGATGAGCGAGTTCATCAACTCAGGCAAGCGGCCGTTGGCTAGAGGCTGATGCATTTCGCGCTGATTGCGGGCGAACTCTCTGGCGATATCCTCGGCGCTGCACTCATCCGCGCCTTGAAACAGCGATACCCCGATGCGCGCTTCACCGGCGTAGCAGGGCCGCGCATGCTGGCCGAGGGCTGCGAGGCGGTCGAGAGCATCGAGGCGCTGTCGGTGATGGGCATCGCCGAGGTGCTGCCCGCCATCCCGCGCCTGTTAAAGCTGCGGGCCGCACTGATCAAACGCTATGTCACCGAGAAGCCCGATGTGCTCATCGGCATCGACGCCCCCGACTTCAATCTCGGCCTCGAAAAACGCCTGCGTGCACGCGGCCTGAAGACCGTGCATGTCGTCAGCCCCAGTGTTTGGGCCTGGCGCGAGGGGCGGGTCCATGGCATCAAGCAGTCGGTGGATTTGATGCTCTGCCTGTTCCCTTTCGAGACCGCGTTCTACGCCCGGCATGGTGTGCGCGCGGCCTACATCGGCCATCCACTGGCGGATCAGCTCGACGATGCGGTCAACCCCATCAGCGGTCGCCAGGTGCTGGGCCTGAGTGAGGCGCCGACACTTGCCGTGCTGCCGGGCAGTCGCGGCGGTGAGGTGGGCAAGCTGGCCACGCCCTTTGCCCAGGCCGTGGCACTGCTGGCCCGGGAAATCCCTAGCCTGCAAGTGGTCACGCCCATCGCCAAGGCCAGCCTGCTGCCTATGATGCAGGCCGCGATCCGCCAACATGCGCCTGCGGTTTCGTGGACGCTGCTGCAGGGCCAATCCCGTCAGGCCATGCAAGCGGCGGATGCGGTGCTGCTGGCGAGCGGCACGGCGACGCTGGAATGCCTGCTGCTGGGCCGGCCGATGGTGGTGGGCTATCGCGTTGCCGCCTTCACCAATTTTTTGCTGCGCAAGCTAGGCTGGCTGAAGATCGACAGCATCAGCCTGCCGAACCTGCTCTGTGGCCGAAAGATCGTGCCGGAGTGCTTGCAGGAGGACTGCACCGCCGCCGTACTGGCCGACAGCTTGCGGCCCTTGCTGACGAGTGCCAGTGCACGCCATGCGCAGACCGAGGCTTTCACTGCCGTGCGGCTTGAGCTGAAGCGCGAGGCCGGCACGCTGGCCGCCAGTGCCATTGCCGATCTGCTTGGCCAATAGCGGCGTCAAGACTGCCCATGACGGCCGAAACCGGGCAGGCTATGCCCATGCAGAACCGGATCGCAGGCATCGACGAAGCAGGACGTGGCTGTCTGGCGGGCCCGGTGTTCGCTGCGGCCGTCATGCTGCCGGCCGATCACGGTATCGCTGGCCTGAACGATTCCAAGCAACTGAGCGCCGCCCAGCGCGAGCGGTTGTTCCCGCTGATTCAGCAGCGCGCACTGGCGTTTGCCATTGCGACAGCGAGCGTTGAGGAAGTCGACCGCCTCAACATCCTGCAAGCCAACCTGCTCGCTATGCGAAGGGCGGTGGCGGCACTCACCATTACGCCTGCGCTGTGCCTGGTGGACGGCAACATCGACCCTCGACTGGGTGTCGCCACGCGCTGCGTGGTGGGCGGCGATGCCCTGCACGCCGAGATCATGGCCGCGAGCATTCTCGCCAAGGTGGCGCGTGATGCGGAGATGCTGCGGCTGCATGGCGAACATCCGGGCTATGGATTCGCAAAGCACAAGGGTTATGGCACTGCGCAACATCTGGCGGCTTTGCGCACGCTAGGCCCAAGTGCTGCGCATCGCATGAGCTTCGCGCCCTGTGCGCAAGCGACGCTATTACCCATTCCCCGTGCCCCAACCCCCATCCCCGTTTTTGGCGTGCAGCCATGAGCTTCGTCCATCTGCGCCTACACACCGAGTACTCGCTGACCGACGGCATCGTCCGCATCGAGCCGCCCAAGCGCAAGGGTGGCGGGCAGGGGGCGACACTCACCTCGCGTGCCAGCGAGCTGAAGCTGCCGGCGTTGGCCATCACCGACGCCAACAATCTGTTTGCGATGGTGAAGTTCTACAAGGCCGCCGAGGGTGCGGGCATCAAGCCCATCGCTGGTTGCGATGTCTGGCTGGAAGAGCGCAACAAGGACGAAGGCCCGGAGCGGCTGACACTGTTCGTGCAGCACGAGCAGGGCTTCAAGCATCTCTCCGAACTGCTGAGCCGTGCGCAGCTGGAAAACCAGACCCGCCACGGTGCGCTGGTGAAGCGCGAGTGGCTGACCGACCTGAGCGGCGGCCTGATCGCCATGACCGGCAAGGACGGCATGCTTGCCCGCGCCTTGTTTGCCGATCAGCTCGAAACCGCCGAGACCATCGCCGCCGAATGGCGCGCGCTGTTCCCGACTCGCCTTTATCTAGAAATAAGCCGCTGCGAGCGTGCCGACGACGAGGACTGGGTGCAGCTGGCGTCTGCCTTTGGCCGCCATGCGCAGCTACCGCTGGTCGCCACCAACGATGTGCGGTTCTTGAAGCAGAGCGAGTTCGCGGCGCATGAGGCGCGCGTCTGCATTGCCACCGGGCGCGTGCTGGCCGACGACAAGCGGCCGAAGCTCTACACCGAGCAGCAGTATCTCAAGTCCAGTGAGGAAATGCATGAGCTGTTCAAGGACTTGCCGGAGGCGATCGAGAACACCCTGCACATCGCGCGGCGCTGCACGCTCAATCTCAAGTTCGGCACCTATCATCTGCCCAACTTCCCGGTGCCAGAAGGCTACACGCCGGACAGCTTCCTCGCGCATGAATCGCGCGAGGGCCTGAAGCGCCGCTTCAGCGAAATCACGCTGGCGCGGCCAGAGCAGGAGTATCTGGACCGCCTGGAGTTCGAGATCGGCGTCATCCAGAAAATGGGCTTCCCTGGCTACTTTCTCACCGTCGCCGACTTCATCCGCTGGGGCAAGGCCAATGGCTGCCCGGTAGGGCCTGGGCGTGGTTCCGGTGCGGGTTCGCTGGTGGCCTATGCACTGCGCATCACCGACCTCGACCCGCTACCGTACGACCTGCTGTTCGAGCGATTCCTGAACCCCGATCGCGTATCGATGCCGGACTTCGACGTCGATTTCTGCATGGACAACCGCGACAACGTCATCCGCTACGTCACCGAGAAATACGGCCGCCCGTACGTGGGCCAGATCGTCACCTACAACACCATGGCCGCGAAGGGCGTGGTGCGCGATGTCACCCGCATCATGGGCCACGGCTATGGCTTTGGGGATCGCATCGCCAAGCTGATCCCGCCCACGCCAGGTGCCACGCTGGCCGATGCGGTGGAGCAAGTACCGGAGTTGAAAAAAGCCTACGCCGAGGAAGAGGACACCAAGGCCGCACTCGACTTAGCCCTCGAACTCGAAGGCATCACCCGCGGCGTGGGCGTGCACGCGGGTGGCGTGGTGATCGCGCCTGATCCGCTGATGGTCTACACCCCGCTCTACTGCGACCCTGACGGCAGCGGTGTACGCACGCAGTTCGACATGAAAGACCTGGAGGCACTCGGTCTGGTGAAGTTCGACTTTTTGGGCCTCAAGACCCTCACGGTCATCGAAGAGGCCGTGCAGACCATCGCCAAGCGCACCGGCAAGCAGCTGGACATGCTGGCCTTGCCGATTGATGACGCGGTGACCTACCGCAAGATTTTCCAGAGCGGCGAAAGCAGTGCGGTATTCCAGATGGAATCGCCCGGCATGCAGAAGGCCTCGCGCGATCTCAAACCCGACTGCTTCGAGGACATCATTGCCCTGGTCTCGCTGTACCGACCGGGGCCGATGGATAACATCCCGCAGTTCTGCGAGAACAAGCGCGACCCGAAGAAAGTCAGCTATCTGCACCCGGAAATGGAGCCGGTGCTGAAGGCCACCTATGGCATCTTCGTCTACCAGGAGCAGGTGATGCAGATGAGCCAGCGGCTTGCTGGCTACACGCTCGGCGGGGCTGATCTGCTGCGCCGCGCGATGGGCAAGAAGAAGGCCGACGAGATGGCCGAGCAGCGCGCCATCTTCAACAAGGGTGCCATCGAGCGCGGCGTGGACGAAGGCGTGGCGACCAAGGTCTTCGATCTGATGGAGAAGTTCGCCAACTACGGCTTCAACAAGTCGCATGCTGCTGCCTATGCGCTGGTGAGCTATCACACCGCCTGGCTAAAGACGCATTACCCGGCCGAGTTCATGGCGGCGGTACTCAGCTGCGAAATGGCGCATCCGGAGTCGGTGGTGGTGATGCGCGACGAGGCGGTGCGCATGGGCCTCAAGGTGCTGCCGCCGTCGGTGAATCAATCGCGTTACCGCTTCACCGTGCCGGCCAATGGGCAAGTGCGCTATGGGCTGGGCGCGGTCAAGGGCGTGGGCGAGGGCGCGGTGGAAGGCATCATTGCCGAGCGCGATCAGCACGGTCCTTTCCTGGACCTGTTCGATTTCTGCCGTCGCATTGATCTGAAAAAAGCCAACAAGAAACTGCTTGAGGCGATGATCTTCTCTGGCAGCTTCGACGAGTGGGGTTTGAACCGCGCCTCGCTGCTCAAGACCCTGCCAAAGGCGCTACAACACGCCGAGCGCGCCAGCAGTAATGCCAGCAGCGGCCAGAATGATCTGTTCGGCAGCGGTGGTGGCAGCAAGCTGCCGGAGGCGCAGGTCAAGCACGAGCCGGAGCGCGTGGCGGAGTGGTCGCTCGATGAAAAATTGCAGCACGAGATGGAGACCCTGGGCTTCTATCTCTCCGGCCATCCCATCGAATCGCACAAGGCGCTGATCGACCAGACCTGCAACGGCCGAATGTCCGAGATTCTCGCCAAGCTCGCACCCGCGCCCAAGCCCGACGCCAAGGGCAAGACGCCCTGGATGCCGCGCAGTAAAAATCTCTTTGCCGCCTGGGTGACGGACATCCGCTACTTCAAGGCCCGCGACGGCGCGATGGGCAAGGCCGCGAAAGACAGCTACAAGGTCACGTTCACTGAAGGTGGTGCGACGCTGACCACCTTCATCGACGCCGACAAGTGGAACGTGGTCAAAAATACGGTGAGGCTCGACGACGTGGTGTTCGTGCAGGGCGAGCTGTCGATGAGCTTAGCCCGCGAGGGCCGGGCCAGCGAGCCACGCCTGTACAACGCCGAGTTCTTCAGCCGTGCGGCCATCGCGGCCGACTATGCGCAGCGGGTCTGGCTGGTGTGGGATCGCCCCGCTGCCGATGTGCAAACCCTGCGCTCACTGCTCACCCCGTTCCGCCATGCGGAGGGCATGCCGGTGATGGTGGAAGTGGTCAACAGCCAGGCGCGTGCGCTGCTCGACTGGCCGGCGGATTGGAAGCTGAAATTGAGCGAATCCGGCATGACTGCGCTGCAACAATTTTTGACCCCCGACTGCGTTAAAGTGCAGTACCGACGCTATACCCCACCCGTGCAGGAGCGGCGCTTCTCTGGCTCAGGCGGCGGCAATTTTGGCGGGGGTGGCGGTGATGACGAGTAGTAGCTTTTCCGGGCTCTTTGAAGGATCAGGACGATGAATCTCAACTATCTCGACTTCGAGCAGCCCATCGCCGACTTGCAGGCCAAGATCGACGAGCTGCGCTTCTCGACGCAGGGCAGCGGCGTGAATCTCACCGCCGAGATCGAAAGCCTGGAAGGCAAGATCAAGATGCTGACCGAGCAGATCTTCAGCAAGCTCACGCCCTGGCAGATCGCCCAGCTCGCCCGCCATCCGCAGCGGCCCTACGCGCTCGACTACATCCACGGTATCTTCACTGAGTGGGAAGAGCTGCACGGCGACCGCCACTACGCCGACGACCCCGCCATCGTCAGCGGCGTGGCCCGCATCGACGGCCGCGCCTGCGTGGTCATCGGCCAGCAGAAAGGCCGTGATGCCAAGGAGCGCGTGCATCGCAACTTCGGCATGCCGCGCCCTGAGGGCTATCGCAAGGCGCTGCGCATCATGAAGCTGGCCGAGAAGTTCAACCTGCCGCTGGTGACCTTCATCGACACGCCCGGCGCCTACCCCGGCATCGGTGCCGAGGAGCGCAACCAGAGCGAGGCCATCGCCCGCAACCTGTTTGAACTCTCGCGCCTGCGCACGCCGATCATTGCCACGGTGACGGGCGAGGGCGGCAGTGGCGGCGCGCTGGCCATCGGTGTGGCCGACGTGGTGATGATGTTGCAGAACAGCATCTACTCGGTGATCTCGCCAGAAGGCTGTGCGTCCATCCTGTTCAAGAGCGCGGCCCGAGCGCCGGAAGCTGCCGCTGCCATGCGCGTGGGCGCCAACGACATCCTCAACCTCAAGCTCATCGACGAGGTGATCCCAGAGCCACTCGGCGGCGCGCACCGCGACGTGCCAGAGATGATTGCGCGGGTGAAGGGTCGCCTGGTCGAGCATCTCGACGTGCTTGCACACAAGCCGATGACGCGACTGCTTGCCGACCGCTACGACAAGTTCATGCGGCATGGGGTGTTTGAAGAGCCGCAGGTGGTGACGCAGTTGCGGCAGGCTGGTTAGATCGCGTTAGGCCTAAACGAGGCGAGAAACATATGGCGTTCCCAGAATACGAAGAGCTTGAGCGTCCGCTGCTTTGCTACATCTATCATCACGGTGGAACCAAGCACGAGGTCCGTGCCAGCGACACATACGGCCCACTTGCACAGCACTTTCGGCTCACTCCAAGCGAGAGAGCGCAGCTACGCGGTGACGGCCGTGAAGAAGCGCTATGGAACAACATGGTTCAGTGGGCGCGCCGAAAATTAAATGACAGCGGCTATCTGGCGTCTGCACCTCGCGGCGTATGGCGCTTATCTCAAGTAGGCATCGCTGCGGCAGAGCGGCAGTGCGCCCCTCGCAAATGATTATCACTGGGTATTCAACCCAGCCTACGATTTGAAATCCATGCTCCAACTCCGCCCCAACTGCGAATGCTGCAACGTGGACTTGCCGCCAGACTCGCCCGATGCGCGCATCTGCTCGTTTGAATGCACCTTCTGCGTGAGCTGCGTCGATGGCAAGTTGCAGGGGCATTGCCCCAACTGCGGTGGTGGGTTTGCGCCGCGCCCCATCCGCCTAAGCAGCAAGCTGCTGCGTCATCCGGCTTCGACTGAGCGCATCTACAAGCCGCAGGGCTGCGCTTAAGTTGCGCTTTACAAGTATGCACGTCGTGCATACAGTAATGCGACATGAACTACGAGTGGGACGAAGCCAAGCGGCAAGAGAATCTGCGCAAGCATGGTGTGGATTTCGCTGATGCCATCGCAGCACTCGAAGACCCCTTCTCACTCACGCGCGATGACCCGACGGCTGTTGGTGAGATTCGGCTTCGTGACGCTCGGCCGTAGTGGCATTGACCGTGTGCTGTACGTGGTGTGGACGGCACGCGACCCGGATGCGATTCGCATCATTTCCGCGCGCAAAGCCAGCCCCGGCGAAGCGCGCCAGTATCAGGGGTGACCCATGAGCGAAGACATGCCAGAAATGGATTTCAGCAAGGCCAAGCGTGCGAAAGAGGTGCCTCATCTTGCGCGCCTGCAAGCCGAAAACGAGGGCAAGGAGCGGATCACGATTCGGCTCGATGCGGCAGTGCTCGCGTGGTTTCGGGAGCAGGTGAAGGGCGGCGGAAACTACCAGACGCTCATCAATGAAGCCTTGAAGGCGCATATCGCCGGCACGAAGAGCAAAGACGATGCGCCTCTCACGGTGCGCAAGCTGCGCGAGGTGTTGCGGCAGGAGCTTCGTGCGGCGTAGTGCGGGCTTGAGCTGGCGCAGCGTCATGCCGCTTGTCGCTGCGCGCTTCTGTGCTCACAGTCCAGAGAAATGAAGACTCCTGAATTGCTGAAGTCTCCGCCGCCTGCCACCGCCTACTGCGTGGCCTACAGCGGCGGCATGGATTCCACCGTGCTGCTGCATCTGGCCCATGCGGCCCGCTTGCCCAACTTGAGTGCCATCCACGTCCACCACGGCCTGCAAGCCAGCGCCGATGGCTGGGCGGCGCAGTGCCGGGCGCAGTGCGCGGCCTTGGGTGTGCCTTTGCAGGTGGTGCAAGTGGCCGTGGATGCGCAGCACCCGCAAGGGCCGGAGGCCGCCGCGCGGGAGGCGCGCTATGCCGCCCTGCGCGAGAAGCTGCCAACAGCGGCGGTGCTGCTGACGGCGCACCATGCCGGCGATCAGGCCGAGACCATCCTGCTGCGCCTGCTGCGCGGCACGGGGGTGGAGGGACTCTCCGCCATGTCGATGCACAGTGCCTTGGGCGAGCACACCCTCTGGCGGCCGCTGCTGCGCACTTCACGCGAGGCTCTGCTCGACTACGCCGAGTGCCACGGCCTACAATGGATTGAAGACCCGCACAACCGCGACCCGCGCTATGCCCGCAGCTGGCTGCGTGCCGAGGTGATGCCCGCCCTGCGCAGGCGCTGGCCCGATGCCGATACACAACTGGCGCGCGCCGCCGACCACGCCGCCGATGCGACGCTGCTGCTGACCCGGCTCGCTGATGACTTGCTGCACAGGCTGCAAGGCGAGCATGGCGGGCTGTCGGTCTCAGGCCTGCTGCAACTGCATGCTGCTGAGCGCCGTCTGGTGCTGCGCCACTGGCTGCAAGGCTTAGGCCTGCCGCCCCCCTTCGCGCAGACCTTGCAGCAGCTCGAAACCGACGTGTTGCCGGCAGGTGCCACCGCCATGCCGCTGCTGCGCTGGCCGGGGGCGGAGTTCCGCCGCTACCGCGACAGCCTCTTCGCAGGCCCGACGCTGGCCGAACTGCCGGACGATCTCTGCTTCGACTGGGATGGCCGCGGGCCCTTGCTGCTGCCCGCCGGTCTCGGCGAGCTGAGCACCGACACCCCGCAGCCCATGCAGGTGCGCTTCGCAGTGCCGGGCTTGCGCATCCGCCTCGCAGGCGCGTCGCACAGCCGCTCGCTGAAGCAACTCAGTCAGGAGAATGCGGTCCCACCCTGGTGGCGCAGCAGACTGCCAATCATTTTTGTGGATCGCACAGTGGTTTCGATTGCCGGTCACTGGAATACTCAGGGCGCACCGGCCTTGAGCTGGCGCGTACAAGAATCGTGGGGTCTACCCGCGTCCTGGATGCAGTAAAAACTTTGCGGAGGAGACCCGCTATGCATGGACTCATCATGGACCACCAACTGGTGGTCACGGATATCGTCAAACACGTCGAACGTTTCCACGGCGATACCGAGGTCATCTCACGCCTGCCGGATGCCGGCGGCGCGATTCACCGCAGCACCTATGCCGAAGTGGCAGCGCGTGCGCGCCGGGTCGCCAATGTGCTCGACACGCTGGGTGTCGCACAAACTACCAACGTCGGCACCCTGGCCTGGAACACGCACCGGCATCTGGAGCTTTATTACGGCGTGTCGAGTGCGCGCCGCGTGCTGCACACCGTCAACCCGCGCCTGTTCCCGGAGCAGATCAGCTGGATCATCAACCACGCCGAAGATCAGGTGATGTTCTTCGACGTGACGTTTGCGGCCCTCGTCGATGGCGTGGCGCCCTTGTGCAAGACGGTGAAGCACTGGATTGCGTTGACCAGCGAAGACAAGCTGCCGGCGATGCAGAACGTGAAGCCATTGGCCTACGAAACGCTGGTGGCCGCCGCGAGCGATCAATACGAATGGCCGGTGTTCGACGAGCGCGAAGCGGCCTCGCTCTGCTACACCTCAGGTACCACCGGCAACCCCAAGGGCGTGCTGTATTCGCACCGCAGCACCATCCTGCATGCCATGGCCGCCTGCCTGCCAGATGTGATGGCGCTCAGCGCCCGCGACGTTGTGCTTCCCGTTGTGCCGATGTTCCACGTCAATGCCTGGGGCACGCCCTATACCTGCGCGATGATGGGTGCGAAGCTGGTGCTGCCAGGTGCGGGGCTGGATGGCGCGAGCCTCTACGAGCTGTTCGAGAGTGAGAAAGTCACCTTCTCGGCCGGTGTGCCCACCGTCTGGCTGGGCCTGCTGCAACACCTGCAAAAGCACAACCTCAAGTTCACCACCACCTGGCGCTCGGTGGTGGGTGGCTCGGCCTGCCCGCCGGCGCTGATGAAGACCTTGCTGGTGGACTACGGCGTGCGCGTCGGCCATGCCTGGGGCATGAGCGAGATGAGCCCGCTCGGCACCTATGGCTCACTCAAGAATCGCCACCTCACCTTGTCGCAGGACGAGCAGCTTGCAGTGCTGACCAAGCAGGGAAGGGCGATCTTCGGTGTCGATCTCAAGATCGTCGATGAGGCGGGCAAGGAGCTTCCGCGTGATGGCAAGGCCTTCGGCGACATTCTGGTCAAGGGCCCTTGGGTGGTGAGTGGCTACTACAAGCTGGACAACGATCCCACCATTGATGGCTGGTTCCCCACCGGCGATGTCGGCACGCTCGACATGGATGGCTACCTGCAAATCACCGACCGCAGCAAGGACGTGATCAAGAGTGGCGGAGAGTGGATCAGCTCCATAGATCTCGAAAACGTGGCGATGGCGCACCCGGCCGTGCAGGAGGCTGCCGTGATTGGTGTCGCCCACCCCAAGTGGGATGAGCGGCCTCTGCTGGTGATCGTCAAGAAGCAGGGCCAGGAGCTGACGGGCGAGGCCATGCTGGCGCACTTCACGGGCAAGATCGCCAAGTGGTGGACGCCGGACGATGTGGTGTTCGTGCCCGAAATCCCGCATACCGCCACCGGCAAGATCAGCAAGTTGCAGCTGAGGCAGCAGTTCAAGACCCACAAGTTGCCGACCGCATGAAGTAGCCGGGCGTAGGGTGGGCTGGCAAGCCCACCAGTTTCATGCTCGAACGGTGGGCTTTGCAGCTCACCCTGTGAGAACTACACCTCCAGCAGGTTTGTGAAGGGCTTGGTGTTCTTCCACCGATACGCGCCGAAGTCGCGCGTGTCGGTGGAGAGAATGCGGCCCTCACCCAGCTGCTCGGCTAGCACCACGAGCGAGGCATCGGCGAGGTCCATCGGCAGGTCGCGGTATTTGCCCATGAGGGCGTGCATTCGCAACAAGGCCGACTCATCCTGATTGCGAACCTGACACAGGCCTAGTGCCACGGATTGCAGGAACTTGCGGGCGATTTCGGGGCTTGCGCGAACGCTCAGTAGATAAACCGATTCGGTCAGCACCGACCAGGTCGTGACCAGCGGTTCACTGCGAACGCGCTCGAATGCTGCCAGCGCAGCGTGGTGATGCCCATCGCGGGTGTTGAGCAGCGCAACCCAGAAGCCGGTATCGGTGAGAATCACTTCTTGCCGCTGGCGGGTTCATCCAGCCGCCATTTCTTGGCGAGGTCTTCGGCCATGTATTTCTTGTAGTTGGTCGAGAGGTCTTCGGGGCCTTCAAACGCACCGATCAGCCCGGATTCGAGCAGGATTTCATAGGGCGTTTTCTTGGGCTTCACCATTTTCTCGTGATAGAGCTTCACGGCCTCACGGATCACTTCCGATGCCGATTGCTTGGTGACGGCGCGCAACTGCTTGAAGCGGCGTGCATCTTCGCCGGTGAGGCGGGCGTTGATACGACTGTCATTGCCGGCGTGCATGGGGTGCTCCTGCGTTTGTATGCAGCGTATGACAATGCCAATCGCACTGCAATTCCCTGCATCGAGCCTGTTTGACTCACGCCCCTGCGGTAAACTGTCGCCTTACAGAATCCAGCGACCGCCATGACCGACCGCACGCAGACCGGACACACCCGCTACATCTTCGTCACCGGGGGCGTCGTCTCTGCCCTCGGCAAGGGCATCGCCGCCGCTTCACTGGGGGCGATTCTCGAGTCCCGTGGCTTCAAGGTCCACATGTTGAAGCTCGACCCCTACATTAATGTCGACGCTGGCACGATGTCGCCGTTCCAGCATGGCGAGGTGTTCGTCACCGAAGACGGTGCCGAGACCGACCTCGATCTGGGCCATTACGAGCGTTACCTGCGCGCCAAGACCTCGAAGCTCAGCAACGTCACCACCGGCCAGATTTACCTCAACGTGCTCAACCGCGAGCGGCGTGGCGATTACCTGGGCAAGACGGTACAGGTGATCCCGCACATCACCGACGAGATCCAGACCGCGATCAAGCGCGGTGGTGCGGGCTGCGACATCTGCCTGGTCGAGATCGGCGGCACGGTGGGTGACATCGAGGGCCTGCCCTTCCTCGAATCCATCCGCCAGATGCAGGTGGAGCTGGGCCGCAAGTACACGATGTTCATGCACCTCACGCTGGTGCCGTACATCAAGGCGGCGGGCGAGATGAAGACCAAGCCGACCCAGCATTCGGTGAAGGAGCTGCGCACCATCGGCATCCAGCCCGACGTGCTGCTCTGCCGCACCGACCGGCCGCTGCCCGAGAGCGAGCGCCGCAAAATTGCCATGTTCACCAACGTGCCGATCCGTGCAGTGGTGTCGGCGGTCGATCTCGACGACATCTACAAGATTCCGAGCTGGCTGCACCAGCAGGGCCTCGACGAGCTGGTGATCGAGCACTTTGGCTTGACCGAAGGCCACAAGGCTGACCTGCGGGAGTGGGACGATCTGGTCGAGAAACGCCTCACCGCCGATACCGAAATCAACATCGCCATGGTCGGCAAGTACGTCGATCTCGCCGATGCCTACAAGAGCCTGAACGAGGCGCTGATCCACGCTGGCCTCCATACCGGCACCAAGGTCAAGATCCGCTACATCGATAGCGAGCAGGTCGAGAGCCAGGGCCCGCGCGTGCTGCAAGGTGCGGATGCGATTCTCGTACCCGGCGGCTTCGGCGAGCGCGGTGTGGAGGGCAAGATCGCGGCTGCCAAACATGCGCGCGAGAACAAGATTCCGTATCTGGGCATCTGCCTCGGCATGCAGGTGGCCTGCATCGAATACGCGCGCAATGTCTGTGGGCTCAAGGACGCGCATTCCACCGAGTTCGCGCCCAAATCGCCGCACCCGGTCATCGCCATGATCACCGAGTGGAAGGATGCCAGCGGCAAGGTCGAAAAGCGCAGCAGCAAGAGCGACAAGGGCGGCACCATGCGGCTCGGTTCGCAGGCCTGCAAGCTCAAGCCGGGCAGCAAGTCGCGCAAGCTCTACAACGCCGAGGTCATCCACGAGCGGCATCGCCACCGCTACGAGTTCAACAACAACTACCGCGAGGCGCTCTCGGCCAAGGGCTTGGAGTTCGTCGGGGTGTCGGAGAACGAGGAGCTGATCGAGATGATCGAACTGAACGATCATCCCTTCTTCGTCGCCGTGCAATTCCACCCGGAGTTCACCTCCACCCCGCGTGATGGGCACCCGCTGTTCAGCGGCTTCGTTACCGCCGCGCGCGAGCACCACAGCGCACACCAACAGGCAGAAAAAGCATGAAGCTCTGTGGCCACGATATCGGCATCGACCAGCCCCTGTTCCTGATTGCCGGGCCGGATACGCTTGAAAGCGAACAGCTCGCACTGGATGTGGCGGGCCACATCAAGCCCATCTGTGACCGCTTAGGCATCCTCTACATCTTCAAAGGCTCGTTCGACAAGGCCAACCGCAGCTCGCACACGAGCTATCGCGGGCCTGGCCTCGATGGCGGTTTGAAGATCATGGAGAAGGTCAAGAAGCAGATCGGCGTGCCGGTGCTCACCGATGTCCACGAGGACACGCCGGTGGACGAGATCACCGCGGTGATCGATGTCATCCAGACCCCGGCCTTCCTCTGCCGTCAGACCAACTTCATGCAGAAGTGGGCGATGTCCGGCAAACCCATCAACGTCAAGAAGGGCCAGTTCATGTCGCCCTGGGAGATGGGCAATGTCATCGAGAAGATGAAAGCCGTCGCGCCGCACCAGTTCATGCTGTGCGAGCGTGGCTTCAGCTTTGGCTACAACAACCTCGTGGCCGACATGCGCGGGCTCGCCATCATGCGCAAGTTTGCCCCCGTGGTGTTCGATGGCACCCACACCGTGCAGCTGCCGGGCGGCCTCGGCAATGCCAGCGGCGGCATGCGCGAGATGATCCCGGTGCTGGCGCGTGCCGCCATCGGTGCCGGCGTGGCGGGCTTGTTCATGGAGACCCATCCCGATCCCGATTCAGCCCTGTGCGATGGCCCCAACTCATTGCCGCTCAAGCACATCGCCGAGCTGCTCGAGACCCTGGTGGCACTCGACGCGCTGGTGAAAAAATCCGGCCTGCTCGAAGCCAAGCTCAAATCCGCCTGAGGGCTGCTTGCGCGTTCGGCCAAGGCGCTGCACTCTTGCGCAACCCTGCATGACAGGGCACTACAAGAGGAGAGGTTCCATGCATAGCGCAACGTACGCTCGTTCGACATCTTCGTTCTTCGCGCTGGCCATCGTGCTGGCGCTCACCGCCTGCTCGGGCCAGAAAAAGGCCGAGCAATTGAAAGGGGCCACGGAGTCTGCCGCCCGCTTGCAGGAAGGTGTCGTGGACTACGCCACCAACCAGAAAAACTGGCCGAAGCACATCGACGAGCTGAAGGTCGGCGGCGATGAGATGCCTGGCGTCAGCTATGCGGTGGGCGAGGGCGGCGTGGTGGCAGTGTATTTCGCCGAGGGCTCTGCCCTGCCGGGCGCACGTCTGGTCTACACCCCGACGCAGGACGCCAGCGGCAACGTCACCTGGGCCTGCAGCAGCCAAGGGCTGGACGCCACGTTCAAGCCCGCCAACTGCACCTAAAGTTCTCAGCTTTCCTCGTCTTCGTGATCAGCGGCGGCAGGCTCCAGAGGCACCGCATCGGCCAGCAACAGCCGCTGCGCCAGTACGGCCGCCTGTGTGCGCCGGTATAGCCCCAGCTTGCGCAGGATGGCGGTGACATGCGCCTTGATGGTGGCCTCGGTGATCTCGAGGTCATAGGCAATCTGCTTGTTGAGGCGGCCCGAGGCGAGATGCATCAGCACCCTGAGTTGTTGCGGCGAGAGGCTGGCCACCCGCCGTGCCAGCTGCGCATCGCCGTTGTCTGGCGGGGCGGCGGCGGTGGGGGGTATCCACGACTGGCCATCGAGTATCGCGGTGAGGGCCTGGGTCAGCACCTCCAGCCCCGCTGATTTGGGGATGAATCCCGCCGCGCCGAAATCGAGCGCGCGGTGGATGGTGTTGGCGTCCTCATCCGCAGAGACCATCACCACCGGCACGCTGGCGTACTGCGCGCGCAGCCAGACCAGGGATGAAAAACCCTGCACGCCCGGCATGCGCAGGTCGAGCAGCACCAGGTCAGCATCCGGAGACCTAGCCACCACCGCTTGCAGGGCCGCGAAGCTGTCGGCCTCGATCACCCGCACGCCCGGCAGCACGCGCTCCACGGCCAGCCGCAGCGCGGCCCTGAAAAGCGGGTGGTCATCCGCGATGATGACGACGGCTTGCAGCGGGCTCACGGCGTTCGGTGGATTCATGCCGCGAGTGTAGGCGCGCCTTGCCGCCAGCACCTTCTAAGACTTTGGTCGTAAATCCGCCAGCACTTAGACCTAAGACGAATGTGACAGGGCGAATCGTGCGCGCAAGCTCGTTGCCGTGGTCATCAGCCGTTCAAAACTATTCGAGAGGAGAACCCATGTCACCTGCCCGTCTTCACCTGTCCCCCCTTGCCGCTGCCGCGCGCGCTCTGTGCGTGACCGCCTTGCTCTGCCCCGCGGCCGCCATGGCGCAAAGTGCTGCGGCCAGTGATACCGCCGCCGCCGTGCGCGAGCTGCGTCAGCGGCTTGAAGTGCTGGAAGCCCAGCTGGCGACCGAAAAGGCTGCACGCGCCTCACCACCGTCGGCCGCTGCCGCCAAGCCGGCCGAGGTCAAGCTAGGTGAAACCAAGATCACCTGGGGCGGCTATGTGAAGGCCGATGCCATCTATTCCAGCTTCAGCGAGGGCGAGGTGGCGCAGAGCACCGCGCGGGATTTCTACCTGCCCAATGGCACGCCGGTCAGCAATGGCAGTGGCAAGCGCCGTGATTTCACCGATTTCCACGCCAAGGAATCGCGCCTGTTCGTGAAGAGCGAAACGATGCTCGACGGCCACAAGCTCGGCACCCATATCGAGCTTGATTTCATCGTCAACCAGAGCGCCACGGCCAACGAGATCGTCACCAACGCCTACACGCCGGGCTTCCGCCGCGCCTTCATCACCTACGACAATGTGCTGGTGGGTCAGGAGTGGACGACCTTCCTCAACTTAGGCTCGCTGCCCGAGACGCTCGACTTCGTCGCCTTTCCCAGCGAGGGCAGCGTGTTCGTGCGCCAGGCGCAGGCACGCTACACGCTGGGCAGTTTCCAGTTCGCGGTCGAAAACCCTGAGACCTCGGTGCTGCCGGGCGGCGGCGGCGCGGTGGCGGGCGCAGGCGATGCGGTGCTGCCGGATTTCATCGCTCGCTACAACCTCAAGCTCGGTGCGGCGGAACTCTCGCTCTCAGGCCTGGTGCGCCAGCTCAAGCTGGAGAACCCGGCAGCCGGCGCGACGGCGGCGGTGGATGACAAGACCACGGGTGCTGGCGTGAGCCTGGCGGGCAAGATCACTTTCGGCAGTGATGACCTCAAGTTCCAGCTCACCACCGGCGAGGGCATCGGCCGCTACATGGCGCTCGGCACCTCCGCAGATGCCGTGCTGTCGGCAGGCGAACTCGACGCCATCGGCATCACCGGCGGCTACCTTGCCTACAAGCACGCCTGGACGCCGCAATGGCGCAGCACCATCACCGCCTCGGCCCTTGCCATCGACAACGACACCGCGAGAACCGGCACCGGCCTGACCAAGAAAGTGCAGAGCGCATCCATCAACCTGCTGTATTCACCGGTTGCCAAGCTCACTTTCGGTGCCGAGTACCGCCACGCCGAACGCGAGCTGGAAAACGGCCAGGATGGTGATCTCGACCGCTTGCAGTTCTCGGCCAAATACAGCTTCTAAGGTTTTGCCGTGACCTTGGCCGCGCACTGCGCGGCCTTTTTGTTGTGCGCACCCGTATCATCGCGCCCATGCACTACCGCCACGCCTATCACGCCGGCAATTTCGCCGATGTCCACAAGCACGTCGTGCTCGTGGGACTGCTGCAAGCCCTGAGCCGCAAGGACTCACCCTGGAGCTACCTCGAAACCCACGCGGGTGCCGGGCTCTACGACCTGCGCTCGGGGGCCTCGCTGAAGACGGCCGAAGCACAGGACGGTATCGGCCAGATCAAGGCCGATGCAGTTTTTGCAGAACCGGTGGCGGGCTATCTCAAGGCCGTGCGTGCGCTCAATGCCGTCGGTGAGCCGGTCTACATCTACCCCGGCTCGCCCGTGATCGCAGAGGCCCTGCTGCGCGACAAGGACCGGCTGGTGCTGTGCGAGAACGTGGCGGATGTCTTCGCCGAGCTGCGCCAGCACTTTGCCAGGGACCGCCAGGTCACCCTCCACGAACGCGATGGCTACGAGGCCCACGCCCTGCTGCCGCCACCCGAGAAACGCGGCCTGGTGCTGGTCGATCCACCCTTCGAGCGACGCGATGAGTTCGAGGCCATGGAGGCCTTCCTCATTCGGGCGCAGGCGCGTTTTGCAGGCGGCATCTACGCCTTCTGGTATCCGCTCAAGAACAGCTTCGAGGTCGAACGCTTCGGCCGCCGCATCGCACTGGCCAGCAGCAAGCCGGTGCTGGATGTCTGTCTTGATACCGGTGCGCCCGCCGAGGGCCAGATGCGTGGCTCTGGCCTCGTCATCGTCAATCCGCCCTACCGCTTTGCCGAAGAGATGACGCCGGTGCTGGCCGAACTGGCACGCACTCTGGCGCTGGGCTCGCGTGCGGCCTCGCAGCTGACCTGGCTCAAGTCAGCCAGCTGAAGCGCGCTTTATTGAGCGGTACCGCTGGCCAGCCCCTTGCCTGCTGCAGACAGCAGCCAGGCGAGACGCTTTGCGGCCGCATCGGGTGGTGGCGCGGTGTCGCCACGCTCGCCTGAAAAACCCCTGACCCGCACCGCCGTGCGCATGGGGCCGGGATGGAAGGTGTGGAAGCGCAGCTGCGGATGTGTGCTGGCGTATTCCAGTGCAAACGTCGCACTCATCGCCTCGATGGCTGCCTTGGTGATGCCGTAGACGCCTTGATAAGCCTTGGGCGTGCGGCCTGCGGTGTCGGTGACGAACACCACCGGCGCGTCGCTGGATTTCTCCAGCAGCGGCAGCAGGCTGCGCGTCAGCACGTAGGCGGCGGTGAGGTTGGTCTGCACGCCATCGAGCCAATCCTTGGGCGGGATGTCGGCAAGACGCATGAAGCCGGTGAAGTGCGTCGCGCAATGCACGATGCCATCGAGTTTGCCGAACTCGGCTTCCAGCGTTTCGGCCACGGTTTGATGGTCATTCCAGCTCGCACCATTGAGATTGAGCGGCACGATGCCGGGCTGGGCGAAGCCAGCCTTTTCGATGAGGTCGTAGGTGGCTTCGAGCTTCTTGATGGTGCGGCCTAGCAGGATGACCGTGGCACCGCAGCGTGCAGCTTCAATGGCGGTGGCGCGGCCCAGGCCATCGCCTGCGCCAGTGATCAGAATGACGCAGCCTTTCAGTGCTTCGGCGGCGAGCGTGGGGTTTTCAGGGATGCTCATGCGATCAGTTTCAAAAGGTCGGTGGGATGTGCGCAGGTGAAATCCGCACCCCAGGTGGCGAGCGCGTGCTCGCCTTCGTAGCCCCAGGCGGCGGCCACGGTCTTCATCCCCGCCGCGCGGCCAGCGTCGATGTCGCGCTTGTCGTCACCCACGTACCAGCAGTGCTCGGGTGCCACGCCAGCACGCTCGCAGGCGAGCAACAGGCCATCTGGTGCAGGTTTGGCCTTGGCTACTTCGTCGGCGCTGACGATGGCGCAGGCATCGAGCGTGAGGTCGAGTGCGGCCATCAGTGGCTCGGTGTACTGCTTCGGCTTGTTGGTCATCACGCCCCAGCGCACGGCCTGCTTTGCGAAACCTGTGAGCGTCTCGGCGAAGCCCTCGAACAGGCCTGAGCTGTCGGCGAGATGTTCGGCGTAGTGGGCGAGAAAGGCATCGCGGTGACGCGGGAAGTCTGCGTGTTCCGGCGTGATGCCGAGCGCCTTGCCGAGCAGTCCACGCGCACCGGCACTGGCGTGCGGGCGGTAGTCTGGCAAGGGCAGCGCCGCCAGGCCCAAGGTGCTGCGGATGTAGTTGGCGGCACCGCCCAGATCGGGTGCGGTATCGACTAGCGTGCCGTCGAGGTCGAAGAAAATGACCTTTGGCCTGCGTTCCTGCGGGCGCAGGCTAGCCTGCGGCCTCATGCGGGTTTCTTGCAGTGCAGAAAGTAGTTCACATCGATGTCGTCGTTGATCTTGGCGAGCTGGGTCAGCGGGTTGTATTGCAGGCCCTTGATCTCGACGGGTTCAAGACCTGCCTCGCGCGCCCAGGCGGTCAGCTCGCTGGGCTTGATGAACTTGGCGTAGTCGTGGGTGCCGCGCGGCACCAGGTTGAGCA
>JAZKHC010000075.1:0-11877 GCA_040385605.1 Pseudomonadota bacterium
CTTCGTGGTGATGCACCTCGGTCATGATGCCGATCTCTTCGAGCGTGGTGCACATGGCGCTGCGGATGTCCTGCAGGGCATCGACCGGCGGCACGGGGAAGTAGCCACCCTTCAAGCCCGGGCGGTGGCCGGTGTTGCCATGCTCGTACTTGGTGCCGGAGTTCCATACCGCGTTCTCGGCGTCGATCTCGACGAAGCAGCCCTTGAGGCCGGAGTCGAAGCGCACGCTGTCGAAAATGAAGAACTCGTTCTCAGGGCCGAAGTAGGCGGTGTCGGCGATGCCGGTGCTCTTGAGATAAGCCTCGGCGCGCTTGGCGAGCGAACGCGGGTCGCGCGAATAGCCCTGGCCGGTGGCGGGCTCGATCACGTCGCAGGTGATGACCAGCGTGGTGTCTTCAAAGAAGGGGTCGATGAAGGCGGTGTCGGCGTCCGGCATCAGGATCATGTCGGATTCGTTGATGCCCTTCCAGCCGGCGATCGACGAACCATCGAACATCTTGCCGTCCTGGAACAGCTCGGCGTCGATGGTGTGGCTGGGCACCGTGACGTGCTGTTCCTTGCCCTTGGTGTCGCAAAAGCGGAAGTCAACGAACTTGACCTCTTTGTCCTTGATGAGCTTGATAACGTCTGAACCCGACATCGGTGATCTCCTGCTGGGGGTTGAAGTGAATCGCTGGGAAAAGTGACTGGTACCGCTGAAATGGTTGGCTCCGCTGAGCGCCCTATTTTGATGCAGCAACCATGCCATAGCCGGGTATTGCACGCACGGAAAAGGGTAGCCGCCGGGCAAGCCAAGTGTACGACGGGCCTGCCATGACCTCACTGGGCAACACAGCTTCCCTCAAGAGCCATACCGCCCCGCTCGCCATCGCAGTGTTTTACCTCTTCGCGCAGTGAAGCGGGCGGTCGGGCCGTCAAGGTTTCGTCCCCGACCTCGACCGTCACCTGCCCACCCGCGAGGCAGGTTTTCATGAAAGCCATGCGCTCATTGCCCCTGAGGGCTTTTTCCTTCGCATCCGCTGAGCAGTCCGTCATCCGCTGCTGCTGGGCGAGCTGCTTTTCACTGAATGCCTGCTTCGGCGGCGCGGCGGCTGCGGCCATGCCGAAACCCAGGAGCAGCAGGCCCAGCCGCATTCTCAGACTCTTCATGTTCGCCCCCTGCGCCTGCATGCCAGTTATGCAGGCAACGCTATCAGAAGGCCTGACCGGCCGAGGCAAAACCATAGCGCGGCGGTGCCTGGTACCCAGTCTCAAGGGGACAGCGAACCAACCGTGGTCGGGCATGGCGCGGCGTCACTGGTTTCCCCAATGGCCTTGTTCTTCGCACGTTCGGCAAGCCAAGGAGGCAGTCAGCGAGCATGGCGCTGCGGCGACGCCGCTGACGGGCTTGGGCTCGAGGCCCGCTCATGGGCGGCCAGCTCGTCCAGCGTGTTGATGTTGGGCGGTGCGCCGGCCCGCACCGGCACCGCACCTTGTTCGCACAGCCAGCCATGCAGCCCTTGCCCGCAGAGCGCGCCCGTCGCTGCGACCCGGGCCAATCGAGTCTGCACGAGGCAGAAGGTGGGATGCGCCTGCACGCCATCGTGCAAAAAAGCCGCCGGTGCAGGGGCTGCGCTGGCGGCGTGATGCAGCATCGCGCCCAGGTCCGGCGGCAGATACGGCGCATCGCAGGGCACGCACAGCAGCCAGTCGCTGCGCGCAGCCGCCAGCAGCGCGGCGAGGCCTGCCAGCGGCCCCTGGCCTGCCGCATCGCGCAGCACCCGCACGCCGAAGGATTCGTACGCCTCGATGTGGCGGTTGGCCGAGATCAGGCATTCGCCCGCCTGTGGCGCGAGTGCGGCGAGCACATGCCGCACCAGCGGCTGGCCCTTGAACAGCACCAGTCCCTTGTCCACGCCGCCCATGCGCAGACCCTCGCCACCGGCGAGGATGCCGCCCGTCATCTGCGTGTGGGGATTCAGAGCTTGTATTGCAGCCATGCCCAGAGTTTAGTGGTGTCGTAGGGCTTGCCTGCCGCCACCGGAAAACCCTCGGCCTCATAGAACGCCGCCTTCAAGCCCAGCGTCAGTGGCTTGCCACGCAGCTGCACCACCGGGCGTGTGGCCTGCAGGTTGATTTCCGCGCCGTAGTCGAAGCTCTGCGAATCGGCCCTGTAGTCGTGGTAGCTGGCTTGCAGGGCGATCTTCTCCAGCGTGCCGCCCGCCTGCACATAGGCATCGCGGATGCCCATCGCCGGTGTGGCGAGGAACAGATCCGCCCAACCCTGGAAAGCATGCAGGGAGGCGAGCGGCGTCTGGAAGCCATAGCTGCCATCGCCGCCCAGCACCTCGTAGCCGAGCTTGCCGCTCCAGGACCCACTGCTCGCGCCCTGACTCAGGCCCAGCTCGGCGAGACGGTATTGCGCATCCACGCTCGCGGGCGAATCGGCGTATCGCACCTGCTCGGCGGCTTCGAGCGTGTAGTCGAGGCCGATGCCGTGCTTGCCTTGGGTGAGCGGCCAGCGGCCGGTGGCGCGCAGGCCGATCGTGCGGGTGTCGCGCCGCGCGCTGGTGTTGGTGCCGAAGTCCAGCCAGTAGCTGTAGCCGACCAGTTTCAGTTTCGGGCTGCTGCTGTAGGCGAGGTTCAGTGCCTGCCCGCTCAGGCTCAGGTCCGGCGAGCAAGGCCCGCTCACGGCACAGGCGGCGACTAGGTTGGGACCGTAGCGGCGGAAGCTGTTGACGTTGCCGATGTGCGCCAATTGCGCCATGAAGTCCTTGCCCAAGGGGGCGACGAGCAGCGCGCCGTCATAGGTCTGCTCGTCCTGCCGCCAGCCGACGGTGCCGATGAAGCGGGCGTTGTCGAAGACGAGACGCTGGCGGCCCGCGGTGAGGCTGATCTTGTTCGGCAGCGTGCTGGGTAGTGTGTATCTCAGCCAGGCCTGGTTGAAGCCAAGTGTTTCAGGGTCTGCCACCACCGGGCGGTTGCCGATGCCATTGCCGGTGGAGTTGTAGAGGTCACTGTTGGCAGCGATCACGCCCTCCAGCTCCGCACGCGCATCAAAGCCCTGCCAGGGCTTGGTGGTGTAGCCGAGCGCACCGCGCAGGGTCGTCGCATAGGCATCCTTCACAAAGTTGCCCTGCTCGACCGACTCGCAACGCAAGCGCAGATCGAGCGTGGGCGTGCCTTGCAGCACCGCATCAGTGAGCGAGGCCGCGCGTGCGGTGGCAGACAGCAGGCCGCAGAAGGCCGTGGCCGCGAGGGCCAGAGAGAGACGGTTCATGGTGGCTCCTAGGCGGCAGCGAGCGGCGCGGAGAGCGTGGTGCGCGCGGCCGCCGCACGGGCGTTGAGCGCATCCTCGTAGAGCTTGGCCTCGCGCGCCTTGTGCTCGGCCGTGAAGCGCACGCCAATCGCGGCGACCGCCGAGATGAGCACGCAGATGCCGAGAATGTGCAGGCCCGATTCGATGCTCACGGTGCCCTTCATCAAGAAGCCCGCCGCCACCGCACCGACGTTGCCGCCCGCGCCGATGATGCCCGCGACACCACCGAGCGCATCGCGGTCGATGAAGGGTACGAGGCTGTAGGTCGCCCCGCAGGCCATGTGAGTGAAGAGGCCGAAGATCAGCATCATCGGGATGGCGAGTGCGAGCGAGTCACTCGCCGCCCAGGCCAAGAGGCCAATGCCCTCACCGACGATGAGCGCGAACAAGAGCTTGCTGCGGCCATCGAGGCCCCTGGTCTTGGCGATGCGATCCGACACGATGCCGCCGAGCGCGCGCGCGAACAGTGCGAGCAGGCCGAAGCTGCCTGCTGCGAGACCGGCGGTTTTGAGGTCAAGCTGGAAGCGATCGGTGTAGTAGAGAGCCGCGATGTTGTGGATGGTGATCTCCACGCCGAAGCAGGCGGCATAGGTGACGAACAGCAGCCACACACGGTAGTTGCCGGCCGCGCGCTTGAAGTTTTTCCAGCCGCCTTTTCTCTCGACCGCCGGCAGCTTGCCCTCAGCGCGCAGGTCTTTCAGATCGCCTTCCGGCGTGTCCTGCGTGTAGCGCCAGTAGGCCACCGACATCAGCAGCATCAGCACGCCGGGCACGATGAGCGCAATGCGCCAGCCGAAGGCGGCATCCGCACCAAAGTAGAGAACGGCGGCGAGGATGAGCGGCATCAGCGTTTGCGTCGCACCACCACCCGCATTGCCCCAACCCGCTGCGGCCGCGTTGGCTGTGCCGACCACATTGGGCGCGAACATCACGCTCGTGTGGTACTGGGTGATGACGAAGCTCGCACCAATCGCACCGATGCAGAGGCGCAGGAACAGGAAGGCTTCATAGGTCTGCGCGAAGGCGATGCCGAGCACCGGCAGCGCACCGAAGGCGAGCAGGCCAGTGTAGGCGCGGCGTGGGCCAAACTTGTCGCACAGCGGCCCGATGAGCAGGCGCACCAGAATGGTCACGGCGACGGCCGCGATGTTCATGTTGGCGATCTGGTCTTTGGTGAATCCGAACTCGCCCTTGATGGCGGGCATCAGCGGGGCGATGGCAAACCACGCAAAGAAGCAGACGAAGAACGCCGCCCACGTCATGTGGAAGGCACGCATCTGCGGCGTGGCAAAACTGAAGAGGTCTATTTTTGTGGCTTTGGCGGATTTCATTGGCGGTCCCTTGAAGAGGTGGAGTGCATGCGAGCCGCTTTGCTCGCGCTTCCGTGACCGCCGTTGGCCACATGCTCACTCAAGCAATGGGCGTGCCATTTGTTCAGGTAAGCCCCAGTTACGGTTGCAGCCTGCCCTGCTCGATGACCATCACCCGATCCGCGAGGTAATCCACCTCCGCCCGCAGATGACTCACGTAGAGCATCGGCAGGCGCGTCTCGTCCTTCACCCGCTTGAGGAAGGGCAAGATCTGCTGCTTGAGGCGCTCGTCGAGCGAGGCCAGCGGCTCGTCGAGCAGCAGCAGGCGCGGCGAGTAGAGCAGCGCACGCCCGAGTGCAACGCGCTGGCGCTCGCCGCCGGAAAGTTGTGCGGGGCGGCGCGATTGCAGCGGGCCGATCTCCAACAGCGCAAGCACCTGTTGCAGCGTGAAGCGGTGCTGCTCAGCGGGGCGTCGGTGCCAGCCATAGAGCAGGTTGTCGCGCACGCTCAGGTGCGGGAACAGCTGGCCATCCTGAAACACCAGGCCGAAGTGCCGCTGCCAGGCGGGCACCTGGATTTTGCCGGCGGTGTCGATGAGCAGTTGCTGGCCGAAGCGTAGCGTGCCGACCTGTGGCGCCAGCAGGCCGGCCAGCAGCGCCAGCAGCGTACTTTTGCCCGCACCTGATGGCCCGACGAGTGCCGTCACGCCCTCGCCGATTTCGGCCTTGGCGCTGAGCGTGAACTCGCCGCGCTGATAGTGCAGATCAAAGTGCAGCACGCGGTACCTGACCCTCGCTGCGGCCCAGCAGACGCTCGGCGCGACGGGTGATGAAGTGGCTCACCAGCAGAGCGGCGACGGCGAGCGCGATCGAGAGCAGCGAGAGCCGCATGGCCGCCGCCTCGCCACCCGGCACATGGGTGAAGCTGTAGATGGCGAGCGGCAGCGTGCGCGTCTCGCCCGGAATATTGCCGACGAAGGCCATCGTCGCGCCGAACTCGCCGAGGCTGCGCGAGAAGCACAGCAGTGCGCCGGCCAGCACGCCCGGCAGTGCCAAGGGCAGGCTGATGCTGAAGAACACCCGCCAGGGCGAGGCACCCAGCGTGCTCGCGGCCTGTTCGAGCCGCACATCAATCTGACGAAAGGCGAGGCGCACCGGCTGCACCATCAAGGGGAAGGCCATCACCGCCGAGGCGATGACCGCGCCCTTCCAGGTAAACGCAAGCACGATGCCGAACTGCGCTTGCAGCCAGCCGCCGATGGGCCCCTGCGTGCCGAGTAGCAGCAGCAGCAGATAGCCCGGCACCACTGGCGGCAGCACCATGGGCAGCTGCACCAGCGCATCGACCAGAAACTTGCCTGGGAACTGGCGGCGCGCCATGAGCCAGGCGAGTGCGATGCCGAGCGGCAGGCACAGCAGCGTGGCGCAGGCCGCGACGCGCGCCGAGAGTTGCAGCGCCTGCCATTCCTCTGGCGTGAGGGCCATCAGGGCTCGAGCAGGGTGAAGCCGTATTGCTTGAACACCTCGGCCGCCTCCGGTGATGCCTTGAGGTAGTCGAGAAAGCCTGCCGCTTCGGCACGCGCATCCTGCACGAGGGCAAAGGGATAGACGATGGGCTGGTGCGTGCTCTCGGGGAAGCTGGCGAGCACCTGTACCTTGCTGCTGATGGCGGCATCGGTGGCATAGACAATCCCCGCCGCGCACTCGCCACGCTCGACGAAAGCCAGCGCGGTTCGCACGTCATCGGTTCCGACGATGCGGCCTTGCAACGCCTGCCACCAGCCGAGCGCTTCGAGTGCCTGCTTCGCATAGATACCCACCGGCACCACGCCCGGCTCACCAGTGCAGAGCCTGCCCTTGAACGCAGCAGCGAGATCGAAGCCTTTCTGCATCTCGACGGGAAAACTGCGGCCCTTGGGTGCGATCAGTACCAGCCTGTTGCCGAGCAGATTCACGCGCGTTGCAGTGTTGATCCTGCTCTTCTCATCGAGGTAGTTCATCCACTTGAGATCGGCCGAGACAAACACATCGGCTGGCGCACCGGCTTCGATCTGTTTGGCAAGTGCTGAGCTGGCGGCATAGGCGAGGCTGGGCCGTGCATGACCAGCCTTCTGCCAAGCGTTGCCGATATCGTTGAGGGCGTTGGTGAGGCTGGCAGCGGCGAATACGCGCACAGGCTCCTCGGCGCGAGCGGTGTGGCTAGTCAGCGCAAAGGCGAGCAGGGCAAGCAAACGAAGAGTGGGGCGCATGCGGGAGTGTGGGGTGGTTTGAGTGGACGGCATGCAGCGATTTATACATCGGTCAGCACTTGCTGCCGTATGCGGTTGCAGAGGCACGCAAAAATACGTCGCTTGCCCGCGTAACGCGCCACGCAATCAGCTGGCGATCAGTGGATCAACCGATGAGCAGATTGGTGTCGATGACCACGCTCATGCACCGGGGGCCTGCCAGCCACGATCACTCCATTCGCCGCGCATGGCCCGCACATCGGCGTCGATGGCCTCAAGGGTTTGTGCTGGCTGGACGCAGGCTTTGGCTGCCGCAATCACCTGTTCCAGGCTGGGGTTCGCACCCTTTGCAGATGCCATTGAATCCACTAGCTGTTCAACCGCCGCACGCTGGTGTGGCGACAGTTGATCGAGCTTTTGCAGCAATTCGGCACGGCCCATGTGGTACTCGCGTTGGCGCAAGGGGTGCAGTGAGTTTAATGAATGCGGATGGCTTGCGGCCCGCTCTCGTCCGATTCCAATCGCTCTGCCAGAACCCGAAGTGCCAAAGCCTCGGCCTTGGACTGCGCTTGACCGACCGTTGCCCCATAAGCCAGCACGCCGGGAAGCTCCGGCACCTCAGCCAGCCAGCGGCCGTCCGCTTCCTGCTCTACTTCAATGGTGTAGTCCATTGCCGGTTCCTCGTTTGAATAGGGCGGATGCTACAGGCTGACTTAGTAGCCAGCACCAGTTGCAGTCCGGCGCGAAGGCTTTGGCTTGTAGCCAGCAGGCAGCACATCTGCCTTGCTGGGTGCAGCCTTCGGCACTTTCGACAGCACCAGCTCATACGCAGAGCGGCTGCCCCTCGCTGCGCGGGTGGACAGATACTCCTCCGTCGCCAGTGCCGAGGCTTTTTCAGCTACCGCAGTCGCCACGAACTGATTGATCGACACGTGATCTGCCTCGGCGAGCTGTTTCACCATGCGGTGCAGCGAGTCGGGCAGACGCAGGCTGAGGGTGGTCATCGTTGTTCTCCGTTCATTGATTCAGTTGAAGCAGCGCCTGAGAGGGCGTGAGCACCGTGACGCCGTAGTGGCCCGCCACCGAAAAGTCCGCGAGGTTGTGTGTCACCAGCGCATCGCAGCCACTGGCTACAGCCAACTCCAGCAAAAAATCATCGTTCGGGTCTTTGAGCGCCGGCCGCCACAGAAAATGCACCTGCCGCGCCTCGCCAACCGAACACCAGTAATCCAGCAGCGCATCTACCTCAGCCGCCTTGAGCGGCACACCTGCGGCCTTGCGCTTGAGCACTGCCTCGTATTCCAGCACCAGCGCTACCGATAGCACTGGCGTCGCCCGCAAACCCACTTCGCGTAGCAATGCAAACGAAGCGCCCAGAGAGGAGCGCAGGCCTGCAACCAAGACGTTGGTGTCGATGACGTAGCGATACATAGCGGTATCGTATTTGATACCAACGACTGACGCAAAATAATGGCTTTTCACCCCTCAGCCAATACGCGGCAGCCAGGGTGCAGTACGAGCATTGGTAGTGGTGCGTTTCCCGGATTGCATCCGGGCTACGCTTGCTTAGTTCCTACCAGCCTGCGAATCCTAAATGTCCATCATTCCTTCAACGATCAAGGCCCGTTTTGCCCAGCTGGAACTGGATGGCGGCAAGATTCCTCTGCGCGGCAATAGTGAGGAGGCTTGGACGGAGGGACCTGAGTTCCATGCGTGGGCATCTAGCGCATTAAATATCGTTGAAGCAACTTTCGGTAAGCAGTCACCACACACGCTTCGGTTGCGATCGACCATCGACGCTGCAACTGGTGGCTGGATAAGCCTGACCAAATTGGACATTTGTCGCGGTTGCTTTACCGGAGCCAAAAGCGATGTGGATGGCAACTATTTTTTCAGTCTTGAAACGCAAGTTGCTGGTGAAATATTCGGTGATTTTTTGAGCCTTGCCAAGAATGCTCTACAGGAGAGCAAGTACGAAGTCGCAGCAGTTTTGGCGTGCGCGGCTTTGGAAGACGCACTGAAACGCTACTCGACCGCGAATGGACTAGATGTTGAAGGCAGCACGATGGACGAAGTTATAAATGCTCTTAAATCAAAAAGTCTCGTAGGTGGGGCTCAGAAAGGCCTACTCGCGGCCATGCCAAAAATTAGGAATCACGCAATGCATGCCGAGTGGTCAAAGATCACGCCTCAAGATGTCGGCAGCGTCATTGGCTTTACTGAGCAATTCCTTCTGACCAATTTTTAAGTCGTCTCGCAAATAACAGAATGACTAGAGCGAGCTAGCTACGCTCAGCCTTCACCAGCGCAATCAGCTGCCGCAACTCCGGCACGCAGCTACCGCAGTTGGTGCCGCACTTGAGCTTCGCACCCAGCGCTTCGGGGGTGGCACAGCCTTCGCGGATGGCGGCGGCAATGGGGTTGCGGCCGATGCCGAAACAGGAGCAGATCGTTGGCCCCGCATCCACGCCCGGTGTCGCGGCCTGGCCTGCGAGCAGGGACATGCGATCCAGGTCGCTCAATGCATCTTGCGCAAACAGGCCACTGAGCCAGCGGCGTGCGGGCAGGTCTTCTGGGCGCGGTGAAAGGAACACGCAGGCGCTTAAGCGTTCGCCCTCGATCAGTGCGCCGCGATACAGGCCCTCGCTCGCATCGCGGGTGTCGAGCCAGTCGAGATCGTCGCTTGATGCACCCAGCAACTGGTGCGCCCAGGCGCCCCAGTCCGTCGGCTCGCCGCGGCCTGCGAACTCGGTGCGGATGAACTGGCTGCCCTGCACGCGCGTCCACCAGGCGAGGTGCGGCAGGGTGCGCAGCGTGGTCTCGTTGAGCGGCTGGCGGCTGAGTACGAAGCCGTACCACTGCACGAAGAAGGGCTCGATGCGCGCGGGCGTGTGCTTGAACTCCGGCTCGCCGGAAATGGGGTCGACCACCGGGTTCACCAGGCTGCCCACGCGCGCATCGGAGGCGGTGGTGCCGCTCCAGTGAATCGGCACGAACAGCTGGCGGCGGGCCACGCTGCTGGTCGCGCGCACGCGTACGACGCAGCTGCCCCACTGGGTGACCACACGCGCGAGGCGGTCGTTCTGCACGCCCCAGCCCATCGCATCCTGCGGGTGGATTTCGACGAAGGGTTCGGCGCTGTGGTCGGCGAGCTTTGGTGACTTGCCGGTGCGCGTCATCGTGTGCCAATGGTCGCGCACGCGGCCGGTGTTGAGCACCAGCGGCCAATCGTCGTTGATCTTGTTGGCCGGGTCGCGCGGCAGCAGCGGCAGCAGGCGGGCTTTGCCATCGGCGTGGGCGTAGCGGCCGTCGGTGAAGAGCCTTGAGGCCGTGGCAGCGGGTGCGCTGCCCAGTGCTTGCAGCACCGGCCATTGCAGCGGTTGCAGGGTGTCGTATTGCTCTGCATTGAGGCCGATAAGACCGCGCAGATTGAGCTGGCGCGGTAGTGCCTTGCTCTGGCTGGTGTCGTTGCGCTCGGCCGTCAGTGCCGCATGCTCAACGAAGATTTCATGCGCCGATCTGTAGTCGAATCCCTGCACAAAACCCATGCGCTTGCCGACTTCAGCCAGCGCCCACCAGTCCGCTTTCGCCTCGCCCGGTGCGGGCAGAAAGGCGCGCTGGCGCGAGATGCGGCGGTCGCTGTTGGTGACGCTGCCGTCCTTCTCGCCCCAGGCCAGTGCGGGCAGCAGCACATGGGCGAGATCAGCGGTATCGGTGCGGGCCATCACTTCGCTCACCACCACGAGCGGGCATTTGAGCAGTGCTTCTTTCACGCGATCAGCGTCGGGCAGCGAAACCACCGGGTTGGTCGCCATGATCCACACCGCCTTCACGGTGCCGCTGTGAATCGCCTCGAACAGCTCGACTGCCTTCAAGCCCTGCTTGTCGGCAATGACTGGCGACTGCCAGAAGTCCTGCACCAGTGCGCGGTGCTCTGCGTTGCCGATGTCGAGGTGCGCGGCGAGCATGTTGGCCAAGCCCCCCACCTCGCGCCCGCCCATCGCATTGGGCTGGCCGGTGATGGAAAAAGGCGTGGCACCCGGCTTGCCGATGCGACCTGTGTAGAGGTGGCAGTTGATGATGGCGTTGACCTTGTCGGTGCCGCTGCTCGACTGGTTCACGCCCTGCGAAAAGGCCGTGACCACCTTTTCGGTACGCGCCCAGAGTGCATAGAACTGGCGCAGCTTTTCTTCCGACAGCTTGCAGGCCTTGGCTACATGCGCGAGCGAGCCGCCGGTTTGCAGGGCCACGGCAACGGCCTTGTCGGCACCTTCGGTGTGCGCTTCGACGAAATCGGCATCCATCACGCCGTGTTCGTGTAGCCAGGCGAGCAGGCCGTTGAACAGGCGCACGTCGCTGCCGGGGGCGAGTGGCAGATGCAGGTCGGCCAGCTCGCAGGTGGCGGTGTGGCGCGGGTCGATCACCACGATCTGCATTTCTGGCCGCGTCTTCTTCGCCGCGACCAGACGCTGGAACAGCACCGGATGGCACCAGGCGGTGTTGCTGCCGACCAGCACGACGAGGTCGGCCTCTTCAAAATCTTCGTAGCAGCCCGGCACCAGGTCTTCGCCGAAGGCACGCTTGTGGCCGGCCACCGCCGAGGACATGCAGAGGCGGGAGTTGGTGTCGATATTCGCCGAGCCGATGTAGCCCTTCATCAGCTTGTTGGCGACGTAGTAGTCCTCGGTCAGCAGCTGGCCGGAGACGTAGAAGGCCACTGAGTCGGGGCCATGTTCGGCGATGGTTTTTTTGAAGCCTTCGGCGACGGTGGTGAGGGCGTCTTGCCATGTCGATTGTTGCGCAAGCCCTCTCCCCGGCCCCTCTCCCGCAGGCGGGAGAGGGAGGAGCGAAGCGGGGGGAGAGGGCTTGCGCACCATCGGATGCAGCAAGCGATCTTCAAGCCCAACGGTCTCGCCAAGTGCAGAGCCTTTAACGCAGAGCCGCCCCAAGTTCGCGCCATGCGCAGGGTCACCCGCAATCTCGACCATGCCATCCGGCTTGGGTGTGGCGAGCACACCGCAACCCACGCCGCAGTACGGGCA
>JAZKHC010000076.1:0-32502 GCA_040385605.1 Pseudomonadota bacterium
ACGTGTTCCGCACCGGCCTCGTCCGTGTCGAACGCGCCGTGCGCGAGCGCCTCGCCCTCGCCGAAGCCGAGAACCTCACCCCGCAGGACCTCATCAACGCCAAGCCGGTCGGCGCCGCGATGAAGGAGTTCTTCGGTTCCAGCCAGCTCTCGCAGTTCATGGACCAGAACAACCCGCTCTCCGAGATCACCCACAAGCGCCGCGTGTCGGCCCTTGGCCCGGGCGGCCTCACCCGCGAGCGCGCTGGCTTCGAAGTCCGTGACGTGCACCCGACCCACTACGGTCGTGTCTGCCCGATCGAGACGCCTGAAGGCCCGAACATCGGCCTGATCAACAGCTTGGCCTGCTACGCCCGCACCAACGAGTACGGCTTTCTGGAGACGCCGTATCGCAAGGTGGTGGATGGCAAGGTCACCGACCAGATCGACTACCTCTCGGCCATCGAAGAAGGCCGCTACGTGATCGCGCAGGCGAACTCGGAGCTCGACAAGAAGAACGCCTTCACGGCAGACCTCGTGTCGGTGCGCTTCTCGAACGAATTCACGATGATGACCCCGGATCGCGTCCAGTATATGGACGTCTCCCCGCGTCAGATCGTGTCGGTCGCCGCTGCCCTGATCCCCTTCCTCGAACACGACGACGCCAACCGCGCGCTGATGGGCTCGAACATGCAGCGCCAGGCGGTGCCGACGCTCCGCGCCGACAAGCCCCTCGTGGGCACCGGCATGGAAAAGCGCGTGGCTGTCGATAGCGGCAACGCCATCACCGCCAAGCGTGGCGGCGTGGTGGACAAGTGCGATGCAGGCCGCGTGGTGATTCGCGTCAACGACGACGAAACCGTCGCCGGCGAGTCGGGCGTGGACATCTACGGCTTCATCAAATACACCCGCTCCAACCAGAACACCTGCATCAACCAGCGTCCGATCGTGAAGCCGGGTGATGTGGTGGCGCGCGGCGACGTGATCGCCGACGGCCCGTCGACGGACCTGGGCGAACTCGCCCTCGGCCAGAACATGCTGATCGCGTTCATGCCCTGGAACGGCTACAACTTCGAAGACTCCATCCTGCTCAGCGAGCGCGTGGTGGAAGAGGATCGCTTCACCACGATCCACATCGAAGAGCTGACCTGCGTGGCCCGCGAAACCAAGCTGGGTTCGGAAGAAATCAGCGCCGACATCCCAAACGTCAACGAGTCCGCCCTGCGCCGCCTCGACGAGTCCGGCATCGTCTACATCGGCGCGGAAGTGAAGGCGGGCGACATCCTGGTCGGCAAGGTCACGCCCAAGGGCGAAACCCAGCTCACACCTGAGGAAAAGCTGCTGCGCGCGATCTTTGGTGAGAAGGCCTCCGACGTGAAGGACACCGGCCTGCGCGTGCCGGCCGGCATGGACGGCACCATCATCGACGTGCGCGTGTTCACCCGCGAAGGCGTGAAGAAGGACAAGCGTGCGCTCAGCATCGAAGAGAGCGAGCTGGCCGAAGTCCGCAAGGACTTGAACGACCAGATGCGCATCTTCGAGGACGACATCTACGATCGCGTCCGCCGCCTCTTGGTCGGCAAGACCGCCGATGCCGGCCCGATGAAGCTGAAGAAGGGCACGGTCATCGACAAGGCCTACATCGACAGCCTGGAGCGCGAGAAGCTGTTTGAAGTGCGCCTTGCTGATGATGCCGCGCAGAGCGATCTTGAAGCCGCTGCCAAGCAGCTGAAGGAAATGCGCGTCGAGTTCGACAAGCGTTTCGACTCGAAGAAGAAGAAGATTCAGCAGGGCGATGAGCTGCAGCCCGGCGTGCTGAAGATGGTCAAGGTCTACCTGGCTGTGAAGCGCCGCATCCAGCCGGGCGACAAGATGGCCGGCCGCCACGGCAACAAGGGCGTGGTGTCCATGATCGTCCCGGTCGAGGACATGCCGCATCTGCCGGATGGCACGCCCGTCGACATCGTGCTCAACCCGCTGGGCGTGCCTTCGCGCATGAACATCGGTCAGCTGCTCGAAGTGCACTTGGGCTACGCCGCCAAGGGCATCGGCAAGAAGATCAACGCCATGCTCGAACAGCAGAAGGCCGTTGGTGAAATCCGCAAGTTCCTCGCCAAGGTCTACGCCATCGGCAAGGGTGTGGGCGCTGACCTCGCACAGCTGAACGATGCCGAGATCATCACGCTCGCCAAGAACCTCTGTGGTGGTATGCCGATGGCAACGCCGGTGTTCGACGGTGCGGCCGAGAGCGAAATCAAGGACCTGCTCGAAGTGGCCGGTCTGCCGCGCACAGGTCAGGAGCAGCTCACCGACGGTCGCACCGGCGAAGAGTTCACCCGCATGACCACGGTCGGCTACATGTACATGCTCAAGCTCAACCACCTCGTCGACGACAAGATGCACGCACGTTCGACCGGCCCGTACTCGTTGGTCACCCAGCAGCCGCTGGGCGGCAAGGCGCAGTTCGGCGGTCAGCGCTTCGGCGAAATGGAAGTCTGGGCGCTGGAAGCCTATGGCGCCGCCTACACCCTGCAGGAAATGCTGACGGTGAAGAGCGACGACACCAACGGCCGCACGAAAATGTACAAAAACATCGTCGATGGCGACCACAAGATGACGGCAGGCATGCCGGAGTCCTTCAACGTGCTGGTGAAGGAAATCCGCTCTATCGGCCTCAACATCGAGCTTGAGCAAAACCAGTGACCGTAGGGTGGGCCGCAAGGCCCACCACGCGCGCTCTCAAAGCACTACGGAACACTTAAAAGATTCAGGAGTTAAACCATGAAAGACCTTTTCAATTTCATCAAGCCGCCGGAAGAGTTCGAAGATTTCGACGCCATCAAGATCGGCCTGTCGTCACCGGAAACGGTGCGCAGCTGGTCCTTCGGCGAAGTCAAAAAGCCGGAAACCATCAACTACCGTACCTTCAAGCCGGAGCGTGATGGCCTGTTCTGCGCCAAGATCTTCGGGCCGATCAAGGACTACGAGTGCCTTTGCGGCAAGTACAAGCGCCTCAAGCATCGCGGCGTGGTCTGCGAGAAATGCGGCGTTGAAGTCACCGTCGCCAAGGTGCGCCGCGAGCGCATGGGCCACATCGACCTGGCCTCGCCCGTTGCGCACATCTGGTTCCTGAAGAGCCTGCCGAGCCGCATCGGCTTGCTGCTCGACATGCCGCTGCGTGCCATCGAACGCGTGCTGTATTTCGAAGCCCACATGGTCGTCGAGCCCGGCATGACCCCCTTGGAAAAGGGCCAGCTGCTGACGGAAGAGGACTACCTCGAAGCCGTCGAGAAGTACGGCGACGACTTCGACGCCCGCATGGGTGCCGAGGCCGTCCACGACCTCTTGAAGCACATGGACCTGATTAAGGAAACGGAGCGGTTGCGCGAAGATATCGCCGCCACTGGCTCCGACACCAAGATCAAGAAGCTTGGCAAGCGCCTGAAGCTCATCGAGTATCTCCTCGCCAGCAAGAACAAGGCGGAGTGGATGGTGTTCACGGTGCTGCCCGTGCTGCCGCCGGACCTGCGTCCGCTGGTGCCGTTGGACGGTGGCCGCTTTGCGACCTCCGATCTTAACGATCTGTATCGCCGCGTTATCAACCGCAACAACCGCTTGAAGCGCCTGCTGGAGCTGACAGCACCCGACATCATCGTGCGCAACGAAAAGCGCATGCTGCAGGAGTCGGTGGATGCCCTGATCGACAACGGCCGTCGTGGCCGTGCCATCACCGGCACCAACAAGCGTGCTCTCAAGTCGCTCGCCGACATGATCAAGGGCAAGCAGGGTCGCTTCCGCCAGAACCTGCTCGGCAAGCGCGTCGACTACTCCGGCCGTTCGGTCATCGTGGTCGGCCCGACGCTGAAGCTGCACCAGTGCGGTCTGCCCAAGAAGATGGCGCTCGAACTGTTCAAGCCGTTCGTGTTCAGCCTGCTGCAGCGCAAGGGCCTCGCCACCACCATCAAAGCTGCCAAGAAGATGGTCGAGCGCGAGGAGGCCGTGGTCTGGGACATGCTGGAAGAGTGCATCAAGGAGCATCCGGTTCTGTTGAACCGCGCGCCGACCCTGCACCGTCTCGGCATCCAGGCCTTCGAGCCCATCCTGATCGAAGGCAAGGCCATCAACCTGCACCCGCTCGTCTGCACGGCCTTCAACGCCGACTTCGACGGTGACCAGATGGCGGTTCACGTCCCCTTGTCGCTGGAAGCGCAGATTGAAGCGCGCGTGCTGATGATGGCGACCAACAACATCCTCTCGCCGGCCTCCGGCCAGCCCATCATCGTGCCTTCGCAGGACGTGATCTTGGGCCTGTACTGGATGACCCGTGAGCGTCTGGCGGCGATGGGCGAGGGCATGGTCTTCAGTGACCTGTCCGAGCTGCACCGCGCCTACGAAAACCGTGTGGTGGACTTGCAGGCCAAGATCAAGGTTCGCCTTGGTGACTGGGACGATGCTGCGCAGAAGAAGATCACCCGGCTGATCGAGACCACGGTTGGCCGCGCCCTGCTCAGCGAAGTGCTGCCCGAGAAGATTCCGTTCTCGGTCATCAACAAGACGCTGACCAAGAAGGAGATCGGCCGCGTCATCGACACCGTGTATCGCCGCACTGGCTCGAAGGACACGGTCGTGTTCGCCGACCAGTTCATGTATACCGGCTTCCGCATGTCGACCAAGTCGGGCATTTCCTTCTGCATCGACGACATCATCATTCCTGATGAGAAGGTCAAACTGCTCGCCGTTGCCGAAGGCAAGGTGAAGGACATCGAAGGCCAGTACCAGCAGGGCCTCACCACCCAGACCGAGCGCAAGAATCAGGTCATCGACATCTGGTCGAAGGCCAACGACGACATCGCTCGCGCGATGATGGTCCGCATCGGCAAGGAAAAGGTCACGCTCAAGGACGGCACGCAGGGCGAACAGCCCAGCTTCAACTCCGTGTTCATGATGGCCGACTCCGGCGCGCGTGGTTCGGCCGCACAGATTCGTCAGCTCGCCGGTATGCGCGGCCTGATGGCCAAGCCCGACGGCTCGATCATCGAGACGCCGATTACTGCCAACTTCCGCGAAGGCCTGAACGTGTTGCAGTACTTCATCTCGACCCACGGTGCCCGCAAGGGCCTGTCGGATACGGCCTTGAAGACCGCGAACTCCGGCTATCTCACACGCCGTCTGGTGGACGTGGCGCAGGACGTGGTGATCACCAGCGAAGACTGCGGCACCGAACAGGGCCTGCTGATGACCCCTGTTGTAGAAGGTGGTGACGTGCTCGAACCGCTGCGCGACCGCGTGCTCGGCCGCAGCGTGCTGCGTGATGTGGTCAAGCCCGGCACCGATGAGGTGTTGGTGGATGCCGGTGTGCTGATCGACGAGAAGACCGCCGATCTGCTCGACCGCAACAGCGTTGACGAACTCTGGGTGCGCAGCTCCATCACCTGCGAGATGCCCTTCGGCGTTTGCGCCAAGTGCTATGGCCGCGACCTGGCACGTGGTCATCGCGTCAATATCGGTGAGGCGGTTGGCGTCATTGCCGCCCAGTCCATCGGCGAACCCGGCACGCAGCTCACCATGCGCACCTTCCACGTCGGTGGTGCGGCTTCTCGTGCCGCTGCTGCCGATGGTGTGGATTCGCGCAACGCCGGCACCATCCGCGAGCACAACGTCAAGACCGTCGTCAACCGCGAGAAGATGCGCGTGGCGGTGATCCGCACCGGTGAAATCGGTGTGATCGACGCCCAGGGCCGCGAGCGCGAGCGTTACAAGATCCCGTACGGTGCCGTCGTGCTGGTGAAGGAGGGCGATGCCGTCAAGGCTGGCCAGCGCCTCGCCAAGTGGGATGCGCACACGCACCCGATCATCACGGAAATCGCAGGTCATCTGCGCTTCCAGGACTTCGAGGATGGCGTCACCGTCAACCGCGAGACCGACGATGTGACCGGCGTGCAGATGATGGTCATCACCGATCCCAAGACCCGTGGTTCGGCAGGCAAGGACCTGAAGCCCGTCATCGCCCTGTTCGATGCCAAGGGCAAGCCTGTGAACTTCGCCGGCACCGAAATCCCGGCAGCCTACTCGCTGCCTCCTAAGGCGATCGTCTCGCTGGAAGACGAGGGCGAAGTGCAGGTGGGTGACGTCATTGCGCGTATTCCGCAGGACTCCGTCAAGTCACGCGACATCACGGGCGGTCTGCCGCGCGTCGCCGATTTGTTCGAAGCCAGGAAGCCGAAGGACCCGGCCGTCATGGCCGAGGCCAGCGGCACCATCAAGTTCGGCACACCCACCAAGGGCAAGCAGCGCATCAAGATCGTCCTGCCCGATGGCGAGGAAGTCGAGATGCTGGTGCCGAAGTGGACGCAGATCACCGTGTTCGAAGGTGAAACCGTGTCGATGGGCGAGCAGATCTCCGACGGCGAGCCGAGCCCGCACGACATCCTGCGCTTGCAGGGTGTGACGGCGCTGGCGAACTATCTCGTCAAGGAAATCCAGGACGTCTATCGCCTGCAGGGCGTGAAGATCAACGACAAGCACATCGAGACGATCATTCGCCAGATGCTGCGCAAGGTGGAGATCGCCGAGAAGGGCGATACCCGCTTCCTGCAAGGCGAACAGGCGGAAATCTTCCATGTGCTGGCCGAGAACCGCAAAGCCCGTGGCAAGGGCGAACAGCCGGCCAAGTACAATCGCCAGCTGCTCGGCATCACCAAGGCTTCGCTGTCGACCGAGTCGTTCATCTCGGCGGCCTCGTTCCAGGAAACCACGCGCGTGCTGACGGAAGCGTCTGTGCGTGGTTCACGCGACGAGCTGCGTGGCCTGAAGGAGAACGTGATTGTGGGTCGCTTGATCCCCGCAGGCACGGGCCTGGCTCATCACGAACAGCGTCGCCGCATGCGCGGCGGCTCGCTGCTCGAAGACCTGCAAACGCCACGCGCCTCCAACCCCATCACCGACATCTTCACCAGCGAACGCGGTGAGACGGTTGGCGGTGGTGATGATGGCGATGAGGGTGGCTCGGAGGAGTAAAGCTTTTCGGGCGGCTCGCTTCAAAGAAAACGCCGGGTCGAGAGACCCGGCGTTTTTGTTGGGCGCTGCATCAAAGATTACGGCAATGATCTTGCCCAACCAGCTATGGTGAGAGGCCATGAATCTGATCGACCACCTGCATTTGGCAGCCCATCCCGAGGGGGGCTACTTCCGCCGCATCCACACGGCCGAAGCCACTCTGCAAACCGAGCACGGCGAACGCCACGCCGCCAGCTCCATCCACTACCTGCTGACGCGCGAGCAGCCGCGCAGCCGCTTCCACCGGGTGCGCTCCACCATCCTGCATTACCTGCAATCTGGAGGGCCGGTGCAATATGCCTGCATGGATGCCGAGGGGCGGCTCACCGAAACCACGCTGGGCTACGGTGAGGGGCAGGCGCTGTTCCTCGAAGTGCCCGCAGGCATTTGGAAGGCCAGCCGGTTGATCGGTGATGCGGACCATGTGCTGGTGTCTGAAGTGGTCATCCCCGGGTTCGACTGGGCTGATCACGAATACCTGAGTGCTGAAAGCCTGTCTGAATCGCTGATGCAGAGGCTGCGCGCAGCTGGCTGGATCGACTGACGCGCCGCTCAACCGCGACCAAAGGCCAAAGCCTAAAGCCCAAAGCCCGCCATGACGATAGGTCGATCATGGCTAGAAAGCACAAACACGAAGAGCACTTGAATGCAGAGGCCTGGGCCATCCCCTACGGCGATCTCGTTACCCTGCTGCTGGCCCTGTTTGTGGTGATGTATGCGATGTCATCGGTCAACGAGGGAAAGTACCGGGTGATGTCGGAGGCGATGAGCGAGGCTTTCCACGGCACGCCGCGCACCTTGAAGCCGTTGCAGGTCGGCGACAAGAACGAGCGCGGCCAGGGGGCGAGCAGCAAGATCGACCTCACCAGCCAGCCGCTCAAGCAGGTGAGCATCGGTGGCCTGCACCGCGACCTCAAGAATCCGCAGGTGATGACCGGTGAGATCAAGACCGCACTGCCCTCGCCGCAGAACATGCCAGCCGGTGCCTCGGGTTACCGCGATGGCGGCAAGCAGGCGCTCACCCGCATCGCGCGCCAGGTGGAGCAGGCCATGCAGGGGCTGATCGAGAAGAACCTCATCGTCGTACGCCGCAAGGCAACGTTTCTGGAGATCGAGATCAAGACCGACATCCTGTTTCCCTCCGGCGTGGCGACTATATCGACGCTGGCGCGGCCGGTGCTGCTGCAGCTGGGCGAGATACTGCAACCCTTCGAGAATCCCTTGCGGGTTGAAGGGCATACCGACGACCAGCCAATCACTACCGTTGCTTTCCCCAGCAATTGGGAGCTGTCCTCGGCACGCGCGGCGAGTGTGGTGCATCTTTTGCTCGAAGCCGGCGTACTGCCGCAGCGGCTGTCAGTCGCAGGCTATGGCGAGTTTCAGCCGGTGGCTGACAACGCCACGACACCGGGCCGCAATGCCAATCGCCGCGTCGTGCTGGTAGTGCTGGCTGGCGAGGGCGGCGAGGGCGACAGCATCGAGAAGGTGCTCGGGGCCGAAGCGGAGCGACTCCCCCTACCGTAGCAACTGGCACAGCGCAATGAGCCGTAGGTTCCCTGGCGCTGGCCGGTGACTACAGAGCCCAATGTTCGGCTTGCGCCTTGAATGGAAATCTGAGGTCGTGGCCCCGGGGCGGCAGCCATAAAAAAGCCCGCCGATGGCGGGCTTTTTGATTGGCAGCAACTCACTGCGCAGGCTGGGCACTCTCGACTTCCGGAGCGGGGGGTTCCTCGGCGGCTGGCGTTTCGGCCGGTGCTTCGCTGGAGGCTTCAGCCGGTGCATCGCTTGCTGCGGCCTCGCCTTCGGCAGGTGCCACCTCTGCCGGTGCGGCCTCACCCTCAACAGGCGTAGCCTCAGCCTCGCCTTCGACAGGTGCAGCCTCGGCAGGTGCTGCTTCACCTTCGGCAGGCGCAGCCTCTGCCGGTGCAGCTTCTGCCGCCGGTGCAGCGGCAACGCCCGAGTCCATCACCTTTAGTTCGACACGGCGGTTCAGCTCGCGGCCGTCTTCGGTGCTGTTGTCAGACACTGGTGAGGCTTCGCCATAGCCTTGGCTGGTGAGGCGGTCGGCGGTGACGCCGCGGCCGGTGAGATACTCCATGACCGATGCGGCACGGCGCTCGGAGAGCTTCTGGTTGTGCGCCTCGCTGCCTTCGGAGCTGGTGTAGCCACCGATCTCGGCCTTGATGGCTTGCTGCGCCAGCAGTGCATCGGCCACGCCATCGAGGATGACCTTGGCGTTGGGTGTGAGACGCGCCGAGTCGAGCTCGAAGGTCACGCCGCGCAGCACGATGGCGTCACCGGCCTTGCAGCCGTTGAGGTCGATCGGTTCGCCGGGGCCGGGCGGGATGCAGTCGGCTGCCGGTGCGGGTTCCGGTGCGGCTTCGGGCGGCGGGCAGCCGTTCTCGTCCACGGTTGCACCAGCGGGCGTCTCGGGACACTGGTCGCGGTCATCGGGCACGCCATCGTTGTCGGCATCGCCAGCAGCGACCGGCACGATCTCTGCCGGGGCCTCTTCGACCGGGGCTTCAACCGGCTTGGCGGTGCTGCCCAAGGGGATCATCAGGCCGAGACCCGCCACGCCTTCGTAAAACGCCTTTCGCTCGCCGGTATGCACACCCGCCAGCTCGCGGCCGTGCGCGTCGATGCGGTAGGTGACTTGCGCGCGGATCGCGGTGCCCGCATCGCTGAGGCCGATGAGATAGCCGAGGCCGATATCAAAGAACGTGGTGCTGTAGTCCGGGATCGGGCCGGGGTTGTCCTTCACCTGGCCGCGCATCAGGCTGATGGGCACATAGAGGTCGGGCAGGTAGGACGACGGGAACACCATCGCCCCGACCCCCACGCCGGTCAGCTTGGCCGCGCCGCTGCCACTCTTGGGGTCGGCAACCAGGTACTGGGCGATCAGTTCGAGATTCAGGCCGTTGGTGACGCTCTTGCCGAGGGCGATCGAGCCGCCGAAGCCATCGTCGGTGCCGCGGGCATTGGCCGCCCTCAGGTAGTTGCCCATCGCTGAGAAATAGAGGCTGCGGCCGAGCTTGGCCTTGACGCCATTGGCGGCTTCGGAGCTTTCCTCTTCGGCGGGCGCTTCGTCCTGGGCGTGGCTGGGCAGGGAAAGCACCATCGCGGCGATGAGGCCGAGAGTGCCAAGGCGGTAGTTCATGAGCGTCCCTTTCATGTTGGGGGGTCTGAGTGTCTTTAGTTTTGAATACAGCGCGCATCCAACCGCTGATGCACGCTGCTCTCCAATCAGAGTTTTAACATTTAGCGGTGTTTTCACACAACAGGCGAGCCTGACTTAGCGACTGAACATATACTCCGCGCCCCTTCGAGAAGCGCGCACATGGAACCGAACAAGATCAAGGAAGAGGTTGCCGCCCTGCAAGTGCGTTTTGACGCGCTCAGGGGGTATCTTTGACTACGCCAACAAGAAAGACCGCCTAGTCGAAGTCAACGCCGAGCTGGAGACGGGCGCGATCTGGAACAACCCCGCGAAGGCGCAGGAAATGGGGCGCGAGCGGGCCAAGCTCGAAGACATCATCAATCCTCTGGAGCGTGCTGCTGCGGGCTTGAGTGATGCCACTGATCTCTTGGAGATGGCGGAGGCCGAAGGCGATGTCGGCACCATCGCCGAGATCGCACGCGATGTGGTGGCCCTGGGCAAGCTCGCAGACGACATGGAGTTCAAGCGCATGTTCGCAGGCGAGATGGACAACTCCAACTGCTACGTGGATATCCAGTCTGGCGCGGGCGGTACCGAGGGGCAGGACTGGGCCAACATGCTGCTGCGCATGTATCTGAAATGGTGCGACCAGAACGGCTTTAAGTACGAGCTGCTCGAAGTGAGCGATGGTGAAGTCGCCGGCATCAAGGGCGCTTCGTTCTCGGTGACCGGTGCCTACGCCTATGGCTGGCTGCGCACCGAGACGGGTGTGCACCGCCTGGTGCGCAAGTCGCCGTTCGACAGCGGTGGCCGTCGCCACACCAGCTTTGCGGGCGTCTACGTGAGCCCTGAGGTGGACGACAACATCTCCATCGAGATCAACCCGGCCGATCTCGAGGCCGTGACCTACCGCAGCAGCGGCGCGGGCGGCCAGCACGTCAACAAGACCGAATCCGCCATTCGCATCACCCACAAGCCCAGCGGCATTGTGGTGGCCTGCCAGACCCAGCGCAGCCAGCACGCCAACCGCGACAGCGCGATGAAGATGCTGAAGTCCAAGCTCTACGAGCGCGCGCTCAACGAGCGCAACACCGAGAAGCAGAAGGTGGAAGACGCCAAGAGCGACATCGAGTGGGGCAACCAGATCCGCAGCTACGTGCTGGACCAGTCGCGCATCAAGGATCTGCGCACCGGCGTTGAAATTGCCGACACGCAACGCGTGCTCGATGGCCATCTCAATCCTTTCATCGAAGCCAGCCTGAAGCAGGGACTCTAAGCATGAGCGAGCCGAACACCACTTCCGATGCTGCCCCGGTCGTTGACGAGAACCAGGTCATCGCAGGCCGCCGCGCCAAGCTCGAAGCCCTGCGTGCGCAGGGCAATGCCTACCCCAACAGCTTTCGCCGCGATGCTTTGGCGGGTGATCTGCATGGGCAGTTCGGTGAGGTGGAGACGGCGGCACTCGAAGCCCTCGGCAGCCGTGCGGCCATCGCCGGCCGCCTGATGCTCAAGCGCGTCATGGGCAAGGCGAGCTTCGGCACGCTGCAAGACTCGTCAGGACGTATCCAGATTTTCTGCAAAATCGACACGCTGGGCGAAGCCGCCTACGAACGGTTCAAGACCTGCGACATGGGCGACATCCTGGGTGTGAAGGGCAAGGTGTTCAAGACCAAGGCGGGTGAGCTGTCGATCTGGGCGGATTCGCTGGAATTGCTCGTCAAGGGACTGCGTCCCTTGCCGGAGAAGCATGCGGGGCTGACTGATATCGAAGTGCGTTATCGGCAGCGTTATGTCGATCTGATCATGAACCCCGACGCCAAGGCGGTGTTCGAGAAGCGCACCAAGATCGTCCGCTTCATCCGCAACTTTCTCGACACGCTGGGCTATCAGGAAGTCGAGACGCCGATGCTGCAACCCATTCCCGGTGGCGCCACCGCGCGGCCCTTCACCACGCATCACAATGCGCTGGATCGCCAGCTGTTTCTGCGCATCGCGCCGGAGCTATATCTCAAGCGCCTCGTCGTCGGCCACTTCGAAAAGGTCTACGAGATCAACCGCAACTTTCGCAACGAGGGCTTGAGCACGCGGCACAACCCCGAGTTCACGATGCTGGAGTTCTATCAGGCCTATGCGGACTACAAGGACCTGATGGACCTGACCGAGAACATGATCCGCGACTGCGCGCTGGCGGTGAACGGCTCAGCACAGTTGACCAATCAGGGCCGTGACTACGATCTCGAAAAGCCCTTCAATCGCTGGACGATGGCCGAGGCGGTGGCAAAGGCGAATCCTGATCTCGATGCCTCACGCTTCGACGATGCCGACTATTTGCGCCCTGCGGTGAAGGCCAGGGGCGGCAATCCACAGCCCAGCTACGGCGCGGGCAAGCTGCTGACGGAGTTGTTCGAGGCGACCGTCGAAGCGACGCTGATGGACCCGACTTTCATCACGGCGTATCCCACCGAAGTCTCGCCGCTCGCACGCCGCAACGACGACAACCCGGACGTCACCGATCGCTTCGAGTTCTTTCTCGGCGGCCGCGAAGTCGCCAACGGCTTCAGCGAGTTGAACGATGCCGACGACCAGGCTGCGCGCTTCCACGCGCAGGTGGATGCCAAGGATGCGGGCGACGACGAGGCGATGTTCTTCGACGCCGATTACATCCGCGCGCTCGAATACGGTCTGCCGCCAACTGCGGGCGAGGGCATCGGCATCGACCGCTTGGTGATGTTCCTCACCGACTCGGCCTCGATCCGCGATGTGCTCTTGTTCCCGGCGATGCGGCCTGAGAGCAGCAGCAACTGATTGACTTCTCGGGTCTGCCCGAAAATCCATCGCGGCCAAGGGCCGCTCTTGCAAAATCAAAATGCAGGAGCGGCTCTTGGCCGCGATCAGTTCAGCAGGATGCCGCGATGTTTACGGCAAAGGTAGCGGCGACTCAGGCACCGGTGCAGCACGCAGCACGCCCGTCGGCGTGACAATGCCCTTTGCGTTGATTGCGCGGCTGGATGCTTCCGTGCGCTCCCAGGTCTGTAAATACACCTCGGCGGCGTTGAACAGCAGCTGCATCTGCTGCGGTGTGCCTTCCAGGCGCATCTCCTGAACCATGTCGGCCATCATCCCGTAGTGGGCGTTGCCGTCCATGTCCTGATGCCAGGTGCGGCCTGCGCCGCTGGCATCGCGCTCTTCGGGTTGCTTGAAGGTCACGCCGCTGGCATTGGCAAAGTCGGGCAGGGCATCGAACGGCGCACCCTTGAACAGCACGAAGGGATAGCTGAGTTCCTTGCCAGCCGCGATGTCGCTGCGCGGCCCCATCTGGCCCGAAAGGCCATCGGTATCGGTGCCGAAACCGAAGCCGAACAGATGAGTGTTACCAGCCAAGTCTGACAGCGCCTTGGTCTCCGTCATGTCGCCGATGAAGCCACGCGTGCTGCCGATACTGGGATATAGATGCCCGCCGTTCTTGAGGATGCGCGCCGCCTGATCATTGCTGGTACCGCCGAAGGTGCCGTGCGTCGAGACAAAGGGGTAGGGCGGATCCTGCGCTTCGGCCAGTTCCAGTGCCTGCGTCTTCATTTCGTATTCGAGGTGGTCGATGTCGAAGATGATCCCCTGCTCCATGAGCTTCTGGTAGGTGTAGAGGCCGATCGGTGTCAGCCAGCGCGCATTGCACTGCGCCTTGGCCGGGTAGCAGGCCAGCGTGCCACCAGGGCGGCCGCCCTGACCGACGAAGGGGCAGAGCGGCGCAGGGGGGCCTGAGTTGGTCATCACCGCACCGCCGGAGTTGCCCCAGAGATAGCCAGAGAAGCCGGGTGTCACGTCCTCTTCAGGGCAGTCGTAAGTGGTCCAGAACTCGCCGGTGGGCGTTTCGCCCGTGGGCGTGAACGGGCCCGCCGGTGAGCCAAACGGAATACCGCCAGAGTTCTCGCGGTTGCCGGCATTGAGAATCAGATCGTCGAAGATGCCATTGCCACCAAAGGCATTGTCGAACTCGTGGATTGTGATGAGCTGGCGGATACCCAGACCCTTCACCTCCAGCAACTGCGTGAGAATCTCGTTCGGCGCGCCGGTTTCCGTCATGGTGCAGCCGTAGCTGTTTTCGGTGCCGCCTTCGCCGGTTTCTTCAAACGGCTCTTGCGTGCGCAGCGGGTTGTAGGTGAGCTGGCAATTGAACAGGTTGGAGATCTCGATGCCCAGCACCACCGCCAGCTTGCCGTCGGCAATCCTGGCGCGGGCCTCGGCGGGCGTCAGCACGATCTGCAAGAAGCCCTTGCCGCGTCCGCCAGATTGCGCGTCGATGTAATCCTGCAAGGCATACATGGTGCCGATCTGGCGCCTGGCGCTGTTCATCTCGTTGCAGTCGAGTGCCGGCGTGCCGCTGGCGCTGCGTTGCAGCTCGCAGAGCGTGGCGTTTTCGACCACGTCGTTGACCATGATGCGCAGGCCGCCTTTCCAGGCGCGCTCGATCCACTTCCAGTAGATCGCGCGGTGGCTCAGCGAGCCGCGCGCGGGCCAATCCGGGTGCGTGGGCCAGCCGGTGTTGTCATGGCCATCGGTATCGCCCACGAAGGCGGCACCGATGACGTCCGTCGCACCCATCGGCCCGTGCTGGGCGGTGCAGGCGGCCATGGCGTTCAGCACGCCGAACTTGTCGAACACCTTGCCGGTGAGGGCGCCGCCGAGAAAGGTGCTGGAGCTGGTGTGCACATGCACATCCGCCATGCCCAGCACGCGGCCATCGCTGGTGGTGCCCTTGAAGGTTTCGCCGACGGTGTTGTCGTGTGCTTCGGGGTATGCCGCGCAGCCGGTGACTTCCTCAAAGCGGAAGCGTTGGTTGGGAGTGTCGCCTGCAGCGACCGTGAGCGCGGCGCTGCCGGGTGCGGTAAGACGCTGGTCATTGACGGCTTGCGTGAGCGTGAACACCTCGCCCTTCACCAGTGGGTCGCTGAAGGCGCGGTAGCTGTCGATCAGCGTCTTGTTAGGTGCGATGTCGTACTGCGGCGCGGGCGGGTAGGTGGTGGCATCGCCATCGACCCGCAGGTGGAAGATCGCACTGTCGGTGGCGCTGGTGATGGCGACATTGCCAACCGTAGCGGCACCATTCAGCAGTTGGCCGCCGCGGTTGTAGAGCGCGTAGTCGCCCAGGCCCGTGGGCTGCATCCAGAAGGCTTCGGCCGCACTCAGGGCATCGGCATTCGCGGCGTAGCCGTTGCCGCTCGTGGCGACATACTTGCCGCTGTCATTTGCACGCAGGGCGACGCATTTCTGGTTGAACGAATAGCGGTCGCGCTTGGCGGTCGGGTCTGCACCGGGTGCCGGTGTAATTGGCGGCAGTGTCGGCGTTGCAGCGACTGGCCCGGACGAATTGCCGCAGCCCACGAGCAGCAAGGTGGCGGCGAGCGCGGTGAGTACCGCAGCAGTGGACGGGGTATGACGCATGGTGGTTTCCTCGCAGTGGGCCGGGTGTCATGGCACCCGGCCTTGTTATTCAGGGGCGCAAGATAGTGCCTGTGCCCATGGCCTGCTACGGGTAAAAACGGTTAGCTGCATTGCGGTGTGCCGGTGTCGACCAGCCGATGCCACTCTGCCAGCGCCTGCTGATAACGCCGCAGGTCGCAGTCCGCACAGCCGCCGCCGCAGCAGTCGTAATCGACCGGGGCTTGCGGCTTTGGGGGCGGCTTGGGCATTGAATCAGTCATCGCCAGGCAGTATCCCGTACCATGCGGCAGCGCCAACAGTCTTCAGAATAGATTCAGCGTTGGCGCGCAGCCTGCAATTGCTGAACGGGCGTCCTGCCCTCCGGTCTTTAAACCACTCATAAACGTAAAAAAGGAGTTTTTATGTCGCATTGGAAATCTTCCATGGCCGCCTGCGTCAGCGCCAGCATGATCCTGCTGGGCACGCCCGGCGTGTCTGCCGCTGCAATGATCGGTACCGAAACCCTGGCCTCGCAAACCCTGCGTGCCGATACCGAAGCCCGCGTGCAGACCCTGCTATCGCGCGACGATGTGCAGGGCAAGCTCGTGGCCTGGGGTGTTGATGTCGAGAAAGCCAAGAGCCGTGCCAATGCCATGAGCGATGCCGAGTTGCAGCGCGTGGCCTATGCGCTCGACTCCCAGCCCGCTGGTGGCGACATCGTCGTGCTGGTCGGCGTGATCTTCGTGGTGCTGCTGATCCTGGAGCTGGTGGGCGTCACCAACGTCTTCACGAGCTTCTGATCGCCAGGATGCTGTTGAGGTCACTCGAACAGCGCATCCGCCGCAGGGCGGGTGCGCTGTTTTTCATGCTTTCGCTTTCGGGCTGCGCCACCCTGCCGCCGCCACCTGCGGGAGAGGCCGTGCAGCTTGCCAACGTGCCTGCCTTTGCGCAGGAAGAGCTGCAATGCGGCCCCGCCGCACTCGCCAGCGTGCTCAGCGCCAGCGGGGTGCCATCGACACCCGAAACACTGACCGCGGATCTGTTCATCCCTGCCCGCCAGGGCAGCCTGCAAGTCGAGCTGGCCGCGCAGGCGCGCCTGCGCGAGCGGGTGCCGCTGGCGCTGCAAGCCAGCGAACAAGCCCTGATCGCCGCGCTGCGCGAAGGACAGCCACCATTGGTGCTGCTCAATCTCGGTGTGCGCAGCTATCCCATCTGGCACTACGCCGCGCTGACCGGCTACGACCCGGTCGAGGGCTACACGCTCAACAACGGCAAGGCCAGGCCGCAGACGGTGGCGCGCGGCACTTTTCTGCGGCAATGGCAGTGGGCAGACCGCTGGGCGCTGACCCTGCACAAGGCCAGCGAACCACCGATGTACGCCGACGCGGCGCAATGGATTGCCGCAGCCGCACCCTTGCAGCGGAGTCATCCGCTGGCGGCCGAGCGGGCCTATCGCGCAGCCGTGCAACGCTGGCCCGAGAACGGTCTGGCCTGGGCCGCGCTTGGCGAGGCGCGCTTCGCAGCCGGGGATTTGCAGGAATCGGTGGGCAGCCTGCGCAAGGCAGCAACCTTGGCACCTCTGGATGCCGCCATCGCCAACAACCTGGCCAGCGTGGAGCTGGCCCGAGGCTGCGTGAATGCTGCGCGGCGCGTGCTGGCGGCAACCGATATTGCCGCCGCACAGCCTGCGGTGGCGGTGGCCTTGCGTGCCACGCAGCAGGAAGCCGAAGCGGCGGGTGCGGATCGTTGCCCTGACTAGGGCGTGTCATCAATTGGATGGTCGCAGCGGCCGAAGGCTGTTTTGGGGCAGCGCAAGGCGGCAAGTGAGGGGAATAGTGGTTCTATTTTCCTCACTTGCCAACGCCGCGATGCCCCCAAACAGTCCTGCCCCGAAGGGTTGCGGCCAAAACCGCGCATTGCTTCGTTGCGAAACTTGCTCAGGCTCCAGCCTGTGCGGCGTCTCGCGCCTCGCACTGCGCGGTTTTGCCTCGCAACGCTGCGAGCATCCAATTGATGACACGCCCTAGCTGCCGTGGCGCTCCAGCGCCCACGCCACATGCTCGCGCACGGCCTCGTCGGCGTGATCGCGCCGCGCTTGCAGTGCCTCTGTCACCTCGGCTGAGCGTGGCGCATTGCCGAGTGCGATGGCGATGTTGCGCAGCCAGCGCGCGTGGTCGAGCCGCCGCAGGGCCATGCCCTCGGTGCGCGCGAGCCAAGTCGCTTCGTCCCAGCCGAACAACTCCACCAGCCTGCTGTTGTCGAGGCCATTGCGCGGGGTGAAGTCGGCTTCTGCCGTCGTCTGCGCGTAGCGGTTCCAGGGACAGACCAGCTGGCAGTCGTCGCAGCCGAAGATGCGGTTGCCCATCAGCGCCCGCAGCTCCACCGGAAACGCGCCGCGGTGCTCGATGGTGAGATAGCTGATGCACTTGCGGGCATCGAGCCGGTAGGGACTGATGAAAGCCTTGGTCGGGCAGACATCGAGGCAGGCGGTGCAGCTGCCGCAGTGGTTCTGCGCCTGCGGCTCGGCATCGCGCGGCAGGACGAGGTCGGTGTAGAGCTCACCCAGAAAAAACCAGGAACCGGCACGGCGGTTGAGCAGCAGGGTGTTCTTGCCGATCCAGCCCAGGCGCGCGTTGCGGGCTAGAGCTTTTTCCAGCGCAGGTGCGGAATCGGCCAACACGCGGAAGCCGTGCGGGGCGATCTCGGTTTCGAGCTTCGCACCCAGTTTCAGCAGGCGGCTGCGCACCAGCTTGTGGTAATCGCGGCCCAGGGCGTAGCGCGAGACATAACCAGCCTCGGCATCGGCCAGCACCGCCTCGGCGATCTCGGCCTGTGGCTTGTAGTCGAGCCGCACCGAGATCACCGAAACCGTATCGGGCTTGAGGCCGGTGGGGTGCGCACGCTTTTCAACATCGCGGCCGAGGAAGGCCATCTGGCCGTGCAGGCCTTCGGCCAGCCAGCTCTTGAGGTGCGCCACATCGGCGTCGAGCGCGAGTTCGGCGATGCCGGCATCGGCAAAGCCCAGCTCGCGCGCCCAGCCCCGGATGCGGGCAGGCAAGTCTGGGGCGGCTTCGTAGAATGGTGGCATGGACATCGTGCCCGCAGTTTATTGCCTCCCCCATGCTTGAGCGCCGCCAGCTGTTGTCGGATACCGCTGCCACCGAAGCCCTCGGCCTCGCCTTGGCCGCCTGGATGCGTTCGCGCCGGGGCGGCGTGGTCACGCTGCATGGCGATCTCGGTGCGGGCAAAACCACGCTGGCGCGCGCCTGCCTGCGCGCTCTGGGCGCGACCGGGGCGGTGAAAAGCCCCACCTACACCCTGGTCGAGCCCTACAGCCTGGGTAGCTTGAGGGTGCTGCACATGGACCTCTACCGCCTGGCCGAACCCGAGGAGTTGTATGGGCTTGGCGTGTTCGACGAGCCGCCCTCGGAAGCCTGGTGGCTGGTGGAATGGCCGGAAAAAGGCGGGGCCTTGCTGCCGCCCGCCACGCTGGAAATTCACCTGCAAGCTCAGGGGGAAAGTCGCGTGGCACGGCTGCGGGGGCTGGACTCGGACGCTTTTCCGGCGGCCGTTGGCTGACTCGGGTGCTACTTTAAGTACAAGCCGGTACTAACTGATTTACAAGAAAATCTTGCAAGTCGTACTGGCGGGCGGTATGTTTGGAGTGTCTCGTCCGCCAAGGGGGTTGCCATGCGAGCATCCCTGTTCATTTTGATGGTTCTGCTGGCGCCCTTCGCGCAGGCGGTGGAACTGCGCGACGTGCGTTTGTGGGATGGCCCCGAGAGCACCCGCGTGGTGTTTGACCTGCACGGCGGCACCGCCCACAAATTCTTCACGCTGGAAAACCCCAACCGCGTTGTGATCGACATCGCCGACGCGCATCGTGCCAGCGGGCTTGACTTGGACTCCCTCAGTCGTGGCGTGGTCAAGAGCGTGCGCACCGGCCCGCGTGACGGCGGCCTGCGCGTGGTGCTCGATCTCGAAGGCGAGGTCAGCCCGAAGAGCTTCGGCCTCGAGCCGAATGGCACCTACGGCCACCGCCTGATCTTCGATCTCTACCCCAAGAACAATGCCGAGTTCGTGCCGCGCGATGAGCCCGCTGCCGAAACCGTGGTGGCGGCATCGCCGCCCGCCAAGGCCAAGCCACCGGCCGAAGCACTTGCCAACAAGCCGGAACCCATCAAGGACGGCCGCCCAGAAAGCCGCAAGCCTGGTGTCGGGGCGCGAGAGCAGAAGCCGATCATCATCGCCATCGACGCGGGCCACGGCGGCGAAGACCCCGGCGCGCGCGGCAAGACCGGCCTGCGCGAGAAGGACGTCACCCTGCGTATCGCCAAAAAGCTCGCCGCCCTGGTCGATGCCACCCCCGGCTACAAGGCCGTGCTCACCCGCAAGGGCGACTACTTCATCGCGCTGCGCGGCCGCACCACCATTGCCCGCAAGGCACAGGCCGACATGTTCATCTCCATCCACGCCAACTCGCTGCCGACCACCCGCGACATCCGCGGTGCCTCGGTCTATGTGGTGTCGGAGCGGGGGGCCACCAGCGAACACGCCAAGATGCTGGCGAACCTCGAAAACGCGGCCGACCTGGTCGGCGGCGTCGATCTGCACACGCAGCACGACGATGTCGCCTCGGTGCTGCTCGACATCTCGCAGACCGCCGTGCGCGAGGCGAGCTTCGACTTAGGATCGCGCCTGCTCGAATCACTGGGCTCGGTGAATCGCCTTCAAAAAGCCGATGTGCAGCAGGCGGGCTTCGCGGTGCTCAAGTCGCCCGACATGCCCTCGGCCCTGGTCGAGACCGCCTTCCTGAGCCACCCCGACGACGAGCGCCTGCTGGCGCAAAACGATTTCCAGGATTCACTGGCGGCTTCGCTGCTCGCCGGCATCAAGGGTTATTTCGGTTTGTATCGGCCGCAGCAGCAACTGGTGTATGCGGATGTCCAAGCAGCGCCGGCCGGCCCCATGCCGGTACGTCTCAAGCGCCGCCGCTAGCGCCACGTCACTTCATGCGGCGCGGGAGGCTATCCTCTCGCGCCGTTTTCTTTTGTGCCGCGCATGCCAATCCGCCAGCTGCCTGATGTGCTCATCAACCAGATCAAGGCTGGTGAAGTCGTCGAACGCCCTGCGGCGGTGGTGAAGGAACTCGTCGAGAACGCGCTGGATGCCGGTGCCACCGAAGTGCAAGTGGAGCTGGAGCAGGGCGGCCTCTCGCGCATCCGCGTGCGCGACAACGGCAGTGGGGTCGCCCGCGAGGAGCTGACCCTCGCACTGGCCCGCCACGCCACCAGCAAGATCGCCTCGCTGGACGAACTCGAACAGGTCGTCTCGCTCGGCTTTCGTGGCGAGGCGCTGGCCAGCATCCTTGCCGTGTCGCGTTTGCAACTCACCAGCCGCACTGCGGCCGGGCCGCACGCCTGGCGCGTGGGGGGAGAGGGTGCGCACGATGGCCGCGAGCCGCTGCCTACTGCCGCACCTTTGGGCACCGAGGTCGATGTGCAGGATCTGTTCTTCGCCACGCCTGCGCGCCGCAAATTCATGAAGAGCCCGAGCACGGAAGCGCGGCATGTCGAGCAGTCGCTGCGCAGGCTCGCACTAGCAAGGCCATCGGCCAGCATCAGCCTGAAGCACGAAGGCCACAGCCTGCTCTCGGCCAGTGCCGCCCACGAGGCGACAGGTTTCGAGCGCAGGGTCGCCGAGCTGTGCGGCCGGGAGTTTCTCGCCAATGCTCTCTACCGCGAGGCCGAGATGGGCGGCCTGAAATTGACGGGCTGGATCGCCCTGCCGAGTTTCTCCCGCGCGCAAGCCGACTTGCAGTTCTTGAGCGTCAACGGCCGTGCCGTGCGCGACAAGCTGCTGGCTGCGGCGATGCGGCGCGCCTACGCCGATGCCCTGCACAGCACCCGCTATCCGGCCTTCGTGCTGCACCTCACGCTCGACCCGGCCAACGTCGATGTCAATGTGCATCCGCAGAAGACCGAAGTGCGCTTCCGCGACAGCGCCCGGGTCCATGATTTCCTGTTCGGGCTGGTGCACCGCTGGCTGCGCGAGGTGCGGCCAGAGCCTGGGCAGCATCACGGGGCCAGCTTTTCGGCGGCGGCCAGCATGGCGCTGCCTTCCAGCTATCTGCTGCCGCTCGCCACGCCGCAATACCTGCATGAGCCGATGGCGCATTACGAGGCACAGCGTGCGAGTAGCGCGCCGACGTGGGCAACGCTGGCTGCCGCAGCAAATACGGCGACTCGCGCAGAACATCCGCTCGGCTATGCCATCGCCCAGCTGCATGGCCTGTTCATGCTGGCTCAGAACGCGCAGGGACTGATCGTGGTCGATCAGCATGCCGCGCATGAGCGGGTGATCTACGAACGCTACAAGCGCGAACTGGCCGAGGGCGGTGTGCCAAGCCAGGCCCTGCTTGCGCCGCAGGCGATGGCCGTCAGTGAGGACGAAGCCGAAGCGGCTGAACAGCGTGCCGTCCTGCTCGCGGCAGCCGGCTTGCAAGTGGACCGCGTCGGCCCGGCGCAACTGGTCATCCGCGCCATCCCCCCGCTGCTCGATGCCGCCGCTGCCGGCGAGCTGCTACGTGAAGTGCTGGGCCAGGCGGTAGAGAGCGGCAGCCACAGCCATCTGGGCGAGGTGCTCGATGCCCAACACCGTGTGCTCGCCGACATGGCCTGCAAGGCGGCCATCAAGGCCAACCGCACGTTGACCCTGAGTGAGATGAACGCGCTGCTGCGCGATATGGAGGCGACCGATCTCGCGGGCCAGTGCAATCACGGCCGCCCCACCTGGGTGCAGGTGGATCTGGCCCAGCTGGACCGACTATTCCTGCGTGGGCGCTAGGAGGAGGCAAGTGGGGTGAAAAAAAGCCCTCGCTGGCGAGGGCCTTGATGATCGCTCGAAACCTCAGAAGCGATAGCGCGCACCGAAGCTGTAGATGTCGGTGGAGCGCGCGAAGTTGGCGCTGGCGACGGCCGAGATGTGCTCGGTGAAATGAAACTGGAGTTCGCCGACGAAACCGCTGCTGGTCTCCTCGAAGATATCCGCGTAGTTGTAGAGCGCGGCGACTTCGACCTGCGGGACGAGGGAGAGTCGAAGCCCGGCCTCGACCAGATAGCCGGTATCGTCGTCCTTGGCCCCGCTGAAGCCATCTTTACCCCTGACCTCGCCATACAATCCGCCGGCGCTGGCGACGATGTCGAGCGTGGGTGCGAGCGTGTGATGTACGCCAAGACGCAGTGCTGCGGCCGTGGTCTGGAAACTGCCGCTGACACCGGCGAGGGTGATGTCCTCGCTCTCGCCATAGCTGCCGTCGGCAGCGACGAAGAAAATGTCGCCGAGAGCCAGCGAGCCGGAGAGCGTGCCACCCTGCTGGTTGGTACTCAGGGCATCGGAATCTGTGGAGAAATAGCGGGCATCGACATAGGTGTAACTGATGCCTTCGGCCATGACGGCGGCAGGGGCAGTGATCAGTGCAGCAGCGAGCAGAGCGTGGCGCATCGGAGGTTCCTTTTGGGTTTTAGTTGTACGTGTGGGTGGAGTATAGCCAAGCTGCCGTGGCGGTTTGCTGTGCGCGTGGGTACTCGCCAATGAGCCTGCCAAATGCACCCGCGCTTTTCCTGATGGGGCCGACCGCCTCAGGCAAGAGCGGCCTGGCGCTGGCGCTGGCCGCAGCACTTGCAGAAGGTACGACGCCCTGGGCCGGGGCCAGGCTGATCAGCGTCGATTCCGCGCAGGTCTATCGCGGCATGGATATCGGCACCGCCAAGCTGCCGCGCGCTACCCTGGCGCGCTGGCCGCATGGTCTGATCGACATCCTCGACCCGGCCGAGAGCTATTCCGCCTCACGCTTCCGCGACGATGCGCTGGCGCTGGTCGCTGCGGCGCGTGCCGAAAACCGGGTGCCGATTCTGGTCGGCGGCACTGGCCTGTATTTCCGCGCGCTCGAAAATGGCCTGTCGGAGTTGCCCACAGCAGATGCGGGCGTGCGCGAGCAGCTCAGTTTGCAGGCGACAGCGCAGGGCTGGCCAGCCATGCACGCGCAGCTGGCAGTGATTGACCCTGAAGCAGCCTCAAAAATTGAGCCCAACGATCCGCAGCGCATCCTGCGCGCGCTGGAGATCCACGCGCTCACCGGCCGCACGCGCAGCGCGCATTGGGCAGCGCCGAAATCCGCGGGGCTGGCGGGCCCAGTGGTCAAGATCGGCCTGCTGCCGCCTGAGCGCGCGACGCTGCATGCGGCGATCGGCGAACGATTCCGGCAGATGATGGAGGCCGGTTTTCTTGAAGAGGTGCTTAAGCTCAAGACGCGCGCCGATCTGCACAAGGAGCTGCCTTCGATCCGCGCCGTCGGCTATCGCCAGCTTTGGGAACATTTGAGCGGGGAGTGCAGTCTCACCGACGCTGTGGAGCGCGGCATCATCGCCACCCGCCAGTACGCCAAGCGCCAGATCACCTGGCTTAGAAGCGAGCCGGCGCTGCAACTGATTGACCCGCGAATGAGTAATGCACTGCACTTCACTCTTGAACAATTGCAAAACGCGACCATCGTTCAAGCTCGGTAAAGGCCTCACCGTGGTAATCTCCAACTCTTACGGCATCGGTAACGCCGCCCATAACAATCAGCAATAACAAACAAGAGGTCACACGCCATGTCCAAAGGCCAAACCCTGCAAGAGCCCTTTCTCAATGCCCTGCGCAAAGAGCGCATCCCGGTCTCTATCTACCTCGTCAATGGCATCAAGCTGCAAGGCCATGTCGAATCCTTCGACCAGTTCGTGGTGCTGCTGCGCAACACCGTGAGCCAGATGGTCTACAAGCACGCCATTTCCACCATCGTCCCGGCTCGCGCGGTGCGCCTGACCGAAGAAGATGGCGGTGAGGCTATGCCGACCGTCGCGGCCTAAAACGACGAGGCGTTTCCACTGAAGTTCATCGAGCGCCCGCGCGGCGGGCAAAAGGCTGTGCTGGTCCACCTGGACATGCACACCGGCGATTTCCAGTCGGATCGCATCGAGTTTCTGGACTTGGCCCGCTCTGCGGGTGCCGAGGTTGTGGCCGTTCTCGGCGGCTCGCGCAGCCGGCCGGATGCGGGCCTCTACATCGGCAGCGGCAAGGCCGATGAGGCGGCGGCGGCCTGTGCGGCGGGCGAGGCGGAGGTTGCAATCTTCAACCACGAACTCTCGCCCAGCCAGGAGCGCAACCTGGAGAAAGTGCTTCAGTGCCGGGTGCTGTCGCGCGCGGGGCTGATTCTCGACATCTTCGCCAAGCGCGCACGCACGCACGAGGGCAAGTTGCAGGTTGAGCTGGCGCAGTTGCAGCACCTGTCGACCAGACTCGTGCGCGGCTGGACGCACCTTGAGCGTCAGGGCGGTGGCGGCATCGGCTTGGCAGGCCCCGGCGAAACCCAGCTGGAGCTGGATCGTCGTCTGGTCAGAGACCGCATGACGCATCTCAAGAAACAGCTTGAGGATGTGCGTCGCCACCGTGCGCTCTCGCGCAGCGCCCGCAAGCGCAACGAGACGCCGCTGGTGTCCATTGTGGGCTACACCAACGCGGGCAAGTCCACCTTGTTCAATGCGATGACGGGTGCGGCCGCCTATGCAGCCGATCAGCTGTTCGCCACGCTGGACACCACTATCCGCAAGCTGCAACTGCCGGCCGATCAGGAAATCCTGCTCGCCGACACCGTCGGCTTCATCCGCGATCTGCCGCATGGTCTCGTGGCCGCCTTCCGCTCCACGCTGGAAGAAGCGCGCGAGGCCGACTGGCTGGTGCATGTGGTCGATGCCTCCGACCCCGAACACGAGGCGCGCATCGAACAGGTGCAGGCGGTGTTGAAAGAGATCGAAGCCGATCATCTGCCCGTGCTGTATGTCTTCAACAAGATCGACCTCGTGCTGGGCGAAAAGCCGCGCATCGAGCGCGACCCCGAAGGCGCGCCCGCGCGTATCTATCTCTCGGCTCAAAAGGGCGAGGGGCTGGACGCACTGCGGCAGGTGCTGTCCGAAGTCATCTTCACCGACCTGTTCGAGGGCGAGATTGCCGTCACGCCCCAGCAGGGCAAGCTGCGCGGCCTGCTGTTCGCCGCCCATGCCGTGCAGCAGGAGCGGGTCGATACCAAAGGGATTTCGCATCTCACCCTGCGCTTGCCGATGGCGCGCTACGAGCGCGTCTGCCGCGAGGCTGGCGTGCCCGTGATGGGCTCAGTGCCTGCGTTAGAATCGTGGGAAGAACTGGCCCCCAGCAAACCTTCAAAGCGCGCGAAAAAGTCTGTCGCTTGAGCAGCTGCTTGAATTGGGCGGCTGCGTCCTCACCTCAAAACCACCTAAGATTTTTGGAGCAGCTGATGGCTTGGAACGAGCCTGGGTCGAACAACCGCGACCCTTGGAACCAGAACGGCGGCAATAAAGGCGGCTCCGGCGGCGGTGGCAACAATCAAGGCCCGCCTGATCTCGACGAGATCATCAAACGCTTCAAGGCGCGGCTCAGCGGCAAGGGCGGCAAAAAAGGCCCGCCGGGCGCTGGCCCACAAATGCCCAAGCTGCCGGGCGGTGCCGTGGGTATTGCCCTTGGCTTGATCGGCGTGCTCTGGGTCGCTTCAGGTTTCTACACCATCGATGAGCAGGAGCGTGGCGTGGTGCTGCGCTTCGGCGCCTACACCGCGACCACCGAACCGGGCCTGCGCTGGCATCTGCCCTGGCCGGTCGAAAAGGTCGAGAAGGTGCAGTTCACCAAGGTGCAAAGCGTGAGCCAGCGTGCAGTGATGCTCACCCAGGACGAGAACATCATCGATGTGGAGTTGAGCGTACAGTACCGCGTCAGCTCGGCCTACGATTTCGTGATGAATGTGGTGAACCCCCAGCTGACGCTGGAGCAGGCGACCAAGGCCGTGGTGCGCGAGGTGGTGGGTTCGAGCCTGATGGATTTCGTCTTGAACGAAGGCCGCCAAGCCGTGGCCGACCGCGCCAAGATTTCGCTCCAAGAGCGCCTCGACGAATACAAGACCGGCCTGATCGTCACCGAAATCAACCTGAGCCAGGTGCAGCCGCCAGAGGCTGTGCAGGCGGCTTTTGCTGACGTCATCAAGGCGCGTGAAGATCTGGAGCGGCAGAAGAACGAGGCCCAGGCCTATGCCAACGGCCAACTCCCCAAAGCACGCGGTGCCGCCGCCCGCGACATCGCGCAAGCCACGGCCTACAAGGATCAGATCGTCGCCAAGGCCGAGGGTGACGCCTCCCGCTTCACCTCGCTGGTCACTGAGTACAAGAAAGCGCCGCAAGTCACCCGCCAGCGCCTCTACCTCGACACCATGAGCGAGGTGTATCGCAAGAGCAGCAAGGTCGTGATCGACGTCGAAAAAGGCTCGCCGATGATCTATCTGCCGCTCGACCAGCTGATGAAGAACATGCCGAAGACCGCAGCCCCGGTCGCCGCCGACCTGCCCACCGCCAGCAGCCCGCCCGCCACCGGCAGCGGCGATGCCAACCGCTCGCGCAGCCGCTAAGCGAAAGGAGAACTAATCATGCAAGACCGTTCCATGCCGATTTTCTTCATCGTCGCGTTTGCGCTGCTCACACTCGCCAATACCGCCTTCATCGTTGATCAGCGCGAGAAGGCTGTGCTGTTCCAGCTCGGCGAACTGACCCGCGCCGACTACGAGCCGGGCCTGCATTTCAAGCTGCCCTTCATGCAGTCGGTGACGCGCTTCGATGCGCGCATCCAGGAGCTCGACAACCCGACCGAAAACTTCTTGACCGCCGAGAAGAAAAACGTCGAAGTCGATAGCTACGTCAAGTGGCGCATCGCCGGCCCCACGCAGTACTACCGTGCCACGGGTGGTCAGAGCATCGTCGCCGCCGACCGCCTCTCCGCCATCGTCAACAGCGGCCTGCGCAGCCAGTTCGGCTCGCGCACCATCCAGCAGGCGATCAACACCGATCGCGTTGCCATGATGCAGGCGCTTGAAAAAGACGCGAAGGAGAAAGTGAAGGAACTCGGCGTCGAGATCATCGACGTGCGCATCAAGTCCATCAACCTGCCGCGTGAAGTCAGTGATTCGGTTTACGACCGCATGCGCGCCGAGCGCACCCGTGTGGCCACCGAGCTGCGCGCCAAGGGTGCAGAAGAGGGCGAGAAGATCCGCGCCAATGCCGACCGCGATGCGCAGGTGACCGTGGCCGATGCCTACCGCGATGCCGAAAAGCTGCGCGGTGAAGGCGATGCGAAGGCCGCCGAGATTTACGCGAAGGCTTACGGTGCCGATGCCGAGTTCTACAAGTTTTACCGCTCGCTCAGCGCCTACCGCGATTCCATCGGTGGCCCCAACGACGTGCTGGTGGTGGAGCCGAAGGGCGAGTTCTTTGACGCCTTCAAGGGCCGCTAGGCGTGTCGAAACTGTGGATGCTGCCGGAGGGCATGGAGGAATCCCTGCCCGCCGCTGCCTGGCGCGCCGAGGCCTTGCGCCGCACGCTGCTCGATCACTATCGCGCCGCCCGCTACGAGCTGATCCTGCCGCCCTTCGTCGAGCACCTCGACTCGCTGTTGACGGGTGTCGGTGCGGACATGGACAGCGTCACCTTCAAGCTCACCGACCCTGCGAGTGGCCGCCTGCTGGGCCTGCGCAGCGACATGACGCCGCAGGCCGCGCGCATCGCCGCCCGGCACTTCGCCGATCAGGCCGTGGTGCGCCTCTGCTATCTCGGCACCGTGCTGCGCACGCGGCCCGATGTGCTGGGCGGCCCGCGTTCGCCGCGCCAGGTGGGTTGCGAGCTGTTTGGCGATGCCACCTTCTCGGCCGATCTGGAAGTGCTGAACCTGATGCTCGACACCCTGCGCCTCGCGGGAGTGGCCGAGGTGCATCTCGATCTCGGTCACGTCGGCGTCTATCGCGCCGTCACTGCCGGCATTGCACTCAAGGCTGATGACGAGGCAGATCTGTTCGATCTCTTGCAGCGCAAGTCGCTGCCGGAACTGGCGGGCTTCGTTGCCGCACGCGGCCTGAGCGCAGAGGCGCAGAGCGCACTCGCCGCACTGATGACCCTGCACGGCGATGTCTCCGTGCTGCAACGCGCGCGCGACACGCTCTCCTCGTTTGGTGATGGCGTGGCAGCGGCAGTGGCCTCACTGGAGCAGGTCATCGCCATGCTCCAAAAGAACCAGCCTTCGCTGCCGATCCATATCGACCTTGCCGAGTTGCGCGGTGCGCGTTACCACACTGGCCTCGTGTTCGCTGCCTTCGTGCCCGGCCATGGTCGTGAGTTGGCGCGCGGTGGTCGCTACGATGGCGTCGGCGGTGAGTTTGGCCTGAGCCGTCCGGCGACGGGCTTCTCGGCGGATGTAAATGAATTGTTGCGGCTTGGCATAGAGCCGGCCGCGTAGTCAGGGAAAGAAAAATGGGCAAGACAGTAGTGGTGATTGGCGCTCAATGGGGCGATGAAGGCAAGGGCAAGGTCGTCGACCTGCTCACCGATCGTGCCCAGGCCGTGGTGCGCTTCCAGGGCGGCCACAACGCCGGCCATACGCTGGTCATCAAGGGCAAGAAGACCGCGCTCAATCTCATCCCCTCCGGCGTGATGCGCGAAGGTGCGCCCTGCTACATCGGCAATGGCGTGGTGCTCTCGCTCGCACACATCTGCGGTAACAAGCGCCTGGGCATCAAGAGCGAACTCGAAACGGTGGAAGCCACCGGCATGGAAGTGCGCTCGCGGCTGAAGATCAGCGAGGCTGCCCCCTTGGTGCTGCCAATCCATGCGCGCCTCGACCAGGCCCGCGAGAAGGCGCGTGGCGAAGCCAAGATCGGCACCACCGGCAAGGGCATTGGCCCCGCTTACGAAGACAAGGTGGCACGCCGCGCCGTGCGCGTCGGCGATCTCTACCAGCGTGATCTCCTGGCCGCCAAGCTCGGCGAGCTGATGGCGTACCACAACTTCGTGCTGACCAACTATTACAAGGAAGCGCCGGAAGATTTCCAGGCCACGCTCGATGACCTCATCGCCTACGCCGAAGTCATCCGCCCGATGGTTTGCGACGTCACCGAGCACCTGCGCCAGCACCTGAAGCGCGGCGACAACGTGCTGTTCGAAGGTGCGCAGGGCGCGCTGCTGGATATCGACCACGGCACCTATCCCTACGTGACCTCATCGAACACCACCGCGGGTGGCGCTGCCACCGGCACTGGCGTCGGCCCGCGCCAACTCGACTACGTCCTGGGTATCGTCAAGGCCTACGCCACGCGCGTCGGCTCAGGGCCGTTCCCCACGGAACTCGATGACAGCGAGGGCGGCATCGGGGCGCACATCCGGAAGGTTGGCGACGAGTTCGGCACCGTGACGCGCCGCCCGCGCCGCTGCGGCTGGTTCGATGCCGTGGCCGCGCGCCGCAGCATCTTCAACAACTCGGTCTCTGGGTTGGTCGTCACCAAGCTCGACGTACTCGACGAGCTGGAGACCATCCGCATCTGCACCCACTACAAGCTCGACGGCGAACTCATCGAGAACCCACCCATCGGCGCTGAGGGCTTCGAGAAAGTGGAGCCGGTGTTCGAGGACCTGCCGGGCTGGCAGAGCAGCACCTTCGGCATCAGCAAATACGAAGACCTGCCGGTCAATGCACGCCGCTATCTCGACCGCATGAAAGAAGTGACCGGTGTCGAAATCGCCATCGTCTCCACCGGCCCCGATCGCGAGCACACCATCGTGCTGCACCATCCGTTTGATTGATTGCGTAATGCAGACACGGACTGCCGCGCATCAAGGCGCGTCAGCCGAGTCGAACGCGCTTCTCAGCCTCCCGGCGAGGGAGGCGATGATTTCGCAAAGCGAAATCATGGTGGGCGGCCAAACCTCACGCCGCCAGGCGCCAAACAAAAAACCCGGCCGGAGCCGGGTTTGTTTGTTTGGTGCCGAAGAGAGGACTCGAACCTCCACGGGTCGCCCCGCTAGTACCTGAAACTAGTGCGTCTACCAATTCCGCCACTACGGCTTTTTACTGAAACCCCATCTGCAAGGGCTTTTGGCCCCACAATCAAGGGCGCGCAGTATCGTGTCGCCCCCCAGGCTTGTCAATGAAAAAAAGAAAGAACCCCTACGACCGCAATCGCCACAAAGATCACGACGAGCAGGAGCCCTGGAAGCAGGACTTTGTGCCAGGTCTGGTCCAGACGGCACCCGGCAATCGCACGGCCCAAGCGCCACAGCCGCGCTTGAGCCATGTGCCGGCGGGCGATGCGATCCTCGCGCGCCTGAAGGCGCAACCGTCTTCGCTCGATGACCTGATCGGCTTCTTCGATCTGAAAAAGCTGCCCGACCAGATGGCGCTCGAAAAGCGCCTGTTGGAACTGGTGCGGGGCGGGCAGACGGTGCTGGATCGTCGGGGCCGACTGGTGCCAGCGGCATCGGGGGCAGTAGGTTTGTCGGCGCAGCCGATGCCCGTGCAACTGCTGCCCGCTGTACCTGCCGCCAAGTCTGCAATGCCTGCTGCGAAACCCGCAGCGTCCAGGACCACGCGCAACGAACGTACTGAAGCGCCCATCAAAAACAGCGTGGCTCAGTCCAGCGTCAAACCTGTAGTGGTCACCGAAGGGCGCAGCAACAAGGCCACGGCGCTGCTGAAGGCAACGCCACCAAAACTGGCACCGATGCCTGCACCCCTTGCCTTTCTGCCCAAGCTGGCGATTGATGCCGCGCCGCCCAAGACCAAATCCAGCGCCCGCGTGGGCCTCGAAATCACCGGCAAGGTCAGCGCCCACCGCGATGGCTTCGGCTTCGTGGTGCCGGAGCCGAAGCTGGAAGGCGGCGAAGACGTGTTTTTGCCCGCGCGCGAGATGCGCGGCCTGATGACCGGCGACCGTGCCCGCGTGCGGGTGGTCGAGGTCGATCACAGCGGCCGGCTCGCCGGCGAGTTCATCGCCGTGGTCTCGACCGCGCCGCGCTTCGCGGTCGGCCGCCTGCGGCAGGAGGGTGGTCGCTGGTGGCTCACGCCTGACAACCAGAAAGCCCAGCCTTTCGAGTTGCAGATACAGACCGGCGATCTCGCAGGGGCCAAGGTTGGCCAAGTGGTGCGGGCGGAGATCATCACCGTACCGGGTGGGCGCGGCACCATGATTGGCCGCGTGACGGAAGTGATCGGCGAGCATCTGGCACCGGGGCTCGAAATCGAGATCGCCCTGCGTCGCCATGACCTGCCCTATGAGTGGCCGGTGGAAGTCGAGGCGGAAGCCAAGGCCATCCCCGACACCGTCACCGAGGCACAGGCCAGCAGCAAGGGCCGCGTCGATATTCGCAAGCTGCCGCTGGTGACCATCGACGGGGCCGATGCGCGCGACTTCGATGATGCCGTGTATGCCTCGAAGGAAAAGATCCGCGGCGGCTACAAGCTGATCGTCGCCATCGCCGATGTGTCGAGCTACGTGAAAGTCGGCTCGCCCTTGGACGAGGAGGCGCAGAAGCGCGGCACCTCGGTGTACTTCCCGCGCCGCGTCATCCCCATGTTGCCGGAGAAGCTGAGCAATGGTCTCTGCTCGCTCAACCCACATGTCGATCGTCTCTGCATGGTCTGCGAGATGCGCATCAGCAGCGCGGGCGAGATCACGGGGGCGAAGTTTTACGAAGGCGTGATGAACAGTCACGCGCGGCTGATCTACGAAGACGTGGCCGAGATGCTCGCCAACCCCAAGGGCGAGCAGGCCATCGCCAACAAGAAAATCCTGCCGCACCTGAAGGCGCTCGAAGAAGTGTTCGAGGTGCTGTTCAAGGCGCGCGTGAAGCGCGGTGCGATCGACTTCGAGGGCCAGGAAACCAAGTTCGCCTTCACCGAAGATTCCAAGATCGAGAGCATCTATCCGGTGCAGCGCAACAAGGCGCACCGCATGATCGAGGAGTGCATGAT
>JAZKHC010000077.1:0-34282 GCA_040385605.1 Pseudomonadota bacterium
ACAGCTTTGCCGGGCGCATCGGCCACTTCATGGAGCCGCTGTTCGCACCGATTGGTTTCAACTGGCAGATATGCATCGCGCTCATCCCCGGCCTCGCCGCGCGCGAGGTGGCGGTGAGTGCGCTCGCCACCGTGTATGCCATCTCTGCCGCGAGTGATGAGGCGGCGACGGAGCTGCTCTCGCCGATCATCTCCGCCCAATGGGGCCTGCCCACCGCGCTCTCGCTGCTGGCCTGGTATGTGTTTGCACCCCAGTGCCTGAGCACACTGGCGACCATCCGCCGCGAGACCGACTGGCGTATAACCGCCATCGCCACTGGCTATCTGTTCGGCCTGGCCTACGCCGCTTCGTTCATCGCCTACCGCATTGCGATGGCTTTTGTATGAGCCTCTACCTCGCCTTTGAAATACTGGTGATTGCCCTGCTGCTGGGCCTGAGCCTGCGCCTGGTTTGGCAGCGGGTGGTCAAGCCCACGTTGCAAAGGCCCAAGGCGGCCTGTGGCAGCGGCGGCTGCAACAGCTGCGGCCCCCAGAAGTAAAAACGCCGCGCAAAGCGCGGCGCTGGATACGTTAATCAGGCGTTATCTCAGAAGAGATAACGAGCAAAAACCTGCAAGTTGTCGCGGTCGCGGTAGAGGTTCTGCTCCTTGCCGCCGAAGAACCAGTTGTAGCCGACGGTGAAGGTGAAGTCCGACTTGTAACGGGTTTCAATGTTGAAGTTCACACTCTTGCGGCCACGCACGAAGTTGCCGGCAGGCCCGGGCGAGATGCCATCGACATCATGGCTCCAGATCAGGAAGGGTTGCAGCGAGATGCCCGGTGCGACGCTCTCGTACTTGAAGATGCCGACCAGCCGGTAGCCCCAGGAGAATGGTGTTGCGAAGTTGTGCAGATTGGCCTGGTGCGGGTTGAAGCGGCCGCCATCGCCGCCCACTACGCACTGCTGGTTGGTGGAGCAGGCCTGCCGCGAGCCATCGGCACCGCTGCCATCGGCACCGGCGCTGGCGTGGTAGTAGACGCCGGGTGCATCGAGCTGCAACTCGTCGAGGCCGGGCTGGTTGAGCACATGGGTGGCACCGAACTCGGCCACGGCGAGAATCTGGTCGGCGCCAATCGGGTTGTCGGTGGCACCCAGCACGCGGGTGAAGCCGAGGTTGTACTGCATCACCTGCAGGCGCTCGTAGCCGGGGATGTAGACACCACCCGCACCGCCGCCAAAGCCCTCGCCGAGGGTCTCGCCACGGTAGGGCACCAGGAAGCTCGGGAAGCTGCGCGCCGAGCTGGGCGCGGCACCGAGGATGAGGTTCACCGTGTCGCAGTTGACGCCACTGGTGCAGCCGTCGATGGCATCGCTGCCACCGTAGTCGGCGCGGCCAGGTGCGTCGTTGGTGCCGGTGCCATCGAAGCCGACACCGCCGCCCTGGGTGCCCGCGCAACCCACCGTCTCGTCGTGGCAGCGGGTGAGAAAGGGCTGGGCGGCGGCAAAGGCCACGTCGATCACCGAGACCTGCACCGGCAGGTTGGGGCGGAACGCCGCCTCGCCCTGGATCGAGTAGTCGCCCACCGTGGTGTTGAACGAGAGGCCGTAGAGCTGGATGTTCTTCGGGTAGTCGAGCAGGAAGGGCCCGGAGTCGAGCTTGACCAGATCATCGAGGTCAGCCGTGTTGTCATCGGCGCTGCCGCCGAGCAGGGGGCCAAGTGCGCCGAGGTCATCAATCCCGATACCGAGGTCGGTGAGGATGCGGCTATTGCCAGTCAGCACCTGACGGGTAATGTAGTCCACCGAGTCAGCGGTGAATTGCTGGTTGGCGCGGGTATCCACCAGCGCCGGCAGGCGGGGGCAGGCCTTGAGAATGTCCACCGTGTTGGCAGCATTGATGCCGTCCGGGTTGCCCTCGGCGCGCGCGCAGGAAGGCTGACCGCTGAGGAAGCTCACATACGGCAGCTTCGAGTGGTAGTTCATGAAATACAGCGACACCTCCGTGCCGTTGTTGAACTCCTCGAAGTAGGTCTTGAGTGCGACGCCGAACTGGCCGAAGCCATCCGGCGTGCGGTCGGGCGCGCGGCTGATGTGCGCGGTGGTGCCGGTGACGAGCGAGAGCGGGTTATCGAGAAAACGGCCGGTCTGGTCGAGATCGTCCGCCGAGCCGCCGAAGGAGAGATTGACGTAATTGCCCAGGTTCTGCGTGCCGATGTCGACGAAGGACATGAAGCTGCCGGGTGCGGGGATTTCCACCGGCTGCCACTCGAACTGGTAGAAGGCCTCCAGCGTGCCGCCCTCGTACGGCTCGAAGCTCGCAAACGCCATGTTGATCGGCGTGAACACCTCTTCGAGCTGAAAGCCGACGCGGTAGAGATTATTGGTGTTGACCGGCTGCGCCTGGTTGACCGAGTTGATGACCAGCAGCGTGGACTCTCCCCAGTTCACGGTCTGGCGACCGAGCTTGAAGCTGAACTCCTTCTCGGTGCCTGGCAGCGGCAGCTTGCCGAAGAAGTTGAACTCCAAGAGCTGCACGTCGGCGATAAGCTGGCGCCGAAGGGTGGAGTCGGTGCGGCTGATTTCGGTCGCCTCGCCGGGGCCGTAGACGCGCGCGAAGTAACGGTTGGGTGCCGAGGTGTTGGGGCCGGTGGTGCCAACCCGCTGGTCGTTCTCCGCAGTGATGAGGTTGCGGTAGCTGTCTTTCATGCGGTCGTTGACCGCATCGTAGAACGAGATCGTGCGGGCAAAAAAGCCGAAGCCGTCCTTGCCGAGCGTGAGGTCCTGCGTCAGGCGGATGCCGCCCTGGGTGAGATCGTGCTGGTCGTAGTTGAGATTGCCGTCGTCGGCGCGCATCGAAGGCGCACCCGGCGAGGCAAACAGCTGCTGGGCCGGGTAGGTCTGGCCTTTGAACAAGCCCTGGCAGGACTGGAAAATGCCGGAGCAGACGCCTGGATCGAGGTTGGCCTTGCCGATCAGGTCGGTGGCCTGCACCTCGGTGCGCAGCGCAGCACCGATGGTGATGTTGTTGTTGAGCGTGCCATCGATCCCGAGGCTTTCGATGCCGACATCAATCGCCCATCCGGTGACTGGGGCTGCGGCCAGCAGCGCGAAAGTGGCTATCCCTAGCCCATTGAAATAACGCATGTGTCCCCTCTCTGTGATGTTCTGCATCGCATCCTTGCGATGCCCTTGCCGGGTGCTTTATAGCGAAGCCTGATAGGCAGTGTCGAGACTCAAGCGATGTGCGTGGACAATACCCGGCCCACAGGCGGCAGCAGCTTTTGCAGCTCATCGCCGACGCTGCCGCGAAACTGCTTGTAGACCGCCTTCACCGGCGCGTTGGGATTGCCAGCAAGCCGGGTATCGACGGCGGCAACCATCAGCTCGGCGGCACGGCCCGCGTGCTGAGTGAGATAGCTGCCGAAGTCGGTGCCCTGGCCCTGCCTGAACTCGGCATAGAGCGGGTCGAGCGCCTTGGCGATGTCCGGCATCAGGCCGCGCACGGCACGGTCGGCGATGTCGGGCTTGGCGCTGCGCAGCGCGCCGAAGCCGGCTTTCATCGCCAGGCCCTTGAGGCCGCCGCGGCTGGCAATGTGGGCTTCGAGCGTGCGGGCCAGCTCATCCACCAGGCGTTCGGGGTGTTTCACCGACAATAGAATGTCGGGCAGGGAAGAAGACGGCATATCACCTCACTAGAGATCAACAGGCAGTGTCAGACGAGAAACCACCCAAGGGTCAAAAGCCTAGCATCGCGCGGCTCAAAACTGGCAGCTTCGAGCGCAACTTTGCGCTGGCACGTCTCGGCGTTGGCGCGGGTGCCAAGATCGCCGTGCATTCGCTCGGCAACATCTTCCGTGGCGAGGTCTCCAAGAGCGAGGCGGACCGGGACTTCTACAAGGCGCAGGCGCAGGTGCTGGCCGACGAGCTGGGCCAGCTCAAGGGCAGCGTGATGAAGGCCGGGCAGATGCTGGCGATGTTCGGCGATTACTTCATGCCGCACGAGGCGGTGGAGGTGCTCGGCCAGTTGCAGGACGACACTCCGCCGGTGGCCTGGTCGCAGGTCGCCACGCAATTGCGTTCATCGGTGGGTGCTGCCGCGCTGGCGGAACTCGATATCGACGAGAAGCCCCTGGCCGCCGCCTCGCTCGGCCAGGCCCACCGCGCGCGCCGCAAGCGCGACGGGTTGGAAGTGGTGGTGAAGATCCAGTATCCGGGTGTCGCCAATGCCATCGGCAGTGACATCAAGACGCTCTCGCGGCTGCTCATCGCCAGCCGGCTGACGCCGAAGAATCTCGACCTCGCACCGATCTTCGAGGAGGTGCGCGAGATGCTGGTCGGCGAGTGCGACTACGCACAGGAGGCGGTCTACACTGAGACCTTCGCGCAGCGCCTGGCGGGTGACAGCCGCTTCGTGGTGCCGCGCGTGCTGCGCGAGTACAGCGGCGCCCGCGTGCTGACCACCAGCTACGAACAGGGTGTTGCGGTGAGCGATGCCAGCGTGCGCGCGCTGCCGCAGGCGCGGCGTGACCGTCTGGGCATGGGCTTCGTCGAGCTGTTTCTCACGGAGTTCTTCGGCTGGGGCCTGGTGCAGACCGATCCGCATTTCGGCAACTACCGCGTGCGCATCGACCCCGATGGCAATGACCGCATCGTGCTGCTCGACTTCGGTGCCACACGCGTCTTCCCCCGCCGCTTCATTGCGGACTACTCCGAGATCGTTGCCGGCGCGCTGGCACAGGATCAGACGCGCATCCGTCGGGGTGCGAAAGCCATCGGCCTGATCGGCGATGATTTCCCCGAGAGCGCACTCGATGCGTTTGCGGCGATGTGCGAGCGCATCGTCGAGCCCTTCGATCCACCGCGCGCACCCGCGGGGCTTCGCACCGCCGAGGGCAATTACCGCTTCGCTGCCAGCGACCTGCCGATGCGGGTCAGCCAGATCGCTGCGCGCAATGCGCTGACCCGATCGTTCCGGCTGCCGCCGAGGGAGCTGGTTTTCCTGCATCGGCGCTTGGGTGGGGTCTACATCGCTCTGGCGACTCTCGCGGCCGAACTGAACCTGCGCGAGCTGCTGCAAAGAGCGCTGGACGATGCCTCCGCACCGCCAAAAGACCGGGCTGGCAAATGAACGAATCCGCCCGTCTGCACGCGTGACATCTGTGCGCGGTATTGGGTTAGCATCGACCCGCTGCGGCTTCAAGCGAGTCGTGCTTTTCATCAAACCCCACATTGAGGAGAAACCGGACATGAAAACCTTGTCCATGGCATTCGGTGCCAGCCTTGCGGCTGCGCTGAGTCTGGTGGCGACCCACGCCGCTGCAAAAGTTGACGCCGCAGAAGCCGCGAAAATCGGTACCACGCTGACGCCTGTCGGCGCTGAAAAAGAAGCCAACAAGGCAGGCACCATCCCGGCCTGGGCTCCTGCGCCGCAGTCCGGTTCGCTCAAGAGCGAGTTCTCCTCCGACCCGAAGATCGAGGCCGAGGCGAGCAAGTTCACCATCAGCAAGGCCAACATGGCGCAGTACTCGGCTGGCCTCACCGAGGGCCACAAGTTCCTGCTCAAGTCGTACGACACCTACAAGATGAATGTCTACCCGACGCATCGCAACGTGTCCTGGCCGCAGGAAATCTACGACGCCACCAAGGCCAACGCCACGACCTGCGAGATGATCGGCACCGACATCCTCGACAACTGCAAGGTGGGCTTCCCCTTCCCGATCCCCAAGAGCGGTTCCGAGCCGGTGTGGAACCACAAGCTGAAGTGGCGCGGCGAATCGGTGATCCGCTACAACAACCAGATGATCGTGCAGCCCTCGGGCGAGTTCCAGCTCACCAAGATCATCGAGAACGTGCAGTTCTCGTACGCCTCGCTGAAGAAGGCCGTGCCGCTCACCAAGACCTCGGGTGAGTTCCTCAAGTATCTGTCGCAGACGGTCGCTCCCCCGCGCCTCGCCGGCACCTACATCCTTGTGCATGAAAAGGCCGGCACCGGCAACGACGGCCGCGCCGCCTGGCTCTATTCGCCAGGCTTGAAGCGCATCCGCAAGGCCCCCGCCGTCTGCTGCGACAACCCCTACGAGGGCACCGACGGGCACGAGTTCTACGATCAGGTCGATCTCTTCAACGGTGCCTTGGAGCGTTACAACTGGAAGCTGGTGGGCAAGAAGGAAATGTATGTGCCCTACAACGGCTACAAGATCGCGGGCCCGAAGATCAAGTACAAGGACCTCGCCAAGCCCAAGCACCTCAACCAGGAGCTGCCGCGCTACGAGTTGCACCGCGTCTGGGTGGTCGAGGCCAACTTGAAGCCGGGCCTGCGCCATGTCTTTAAGAAGCGCGTGATGTACTTCGACGAGGACAGCTGGAACCTGGTGGCGGCCGACAACTACGACGAGCGCGGCGGCCTGTTCCAGTTCCAGGAAGGCCATCTGGTCTGGGGCAGCAATGTGCAGGCGACGACCACGGTGCCCGAGATCATCTACCACTTCACCTCGGGTCGGTACTTCATCACCGCGGCGTTTAACGAAGACAAGGCACCTGACCTCACGGCCAAGTTCTCGCCGGATTTCTTCACTGCCGCCTCGGTGCAGAAGTCGTCCACCAAGTAAGCGTCACGTTTAAGATCAGCCGCCGGATACGATGTATCCGGCGGCTTTTTCAATCACACCGCAGGGGGAGAAAAGATGGCTACCAGGATCAATCTGGAACACAGGTTCACCAAGGGCGTGGACAAGGTCTGGGCGATGTATTCGGACCGCGCGTTCTTCGAGGCGAAATACAAGGCAACCGGCTGCACCAACATCGAAGTGCTCGACTACAAGAAGAGCGACAAGGGTTTTTCGATCACCGTCCGCTACGACAGCAAAAGCGATGCACCGCTGCCCGATTTCGCCAAGAAGTTCATGGCCGAGCGCATCACCGTGACCCAGACCGACGCCTGGGATGCGGCGACCAGGACCGGCAAGATCACCACGGAGTTGAAGGGCGTGCCGATGAAGCTCTCAGCCGAGATGAAGCTCGAAGCCGCTGGCAAGGGTTGTGTCAACAAGATGGTGTGGACGCTGGCAAGCGGCATCCCGCTGGTGGGCGGCAAGCTCGAATCCATTTTGGGCGAGGATGTGAAGATCAAGTCCGCCCGCGATGAGCAAGCCTCGCAGAAACTGTTGGAAGGATACTGAGAGCGATGCCCGAGCAGCCCCCCGAAGACGGAAAGAACGACACCAGCTTCGCCCAGGCGGCGGCCAGTGCCGCGGCTGCGATGTTCGGGGTGCAGAGTTCGAAGAACCGTGACAAGGACTTCAAGGCCAAGAGCCCGGCCAAGTTCATTTTCATGGGCATGGTGATGGTGATGCTCTTCATCACCTGCGTACTGTTTGCCGTGCGGTGCTCGATGCAGAATGCGGGCGTGGCAGGCTGACTCCTGCCCAGTGAACTTAACGCCCGCGCTGCGGGCGTTTTTATTGCCTGCGATCTAGGCTAGCCTTGCGCAACAACTAATCCAAAAAGGAGTCCACATGCTCGCCACCCTCGAAGCCGCCCTGCATCAGGCCGGGCAGAACTTCATGGCGAGCCCCTGGCTGTTTCTGTCGATGCCGCTGATTGCGGCGGTGATCGGCTACGTCACCAAGATCGCCGCCGTGCGCATGATGTTCCAGCCGCTGGAGTTCATCGGCATCAAGCCCTACCTGGGCTGGCAGGGTGTCATCCCGCGCAAGGCGGTGAAGATGGCCTCGATCGCCGTGGATGTCATCACCAGCAAGCTCATCACCATCGAGGAAATCTTCGCCCGGCTCGACCCGCGCCAGATCGCCGCCGAGATCGAAAAGCCCATGCTCGGTGCAGTCGAGCAGATCACCCGCGAGGTCTTGAGCCAGCACCAGCCGGGCCTGTGGGAGATGCTGCCCAACTTCGTGCGCGAAAGGCTCATCAAGCGCGTGCAGGCCGAGGCCCCGCAGGTGGTGGCGGAAGTGATGAAGGACCTGCGCAGCAACATCGGCCAGGTGTTCGATCTCAAGCACATGGTCATCAACGCCCTCTTGCGCGACAAGACCCTACTCAATCGCGTGTTCGCGGAAGTGGGGCGCAAGGAGTTCAAGTTCTTCGGCTACTCGGGCCTGGTGTTCGGCTTCATCATCGGCTTGGTGCAGATGGTGACCTGGCTGTTCTACCAATCGCCGTGGATCCTGCCGGCCTTCGGCATCTTCATCGGCTTCGCCAGCGACTGGCTGGCCTTGCAGATGCTGTTCCACCCCAAGCGTCCGGTGAAGATTCTCGGCCTCACTTACCAAGGCCTGTTCCTGCGCCGCCAGCAGGAGGTCTCGCGCGACTACGCCCGCCTCGTTGCCGACCAGATCATCACCCCTGGCAACATCTGGCAGGGCATCCTCGAAGGCCCCGGCAGCGACAAGCTGTTCGCGCTGGTGCAGCGGCATGTCGAGCGAACCGTCGATGAACAGGCAGGCATCGCACGGCCGTTGGTGGCCTTCGCCATCGGCTCGCGGCAATACCAGGACATGAAAAAGGCCGTCACCCAGAAGCTGGTCGAGACGCTGCCGCAGACCATGAAGCACGTCGAGGGCTATGCCGAGGGCGCGATGGACGTGCGCAACACCCTGATGGAGCGCATGCAGAAGCTCAGCCCCGAGGAGTTCGAGGGCATGCTGCGGCCTGCCTTCAAGGAGGATGAGTGGTCGCTGATTCTGGTCGGTGCCGTGCTGGGCGGCATCGTCGGTGAGCTACAGACCTACATGCTGCTGCATTGACGGCTGCAATCGTAGGGTGGGCTTCAGCCCACCAGCTTTTGCCTCTCGGCGCAGACATCGGTGTGCTGAAGCCCACCCTGGGCATAGAGCGCCGTACTTAGCGTGCTTTCTTCAGTTTGTAGAGCGCCTCAAGCGCCTGCTTCGGCGTCAGCTCATCGGGGTCGAGTGCATCCAACAGCTTGAGCGCCTTCGATGGTGGTTCGGCAAATAGGTTGAGCTGTGGCGCGGTCGTGTTGTGGGTCGGCGCGCGGGCGGGTTGCTGCTCCAGCTCGGCGAGAATTGCCCTGGCGTTGCTGATCACGCTGCGCGGCACGCCTGCGATAGCGGCCACGTGCAGGCCGTAGCTGCGGTTGGCCGGGCCTTCACGGACGCTGTGCAGGAAGGCGAGGGTGTCGCCGGCCTCGGCGACTTCGAGATGCACATTGGCCACGCCGGTCTGCGAAGCGGCCAGCGCGGTCAGCTCGAAGTAGTGCGTCGCAAACAAGGTGAAGGCGCGTACGCTCGTCGCCAGATGCTCGGCGCAGGCACGCGCCAGCGAGAGGCCGTCGTAGGTCGAGGTGCCACGCCCGATCTCGTCCATCAGCACCAGCGATTGCGCGGTGGCGTTGTGCAGGATGTTCGCGGTCTCGCTCATCTCCACCATGAAAGTCGATTGCCCACCGGCGAGGTCATCGCCCGCGCCGATGCGGGTGAAGATGCGGTCGATGGGGCCGATCTCGGCACTCGCTGCCGGCACGAAGCTGCCGCAATGCGCGAGCAGGGCGATGAGAGCAACTTGGCGCATGAAGGTGCTCTTGCCGCCCATGTTCGGGCCGGTGATGACCAGCAGGCGGCGGGCATCCGAGAGCAGGGCATCGTTGGGCGTGAAAGGGTTGTCGAGCACCGATTCCACCACCGGATGGCGGCCCTGCTGGATGCTGAGTCCTGGCGTGTCGCCGAGCGTGGGGCGCACCAAATTGAGCGCGGCGCTGCGCTCGGCGAAGGCAGCGAGCACATCGAGTTCGGCAAGTGCCGCCGCCGCTGCTTGCAGCGTCGGCAGCTGGGTGGCGAGTTCATCGAGCAGGGCCTCGTAGAGCGTCTTCTCGCGTGCCAGTGCACGGTCGCGGGCGGAAAGCACCTTGTCCTCGAAAGCCTTCAGCTCCTCGGTGATGTAACGCTCGTAGTGAGTGAGCGTCTGGCGGCGGGCGTAATCGGCGGGGATTTTCGAGGTATGCGATTTGCCGACCTCGATGTAGAAGCCGTGCACGCGGTTGTAGGCCACTTTCAGCGTCTCGATGCCAGTGCGCGCCCGCTCGCGGGTTTCGAGATCGAGCAGGTAGCTGTCGGCATTGTTCGAGAGGCCGCGCAGCTCGTCGAGTGCGGAGTCGAATCCGCTGCGGAAGATGCCGCCGTCACGGGCGAGCAGGGGCAGGGTGTCCGACAGCGCATCGCGCAGGCGCGCGGCGAGCGCATCGTGGGTGCCGAGCTTCTGGGTGAGCGTTTGTAGCCGCGGGGTTTCGACCGCGCCGAGTGCGGCCTGCACCAGCGGCAACGCGAGCAAGGTGTCGCGCAGGCCTGCCAAGTCACGCGGGCGGGCGCTGCGCAGCGCGATACGGCCGCAGATGCGTTCGAGATCGGCAATGTCTTTCAGTGCGGCACGAAGCGATTCGAGGCGAGCAGTGCCCCGGCTATTGGCGGGTGCTGCCAGCAACTCCTCGATTGCATCAAATCTGGCATTGAGCGCGCTGCGATCCCGCAGCGGCCGCACCAGCCAGGCCCGCAGCAGGCGGCTGCCCATGTGGGTGACGGCCGCATCCAGCACGCTCGCCAGGGTCGGCGAGGGCTCGCCCGCGAGCGTGCGGTCGAGTTCGAGATTGCGGCGGGTGGCCGGGTCGAGAATGAGCGCATCGTCAGTGCGATCAACCGAGAGACTGGTGACGTGCGCGAGCTGCGCGCGGGCGGTCTCCTTGGCGTAGGCGAGCAGCGCGCCTGCCGCACCAAGTGCGGCAGACAAATCTTCCGCGCCGTAGCCGCGCAGGTCGCGTGTCGAGAACTGCTCAGCGAGCTTGCGGCGCGCGGTCGTGACATCGAAGTGCCAGGGCGGCCGCCGTCGCGCGACCTTGCTGCCGAGAAAGTCGCTGAGGGTGCTGGCAAGGTCGTCCGGCACTAGCAGCTCGGTGGGTCGCACCCTTGCCAGTTCGCCTGCGAAGTCACTGATCTTCGAGGTTTCCAGCACGCGGAAGCGGCCCGAGCCGAGATCGAGCCAGGCTAGTCCGTAGCAGCCGTCCTGCACGCAGAGTGCGGCGAGGCAGTTGGCGGCGCGTGGGTCGAGCAGGGCCTCGTCGGTGGCGGTGCCGGGCGTGACGATGCGCGCCACCTCGCGCCGCACCGGGCCCTTGTCGACGCCTACTTCACCAACCTGTTCGACGATGGCCGCCGACTCACCCTGGCGGATGAGCTTGCCAAGGTAGTTGTCGAGCTGGTGGTAGGGCACGCCTGCCATCACGACCGGTTGCCCCGCCGACTCGCCGCGCTGCGTCAGCGTGATGCCGAGCAGCTTTGCAGCACGGCGCGCATCGTCGTAGAACAGCTCGTAGAAATCGCCCATGCGAAACAGCACGAGCGTGTCGGGGAACTCGGCCTTGATCTTGAGGTACTGCGTCATCAGCGGCGTGTGCATGATCGTCTTCATGACCGTCGAGGCGCGGCTTGAGATGCAGGGCGGGTGGGCCGTCCTTGGCGCGGCAGCTGTCTCTTGAACTGGCCCCGCCGCGCCATCCTTGGCGCGGCGTTCGCCGGGGCGGAGCAGTGCTCCGCCTGAATCCGGCTCACCATGCGCTGCGCTTCAACAGGTCGCGCGCAAGGGCCTGGGTGGCGACAGTGATCTCCTGCCCGCCCAGCATGCGTGCCACTTCGAGCGTGCGCGCATCCTTCACCAGTGGCAGCACGCGCGTGAAGGTCTGCGCGTCTTTCACCTCCTTGCGGATGCCGAAGTGCTGCGCGCCGTGCACCGCCACCTGCGCCAGATGAGTGACACAGAGAACCTGCCGACGCGCGCCGAGCTGCTTGAGCTTCTGGCCGACGATATCCGCCACGCCACCACCGATACCGGCATCCACCTCGTCGAAGATCATCGTCGGCGCGCCTGAGTCGGCAGCACCCACAACCTGGATGGCGAGCGAGACGCGCGAGAGTTCGCCGCCGCTCGCCACCTTCGCCAGTGCGCGCGGCGGCTGGCCGGGGTTGGCGCTGAAATCGAAGCGCACTTCATCTGCACCCTGCATGCGCGGGCGCTCGCTCTCGATGGCTTCGACGGCAACCACGAGCTGCGCGTTCGCCATGCCGAGCTGGCGCACGATGGTGCTGACCCCTTCGCCATACTTCTTCGCGGCCTTGCCGCGTGCGGCGCTCAGCAGCCTGGCAGCGGCCTGGTATTTTCTCAGTGCCGCTTCGCGCGTGTGCTCCAGCTGCGACATGCGCTCGCCCGCGTGTTCGAGGCCATCGAGCTCCGATGCGAGCGAGCCCAAGTGCTCAGGCAACTGGGCGGCCTTGATGCGGTGCTTGCGCGCCATGTCGTGCAGGGCGCTCAGGCGGCTCTCCACCTCGGCAAGCACGGCCGGGTCGAGGTCGAGCTTGTCGAGCTGGCGTGTCACCACATCGGCGGCTTCGCGCACCAGGGCCTGCGCCTGGGCGGCAAGGTTTTCCGCTTCGGCAAAGCCCTCGTGCAGCGGCGTGAGGCCTGCGAGCAGGCTGCTCGCAGTCGACAACTGATCGTAGATCGCGCCATCGCCGCCATAGAGCAGGTCCTGCGCGCGCGCGCCGTCTTCCATCAAGCGGCCGGCGTTGGCGAGGCGCTTGTGGTCGGCTTCGAGAGCGTCGATCTCGCCCGCCTGCAATTGCAGGGCGCGCAGCTCCTGCACCTGGTGGCGCAGGTAGTCGATCTGTGCGGGGTCGCGTCCGGCGGCGGTCTTGGCTTCGGCAATCGCGCGGTCTGCGTCGAGCCAGGCTGCGGCAGCTTCAACAACGGCAGCGCGTTCCTTCGGGTAGCCGCCGAAGTCATCGAGCAGACCGCGTTGCACCTCGGGCTTGAGCAGCGTTTGGCTCTCATGCTGGCCGAAGAGATCCACCAAATGCTCACCCAATTCGCGCAACGGTCCGGCGTTGGCGGCCTGGCCGTTGATGAAGGCGCGCGTGCGGCCCTCGGCCGTGACCACGCGGCGGATGAGGCAGTGCATGGGCTCGTCGGCATCGCCGAGTTCCTGCTCATCAAGCCAGGCACGCGCGCCGGGGGCATCGGCGAGATCGAACTCGGCGCTGATCTCGGCCTTGTCACAGCCTTGCCGCACCAGCGCGGGGTCGGCGCGGGTGCCGAGCACGAGGCCGAGCGCATCGAGCAGGATCGACTTGCCCGCGCCGGTCTCGCCGGTCAGCACGGTGAAGCCGGTGGCAAGGTCGAGATGCGCCTCGTCGATGATGGCGAGGTTCTTAATGTGCAGCGATTTCAGCATTGGGGTTAACTGCGCTCGTTGCTCGGGCCGCGACCCCAGTGCAGCTTGTCACGCAGCAGGCTGAAGTACTGGTAGCCCGGCGGGTGGATCAGCCGCAGCGGGTTTGGCGCTTGAGCGACCTCGATGGTGTCGCCGGGGCGGATCGGCCGGCTCACCTGCCCATCGCAGGTGACGGTTGCCATCGCCGGGGCGGGGCCCCGCAGCACGATGCGCACCGTGGCGTTGGCGGGCACGACGATCGGGCGATCAGACAGCGTATGCGGGCAGATCGGCACCAGCGTGAGTGCCGAGACGCTCGGATGCACCACCGGCCCGCCGCCCGAGAGCGCGTAGGCCGTTGAACCCGTGGGCGATGAGACGATCATGCCGTCGGCCCGGTGCTGGCTGATGAACTCCTCGCCCAGCCAGGTCTCAAAATCGAGCATTCGGATGTTGGCGAAGTTGCGCAGCACCACGTCGTTGACGGCCAGCGCGGCGGCATCCTGCGCGCCACCAGCGTGACGGATGGACATGCTCAGCAGCAGGCGGTTGTCGGCAACACCTTCACCCGCCAGCACGGCTTGCAGGGCTTCGCGCATGGCATCGGGACGCACATCGACCATGAAGCCGAGGCGACCCTGGTTCACGCCCAGGAGCGGCACCCCGAAGCGAGCCAGGCTGCGGCCGGCATCCAGCAGGGTGCCATCACCGCCCACCACCACGATCAGCTGGCAGCGTGCGCCCAGCTCGGCGCGCGGCACGGCGGGCAGGCTCTCGGCCTGGGCGAGCGCGCTGTGGGTGTCGTCCACCAGCACTTCGCAGCCCAGCTCCCTCAGCAGGCGGCAGAGCGCCACCACGGTGGGCAGGGCGGCGGGATCGGTGCGCTTGCCGATGACGCCGACGGTTTTTATGGTGGAGCGAGACATGCGCCGCACTTTACCTTGCGGCCGCGTCCATTCACACAAGGCGGGGCGGGTTTCTCGCCACCCTTGACACTGCCCCGCGCAGTTCCCACATTGCTAGGCATGTCCACTACTCTCGATCCCCGCGCCGCAGAGCTGCTCAAGCTCCTCGTCGAACGCTACATCCAGGACGGCGAGCCCGTGGGCAGCCGCACCCTGGCGCGCGCTGCGGCTCTCGGCATTTCGCCGGCGACCATCCGCAACGTGATGAGCGATCTCGACCAGCTCGGTCTCGTCGCCAGCCCGCACACCTCAGCAGGCCGCATCCCCACCACGCGCGGCTACCGCTACTTCGTCGACCAGCTGCTCGCCCCCGAGGCATTGAACGAAGTTGAGCGCACGCAGATCGCCGACGAACTCGCCCCCGGCTGGCGTGCGCCGGATGACCTGGTGCAGACCGCCAGCAATCTGCTCAGCCAGCTCTCGCGCATGGCCGGGGTCGTCACCGTGCCCAAGCGAAACCTCTCGGTGCTGCGGCGCATCCAGTTCATGCCGCTCTCCGACAACCGCGTGCTGGTGATTCTCGTCGTCAACCAGCACGAGGTGCAGAACCGTGTCATCCACACCGCGCGGCCTTACGGCGCGGACGAGCTCGAACGCTTCGGCAATGCCATCAACGAGCACTTCGCAGGCCGCGATCTGGTCAGCCTGCGCCGCGCGCTCGTCGATGAGGTGAGTGCCGCGCAGGGCAGCATCAACGTCATTCTGCGCGAGGCGGCGGCCATGGCCGATGCAGCACTCGGCGGCGAGCCGAAGCAGAGCGGCTACGTGATGGCCGGTGGTGCCAACCTGCTGGGGTTTCAGGACATGAGCGATCTCGGCCGCCTGCGCGGTCTCTTCGATGCGCTCGACCGCAAGCGCGACCTGCTCGGCCTCTTCGACCAATGCCTGGTCGCCGACGGCGTGCAGATCTATATCGGCGAGGAATCAGGCTATCGCGTGCTCGACGAATGTAGCGTGGTGAGCGCGCCCTACACCGTGAACGGGCAGGTCGCCGGCGTGCTGGGTGTGATCGGCCCGACGCGCATGGCCTACAACCGCATTATACCGCTGGTGGCTGAAACGGCACGGGCGCTTTCGCAGGGTTTGCAGGCTGATCAGTAGTTTCGTGGATATGTCGGGCTACGCTGCGCCAACGCGGCCTGCGGGCTGGATACGCTTACCCATCCGGGTCACCAGCCATGCCATCGGCAGGTAAGCGGCCAGGAGATCGAGCGCGATGAACCAGGCAGGCGCGGGAATCATGAAACTCGCCGCCACACCGCCGCAAAGAAAGAAGGCGGCAATCACCCAGGCCAAGTGCGTCTTGTAATTCGCCGCGATCAGGTAGGCAGCAAACGCGCCAGCCAGGGTGCCCAGCGCATGCGCCAGGAACGGCATGATGAAATGCCGTGGCTCAAAGAGATGCATCGCAGCACTCAGGCTCTGGGCATTGCTCACATCCACACCCGCAGGCGGCGGAATGAGCGAGGGGCTGAGCGTGATGAGCGCCATGTTGACGCCGCCGCCGATGGCGAGCCCGAGAACCACAGCAAGCACATTTCGCAATAACCTGGGCATGCATATTCTCTGATGGTCTGTTGATTGTGGGGGTTTGACAGGGGTCACTTCGGTGCCATGCGAATTGCCCCATCGAGGCGGATCACCTCGCCATTGAGCATCGGGTTTTCGATGATCGCCTGCGCCAGCTGGGCGTATTCCGAGGGGCGGCCGAGGCGGCTGGGGAAGGGCACGGTGGCTTCGAGCGAGGCGCGGATCACCGGGCTCATGCCGGCCATCATCGCGGTCTCGAAAATGCCGGGGGCGATGGTCATCACGCGGATGCCAAAGCGCGCCAGCTCGCGGGCGATGGGCAGGGTCATGCCCACCACGCCGGCCTTGCTGGCGCTGTAAGCCGCCTGGCCGATCTGGCCATCGAAGGCGGCGACACTGGCGGTGTTGATGATCACGCCGCGCTCGCCTTCGAGGTTGGGCGGCTGCTTGGCCATCACATTGGCGGCGATGCGCAAGAGGTTGAAGCTGCCGATGAGGTTCACCTGGATGATGCGGGCGAAGTTCTCCAGCGAGTGCGGCCCCTCCTTGCCCACCACGCGCTCGCCAGTGGCAATGCCGGCGCAGTTGATCACGCCCTGCAGGCTGCCGAACTCTTCGCGCGCCAACTCCACCGCGGCCGAGGCATCGCGGTCGGAGGTGACGTTGACCTTGGTGAACACGGCGCGCTCACCGAGTTCGTCGGCCAGGGCGCGGCCCGCCAGTTCGTTGAGGTCGGCAATCACCACCTTGCCGCCATGCTGCACCAGCCGCCGCACGGTGGCCTCACCGAGGCCGGATGCGCCGCCGGAGACAATGAATGTGGAATCCGCGACCTGCATGGCAACTCTCCTCGGGGGTTATCGTTGTGTCTTGTCCCCGGATTGTAGTGCGCTGTTTTGCCTGTGACTCAGGTCTCCGCACTGCACATTCACGCCTGCTGGCAGCGGCATGGTGGCCGCGATGCCCAGACGGTGTTTTATTTGACCGTGATGGTGATCTTCGGCGAGACCACGGCCGGGTTGAAGGACTGGTGCTTCCAGTCCGCGAACAGCAGTTGCAGGGTGTGCTTGCCGGGCTTGAGGGTCAGCGTGGTTTCGGTCTGGCCGCCGCCGAAATGCTTGACCTGGTCGGTCATCGGCAAAGCCACCGTCATGTCCACCTGCGGGTCGTCGATCAGCACATGGTGGTGGCCGGTGGTGTCGCCCTGGGTGCCGGCCGGGGCTACGCCGGCGTTCTTGAGGCCAAACTGCACCAGCACCGGGCTGCTGACGGTATCGCCGTCCTTGAGGTTGATGAAGTAGACCGCAGCACCTGCCGGGGCTGGCTTGGCGAGTCCCAGCGAGCTTTCGAGCTTGCCCTGGGCCTGCACCTTGGCGGCGTCCTTGATGGACTTCTTCCAATCCTGCGCCTGGGCGGTGCCGGTAAGCAGGATGAGGGTGGCGATTGTCAGATGAAGGCGCATGGCAAGGACTCCGTTAGGCAGGGGTGAAAGACATCCAGTAGCTCAGATGATGCGGGCAAGGAACTCATGGAAGGTGCGATACCGACTTCACGCAGGCCGCCAACCAGGCTGGCAGGCAGGGACAGCGGGTCACAGTTCGCCGTCCCGCAGCCTGCGGCCAAAGGCTGCTCATCCCTTGTTGATCGTGCGGATGCCGCCAGCCCCGCCGAGGATCAGCACATCGGCACGGCGGCGTGCGAACAGCCCGACGGTGACGACGCCGGGAATCTGGTTGATATTGCGTTCGAGGCCGACCGGATCACTGATGGCAAGGCCATGCAGGTCGATGATCCAGTTGCCGTTGTCGGTCACCACCCCTTCGCGCCATACGGGCTGGCCGCCGAGTGCGACGAGCTGGCGCGCGACCAGCGAGCGGGCCATGGGAATCACCTCGACCGGCAGCGGGAACTTGCCGAGAACGGCGACCAGCTTCGATTCGTCGGCGATGCAGACGAAGGTGCGAGCGGCCTCCGCCACGATCTTCTCGCGGGTGAGTGCGGCACCGCCGCCCTTGATGAGATGCAGCCCGGCGTCAGCCTCGTCCGCCCCATCGACATACAGCGACAGCGGTCCGGCGCTGTTGGCATCGAGCACCTGGATGCCAATGGCCCTCAGCCTCGCGCTGCTGGCTTCGGAGGAGGACACTGCGCCCGGGATGTCATCGCGGTGCGCCGCGAGCGCGTCGATGAAGAAATTGACCGTCGAGCCGGTGCCGACACCGAGCACTTCGCCCGGCACCAGGTATTTGAGCGCGGCCTCGGCTGCGGCTTTTTTCGCTTCGTTCTGATTCATGCGGCTAGCTTGCCGGTTCGATGTGACTCTTGCCAGCCTCCCGCGCGCCAAACAGCGCACTGCCAATCCGAATCATCGTCGAGCCTTCGGCGATGGCTGCTTCGAGATCGTCCGACATGCCCATCGAGAGCGTATCCAGCGGCATGCCGTCGGTGCGCAGGGTTTCCAGCAGCCGGCGCAGCTGGCGGAACGGCGCGCGGGCATCGGCATCGGCAGTTGATGGGGCGGGGAGAGCCATCAGGCCGCGCAGCTTGATGCCCGGAAGCAGCTTGAACTGCCAGCACAGCGCCAGTGCCTCGTCGGGCGTGCAACCGCCCTTGCTGGCTTCGCCGGAGACATTCACCTGCAAGCAGATGTTCAAGGGCGGCAGGTGCGTGGGACGCTGGCTGGACAGCCGCTCGGCGACCTTGAGGCGATCCACCCCATGTGCCCAGGCGAAATGCCTGGCGATGTCAATGGTCTTGTTGGACTGGATCGGGCCGACGTGATGCCACTCCAGCGCCAGGCTGTGCAGTTGCTCGATCTTGGGCAGCGCCTCCTGCACGTAGTTTTCGCCGAAGGCGCGCTGGCCGAGGCTGGCCATTTCAGCGATCGCGCTGGCGGGCCTGGTCTTGCTGATCGCCAGCAGGCGCACCGCTTCGCGCGCACGCCCCGCCGACGTGCAGGCGGCGGTTATGCGTGATTCGACGGCGGCAAGCGAATGGGCGAGCGACATGGGATGAATTGGCGGCTTGCTGCCGTCATGGGACTTGGCTAACGTCCAGCCTAGTCGCAGCTCATTCAAAAAACACTACAGGGAGCCCTGAACAGGGAACCGCATCATGGCGATGGACATTTCACAGCTGCTCACCTTCAGCGTGCAGCAGAAGGCCTCCGACTTGCACCTGTCTGCGGGCATCGAGCCGATGATCCGCGTCGATGGCGATGTCAAGCGCATCAACCTGCCGCCGCTCGATCACAAGACCGTGCACGACATGGTCTACGACATCATGAACGACAAGCAGCGCAAGGCCTGGGACGAGTTCCTGGAAACCGACTTCTCGTTCGAGATTCCTGGCCTCGCACGCTTCCGCGTCAATGCCTTCAACCAGTCGCGCGGCGCGGGTGCGGTGTTCCGCACCATCCCCAGCAAAATCCTCTCGCTCGACGACCTTAAGGCGCCGAGCATCTTCAAGGATATTGCCAACACCCCGCGTGGCATCGTGCTGGTGACAGGGCCGACCGGCTCGGGCAAGTCCACCACGCTCGCGGCCATCGTTGATTACATCAACGAGAACGAGCACGGCCACATCCTCACGATCGAGGACCCGATCGAGTTCGTGCACGCCTCGAAGAAATGCCTGATCAACCAGCGCGAGGTTCACCGCGACACCCTGGGTTTCAATGAGTCACTGCGTAGCGCCTTGCGCGAAGACCCTGACGTCATCCTGGTCGGTGAAATGCGCGATCTCGAAACCATCCGTCTGGCTCTGTCCGCTGCCGAGACCGGCCACCTCGTGTTTGGCACCCTGCACACCTCCTCCGCCGCCAAAACGGTGGACCGCATCGTCGATGTGTTCCCGGCGGCCGAAAAGGAAATGGTGCGCGCGATGCTCTCGGAGTCGCTGCGTGCGGTGATCTCGCAGAGCCTGCTGAAGAAGAAAGGCGGTGGCCGTGTGGCCGCGCACGAAATCATGATCGGCACCCCCGCCATCCGTAACCTGATCCGCGAGAACAAGATTGCGCAGATGTATTCGGCGATCCAGACCGGCACCAAGGACGGCATGCAGACGCTCGACCAGTGCCTGAAAGACCTGGTCAAGCGCGGCATCTGCGATCTCAACGAAGCCCGTGCCAAGTCAGCCGACCCACGCACCTTTAGCGTGATGTAGGAGCAAGCATGGAACGCGAAGCCGCAATCAAGTTGATCCAGCAACTCCTGAGCCTGATGAAGGAGCGTGGCGGCTCGGACCTGTTCATCACGGCGGGGTTCCCGGCGGCCATCAAGGCGGACGGTGCCATCACCCCGGTGATGGACAAGCCACTCACGTCCGAGAACTCGGCCATGCTCATGCGCGCCCTGATGAGCGACAAACAGACCAAGGATTTCGAGGCGACCAACGAGTGCAATTTTGCGATAGCCCCCCCCAATATCGGCCGCTTCCGCGTCAATGCGTTCGTGCAGCAGGGTCGAGTCGGTGGCGTGCTGCGCACCATTGAGACCAATATCCCGGACTTCGAGAAGCTCGGCCTGCCACCGATCCTGAAGGAGGTGGTGATGACCAAGCGCGGTCTGGTGCTGATGGTCGGTGGCACCGGCTCTGGCAAGTCCACCTCGCTGGCGGCGATGATCGGCTACCGCAACCAGAACTCGAAGGGCCACATCATCACGCTGGAAGACCCGATCGAGTATGTGCATCCGCATATCGGCTGCATCATCACCCAGCGCGAGGTCGGCACCGACACCAACAGCTGGGAGGCAGGGCTCAAGAACACGCTGCGCCAGGCACCGGACGTGATCCTGATCGGAGAAATCCGCACCAAGGAGTCGATGGAATATGCGGTCAATTTCGCCGAAACCGGCCACTTGGTATTGGCAACCCTGCACGCCAATTCGGCCAACCAGGCGCTCGATCGCATCATCAACTTCTTCCCCGAGGAAAAGCGCGAGCAGCTGCTGATGGACCTCTCGCTCAACCTCAAGTCGATCGTTTCGCAGCGACTGGTGCGCAAGGAGGGCGGTGGCCGCGCGGCGGCCATCGAGATCCTGCTCAACTCGCCACTGATCGCCGATCTCGTCTTCAAGGGCGAGGTGCACGAGATCAAGAGCGTGATGGCGCGCAGCAACGAGCAGGGGATGATCACGTTCGATCAGGCGCTGTTCAAGCTGTTCGAGGAGGGCCTGATCAACTTCGACGAGGCCCTGCGCAATGCCGACAGCCAGAACGAATTGCGTTTGAAGGTGAAGCTTGAATCCAAGCGCGCGCGCCAGAACCTGCAAGACGACCCGGCCGTGAAGGGCTTGTCGATGCAGCAGGAAGACAAATCCACCTTGCTGCGCCGCTGATCACCAAGTATCCCAATGCTCAAAATCCTGCCTTACCTCAAGCTCGCCGTCGAAAAAAACGCTTCGGACATCTTCTTCACCAGCAATGCTCCGGCGATGCTGAAAATCGAAGGCGAGATGCTGGCGGTGGGCAAGACCCAGATGACCAACTCGCTGATCCGCGAGCTGGTCGAAAACGTGTTGACGCCTGAGCAGCTCAAATACCTCGAAGAACATTTCGAGATCGACCTCGCCACCGATGCCGGTGGTCTCGGCCGCTTTCGCGTCAACGTGTTCACCCAGCGCAACAGCATTGCGATGGTGCTGCGCTACGTGAAGGCCGAGATACCCACCCTCGAAAAACTCGGCGTGCCCGAGGTTCTCAAGGACCTCATTCTGCTCAAGCGCGGCATGATCTTGATGGTGGGTGCGACCGGCTCGGGCAAGTCCACCACGCTTGCGGGCATGATCAACCACCGCAACGACAACGCGGCCGGGCACATCCTCACCATCGAGGACCCGATCGAATACATCCACCCCAACAAGCGCAGCATCATCAACCAGCGCGAGGTCGGCACCGACACCGAGAGCTACGCCCGCGCCCTGAAAAGCTCGCTGCGCGAAGCGCCGGACGTGATCCTGATCGGTGAGGTGCGTGTGCGCGAAACCATGGATGCGGTGATCCAGCTGGCCAACACCGGGCATCTGGCGATCTCGACGCTGCACGCCAACAACGCCTACCAGGCCTTGCAGCGCATCGTGAACCTGTACCCTGACGAGCTGCGCGGCCAGCTTTACATGGACCTGTCGATGACCCTGCGCGCCATCGTTTCGCAGCGCCTGGTGCGCCGCAAGGACGGCCGCCGCTGCGCCGCGATGGAGGTGATGGTCAACACCCCCTACATCGCCGACCTGATCCTCAACCGCCGCATCGAGGAGGTGAAGGACGCCATGAGCAACAGCTCCGACCGCGGCATGCTGACTTTCGACAACTCCCTGTTCAAGCTCTACAAGGACGGCATGATCGACCTCGAAGAGGCGCTCAACAACGCTGATTCGCGCACCAATCTGGAAGCCAAGATCAATTTCGGCGTTTGAGTGCGGCGGCGGCTTGCAAACCAGCGCCCACCCGATTACCCTTCGCGCCCGCAATCGAGTCCAGCCGCATCGGATGTGAAAGCGGGACGAGGTGGCAGTGCAACGCCACTGAACAACTACTAGCCCTCAAAGCGGTATCGGGCCTCACAATCGGAGTTATACAGACCATGTCTACGGTCTTCACAACGTCCACCGTTTTCTACAACGGCGAGACTGCAAAACGCGACTGGTACATCGTGGACGCCGACGGCCTCGTGCTCGGCCGCCTCGCCAGCGAAATCGCCCGCCGCCTGCGCGGCAAGCACAAGCCAGAGTTCACTCCCAACATGGACGTGGGCGACTACATCGTCGTCATCAACGCCGAGAAGGTGAAGACGACCGGCAACAAGCTCGACGGCAAAATCTACTGGCGCCACAGCCAGCACCCGGGCGGCATCAAGTCCCAGACCCTGGGCGAGATGCTCGACACCCACCCGGAGCGCGCGCTTGAGAAGGCCGTGAAGGGCATGCTGCCGAAAGGCCCGCTGGGCTACGCCCAGTTCCGCAAGCTGAAGGTGTATGCCGGTGCCGAACACCCGCACACTGCCCAGCTGCCGAAGTCCTTCACTCTTTAAGGCGAACAGAACATGGCAAAGACTCCCATCCAGCAGAACTACGGCACCGGCCGCCGCAAGACCGCCACCGCGCGCGTCTTCCTCAAGGCCGGCACTGGCCAGATCATCATCAATGACAAGACCGTGCCGGAATATTTTCCGCGCGAAACCTCGCAGATGCTGGTGCGCCAGCCGCTCGAGACGGTTGATGCGTTGACCCGCTTCGACATCAACGTCACTGTTGCAGGCTCAGGCCCCTCGTCTCAGGCTGGCGCGGTGCGCCACGGCATTACCCGCGCGCTGATCGACTATGACGAAGCCATGCGCCCGGCACTGCGCGCCGCTGGTCTCGTCACCCGCGATGCCCGTGAAGTCGAGCGCAAGAAGGTCGGCTTCCACAAGGCTCGCCGCGGCACTCAGTACTCCAAGCGTTAATCCGTTTCCCTGTGCTGCCAGTGATTTATCATTGGCAGCGCAGGCGCTTCAAGGTTTACCCGGTGGGAGATCGTCTAATGGTAGGACAACAGTCTCTGACACTGTTTATCTAGGTTCGAGCCCTAGTCTCCCAACCACCGGAATCCCCAAAGCCCCGCAGCGATGCGGGGCTTTTTTGTTGCGCGTCGTTTCTCCCAGGCTTAATGGAGCGACAGGCGATGGCGGCAACACTTGAAGGCAAGCTGGTGGTCGCGCTCTCTTCGAGGGCCTTGTTCGACTTCGAGGAAGAGAACCGCCACTTCGAGCAGACCAACGACCGCGCTTACATGCAGTTGCAGTTGGCACGGCTGGATGTGCCGGCCAAGCCCGGCGTGGCTTTTCCCCTGGTGCAGAAACTGCTGGCCTTCAACACCGCCGAGGCGCAGCGGGTGGAGGTGGTGATCCTCTCCCGCAACGATCCGGTCTCGGGCCTGCGTGTCTACCGCTCCGCCAAGGCGCACGGCTTGGCTATCGAGCGTGGGGTGTTCACGCGCGGGCAGTCACCGTTCCGCTACCTGCGCTCGCTCAAGGCGAACCTGTTCCTGTCGATGAACGAGGCGGATGTGCGGGATGCGCTCGATGCCGGCTTCCCCGCAGCCAGGGTCTACGCCGAATCTGCCCGCGCCGCAGGCCAGCACCCGGATGAAGTGCGCATTGCCTTCGACGGTGACGCGGTGCTGTTCTCGGACGAAGCCGAGCAGGTGTTCCAGCGTGAAGGGCTCGATGCCTTTCAGGCCCACGAGGCGGCGAAGCTGGCCATGCCGCTGCCGCCGGGCCCTTTCAAGCCGCTGCTCGAAGCCCTGCATCGGCTGCAACGCGCAGGTGGTGCCGATGCGCCCATTCGTCTTCGTACTGCACTCGTCACCGCCCGCAGCGCGCCCGCGCACGAACGCGCCATCCGTACCCTGTTGGACTGGGGCCTGGAAGTGGACGAGGCGATGTTTCTGGGCGGCCTCGACAAGGGTGCCTTCCTGCGCGAGTTCGAGCCGGATTTCTTCTTCGATGACCAGACCCGTCACTGCGATTCGGCAGCACAGGTCGCACCCACCGGCCATGTGGCGGCGGGAATCCGCAACCTTTAGCGCGCCAGCCAGCCCGAGACGATCTCTTCGGCCCAGCTCTCCAGCTTCCAGTTGTGGATAAAGCCGCAATGGCCGCCGCGTCCGGTGGCTAGGTAGTGCTTGACGCTGCCCTGCGCGCTCAAGCCCTCGAAGTCCTCTGGCGGGCAGACCGAGTCATCCTGCGCGGTGAGGATGGCGAGTGGCGTCGGTGAGGCCATCAGCTGCGGTGCCTTGAGGGTGTATTGCCCGAGATAGGCGGCAAGGTCGGGGTATTCAGTGTGGGCCGTCACGAAGGCGCGGGTGATCTCGGTGAAATTGCGCAGGTGCTTGGCGCCAGAGAAGTCATAACGTTGGGGAAATGCACGGACTTTCGCATCCATGGTCTTGCGCCATTTGTCCAGAAAATAGCGGTTGATCAGTGCAGGGCCATCGTCGATGGCGCGCAAGGTAGAGCCGGGATTGAGTGCCGGCGAGATCCCCACGCAGAGCTCGGGCCTGATGCCTGCCTGCGGCCCATACAGCCCAACCCGCAAGGCGAAATTGCCGCCCAACGAGAAGCCGACGACCTGCAAGGGCAGGCCAGGTGCTTCCAAGGTCTGAATCTGTCGGATGGCTCCCAGCACCTCGGCCAGTCTGGCCGAATGAAACATGCCCTCGTTCAGGCCATGATGGGTGCTGCCGTGGTCACGCAGGTTGAGGCGAAACACCGAATGGCCGGCGCGATGCAAGGTGCAGGCCAGGCCATAGAGATAACTCGAATCGTGCGAGCCTTCCCAGCCGTGGATGAGTACCACCACGCTTCTGGCCTGCGCCTGTGGTGCATGCCAGCCAGTGAGCTGCACGGGCGCGCCCTGTTCATCGACGGTATCGAGCGTGACCAGCGTCGATTGCGCATTGAGGTCGAGTCCGCGCCGCCGCCACAGCCAACGCACCGGTCGCTTGCTGGCGAGCATGGACTGCACGAAGGCGCTGCGCAGTCCCGCCGAGGGTTGAAAGGGGCTGGCGAGTGCGACCGGCGCTGCGTCAAACATGGGGGATGGCTTGAGTGTGAAGGCCGCTGACACTAACCAAGTTGCAGATGCTTTGTCTTGCTCAGGCTGGGGGCGCAGCCAACTCTGCGGTCAGCCGATCCAGTTCAAGCAGCACAGCGCGGTTATCGTGCTGCCAGGGGTGGAAGCCTGGCTTGAGGTAGGCAAACCAGGCCGGTGCCAGCGACAGCCAGGCAGCGGGTTTGACGAACAAAAACTTGGCCAGCCTCAGAAAGCCGCGCAGGTGGCCCTCGGCTGGGCGTGCCGCCCGCGCCATGCGCACATGGAAGATCGCCGTGAACAGCCAGAAAAAGAAGCTGGTCTGGATCAGCCCGAAACAGCGCATCAGGTAGCTGCCCAGGGTATTCGGCATCACCGCTTTCCAGACATCGAAGGCGACCGCCTTGTGCTCGGTTTCCTCCAGCGCGTGCCAGCGCCAGAGGCGGGCGTAGTCGGAGTGCGAGCCAGCGAGTACGGCCGGATTCTTGAGCAGGTCGGCCGCCATGATGGCGGTGAGGTGTTCGAGCGCGATGGTCATTGAGAGCTGCCGCGCTGGGGAAAAGATGCGATGCGCCATCTTCAGCCGCTGGGTGCTGAAATGCTCGATGCGGCTGGCGGGCAGCCCGGCCTCATCCATCAGCGCATTGAAGGCGCGGTGCTCGCGCCCGTGCATCGCCTCCTGGCCGATGAAGCCAGCAACGGCCTCTTGCAGCACCGGGTCACTGATGCGGTCGCGGTAGTGGCGCACGCTCTGAATGAAGAACTTCTCGCCCTCGGGGAAATACAGCGAGAGCGTGTTGAAGAACTGGGTGACGTGGACGCCCTCGCCATGCCAGTCGCGGATACGCTCGGGCGGAAACGGGAAGTGAAGGTCGCGGCGCACCGGCATCGGGGCGGCAAGGCTTTGCGCTGACTCGGTCATGGGCGATTCTCCTTCTGTAGACGACTGTCTACTTGCTGACAGTCTTCACTGTCAGCGTTGCAAGGTCAAGCCCTTTAGGCTGCGGCACCATGCAGTCTTTTCAGAATGCCCTCGTAGACCACCGAAAGGCGTTGCAGATCAGCCACCTGTACATGTTCGTTGATCTTGTGGATGGAGTCGTTAACCGGCCCGATCTCCACGGTTTGAGCGCCCCAGGGCGAGATGAAGCGCGCGTCCGAAGTACCGCCGCCGGTGAACAGCGCGGGCTTGAGGCCGGTTTCCTCCGCGATGGCGGCTTGCGCTGCGGCGATCAGCGCCCCGTGCTGGGTCAGAAAGGGCTCGCCCGAGAGCTGCCATTTGAGTTCGTAGCGAAACCCGGCGGCATCGAGGATGGCCTCGGTGCGGGCTCTGAGGCTCGCCTCGGTGGACTCGGTGCAATAGCGGAAGTTGAACACCAGCTCGCACTCGCCCGGCACCACGTTGTTGGCACCCGTGCCGGCATGGATGTTCGATACCTGGAATGAGGTGGGCGGAAAGAAAGTATTGCCCTCATCCCAGCGTTCGGCCACCAGCGCCGCCAACGCAGGAGCAAGCCGGTGGATCGGGTTTTCAACCTTGTGCGGGTAAGCGATGTGGCCCTGCCTGCCCAGCACTTTCAGCACGCCATTCAGGGAGCCGCGACGGCCGATCATGATGCGATCCCCCAGCTGCCGGTCACTCGATGCTTCGCCAACGATGGCGAAGTCGGGCTGGATGCCGCGTGCCTGCAAGACCTTGACCACATGCCGCGTGCCGAACTGCGCCAGGCCCTCCTCGTCACTGGTGATCAGGAAGGCGAGGGTGCCTTGCAGCGCAGGCTGTGCAGCAAGCAGGCGCTCGACGGCACACACCATGCCCGCCAGGCCGGATTTCATGTCTGCCGCACCGCGCCCGAACAGCACGCCCTCGCGTATTTCCGGCACGAAGGGATCGCTGTGCCATTGGTCGAGCGGCCCGGTCGGCACCACATCGGTATGACCAGCGAGGATGGTCAGCGGCGCACCCCTGCCGCGGGTAGCCCAGAGATTGGTGACACCGCCTTCGTCGATCCACTCGATGACGAAGCCAAGCGTTTCGAGCCGTGCGGCGATCAGCGCGCAGCAACCGGCATCGTCGGGGGTCAGCGAGCGGCGGGCGATGAGCTGTGTGGTGAGGGCTAGTACTGGCGAGCCGGAGAGGTCGTCGGCCATGGGAGATTCGGGCAAAAGGCGGCAGAAGGTTGCGGCGCGATTATCGGTGTTCGCACTTCTTCATGCGACCATTCACCGATTCACCGCAGAGACCTTGAACATGCCCTTGCCCATGCTGCTGCCCACGGCAGCCGACACGCCGCTGATCTCGATTGCGCACGTTATCCAGCTTGCGGTCGCTCCCGTTTTCCTGCTCTCGGGTATCGCGGCACTCCTCAACGTGCTCAGCAACCGGCTGTCGCGCATCGTCGATCGCGCCCGCCTGCTCGAAGCGCAGTTCCACAGCGCGCCGCCGCAGCGGGTGGAGGGCCTGCGCACCAGCCTGAGACGGCTTGCCATGCGCGCGCGGCTGGCGAGCTTCGGCATCGGGCTTTGCACCAGCAGCGCGGTACTGATCAGCGCAGTGGTGATCGTGCTGTTCTTAGGATCGCTGCTCGACGCCAATGTGCGCACGGCCATCGCCGTGCTGTTCATCGCTGCGATGATGAGCCTCACCGCAGGCCTTCTGTGCCTGTTGCGCGAGGTGTACCTCAGCACCTATTACCTGCGCATCGGCGAGCCGGAGCCCGAGCAGAAGCCTGCCATCACGACCGGTGGCTCACCGCCGCCGGGCAGCCTGCGTTGACAGGTTGAAGTGAAGCCCGCCCTGTTCGGAAAGCTCCAGGTCACCCGACTTCACCAGCAAGTCGAGTGCGTGGATCAGCGAGTTGCGGCTGTGTCGCCAGCTGGATTCGAGTGCCGCGAAGTACTGTGATGCCGAGTTCTTGAACAGGCCCAGCACCTTGCGGCGCAGGTCTGCATCCGGGTAGCTCTGCTCGATCTGCTGCAGCGGTGCGGCTAGGCCCAGCAGCGCCGTGTGGCTCAAGGGGCCGGTGAGATAGGCGTGGCCATCGGGCATCAGCGTCCAGTAGTTCTCGTAGCGTTTCACCGCCATTTGCACGTAGCCGTCGCGCAGCAGGATGTCGATGCCCGCGCGTAGGTGTTCGCCGCGCTGACCCATCTCCTGCCAGTAGCGGGTGAGCGTCATGGCGATCAGCTGCTGGCCGGAGGCGAGTTTCAGATCGCGGAAGATCAGCAAAATCTGGTTGCGCAGGCCGATTTCGGTGGGCTGCTTCGAGGGCTCCACGAAGCGGCGCGGCATCGCCGGTTCGAGGGTGTCGGCCACGGCCGTTGCCGCCATGCTGGCCGCACTCGGAATCTGCTGGGCCAGCGGCACCTGCCGATTCGGGGCGGGTGCAGCAGCGGCGGGTACTGGGTTTGCAGCAACGGGCGGGCTGACTACGGCGGCCGGCGGCGCGGGTGTGCGGCCGGTATCCATTGCAGTCAGCAACTGATCGAAGCCCTTGGCTGAAAGGCGGATATGCGGCGGCTCCAAGCCCGGCGTCATCGCCACCAGACCCTGCCCGAACAACCATTCGAGGCTGGTCCTCAACTGAGGATATGGCCGCTTGCTGGCCGACCACTTCTGTTGCATCAGCGAGAACGGAATGCCGTCGGAAATGCTGACGCTGTGGGCATTGAGCCAGTGCAGCAGGTCGTCGGCGTCGTCGTGGAGTGTGTCGGTCATGGCAGTGATCTGTGTTTTATCCCCTGCGAACTATGGCGAGCGCAGATGACGTCGGCAAGATCACGGCCGCCGGCTGAGCCAATCACCGTGCAGCAGGGCATAGATATCGCTATCGAGATAGGCATCCCCGTGCTTGTAGTTTTCGCGGAAGCTGGCCTCGTGGCGAAACCCCAGCTTTTTCACCACCGCTGCCGACTGCACATTGCGCGGATCGACATTCGCCTCGACGCGGTGCAGCGCCTGGGCTGCAAAGACGTGATCGAGCATCGGGGCTAGCGCCCGCCCCGCATGGCCCTTACCCCAGCAGGTCGGCAGGATGCTGTAGCCCAGCTCGCCGATGTCGTTGGCACGGTCGATGCGCCAGACCCCGGCGCTGCCGATGAGCGTGCCGCTGGCGCGCTCGCGGATCACCCAGTTGCAGGCGCGGCCTGCGGCCACTTCGTCCAGTACTTTCTGTTGCAGGAATTGCTCGGCCGCCTCGCGGTTGGCGAAGGGCTCGCGTGCCGTGAAGCGGAGGATGGCCGGGTCCGAGCGCAGGGCGATGATGAGGTCCAGATGCTGCATCGACACCGGTTCGATGGCGAGCACTTCATCCTGCCAATGCGGCACGTCCATCGCACCCACCTTCAGTCGTCGCGCAGCAGTGCGTTGATCGCGGTCTTGGCGCGGGTCTGGGCATCGACGCGCTTGACGATGATGGCGGCGTTCAAGTTGTAGCGGCCGCCATCCTTGGGTAGCGAGCCCGGCACCACCACGCTGTAGGCGGGCACTCGGCCGTAGCTGATCTCGCCGGTGGCGCGGTCGTAGATCGGCGTGCTCTGGCCGATGAACACACCCATCGACAGCACGCAGCCCTTTTCGACGATCACGCCCTCGACCACCTCGCTGCGCGCGCCGATGAAGCAGTCGTCCTCGATGATGGTGGGCGAGGCCTGCAAGGGTTCGAGCACGCCGCCGATGCCGACGCCGCCGGAGAGATGCACATTACTGCCGATCTGCGCGCAGCTGCCGACCGTGGCCCAGGTATCGACCATCGTGCCGCTGCCGACGTAGGCACCGATGTTGACGAAGCTCGGCGTGAGCACCACCCCGGCGGCGATGTAGGCGCCCTTGCGGACGGTGGCAGGCGGCACGATGCGCGCACCCTGGGCCTTGAACCGCTCCTCGCTCCAGCCCTCGAACTTGAGCGGCACCTTGTCGTAGCCCATGAGCTGGCCCATGTGCACGGGCGCGTTGTCGTGCAGGCGGAAGTACAGCAGCACGGCCTTCTTCAGCCAGTCGTTCACCTGCCAGCCCGCGGCAGTGGGTTCGGCGACGCGGGCCTTGCCGCTGTCGAGGAGCTCGATGGCCTCCTGCACGGCGAGGCGGATTTCGGCGTCTTGCGGGCTGAGCGTCGTACGTGCGTCGAGCAGTGCTCGCCGCTCCCAGGCGGATTCGATGGTGGTTTTGAGTTGGGTCATGTTCAGGAGTCGGTGCGGTCCAGCGTGCGAACCAGGACTTCGCGCAGCTCGTCGAGTAGGGCCTCGTCGAGCAGCGGTTGGTGGGCACGGTCGGTGAGGTAGAAAACGTCTTCGGCGCGTTCGCCGATGGTGGCGATCTTGGCAGCGTCGAGCAGGATGCCGCGCTTGTGGAACACGCGGCCGATCATGCTCAAGAGGCCGGGTTGATCAGCCGCCACCAGCTCCAGCACGGTGCGGCCACGCGCCAGTTCCTGGCTGATATGCACTGTGGTCGGCGTGTTGAAGTGGCGCAGGCGGGTGGACATTCGGCGGTTGACATCAACCACGGTCATCGCCGGGTCGGCGATCACTCGGGCGAGGCGCTCGATGATCTCGTGGGTGCGATGCTCGCTGGTGATGGCGGAGCCATCGGCTTCGAGCACCACATAGCTGTCGAGCACGAAGCCATCGGCCGTGGTGTGCAGGCGGGCATCGAGAATGTTCAGGCCGAGGCTCGCCAGCACGCCGGTGGTGAGGCCAAACAGATGGTCACGGTCGCGGCAGTAGATGAACACACTGGTGCCGCGATCTTCGAAGTTTTTCACCAGCACGAGCGGCTGCGGCGCGTCGGGCTGTTGGAGAATTTCCGGCAGATGCCAGGCCAGTTCGTTGACGGTGTGGCGCAGGAAATACTCGCTGTCGATGCGTGACCAGGCCGCGCTGGCGACATCCACTGCGATGCCATTGGCGACGACCTGTTCCAGCGCACGCTCGCGGTTGGCCTGGGCGCGTTGATCAAGCGTGAACAGGCTGTCGAGGCCTTGCTCCAGCGCACGCGCGGTGGCCTTGTAAAGCTCCTTCAGCAGCGAGTCGCGCCAGCCATTCCAGAGCTTGGGGTTGGTACCGCGAATGTCGGAGACGGTCAGCAGATAGAGATAGTCGAGCCGCTCGCGGGTGTCGCAGGTCTTGGTGAAATTGGCGACCACTTGCGGGTCTTGCACGTCCTGCTTCTGCGCGGTGAGCGACATGGTGAGATGGTGGCGCACCAGCCAGGCGACGATCTCGGCATCGGCATGCGAGAGGCCATGGTCGAGGCAGAAACCAATCGCATCGGCACCGCCCAGCTCGGAGTGATCGCCGCCGCGCCCCTTGGCGAGGTCGTGGAAGAAGGCAGCCAGATACAGCAGCTCCGGCTTGGGCAGACGCTTGAATATCTCGGAGGGGAAGGGCAGCTCGTCGGCGAACTGCGGCATCGACAGCCGACGGGCGTTGCGCACCACGTAGAGGATGTGCTCGTCCACCGTCAGCGTGTGGAACAGGTCGTACTGCATGTGGCCGACGATGCGGCCGAACGCGGGCAGGTAGCGGCCCAGCACACCGTAGCGGTTCATGCGGCGCAGGCCGTGGGTGAGGCCGCCGCCGGCACGGAACAGCTCGATGAACAGACTCTTGGTACGCAGGTCGGCGCGCACCGTGGCATCGAGCAGGCGCAGGTCGCGGCGGATCAGACGCAGGGTTTGCGCGCGGATGCCGGTGACTTCTGGGTGCGATTGCATGAGCGTGAATACTTCGATCAGCGCCCAGGGCTGGGCGGTGAAGATCGCGTCATCGCGCGCCTCGATCACCGTGCCGCGAATCTGGAAACGGGCATTGAGCACGTTCACCGCAGCATCGTCACCGACGCCGAGAATCGCCTCCTCGAACAGCTGCAACAGCATGTCGTTGAGGCAGGAGAGCGACTTGATGGTGCGGTAGTAGAGCTGCATGAACTGCTCGACCGCACGGTTGTCGGGGCGCGTGCCATCGGTGGGTGGATCGATGTAGCCGAACAGGCTCGCAACTCGCACTTGATGGTCGAACAGCAGGCGGTCTTCGTGACGGCCCGTGATCATGTGCAGGGCAAAGCGCACGCGCCAGAGAAAATCCTGGCCGGCGAAAAGCTCGTCACACTCCTGCTTGCTTAAGAAGCCCTTGTCGCGCAGCTCGGTCAGCGAGGCGGCACCGAAGTGGCGCTTGGCGACCCAGGCGATGGTGTGGATGTCTCTTAATCCACCGGGAGACTCTTTGACATTGGGTTCGAGCTTGTAGCCGGTGTCGTCGTACTTGGCGTGGCGGCGGCGTTGCTCCTCGAGCTTGGCCTTGAAGAAGGCGGAGACGGGCCAGAGCTTGTCGGGTGCGGTGTCGCGCAGCAGTTGCGCGTGCAGCGTCGCATCGCCCGTGAGCAGGCGCGATTCGAGCAGGTTGGTGATGACCGTGAGGTCTTCCGCCGCAATGCGCGCGCACTCGTCGACGGTGCGAACACTGCTGCCGACTTCGAGGCCGATGTCCCATAGAAAGGTGAAGAAGGGTTCGAGCCGGGTGCGGTGTTCGGTGAGCGCTTCGGGGGTGTGCAGCACCAGCAGGTCAATGTCGGAGTACGGCAGCAATTCGCCGCGCCCATAGCCGCCAACCGCGACCAGCGCGATGCCATCTGCCGCACCCACATGGCGCTCCCACACTTCGCGCAGCACCTCGTCGATGAGCTGCGCACGGGCCAGAACCAGCACGTCCGCAGGTGCGCCGTCGTTGAACAGGCCAAACAATCGCTCGCGGCCCCAAGCCAGGGTTTCCTTGAAAGTGGCGATGGCGGATTTGCCTGTAACACGCAGGCGGCCGCGAATCTTGCGGGTCGAAAAAACTTCCGCGGCGGAGGATTCGGTGAGGTCCAGGTCAGCGGTCACTGTGGATTCTCGTCCGAGCGCAGGGTCAATACTTCTACACCTTCGCGCGTGACCAGAACGGTGTGTTCCCATTGCGCGCTGAGCGAGTGGTCTTTGGTGACCACGGTCCAGGCGTCCGGCAGCAGTCGGGTTTCGTGGCGGCCTGCGTTCACCATGGGTTCGATCGTGAAAGTCATGCCTTCTTTCAATTCAAGACCCGTGCCGGGTTTGCCGTAATGCAGGATCTGCGGGTCTTCGTGAAAGATGCGGCCGATACCATGGCCACAGTAATCGCGCACCACCGAGTAACCCGCGCGCTCGATCACCTGCTGCACCGCATGGCCGATGTCGCCCAGGCGTGTACCGGGCTTGACCACGCGGATGCCGGCCCACATGGCCTCTTGCGCGGTCTTGACGAGGCGCTTCGCCAGCACGCCCGGCTCGCCGACCATGAACATATAACTAGTGTCGCCGTGAAAGCCGTCCTTGATGACGGTGACATCGACGTTGACGATGTCGCCCTTCTTCAAGGGCTTGTCGCCGGGGATGCCGTGGCAGACCACATGGTTGACCGAGGTGCAGAGCGACTTCGGGAAGGCCGGGCGATCTGCCGTGCCGCCGTAGCCGAGTGGAGCAGGGATGCAGCCCAGCACGTCTTTGACGTATAGATGAGCGTGGTCATTGATCGCGCCCGTGGTGACGCCGGGTTTCACGTATTGCGCGACGTATTCCAGCACGCTGGCGGCGGCGCGACCGGCAGCGCGCATGGCGTCCTGCTCGGCGGGTGACTTGATGGTGATAGTCATGTGTGCCGCGGCTAAGCGGCAACTCATTGTTTGCGAAGGGGCCGCATGGTATAAAGCGCGCCCTTTTATGGCAATCCAGCCATTCAGGGGACAAGCGTCACCATGGACCGTCTCGACGATCCATGCAAAACACCATCTCATCCGCGCGACCTAAGGGTGTGTTCTCAACGAGGACATGCACCGCGCGGTTAGCCCAAACCCTCAGGAGCTTTCACCATGTCATCAGCCGTATCCGCCAGTCTCACCATGCGCCAGCTGCTCGAAGCCGGCGCCCACTTCGGCCACCGCACGCGTTACTGGTCGCCCAAGATGGAAGCCTTCATCTTCGGCAGCCGCAACCGCATCC
>JAZKHC010000078.1:0-25804 GCA_040385605.1 Pseudomonadota bacterium
ACCAAATTTGGCAACTGTTGGGTGCAAATTTGGCAGAGGATGGGTATTCCGACAGTCAGTCCTCCCTAATGGGAGGCGACGCCCGTTCGATACTCGGTAACACGCATGTCAAAGGTGTTTCGTCCCCGGACGGCCTGACTGCGCCCTTTTGGCGTTACAGGCTTTATTCATTGGTGACAAACTTAATTAATGACATCAGCAGCGAGGTCTGGCAGGTGCTGGGTGCGGTGAAAACCGAATTCGGCAAGTTCGGCGAGGTGCTCGACAAGGTCAGCGAAAAGCTCGACCAGGCGCAGAAGCAGATCGAGCAGACCGGCGTGCGCTCCCGCGCGATACAGCGGCAGCTGCGCGGTGTGGAGGCGATGCCCACCGCCGGCGTGGATGCTGAGTCATTGCCCGAATAGGGCATTGCAAGGCGAGTTCCGCCAAGGGCTTGCCCTGGGTGCGGGCCGCAATCAGCGGGCTTGAGCCTGCGGTTAAGCCCTGACGCGTATTGCTCATGGGGTGAAGGCGATCTGTCTTCGACCCCACTGAGGTAATCGTGATGGAAATGATCTTGAACTATCTGAGCGAGAACAAGCTGTTTGGAATCTTCTTGGTGCTGGGCATCACCTACCTGATCTCCAGACTGGTCGTACCGGCCAGCACCAAGGTCAGGCCCGAAGACACGGTGCCCGGCTACAAGCGGTTTGAGCGGCGCGAAAGCGAGAGGGGCAACCGTCGCCAGCCGCACGCCTTGCCATTCACGGGCATTGAGCGCCGTCATGATCTGCGCCGCATTGATGCAGGCTGAGGTTTGCGCACTTTGCTCGCATTGCTAAGCAAGGCTGGAGTACAGTCCACGTCGTCCCCTTGGCTGAAAGGACTTTCGTCATGGATGCGATCTGGAACTACCTCGAAAAAAATCCGGTGTTGCTCATCGTGCTGCTGCTGGCAGTGGCCTACCTGTTTTCACGGCTCACCAGCGTCGGCAAAGGCGAGGTTAAGCCTGAGGACTTAGTGCCGCACTACAAGCGTTTCGAGCGCCGTGAGCCTGAACTGGGCGATCGCCGCAAGGCCAAGATGGACGCCGAGGCCAAAGCCAAGGCTGAAGCCGAACAGCGAAAAATCGTACGACGCAGCAACGATTGAGCGGTTAAAATCGTTCGGAATGCGGGTGTAGCTCAATGGTAGAGCGGCAACTTCCCAAGCTGTTGACGTGGGTTCGATTCCCATCACCCGCTCCAAATTTTGGATTGTTCACAAACCCTCGCATGGCGAGGGTTTTTTGTTGGAGAACTTTGATGGGCTTGATGGTGAATGGGCGTGACGAGCCGCTGCCAAATCCTCAGACTCTGGGAGGTCTTGTGGATGCTTTGCATTTGACCGACCAAAGACTTGCCATCGAGCACAACGGGCAGATCATTCCGCGCAGCCTGTGGGCCGCTACACCGTTGGCCGGGGATGATCGGATTGAAATTGTGAAGGCTATTGGGGGCGGCTAAATGAGCGACACACTCAGCATTGCAGGCAAGGTCTATTCATCACGGCTGCTCGTGGGCAGCGGCAAGTACGCGAGCTTCGAGCAGAACGCACAGGCGGCTGAGGCGAGTGGCGCCGAGATCGTCACCGTCGCCATCCGCCGCGTGAACCTGGGTCAGGATGCGAAGGCGCCGAACCTGCTCGACTTCATCCGCCCCGACCGCTACACCCTGCTGCCCAACACCGCCGGCTGCTACACGGCTGACGACGCCGTGCGCACCTGCCGACTCGCGCGCGAGCTGCTCGACGGCCATAGCCTGGTGAAGCTCGAAGTGCTGGGCGACCCGAAGACCTTGTATCCCGACATCACCGCCACGCTCGAAGCCACCAAGGTGTTGGTACGTGAGGGCTTCGAGGTGATGGTCTACTGCACCGATGACCCCATCCAGTGCAAGCGGCTGGAAGAGCTGGGCTGTGTCGCTGTGATGCCGCTCGCCGCACCGATCGGCTCGGGGCTGGGCATCCAGAACCGCTACAACATTCTCACCATCGTCGAAAACGCCAAGGTGCCGATCATCGTCGATGCCGGTGTTGGCACCGCCAGCGATGCCGCGATTGCGATGGAGCTGGGCTGCGACGGCGTGCTGATGAACACCGCCATCGCCGAGGCAAAAAATCCGGTGCTGATGGCGAGCGCCATGCGCCACGCGATTCTTGCCGGGCGTGAGGCGTTTCTCGCCGGCCGCATGCCGATGCGTCGCTTCGCCTCGGCCAGTTCGCCGATTGCCGGCGTGATCTGATGAGCGAGGCGGCCGCCATCTCAGAGTTGCGCCGCATCCCCAGCGTCGGCCCCTCGCTGGCGCGGGACCTGCTGGGGCTGGGCATCCAGCGCGTCAGCGATCTTGAGGGCCGTGACCCTCAGGCCTTGTACGACCAGCTCTGCAACGCCAGCGGCCAGCACCATGACCGCTGCGTGCTCTATACCTTTCGCTGCGCGGTCTACTTTGCCAGCACGGCGAAGCCAGACCCCGAAAAACTCAAGTGGTGGCACTGGAAGGATGGCCCTGCCGTGTCACTCGCCGCGCGCAAGGCCGCCGCCAAGCGCGGCCTCAAACCGGCGGGCGCATGAGCCTCTACATCCCCGTCTCCTTCAAGAGCGACAACCGCGACGAAACCTTTGCGCTCATGCGTGCGGCACCTTTTGCCACGCTCATCACCACGGTTGCAGGGCAGGAGCCGCACATCACCCATCTGCCACTGCTGCTGCTGGACGATGGCCAGCTCACTGGTCACATGGCGCGCGCCAATCCGCACTGGCAGGCGTTTGCGACGGGTCGCACGGTGGCGGTGTTCCACGGCCCGCACGCCTACATCTCGCCGCGCTGGTATGCCAACCCTGCGCGCGAAGTGCCCACCTGGAACTTCGCCACCGTGCACGTTCACGGCACACCGGCGTTGCTGGACGACCGCCGCAGCAAACTCGCCGTGGTCGATGCCACCAGCGCCGCCTTCGAGCCGGCTGAGAACGCCTGGCAGCGCCAGCTCGACGAAACCCGCTTGCAGGCCATGCTCGACGCGATCGTGGCTTTTCAAATCCCCCTCACGCGGCTCGAAGCCAAGTTCAAGATGAATCAAAACAAGACGCCGCAGGATCGGGCGCAAGTCATTGCCGGCTTGCGTGCCACTGCGCAGCCCGATGCCTTGGCGACGGCCGACTGGATGCAGGCGCATGAATAGGCCCAAGGACACGTCGACAGTCCCTGTGCGCCGCGAGATCAAAAGCTTCGTTCGACGCGAAGGCCGTATCACCAGTTCGCAGAAGGACGCGGTCGAAAATTTGTGGCCGCGCTACGGCATGGATGCCCCCGGCAGCACCACGCCGCTGGATTTGCCCGCGCTTTTCGGTCGCACGGCTCCGGTCGTGTTCGAGATCGGCTTCGGTGCGGGCGATGCGCTGCTGTTCCGCGCCGAGCGTGCGCCCGAGCAGAACTTCATTGGCGTGGAAGTGCATCGCCCCGGCGTCGGTCGCGTGCTCAACCGCGCTGAAAAACTCGGCCTCGACAACCTGCGCGTGGCAAGCCACGACGCGGTGGAAGTGCTGCGCGACTGGCTGGCACCAGGCTGCCTCGACGAACTGATCCTTGAGTTCCCCGACCCCTGGCACAAGACCCGCCACCACAAGCGCCGCATCGTGCAGCCCGCCTTTGCGGCGCTGGTGGCGAGCCGTCTCAAGCCTGGCGGCCTGTTCCGCCTCGCCACCGACTGGGTGCCGTACGCCGAGCACATGCGCGAGGTGCTGGATGCCTCCGCCGACTTCGAGGGTGGTGAAATCGCCAGGCCCGAAAGCCGCCCCATTACGCGCTTCGAGGCGCGTGGCGAGCGGCTCGGCCATGCGATGTGCGATCTGCTCTATCGTCGGCGCTGACAAGCGCGTCTGACGCACGCAAACTAGGCCCATGTCCGCCCGCCACCCCATCATCGCCGTCACCGGCTCCTCCGGCGCGGGCACCAGCACTGCCAAGCGGGTGTTCGAGCGCATCTTCCGGCAGCTTGACCTGAACGCAGCCTTCGTCGAAGGCGACAGCTTCCACGCCTACGAGCGCGCGCACTGGCGGCAGATGATCGAGCGCGCGCGCATCCGGGGCGAAACACTCTCGCTGTTCGGGCCGCAGGGCAATCTCTTCCCCCGTCTGGAATCACTCTTCCGCGAGTACGGTGAGCGCGGCACGGGCATGACGCGGCGCTATCTGCACACCGATGCCGAGGCCAATGCCGTCGGGCAGGTGAGCGGCAGCTTCACGCCCTGGCAGCGCATTTCTGCGGGCACCGATGTGCTGTTCTACGAGGGTCTGCATGGCGGCCTCGTCACCAGCGAGGTCAACGTTGCGCAGCATGTGGATTTGCTGGTGGGGCTCACACCGACGATCAATCTGGAGTGGATCCAGAAAATCTTCCGCGACACTGACGAGCGCGGCTACACGGCGGGCGAGGTGACGGCGACCATCCTGCGCCGCATGCCGGACTACGTGAACTACATCCTGCCGCAGTTCTCGCGGGCGGATGTCAACTTTCAGCGGGTGCCGCTGGTGGACACCAGCAACCCTTTTGAGCCGCGTGAAATACCCAAGCCGGAGGAGAGCTTGGTGGTGATCCATTTCAACCGCGCCGCACGCTTCCAGGCGCAGTTCGAGGGCATATTGGCGCTCGTGCCCGACGCCTTCGTGTCGAGCAGCAGCACGGTGGTGATTCCCGGCGAGCACCAGGAGCAGGCGCTCGAACTGCTGATGGGCGACATCATCCAGCAGCTGGGCTCGCGCCGCCGTGCGGCACTGGATAGCCTCGAATGAGCCTGCCGCACGCGGCACTCATCGTGTTTGCCTTCGCCATCGGTGGCCTGCTGGGTGGGCGCATCGTCGGCCGCTACAAGGGCGTGGACTTGCGCGCGGCCGGCAGCGGCAACATCGGTGCCACCAATGCCCTGCGCACGCAAGGCACTGTCTTTGCGCTGCTGGTACTGCTGATCGACGCCGGCAAGGGCGTACTGGCGGTGCTGCTGTTGCCGCGCCTTGCACCCGAGGCATCGGCCGCCCTGCCGTTTGCCTGCGGTGCTGCGGCCGTGCTGGGCCATTGCTTCTCGCCCTGGCAGGGCTTCAACGGCGGCAAGGGCGTGGCGACACTGGCCGGGGTGTTCATGGCGCTGGTGCCCACAGCCTTCGTGTGGATGCTCGTCGCCTTCGTGCTGGTCGTGCTGCTCACCGGCGTCGTGAGCCTGGCCACCCTGTTTGGCGCGCTGGTGGCGCTGTTGGCCATCACCTGTTTTTCGAGCGTGGGCCTATTCTCGGCGGCCGGGGCCTTCGTGCTGGCGATGCTGCTGCTGGTGCTCCTCACCCACCGCGACAACTGGCGGCGGCTGCTGGCCGGCACCGAGTCGCGCTTCGAGCGCGCCCGCGTGCTGGGCCGCGCGCTGAGCCTGCCGCCGATCGGCATCGACAAGCCGGGTGCGGCGTGAGCGACGAGACTCTGCTGCCGGTGCTGGATGCCCTCGCCGACGGCGCACTGCATTCCGGCGAGACACTCGCGCAGCACTTCGGCATCAGCCGCGCCGCGCTGGCCAAGCGCATCGACCATCTGCGTGACTGGGGTGTGGATGTGATTGCGCAGGCCGGGGCAGGCTACCGCCTGGCGGCTCCGCTGGAGCGGCTCGATGCCGTGCGCATCCGCAAGGCACTGCCAGTCGAGGCGCGCACCGTGCAGCTGAGCGTCGTCACCCACACCGATTCCACCAACACTCAATTGCTGGCTACCGATGCCGTCGCCGATCCGCAGATGCTGTTTGCCGAGCGCCAGACCGCCGGGCGTGGGCGGCGCGGGCGCGAGTGGGTGTCGCCCTTCGGCAGCAATCTCTATGGCTCGATGGCCTACAGCTTTGCCGCCTGGCCGCCGCGCCTCACCGCCCTGCCGCTCGCCATCGCGGTGGCGGTGGCGCGTGTGGTCGAGTCCATCGGCCTGCCGGAAGTCGGCATCAAATGGCCTAATGATCTGCACCTCGACGGCAAAAAGCTCGCGGGCATCCTCATCGAGCCGCGTGGCGAGGCGGGCGGCAGTTGTCGTGTGGTGGTTGGTGTGGGCCTCAATCTCGCCATGTCGGAGGCGCAGGCGGCAGGGGTGACGCAAGCTTGGATCAGCCTCGCCAGCGCACTGGCCGCGCGCGGCAAGCCAGTGCCCTCCCGCAACACCCTGGCTGCCTTGTTGGCGGCCGAACTGGCTACCGCACTCGGCCACTTCGGAACACAGGGTTTCACACCCTTCACCGCGGAATGGAAGCGCCGCGACCTGCTCGCCGACCAGCCCGTGCGCATCGAGGCCGCAGAGGTCATTCACGGCACCGCCCGTGGTGTCGATGCCGATGGCGGCCTCATCATCGAAACCGATGCCGGCCGGCAGGTCGTGCATGCGGGCGATGTGAGCGTGCGGCGCATATGAGTGCTCTCCTGCTCGATATCGGCAACTCGCGCCTCAAGTGGAGCCTGGTACCCTCACTCGATGCACCGCTGCCAGCCGCACAGGCGCTCGTTCACGAGGGCGCACCGGCAAGGGCTGTGGCGAGCATTCCGCGGGCCTGCGTCGATGCCATCTTTATCGCGCACGTCACTGGTACCACGCACGAGGCCGCGATCATCGACGCCGTGCAGCAGGGGTTTGGCCGAGCGCCAAAGTTCGCGCGCAGTGCCGCCGAATGTGCAGGCCTGAAAAGCGCCTACATCGAGCCCACGCGGCTGGGCGTTGATCGCTGGCTGGCGATGCTGGCGATCTGGGCGCGCGCGCGCGCGGCCTTCTGCGTCGCCAGCGCAGGCACCGCGCTCACCTTCGATGCCGTCAATCATCAGGGCCAGCACCTGGGTGGTGTCATCGCACCCGGCCTCACCGCCATGATCGACACCACGCTGGGCCACACCCGCTTCGCCGTCGGCGAGATGGCCGCCGCCTTCGACTGCACCCTGGGCCGCGATACCGAAACCTGTGTGCGCCAAGGCGCGCTGCATGCCGCGGCGGGTCTGCTCGATCGCCTCGCTGCCCGCCACCCCGGCATACGCGTGCTGGCAGGCGGCGATGCCGCCACCTTGCAGCCGCATCTTGCAGACGGCTGGCAGATCGAACCCGACCTAGTGCTGCATGGCCTCGCCGCCTGGGCAAGGCTGGCAAGCGCACGCTAGGTAGTGTTTAGACGTTTTACGTTTCAGCGACGGAGGTCATTTTTGGGCAGTGCAAGGAACGGGACGCAGCGAATGGTTGTTCCATTCGCAAGTCTTGTGACGCTGCAATGCCCAAAAATGGCCCCGCCCCGAAGGGGTGCGGCCCAAATCGCGTCCGGCTTCGTTGCGAAAGTCTTGCTTAGAACCACTAAGCCACGACTTCCACGCCTCGCCAGACGCGATTTGGACTCGCATCGCTGAAATGTAAAACGTCTAAACACTACCTAGGCCCTTATACTGCGCGCCTTGAAAACATGGGCCGGCTTAGCACAGCGGTAGTGCAACGGTTTTGTAAACCGTAGGTCGGGGGTTCAAATCCCTCAGCCGGCACCAATTTCAAGGATCAAGAGGTATCAGAAACCCACTTAAAACGTGGGTTTTTTTATGCCCGTCGTATCAGGACGTATCGCTGGGTTCCTAGACATGCCCCCTCTATTGGGGGCATACGGGCGCGCGCGAGGGCGCAAATGCACGATGCCTACGTTGGCAAGCTGCGCGGGCTTGGTCACACGCTGCGCGCCCAACGACAAGAGCTCAGCCAACTTGATTCGTGTTGAAGCCGGGCGAAACCAGACCCGTTCAACGCGTGCTAGTGATCAATTAAAACGAAAGCCACAGGCTGACGAAAGTTGGCACGGAGACGCCCAAGCGGCACTAGCGTGCAGTGACAAGGTCGGCGGTTGAGCGCAGCATCTGGCGAGGTGTTTTCTGAGGAGAAAACCTATGCAGCCGAAAACCGTTGCCGGAAAAGCGAAGCTGGCCATTCGCCGCGCGCGCTACCGGCTCTCAGCAATGTATCGCCGCCGCGGGCAACCCATCCCTCAGCAATTTTCGTCATTTGAATTGCTTGGGATGGTCCGAACCATTTGCAATAAAAAGCACGAACGCTCGGAAGTGCTCAGTGCCGCTATTTACTTGGTGGCGGAGGCTTACTAAGTGGGTTAACTGACAGACGGTTTTCGTTAAAGCCAGCACCGAACCCTGCATACGCCGTAAATTGGGGGCATGTTTGGGGGCATGACCAGGAAGAAATTTACAGAAACCCAATTACTACGGGCTTGATAGGCTGTAATTCAACGCCCTCAGCCGCACCATTCCTTTCAACAATTCTCAAGCCCCGCCGCCGGGGCTTTTTGATGCCTGTCGGCCTGGGTGACGCCGTGATCCATGAGCGCCTGAAAAATCTCAGCGTGGGTCAGCCTTGGCGTTCAGCTCTTCCAGCACGCGCAGCTCCAGGTCGTTGCCGTAGCCCTTGCCGTAACCGTAGTAGATGAAAGTGACCTTGCCAGTGGGGCCGATCACATAGGCGCTGGGCAGCTTGCGCGGCCCGTACTCGCGGCTGCCCAGGCCCAGCAAGTCAGCGATAACCGGGTAGCTGACCGGATGCTGCCTGAGGAAGGCGATGGCGCGGTCGGGGTCATCGTCTAGATTGACCCCGAGGATCTCGAAGCGGTTGCCGTAACCCGCGCGCACCATGCGGCTGCGCAGGATCTCCAGTTCTGGCATGGAGATGATGCAGGGCCCGCACCAGCTGGCCCAGAAATCGACGATGAGCACCTTGCCGCGAAAATCGCTGACGCGGTACTTGCGGTCTTCGACCAGACTGCGGCCGAAGATGTCGGGTGCCATTTCGCCCGGCTGTACGCCGCCGGGTTTGGCGGCCTTGACGGCCGAGCCTGTGGTCAGGCCGAGTAGCAGGAGGGAAGCGAGAAGACCTTTGCGCATGGCTTTCGATCGCTCAGCGTTGCAAAGCGATGCCGACACCCAGGCGGGTGACGCTGCGGTCGTAGTCGATCAGGCTTTCGGCATAGCCGTTGAACACGCGCACGAACAAGGCGCCGACCGGGCCGATCTCGATGCTGTAGTCCGCCTGTATCGCGCCGCGCCCGGTGTTGGCGTTGCCGCGCACCATCACGTCGAGCAGGCTGTTGCGCCAGGGGAAGTCACGGCGGTAGCGCAGCTCGGCATAGCCGGTGTATTCACTCAAATCGGGGTTGTCGTCGCGCTTGGGGTCATCGGCGGCGCGGTTGCGCTCTTCCGGCAGGCGGTACCAGGTCTTCAACTGCCAGACCTCGCGGCCACGGGTCCAGTAGGGCTGGAAGTAGACGCGGTTGTAGCTGCGCGAATTCGGCAGCTCATTGCCGTTGGATTCGTGCTCGGCACCGATGTCGAACGACCAGTTGGGTGCGAAGTCGAAAGGCTTCGGGATGCGGGTGAACAACTCGGGATTGAAGTTGTTCTCGCGGAAGGGCTTGCTCTTGTCGCTGTTGTAGACCTGAAAGAAGGACTTCTGCGAATAGCCGAAGTAGAGCGCGCCGGGGCCGTAATCCCAGAGCTGCGCCTTGGCCGAGATCTGGAATAGGAACTCGGTCTCGCGGCCGTCATAGCGCGGCGAGTAGGTGAAGGGCATGATCACCGTCGGCCGGTGCAGCGAGAAGCCCGAACAGGTGTTGTAGATCGACGCGGCGAGCTGCCCGCGCTCCACCGAGATGCCGTAGTCGCGTAGCGAGCAGCCGATCTGCACACGCTGCGGCGCAAGCAGGATGGGTGGCAGCTCGGGATTGGCGGCAGGCACCACCACCGGTGATGTGACACTGGTGACCGGCGAGGTGCCGGCGGAGTTGGCGGGCGCGTTGTCCGGTGCCGGTGCCGGATTCTGCAAGGGCACATCGCCCGGGGCTACGGGCACCACTTGCGGCAGCGGTGTTGCAGGCGCGGGCACGACGGGTGCCGCTTGTGCCCAGGCGGCACTGATGCAGAGCATGGCGAACAACCCTGCAGCGAGCTGAAGCGGTGCGGGATGGAGTCGAGCGGACATTGAGCTGGCCGTTGCGTGAAAGGTGCCCAAGCATAAGCGCATAAAATGTGCCGAGACCAAGAATTAGGGAACTTCAGGACCACACCATGCTGCAAGAAGCCGCCCTCTTCCTCGCCGCTGCCGTGCTGTTCGTGCCGCTGTTCAAGCGCGCGCGCATGGGCGCGGTGCTGGGCTATCTCGCCGCCGGCCTGGTCATCGGCCCCTCGGGCTTTGGCCTGGCCACCGATGCCGAAGCCGTGCTGCATGTCAGCGAGTTCGGGGTGATCCTGCTGCTGTTCGTGATCGGGCTGGAGCTACAGCCTGCAAGGCTGTGGCGACTGCGGCGCGAGGTGTTCGGCTTTGGCGGCGCGCAGGTGCTGCTCACCACCACGGCATTCACGCTGGCAGCACATCTGGCAGGCCTGCCCTGGGCGACCGCGCTGGTCATCGCCTTCGCGCTCTCGATGTCCTCCACCGCACTGGTGCTGCAACTGCTCGGCGAGCGCCACGAACTGACCGCCCACCATGGCCGCGCCGCGTTTGCGGTGCTGTTGTTCCAGGACATCGCCGTCATCCCCTTTCTCGCCCTCGTGCCCTTGCTTGCGCCTCAGGCCGGAGGCACGCCGGCGGACTGGCGCATGGCCGTCGCCGCACTCGCCGCCATTGCGGCGGTGATCGTCATCGGCCGCTACCTGCTGCGCCCGGTGCTGCGCGTGCTCGCCACCACCGAGGTGCCGGAGGTGTTCACTGCCGCGGCACTCCTGCTGGTGATCGGCGTTTCGCTCTTGATGCAGTCGGTCGGCCTCACCGCCTCGTTGGGTGCGTTTCTGGCGGGCGTGCTGCTGGCGGACTCCGAATACCGCCACGAGCTGCAAGCCGATCTCGAACCCTTCAAGGGCCTGCTGCTGGGCCTGTTCTTCATCGCCGTCGGCATGGGCGCCAAGCTGGGGCTGGTGTTGCAGCAGCCGCTGCTCATCCTCGGCATGACGCTGGCCATTTTGCTGGTGAAGATGGCAGTGCTCTACGGCATCGCGCGTGCCAGCGGGCAGCAGCATGGCAGCGCGCTGCGCCTTGGCGCGGCGCTTTCGCAGGGTGGCGAGTTCGCGTTTGTGCTGTTCGGCGTGATCGGTGCCGCAGGGCTTGTGGATGTCGCCACCCGCGAGCTGCTGATTGTGGCCGTCACCTTGTCGATGATCGCCACCGCACCGCTGTATCTGCTGCTCAGCCAGTGGCTCTCACGCCGCGAAGCCGCCACACCGCCGCCCTTCGACGAGATCCACACCACGGAGACCCCCGTGGTCATCGCGGGCTTCGGGCCCTTCGGCCAGATCATCGGCCGCATCCTGCGCTTGAAGAAAATCCCCTTCACCGTGCTCGACAAGAACGCTGCGCACGTCGACTTCGTGCGCAGCTTCGGCAACCCGGTGTTCTATTCCGATGCCACCCGCATCGAGGTGCTGCGCGCCGCGCACGCGGCACAGGCCAAGCTCTTCGTCGTTGCCATTGCCGAAGAGGCCGAGAACATCCGCGTCACCGAGGCGGTGCGCAAGCACGCACCCGGCGTGCGGGTGATGGCCATCGCCCGCACGCGCCAGCACGCCATCAACCTCATGGCGCTGGGCCTGAAGCCCGAAGACCTCATCCGCCGCAGCTATTTTTCGAGCCTTGAGATGACCCGCCGCATGCTGGTCGCACTCGACCTCTCACCGCGAGCAGCCGCGAATGCGGTGGACCTGTTCCGCGCCAAGGACGAGGACTTCCTGCTGCGCCAGCAGGCCAGCCTGCCGGATGAAGCTGCGCTTCGCGCCAGCGTTGCACAGTACTCCGAAGAGCTGGAACAACTGTTTGCCGCAGATGCCGAGGCCGCAGCAGACGCAGCGATCGACGATGCCCCACCGCGCGTGGCGCGGGCATGATCGAACTGCTGCTGTTTTCGTTGCCGCACACGCTGGTGGCTTTGGTGTCGGTCGGCATGTCCGCCGCCTTTCTGGCCGCTGACCGCCGCTCGGCCACCTCGCGCGCCCTGGCCGCGACCCTGCTGTCGCTCGGCGTCGGCATCTTTCTCAACGTGGGCCTGAGCCGGGGCGGCACCGTGGTGCCGCGCATCGGCGGCTGGCTGTCGGTGATGGATGGTCTTGCCATCATTTTTTATCTCGAATGGCTGCTGCGCGTGCGCAAGACCCTTCCCGCCCGCAACTTCGATACCCGGGGCGGCGACGGCATGCTGCGGCTGGGGCAGCTGGCGGGCGTGATTTACATGGTCGAGGCCCTCCTCTGGCCCGAGACGCGGATGCGGGATTTTCTGGCCGTCAGCACCCAGGGCTGGGCCAGTTTCACGCGCCCCGGCTTCTGGCTGTTTGCCGCACCCGTGCTGTTCTCGGCCCTGATGGGGGCCTTCTCGACGATCCTGCTCATGCGCCGCAGGCCCGATGCCAGCGAGCGCATCCGTGTTCTGGCCTTCATCCTGGCCGCACCGTTCTTCATCGCCAGCTTCGTGCTGCCGGTGGCACTCGGCGCGGCCTCGGTGATGCTGGGCCTGATGGTGGTGCTGGTCGGTGCCGTGCAGTACCACGTGCTGCAGGGCCAGCGCGGGCAGTTCCTCAGCCGCTTCCTCTCGCCGCAGGTGGCGGAGATCGTCAACAGCCGGGGCTTGAAGGCCGCGATGCAGCAGGCGCACATCGAGATCAGCGTGGTGAGCTGCGACCTCAGAGGCTTCACCGCGTTCTCCACCGCGCATCCGTCGAGCCGCACCATCGAGGTGCTGCGCGACTACTACAACGTGGTGGGCAAGGTGGTCGCCGAATACGGCGCGACCATCAAGGACTACGCCGGCGACGGCATCCTCATCCTCGTCGGCGCGCCGCTCGCCATCCCCGACCACGCGCGCGTGAGCCTGGAGATTGCCGAGCGCATCCGTGACGAGGGCAGGGCACTGACCAAGCGCTGGAGCACCACGCGTGGCAGGCTCGGTATTGGTGTCGGCGTGGCGAGCGGCTTCGTCACGCTCGGCGTGATCGGCAGTGACTCGCGGCTGGAATACACCGCCGTCGGCCCCGCCGTGAACCTCGCCTCGCGCCTCTGCGAAGAAGCCCGCGACAAGGAGATTCTCGTCGCTCCCCGCACCGCTGAACTCGCAGGCCGCGAAGACCTCAAGCCAAAGCGGCGGGTCGAGATCAAGGGCTTCAAGGATCTCGATGAAGTGTTTTTGTTGAAGCCGGCCTGACATCACCGTAGGGCGGGTTAGCGCAGCGTAACCCGCCATTCGCGGAAGGCGGAATACGCTGCGCTATTCCGCCCTACCCGAGCTGTTAGCTGTGGTCTGCCGTGGAGCCGAGTTGCAGACGAAGGTCCATCTGTAGATTCCACAACTCTTCGATAGGAACCTCGGCACGCCGACCGCATCCACCTTTACCTTCTTTCGTGAACAAAAATGGGTAGAAGGTAAATGCACGGTCGCCATGCAGGGTCTTCGCATCGTCTTGCCATCCGTTCCAGCGAATCCACGCATAGAACTGAGCAAGATTGCCGGAGAACGTCCACTGGACAAAATCGGAGTAGCCCATGTCCAGTGGCTCCCAAGCTAGGGTGTCAGGAGCAAAGTAGTACATGCTCTTTAGATCGGCACCAAGCGATCCACCATTGATTGCGAAGAGCCCGCCTACAGCATCGTCGGCGACCAGAAAATAGCCTTCGCTTCGACCTGAGTTCCACTCTGGAAGCGTCCGCGTCAGGCGAGCGTGTCCAGAGCCAAGAATGCGAAGCCAGCCACCATCGACCAGAACTCCGCCAGTTTCGTAGACGATCGCGCCCATTGGTGATCGTGTTGTGATCTGAGTCCTCTCAAGCGAGTCTTGCCGTGTGACAGAAAAAGGCAAGAACTCAACCGGTCGAATCGCCGCCGCCGCCCATGCACGAACCAGTGGTAACGCAGGTTCGTTGAGGTCGATCAGTTCGCTAATCGGACACATGGCAGCTAGACAGGCTCAATGCCGACCCGCACCTGTCCATCGCCATCCACCCAAGCGCGATACATCACATAAGAGTTGAACGGCATCGTGATGCGCCCTTCGCGGTCGATGGCGATGCAGCCGCCGCGGCCGCCATAGCCCAGCACCTCGTCCAGCGCATGCTGCGTGGCCTTGGCGACATCCCAGCCGGAGTAGCACATGCGCGCATGCACCTCGTGGCCGAAGCAGGCCTTGATGAAGCTCTCGCCGGTGCCGGTGCAGCTGATCGCGACACTGCGGTCGTCGGCGAAGGTGCCCATGCCGACGATGGGCGTGTCGCCGATGCGGCCGGGGTGCTTGTTGGTCAGCCCACCGGTGCTGGTGGCGGCGGCCAGCCCACCGAAGGCATCGCGCGCCACCGCACCGACGGTACCGAAGGCGGCATCGCTGCGATCCACCTTCTGCACGCGCGAATCATCGGTGTCGTGGTCGAGCGTGATCACGCCCTTGCGGCGCGCTTCTTCGAGCTGCACGAGCCGCTCGTGGGTGACGAAGTAGGCGGGCTCGACTTCTGTAAGGCCCAGCTCGCGGCCGAGTTGTTCGGCACCGGGGCCGCTGAAGAAGACGTGCGGGGACCGCTCCATCACTGCGCGGGCGAGCCGCACCGGGCTCTGGCTGCGCATCACGCCGGCCACCGCCCCGCAGGCGCGGTCGCTGCCGCGCTGGATGGCGGCGTCGAGTTCCGGCAGGCCATCGCGGTTGAGCACGCCGCCGATGCCGGCGTTGAACAGCGGGCATTCCTCCAGCAGCATCACTGCGTGCTCGACGGCATCGAGGGCGGTCGCGCCCTCCAGCAGCAGGGCCTTGGTGGTGGCGGCGATGCGTTGCAGTGCGGCGCGGTGCTCCGGCTGCGGGCCGGCACCGGGGGCCAAGTCGCCGGCACCGCCGTGGATGGCGAGGCGGATTCGTGAGAGGTCGATGGAGGTGGTGTTCATTTTCAATTCAGGGCGCGGATCAAGGCTTGCAGCAGGTTCAGACTGTGGTCAGTCTAGCCGCACCCCCAAGCATCTCTTCAATACGGAGCACCCCATGCGTCTTCTCGCCCTTGCCCTCGCGGCCCTCGCACTCTCGGCCTGCCAGACCGACGCCACCATCGTCTCCTCCTCCGGCAGCGGCCCCACCGTGGCGCAAGCGCAGGCCGAACCGTATAACGGTGTGAAGCAACGCATCGCCATCGAGCCGTTTGAATATCGGGCGGCAGACAAGGGCGCGGGCGTTGGGGCCGGCATGGCCGACATGCTCACGGATTCGCTGTTCAACACCAACAAGTTCATCGTCGTCGAGCGCGACCGCCTGGGCGCGATCACCGCCGAGCAGGACCTCGCTGACACCGGCCGCTTCAAGAAAGAAACCGTCGCACCCAAGGGCGAGCTCGAAGGCGCGCAGTTGCTCATCCGTGGCTCGGTGACGCAGTTCGAGCCCAAGTGCGCGGGAGGCTCGATCTTGATCGCCTCCACCAGCGAGGCCTGCATTGCCATCAACCTGCGCATCGTCGATGTGAAGACCGGTCGCGTGGTGAACGCGACCACCGTCGAGGCCACCAGCGCCAACAATGGCGTCGGCCTGCTGTTCACGCGCACGACGTTGCCGATCGGCCTCGGTGCCTACAGCAATACGCCGATGGAAAAGGCGATCCGCCAGGCCATCGAGAAGGCCGTGCTGCACATTGCCGCCACCAAGGTTTGATCGGCGGTTGATGGTGGAGGCGCGCGTGCGCCAGATGCTCCTGACCGTGCTGGCGCTCTATGCGAGCGCCTGCACCACCTCGTCCGAAGTCGTGCGCGGCGGTGGCGACAGCATTGCCGCCGTGCAGGCTCTGCCCGAGAACGCGCGGCCGCGCATCGCGGTGCTGCCGGTGCTCGACAAGACCGCGCCCTATGGCAACAAGTCGCTCGACTTGAGCCTAGTGCTGATCAATCTCAACCGCCCGCTGGAGCAGGTGGTGAGCAAGGAGCAGTTCACCGGCGGCGTGCGCGAGATGCTGGTGACGGAGCTGTTCAACAGCAAGGCCTTCATCGTGCTGGATCGCGCCGCACTGCCCGCCATCGTCGCCGAGCAGGCCTTTGCCGAGAGCCCGCGATTCGACCCCAAGGCCACCGAGCCGGGTGGGGCGCTCGAAGGTGCGCAGTACCTGGTGGCGGCGGCCATCACGGCTTTCGATACCGGTAGCAAGGGTGGGGCACTGCCCATCCCGATTCCAGGTGTGATCAGCAGCGATGTCTCGGCACTCGGCGTGCTCAACCTCGGCTACAAGAAAGGCTATGTGGCGATGGACATCCGCGTGCTGGACGCCAAGACCGGCCGGGTGTTGCGCACCACCGCCGTGGAGGGGGGCAACACAAAATATGGCCTCGATCTGGCGGTCGTCGCAGCGGCCCGGGGCATCGGCATCACGCAGTTGCCGGAGCCGATCAAGATCTTCAAGAACACGCCCATCGAAGCCGCTCTGCAAAAGATGAGCATTGCGGCCATCGAGGAAATCGCCAAGGGTTTCGTGCCGGTGCCGCCGCTCAAGCCCGACGTCATTGCGCAATAAAAAAGCCCCGTCGAGACGGGGCTTTTGCATGGCCGTAATTCTCAACCTGCATATTTGATCGAGCAACCATAAGGCTTGGTCACCGCCGTCGTCACCGGCTTGCCAGCCAGCACTTCGTCCAGTGCATTCTTGACGTAGGGTGTGGCCTTGGCGATGTCCGCCGGGTCAGCTGAAGACTCGCTGTCGATGCCGCCTGCGTAGACGAGCTTGCCGGCCTTGTCGATCACGTACATGTGCGGCGTGGTCTTGGCCTCAAAGAGCTTGCCGACCTCGCCCTTGGCATCGAGCATCACCAGGGTGGGTGCCGCGCCCTTTTCCTTGACGATGGCGGTGGCACCGGCGGCATCGACCGCGCCCTGCTTGCCGGGGGCGGAGGAGTTGATGCTGAGCCAGACCACGTCCTTGCCGGTGTAGGTTTTTTGCAGGCTCTGCATGTTGCCGCCGCTGTAGTGCTTCTTCACGAAGGGGCATTCGGCGTTGGTCCACTCCAGCACTACCGTCTTGCCCTTGAAGTCGGCGAGCGAGTGGGTCTTACCATCGTGCGCGGGCAGAGTGAAATTGGGGGCGGCTTCACCCACCTTGGCGGCGGCGTGGGCAGCCAGCGCGAATACGCTGGCGGCGGTAGCAAGGGCGATGCGGTTGAAGAGGTGCATGGGTTCTCCAGGTGTTATGGCTTGGGTCAGGGTTTGAGTGCATCCATCACGATGCCCGGGGTTAGGACTTGCGGCAGCACGCGAGGTTCCCCGCCTTTGGGATAGACGAGATACAGCGGCACGCCATTGCGGCCAAAGGCGGCGAGCGCCTTGGTGATCTCCGGGTCGGCCCGGGTCCAGTCCGCGACCAGCGACACCACGCCCTCGTCGGCAAAGGCCTGCTTCACCGCAGTGCTCGCCAGCGCGCCGCGCTCGTTGACCTTGCAGGTGATGCACCAGTCGGCAGTGAAGTCCACGAAAATGGTCTTGCCCTCGGCGCGCAGGGCCTCGACGCGCGCAGTACTCCAGGGTTCGTGGTCGCTGGTCTGCGTCACGGCGGCGAGCGAGGCGGGCTTGAGGAAGGGCGAAGCCAGCACGGCCGCCGCGGCGATCAGGGCGAGCACCGCGAACACCGTTGAGACCCTGCCGCGCGGCGAGCGGCCGAGCAGCCAGAGGGCGAAGGCCACCGCCACGCAGCCGACGAGCACCAGGCCGAGTGCATCGGCCCCCGCCTGCCGGGTCAGTACCCACAACAGCCAGGCGGCGGTGAGATAGAGCGGGAAGGCCATGACCTGCTTGAAGGTGAGCATCCAGGCACCGGGCCGTGGCAGCAGGCGCGCGAGTGCGGGCACGAAGCCGAGCACGAGGAAGGGCAGGGCCAAGCCCAGGCCGAGTGCGGCGAAGATGGCGAGCGCGATCACGACCGGCTGCGTCACCGCAAAGCCGAGTGCTGTGCCCATGAAAGGCGCGGTGCAGGGGCTGGCAACGACCACCGCGAGCACGCCGGTGAAGAAGGAGCCACTCAAGCCCTGCTTCTGCGCAAGCGAGCTGCCGGTGTTCATCAGCGAGCCGCCGAACTCCGCGACGCCCGACATCGAGAGACCGAGTGCGAGCATCACATAGGCGAGCACCGCGATGAAGATCGGCGACTGCAACTGGAAGCCCCAGCCCAGCGCCTCGCCACCTGCGCGCAGCGCCAGCAGCACGCCCGCCGCCGCGACACAGCTCAGCACCGCACCGGCGGTGTAGGCGAGCGCCTGCGCGCGCTGTTCGCGCTGGCTCACGTCCTGCGACTTGAGCAGCGCCAAGGCCTTGAGCGAGAGCACCGGGAACACGCAGGGCATGAGATTGAGAATGAGGCCACCGAGCAGTGCGAGACCCAATGCCAGCAGTACGCCGGGGTTGTTTGCCTGCTTGGCCGGAGGCGTTTCGGTGATGACGTCCGTGCTGGCTTGGGCAGTGACCGGCAGCACTGCGCCCGGCTGCGCCGTGAGCGCATACGACTGCCGCGAGCCATCGGCCTGCGTCAGCACCCACAGGCCATCGACGGTCTTGGGCTTGATGACGTAATAGGCCGAGAGCGCCTGCGTCAGCCGCCATTCGCCGCCACTGCGCGCGAGCCGCTGGGGGGCCGCGTGATTGACCAGATCACCCGCAAGCGGGAAGAAAGCGAGCTGCCGGGCCTCGGGCAATGCCGCATCTGCCAGCGCCAGCGAGAAGGCACCATCCGCAATATTGAAGCGCGCGGCGGCGCTGGCCGGCAGCGGCTGAGGCAGCAGCGCGCGGTCGCGCTCGAAGCGCGCGGTGTGGGCGTCGTCGAGCTGCACCGTGTCGGCCACCGGCAGCGTCAGCGAGAGATCGGCGCTGCCGGGGATGCATACATCCTTGCAGACCAGCCACTTGGCCTTGGCCTTCAAGGTGAGCGGCGCATCCTTGGGCCAGCCCGCAGGCACCGAGACGTTGACCATGTGCAGGGTCTCGCCGTCGTAGCCGTAGTTGGTCAGCTCGCCCAGTGGCGCGGGGTGCGGCGCGGGCCACTGGATGACCCCGGCGCTGACGCCCTCGGGCAGCGTCCATTCCAGCTTGGTGGCCAGGCCCGAGTCGCCGGGGTTGATCCAGTAGGTGTGCCAGCCGTCTTCGGGTGTGAGCATCAGCGCCACCGTGGTGTCGCCGCCGCGCAAGAGCGCGGTGGTCTCGGCGATCAGCTCGGCCTTGGCGTGTTCAGCCGGGGGCTCGGTGGCGGATACAGCCTGAGTGAGGCCGAGTGCGCAGACGAGCGCGAGAAAATAGCGAATCATTGGCAGCAGGGTGGGTCTAGTTGTGGGCTTGAGACAAAACGTGGAGGCGGCGGTTCCAGATGATCCCGAGATCAACCCGGCAATTCACGGCCTGCGGCATCTTAGCCTTGGTAGTCGCTGGTCAAGCCTTGGCCGCGGGCTCGATGCGCTGCGGTTCGCGCATCGTCGATGAGGAAGACCTCGCCGCCGAACTGATCGCCGCCTGTGGTGAGCCGAGCTTCCGCGACCGGTTTCTCGTGCAAATTCCCAACGGGGCCACTGTGGCCGATACCGAAGTCTGGACCTACGACTTCGGCCCGCAGAAATTGCTGCGACTGGTGACGTTGCGCAATGGCCAGATCAGCAACATCGACAGTGATGGCTATGGTTTTCCCCCCAACAACAACCCACGCTGCGAGCCGCGGCGGGTGATCGAGGGCCTGTCGAAATACCGGTTGGTAGCCCAGTGTGGCGAGCCGCTCACCAAGCGCAGCGAGAACGTGCTCAAGCCGCTCTATGCCCGCCCCGAGATTTACCGCAGCGATGGCGGTGCCTATGCTTACCGCAATCAATACGTCACTCCGGTGTACCGTGAGGAATGGGTCTACAACTTTGGCAGCCGCAGTCCGATGCGGCGCGTGATACTCGAAGACGGGAGAGTGACCGATGTGGAAAGCATTGATAGCGGGTTTGACCGTTAGTGTTCTGTTGTCGGCTTGCGGCGCGGGCACACCGACGCTGCGTTCGACGGTCACGGGTGATCTCGCGCCCTGCGGCTCTGGCCCGCACTGTGTGTCTTCGCAGGAGACCCGCGAGGGTTACCAGATCGAGCCCATGCGCTACACCGGCAGTGCGGTCGCAGCGCGCGAGAAGCTGGTGCGCGTGCTGAAGCGCATGGAAAGCCAGGGCTATGCCGTGGTCACCAGTGAGGGCGATTATGTTCACGCCATCTACACCACCGGCACGATGAAGTATGTCGATGACCTGGAGTTCGTGTTCTCGCAGAAAGATCGCGGCGTGATCCATGTGCGTTCGTCCAGCCGCATCGGCTATGCGGACTTCGGGGCCAACCGCAGGCATGTCGAAGAAGTGCGCACTGCCTATACCGTTGCCAAATCCTGAGAGTTGAAATTATGACCACGCGCAGCTACGACCTGGTGCTGTTCGGGGCCACCGGTTTCACCGGCGGCCTGACGGCGGAATATCTCGCGCGCAATGCGCCCGCCAAAGCGCGTTGGGCCATTGCGGGCCGCTCGCTGCAAAAGCTGGAAGCAGTGCGCGAGCAACTCGCAAGCCTCAATGCAGCCTGTGCGGCAATGCCTCTGCTGGTGACAGATGCCGACGATGCGGTGGCACTGGCCGAGATCGCGCGCAGCACCAAGGTGATCATCACCACCGTTGGGCCCTACCTCAAGTACGGCGAGCCGCTGGTCAAGGCTTGTGCGGAAGCTGGCACCCACTATTGCGATCTCACCGGCGAGCCGGAGTTTGTCGACTCGATGTGGCTCAAGTACCACGAGACGGCGAAGCGCACGGGTGCGAAGCTGGTGCATTGCTGCGGCTTCGATTCGATTCCGCATGACCTCGGTGCCTATTTCACCGTGCTGCAGCTTCCGGGCGACAACGCCATCCGCGTGCAGGGCTTCGTCAATGCCGGTGGGCAGTTCTCCGGCGGCACCCTGCATTCGGCGGTGAACCAGTTCTCGCGGCTCGGCCAGTACGCCAAGGTGCGGAGCGCGCGCAGGAAGCGCGACGAGTGGCCACTCGACCGCAAGATCGGCATGGTCAATGCCGGTGTGCGCTTCATCAAGTCCCTGGGCACCTGGTCAGCCCCGATGCCGACCATCGACCCTCAGGTGGTGCTGCGCTCGGCCGCAGCCCTGGAGCGTTATGGCCCCGAGTTCCGCTACGGCCATTTCGTGCAGGTGAAGACACTCGCCAATGTTGCCAAGCTCGGCGTCGGTGTGGGTGCCGCGCTAGTCGGCAGCCAAGTGGGTTTCCTGCGCGAGAAACTGCTCGCCATGAAGCAACCGGGCGATGGCCCGAGCGCGGAGCGGCGAGCGAAGAGCTGGTTCAAGGTCACCTTCATCGGCGAGAGCGCCGGGCAGCGCGTGGTGACCAGCGTTTCCGGCGGCGACCCCGGTTACGGCGAGACCTCGAAGATGCTGGCCGAGAGCGGCCTCTGCCTTGCCTTCGACAGGCTGCCTGCCAAAGCCGGGCAGCTCACCACAGTGGTGGCGATGGGCGACGCGCTGATCAAGCGGCTCAGCAAGGCGGGCATCAAGTTCGAGGTCGAGACGGCATGAGTCTCGCGCAGTTTGCGGTGCTGGCGGGTGCGGTCTACGGGTTTCTCGGTGTGGGCTTCGGGGCCTTTGGCGCGCATGCGCTCAAGGCGCGGCTGGCACCCGAGATGCTCGCGGTGTGGAAAACCGCCGTCGAATACCAGCTGTATCACGCGCTGGCTCTGGTACTGGTGGGCTTGATCGCCACACAGAAACCTTCGGTTGCGATCAACAATGCGGCGATCTGTTTCGTGCTCGGCGTGCTGGTGTTTTCCGGCAGCCTCTATGTGCTGGCCTTGAGCGGCGTGCGCTGGCTGGGCGCGGTCACGCCCATCGGCGGTCTGCTGTTGCTGGCCGGTTGGGCGCTGCTGTTCTGGGCGGCACTCAAGCGGTTCTGACGGCCGTGTTTTAGAGACGGCGCATGTTGGATAGCTGCGGCCCGAGTGTTTTCAGGATCGACTCCGCCATCTGATCGCTGATGCGTTGTGCGGCCTTCATCACGGTGCGTTCGGCTTCCTCGGCAGCGGTTTGCCGCGAGCTTTGCAGCAGCTGCTCGATGCGCTCGTTCTGGGCGCGCAGGATCGCATCGAGATTACCGCGCAGCGCCGAGAGATGCTGTTCGAGGCTCGATGCCAGCGCGTTGGTGCGTGCCTTGGCGGCCTCGGTGGCGAGCAGGCGCAACTTTTCGTCGAGAGCGTTGCTGTTGAAGCCGGCGAGCTGCGCGCGCAGGGCGCCCAGCTCCGAGACCACTTCCTTGCGCAGGTCGGCCATGCGCACATCCATTTCTTCGCGCAGCGTCACCATTGCCGCGGCGGCATCACCCGAGGCGGTCAGCGCGGGCATCGTCGGCAGGCTGCTCATGCGTGCGGTGGCCTGGGTCGGCTCCTGCGGGATCGAGTCGCGGATGGATTTCATCACCGCCTGCTGGATCGTCACCGAGGGCTCTCGCAGCGGCTGCACATTGGAGGGCAGCGGGGTCGGGATTGCCGGCAGCGGCATGGTGGCGGAGATCTCGCCCGGCAGCGGCAGCCGCACCATGGAACTGTGCGAGGAGGGTTCCAGGGAAGACGCGAGCAGATGCGCCGTCGGGATCATCTTCGGCGGGATGGTCGCCATCAGGCGCTCCATCGCGGTGGGCTCGCGGCTCGGCATCAGTGTCGGTGCCAGCGTCATCGCCAGCGGATGCTCGGCCATCTGCGGCGGCGGCGTGGCGCTGTAGTTGACCGAGTGGCTGCTGAGACTGGCAAGAACGCCCGCCAGCTGCTCGGGGCTCGGCGGCTTCTGCAATACATCGGAGGCTCCGCGCGCCCTGGCCTGTGCGATGAAATCCTCACCTTCGTTGGACGAGCAGATCACCACCGGCACCTTGGCCGTGCGGGCTTCGGACTTCAGCACGCGCAAGGCCTCGAAACCATCGGTGCCGGGCATGATGTGATCCATGAAGATCACCTCTGGCAGCATGCCACCCAGGATGCGGTAGGCATCGGCAGCACTTTCGGCGGTTTCGACCTTGTAATTGAATCCTTCCAGGAATTTGCGCAGGGCAAACCGGGCGGATTTCGAGTCGTCAACAACGAGTGCGGTCTTGCTCATGCGGATACGGGCTCTCTGCCTTTTGCACTAGGCATTGTGTATACGAGTGTTCTCAAGGCTTGGCAAGCAGCAGGCGTACACTGGACACCTGCCCAGTATTGCGATTCTCCGTGCTCGACCCCATTCAAATCGGCCCGCACCGCATCGACCCGCCGCTGGTGCTCTCGCCGATGGCGGGCGTGACCGATCGTCCTTTCCGTGTGCTGTGCCGCAGGCTGGGGGCGGGCCTGGCAGTTGCCGAGATGGCGCATGCCGATCCTGCGCTGCGCGACACCGAAAAATCACGCACCCGCCGCGACCATCAGGGCGAACCGGGGCCGATTGCCGTTCAGCTGGCGGGCAGCGATCCGCAGCTGTTGGCCGAAGCCGCGCTCTGGAACATCGGCGAGGGTGCCGAGATCATTGATCTGAACATGGGCTGCCCCGCCAAGAAGGTCTGTGGCGCTGCGGCCGGCTCCGCCCTGCTGCGCGACGAGAAGCTGGTGGCGCGCATCCTCAATACTGTGGTGGGCGCGGTGCGGGCAGCGCACCCGCAAGTGCCGGTGACACTCAAGTTCCGCACCGGCTTCAGCCGCGCGGCCCGCAATGCGCTCCACATCGCGCGCATCGCGGAAGAGGCCGGCATCGCCGCGCTTGCCCTGCATGGCCGCACCCGAGAGGATCATTACGAAGGCTCCGCCGAATACGACACCATCGCGGCCGTAAAGCAGCAGGTGCGCATCCCGGTATTCGCCAACGGTGATGTCACCACCGCGGAGAAGGCACGCGGCGTGCTGGCGCACACCGGTGCCGATGGCCTGTTCATCGGCCGTGCGGCGCAGGGTAATCCCTGGATATTCCGCGAGATCGCGGCGGCGCTGCGCTCGGGCGCGGTGCACGCGCCACCCTCTGACCTGGAAGTGCGTTCGGTACTGCTGGAGCACCTCGATGCGCTGTATGCCCTGTATGGCGAAGCGCGCGGTGTGCGCGTCGCGCGCAAGCACATCCAGTGGTATTGCGCCGGGCGGGAGGGGGCGGGTGTGTTCTGGCAGAAGGTCTGCACGCTGACCGATGTGGCCGCTCAGCGGCAGGCCGTCAGCGAGTTCGTTCGGGCTTGAGTGTTGCGGGCCACATAAACGAAAACGGCGTGATGCTCTGAGAGCATCACGCCGCAAAGGCGAATCGTGCTGCTTACTTTTTCTTTGCAGCGGGCTTCTTTGCAACGGCCTTCTTGGCAGCCGGCTTCTTGGCGGCGACCTTCTTGGCAGCGGGTTTCGCAGCAGGCTTGGCAGCGACTTTCTTTGCAACTGCTTTTTTGGCAGCGGGTTTTTTCGCAACAGCTTTCTTCTTTGCAGCGGCCATGGAACTTCTCCTTACGTAAGAGTCAAGAACTAGGTGAACGACCCCGCCCCATGCAGAGCCAGACCCCACCACTACGGATCGTGTCTCACTTGGTGTCTTGACACAATAGGTTGTACGCACTTAAGCAAAGCAAATCCGACGAACGGTGTTGACGTCAGATCAGTCCTTTGTCGCGTAACTCATCCTTGAAGTAGGCGTAGGCCATGGGTGCCACGATGAGTCCGGCGATGCCGAGAGTGGCCTCCATCAGCAGCATCACCAGCAGCAGTTCCCAGGCGCGTGCGCGGATATGGCTGCCGATGATTCGTGCGTTCAAAAAGTATTCGAGCTTGTGGATCACGAAGAGGTAGACGAGCGAGATCACCGCGAGCGTGAGCGACTGGCTCATGCTGACGATGAAGATCGCGGTGTTTGAAATGAGGTTGCCGATGATGGGCATCAGGCCTGCCACGAAGGTGATGGCGACCAGCGTCTTGGTGAAGGGCAGGTGGATGTCGAAAGCCGGCAGCAGCAGCGCAAGATAGATCCAGGTCAGCACCGTGTTGATGGCGGAGATCCATACCTGGGCGAACACCACGCGCTGGAACACATCGGCGAGACGTGTGGCATGCGCGGTGATGAGAATGGTCAGCGGCTTGTCGGGCGGACAGGCACCGGCGCGCATGGCGAGCATCGCGCCGATCACCATGCCGATGATGGCGTGCGCGGTGCCGCGCAACAGCTCGGTGCTCGCCGTCTGCACGCTGCGCGCGTTCTGCCGGAGCCACTCGACCATCGACTTGCGCAGGTCTTCGGCGTTGTCGGGCAGGTTGCTCAATACCCAGTCGGGCAGGCGGTCACGCGATTGCTCGATGATTTCCGCCATGCGCTGGAACAGGGCTGGCACACTTTCGTCGCTGCCCCTGAAGAAACTGGCGATGGCCACACCCAATAAGCTGATCGCCGCCACCACCGCACCGGCCACCAGGCCCAGCGCCAGCCAGCGGCGGCTTTCACCATCGAGCGTGGTCAAGCGCAGGCGCGGTGTGAGGATGTGGATCAGCGAATAGACCACCAGCCCCGCCAGCAAGGCCGGCAACAGGTGGAATTTGACGATCATCAACAGGCCGATGGCAGAGGCGGCCCAGACGATGAGATCGCTGCGCGTGACATGGTGCTGCACGAGGGTGGACACGGGGTTTTGTCAGCCTTTTGGGTGCGGCAATAGCCCCTATTGCAAGGCCTTGCACAGAATTGGTTAGAATGCGCCTCGCAGCATATTCAAAAAAAGCTTTCCGGGAATCTC
>JAZKHC010000079.1:0-2005 GCA_040385605.1 Pseudomonadota bacterium
GTGACGGTGCGGGCGATGCCTGCGACGCCCCGCCCCCGCCACCCGATGCCGACGGTGACGGCGTGGCCGATGCCGGCGACAACTGCCCGGCCGTGGCCAACCCCAACCAGGCCGACACCGATGGCGACCTGATTGGCGACGCCTGCGATGCGCCCTCGCCCAGCAGCTGCCCGCTGCCGGTGGGCACTGCCGTGCCCGTGTTCACCTGGCAGGGCACCACCAACGCCACCGGTGGCCTCACCGATGGCAGCGGCCCCGAAACCTTTGAGCTGCCGGCGACCTGCAACGCTCGCAACCTCACCGTCCAGATTTCCTGGCTCCTGTTCCTCGAAGACGTCGACCTTGAAGTGATTGATCCCGCAGGCGGCGTGAGCAGCGCGGCCAGCTTCAACTTCACCGGCGATGCCAGCGAGACGGTGCGCTTCGCCCAGCCCAAGGCCGGCAGCTACAGCGCCGAAGCCACAGGCTTTATCAGCACCGGCACCGCCTACACCGGCACCGTCACCGTCGATATTCTCGAAGGCGAAGGCAATCCCGGCGGCGGCACGCCGATCGGCCCCATCCCGGACCCGGTCTCGGACCCAGCCCGCCCGCGCGTGGTGGTGGCTGATATGGATTCGGCCATCAACCCCTACCACGAGCTGTATTACGCCGGCAGCGCGCTGTACCCCAGCGGCCACCCGAACTCGGTGACCACCGAAGTGCTCGCGGCGCTCAACGTCAAACCCGAGAACGTGGTGCAGCTGACTCGCACCGGCAATCTCGCAGCCGACCTGGCCGCCGACGCGGCCTTCTGGACTCGCGTGCAGACCGTAACCCCCGGCACGACCTTCCACTTCAAGGGCACCAACATCGTCGCCACCTCGTTTGCGGCGACGGCGGACGTGAAGATCAAGCCCGACGTGGGCAAGAGCCCGCATGGCGTCGGCACCAGCAGTGCGGTGCTAATCGCCAACCCCGACGCGGTGATGCTGTTCGTCGAGCAGGGCAATGACCTGGGCAGCCCCGCCAGTCACGAGTTCAGCTTCCGCCACCCGGCGGTGGACATCGTCACCACCAGCTACGGCGTGTCGATCCCGATGACGGGCTTCCCGCTGCCGGAAAACGGCGCCTTCCACGACACCTACAAGGGCGTGGTCGAGCTGGGCAAGCTGCACTTCTCCTCCGGCGGCAACGGCCCGGGCCTGACGCCCTTCCGCGCTGGCGCCGGTCCCTGGTGGAGCATCGGCGTGTCGGGCATCGAGGAGGACACGTCAGAGGGTCGCTCGCTGCTGTCTGGCAACTTCCCGGATTTCATCTCCGACTTCACGCAAGACCTCGCCTATTGCATGGACTGCGAGAGCGGCATGCAGAGCGTTGGCGGCACCAGCTTCTCGATCCCGCGTGCTGCGGGTGTGGCCTCGAAGATCATCCTCGAAGCGCGCCGCGCGGCGGGTCACACCGGCGGCATTACCACCGTTGCCGGCAAGCCGCTGATGGTGGCGGGCACCGCACCGATCCCGGTCAGCAACTGGTTCGTGCGTCGTGCGATGGAGCAAGGCGCTTACGTGCCCGCCTTCGGTGAATACGACCCCAGCCAGGCCGCGTTCGATCTCGTCGGTCTGCCCTTCAACCCCATCGCCCCCTGGTTGCAGATGGGCTGGGGCGATGTGAGTGCAAAGAAGGAAAAGGGCGTGGTCGCCGCGGCGATGGCGCATCTGGGCTTTGGGCCTGAGACCGCGCGCCGCGTGAAGGCGCAGGGCTTCTGCGACTTCCAGACCAGTGTCATCCAGGAGCGTCAGTTGTACTGGAACGACATCGCCTCGCAGACGCCAGTCATCTTGGGCGACGACCAGACCGGCATGGTGCCGGCGGAAGACCCCTTCATCTACTGCGACTCGAGTCTGCCCACCGCGCCGGCCAGCAATGACCCAGGCGTGCCCGGCAACCAGCCGGTCGACACCGACGGCGATGGCCGCAGCGATGGCATGGACAACTGCCCGGCCGTGGCCAACGCCGATCAGAC
>JAZKHC010000080.1:0-3568 GCA_040385605.1 Pseudomonadota bacterium
TGTTGGCGGCGGTGAGGATCCGCTCCTATTCGGCGGTGAGGACGCGGTTTCTTTGTTGCGCGCCGGTCGCCTGACAGCAACGACAAGGGCTCCTCATCGGAGCCCTTGTCGTTGGTGATGGAGGGAACGACGCCGTCAGAACGGGGCGTCGGGATCGAGCCATGGCAGGTCGTGCGCCGGCTTGAGTTGATCGCGCCAGGCTTGCTGCACCTGGGGCCGGTAGGCATCCCCCAGCGCTGCGCGCAGGACATGCAGGCACTCGAAGACGGCCAACGCCTGCTCTGCGGACCAGTGCATCGACACCAGTGGAGGGGTGTCGCGCGGCGCCCTCATGGCTTGCCCTTGCGCGATTCCGCGGTTGGCTTGCCGGTGCGCTGCTTGGTGCGGGCGGCCACCCGCTCTTGGGCCTCCTTGGCGCGATAGGAGTTGCCCTCGATCCGCACCACCTCGGCGCGGTGCATGAGACGGTCGACCAGCGAGATGACGCAAGCCGCGTTGGGGAACACCTCGCCCCACTCGGCGAACGCCCGGTTCGTCGTGATGACGGTGCTCTTTTGCTGGTAGCGCCGGCTGACCAGTTCGAACAGCAAGTCGGCGTGGCGATTGGAGTATGAGAGATAGCCGACCTCGTCGATGAGCAGCAAGTCGGGCGCGGCGTAGTGACGCAAGCGCCGACGCAGAGCCGAGTCGGAATCGAGTGCGGCGAGGTCGCCGAGCAGTTGTCCGGCCGTGACGAACAGGGCCGTGTGCCCGGCCAGGATCGCTTGATAGCCGAGGTTGCACGCGCACATCGTCTTGCCCACGCCGTTGGGTCCGACCAGAACCACGTTGCTTGCGTCGCCGAGGAACTGCAGGGTCATGAGGTCTTCAACGGCAGCCCGGTCGATCTGGTCGGGCCAACTCCAGTCGAAGTCGGCCAATGGCTTGAAGCGCCCGATGTGGGCCTCGCGCACGCGGCGCTCGAGGCTGCGCCGACCGCGCTCGTCGGCCTCCCAGCCCAGCCACTGCGCCACCCGACGCGCGGCCTCGGGCTCGGCCATCAGCTCGGGCCAATGCGCCAGCAGGCCGTGCAGGCGAAGGTGAACGGCCTGCGTTCGCAGCTCGGCGGTGTTCAACGGGAGGTCACTCATCGCAGGGGGCTCCATCGGTGGGGTGGGTGGTCGACGCGATGCGGTCGTAGGAGGCCAAGGCATGCGAGCGCACCGGCGCGTCGCGGCGAGCGACGGCCTCGCTCAGGTGCAGTGCGGTGGGGGGCGCGAGACCGCGCTCCTCGCGGGCGCGCTCCAGTGCCAGGCGCACCGCATTGGGATGCGGTACGCCCTGGGCGAGCGCCTCGACGATGGCCTGCTCCAGGGCGCTGGCCCCGTAGCGCGCCTCCAAACGCAGCAACGTGGCGGTGATCGTGCCGAGGTTGTCGCCGCGCTCAGCCGCACGGGCGAGCAAGGTCACGCTCGACGGTGCTGCATGCGCGAGACGGTCGGCGCCGCGATGGGCGCGGGCTTGGCGCTTGCGCTCGACCAGGGCCTGGATGTGGCCAGCGTCCTCGATCTGCGTGCCGCTATCGTAGCTGCGGGCATGGCTGGCGAGTTCGATGATGCCGTCGAGGACGCGCACGCGATGTTCATCGGCGAGGACGCCGAGGGTGCGCCGCACGTGCGTGTGCGGCACGGAGTAGTCGTTCAGATCGAAGCGCACGTAGGGTGTCTTGCCGACCTGCACCGCCAGGCGTTCGCCCAGCGCGAACTCGCGATCGGGCAGTGCGAGCAGGCTCGCGCGCTCGTTGGCGAAGGCCTCGCGCACGCTGAGCCGGCCGTCCTCTGGCCAACGCCGATCCGAGGCCTGGCCGGCAGCCCAATGGCGCGCTTGTGCGTTCAGCTCGGCCAGCGTGGTGAACTCGCGCGCGGCGAAGAAGGCATCGCGGACGTAGCGGATCGCCCGCTCCACACGGCCCTTCTCGTTGCCGCGTGCGACAGCCACCGGACGTGGCTCGTAGCGGTAATGGGAGGACAACGCGAGCAGTTCGGGGTTGAAGCGGATCGCGTCGCCCTGGCGCTCGAGGACGGCACTCTTGAGGTTGTCATAGAGCACGACACGGGCAACGCCGAGCGCGGCAAAGCCCTCGACATGACCGCGCAGGAAGCTGTCCATGCGCGCGTCGAGGAAGAAGCGCAGGAAGATGGCGCGTGAATAGCTCAGCACCATCACGAAGGCCATCAGCGGTCGGCGCGCGCGGCCGATCTGCAGGTGGCCGAAGTGACCCCAGTCGACTTGCGCCTGCTCGCCTGGCAGCGTGCGCAGGCGCAGGAAGGCCTCGGCTGGCGGTCGCGGTCGCATGCCGGCCATGAGATGGCGGAAGTGGTCGGGGCTGCCGCGGTAGCCACGCTCGTGCAGCATGACAAACAACCTGGCGGCCGTGAGGCTGGGGAACTTGCCCAGCGTCTCCAGGATGAAGGGGCGGTAGGGATCCACACCGCTCGGTCGCAGCGGCAAGACCGGCGCTGACAGCCCGGCTTGCGTGAGCACACGTCGCACGGTGTCGCGATGCACATGCAGCTGCCGGGCGATGGTGCCCACGCGCCAATGCTCGGCCTGGTACAGGCGCAGGATCTGCGCGTTCAACTCCAAGGGAATGACCAAGGGAACTCCTTCACGGACAGGGCTCGATCACACGAGCGGGCCAGCGCGACAACGGACTGCGACGCAGGAAGCCTTGCCGCGTCCACGGCGACAGCGTTGCTGCGCAGCGGTGGCAGCGCGCGGGCAGCGCTGCTGCGGTGGCCGCGACGCCGGCCTGCGCGAACGCGGTCGTCGGCTCGCATGAAGGCAGTGGAGCATCCGGGGACGGGATCGGGGAACCCTGGTGCGTCACGGAGTTGCTGGGGGATGCGCCGCCAGGCGCGGGCTGACCACCCTGGCGAAGGCGCCAACGGCGCGACCGTGCGGCGTGCGCGAGGCGTCCGCGGCGGCTGCGCTGGTAGCGTTGCGCTGCTTCGTGCCGCGAGGCCTGGCGTGCCGCGTGCGAGCAGCCGCGGCCGCAGTAGCGCTGGCCGCGGTCGCAGCGGGTGCACAGCAGCACCTGCACACGACATCGCGCGCACACGAAGAGGCGGGCGGGATGCTCGGCCAGGCGGTGGGCTCCTCAAGGGCATGCTCCCCGAGGCCGCCACAACGGCCGATGCCACGCACCGCTGGACGACGACGTCCGGCAGTGCAACACTGGCATCACATTCGCTGTTGGCGTGTGTAGGGTACGGCGTGCGGTTCCCGCTGCCAGGCAATCTCCCGCCGCCGTACCCGCCTACTTCAGGGCTTGGGCGTCTGTTTTACCGCAACACGACCGTTCCTCGCCCGCCCCGCTCGCCTGCGGGCGCAATGACACCGACCCCACCCCGATTGCCGCCTACCCCCCCCACTGCCCGTTCTGCGCCAGGGAGGCGGCCCTGCAGGGCCGCCTCCCTGGTCACGCCCGGCCTACCACTGCAGCCTCTGATCCCCCGGCTTCGAGACTCATCCGGGCAGAACCGCGTTCTCACCGCCGAATACAAGCGGTTCCTGACAGCCGTTCACA
>JAZKHC010000081.1:0-12868 GCA_040385605.1 Pseudomonadota bacterium
GGCTTTGTCCGGGGTATTGCAGCAGGGCTTTGAGCAGGCGTTGCTGCCACTCGGTGGCGAGTTCGGCTTCGAGATCATCCAACAAGATAATGGGGGCTTGGCCGGTGATTTCAGCGACCAATTGCGCCTGGGCGAGGGCCATCGCCACCGCCAGCAACTTCTGCTGCCCACGACTGACGAAGGCGCGGGCTTCGCGTTGCTCTAAGCGTACGCGCAGTTCGGCACGGTGTGGGCCGGCGTGGGTGAAGCCCATCTTGCGATCACCCTCGTAGCCTTCGGCCAGAGCGCCTTCCAGTCCTAGCTGCTCGTTCCAGCCGGACGAGAGCGCGAAGCTGAAGTGCTCGTTTTGCAGCAGCTCCGCGACCCAGCGCCGCGCGGACTGCTCCAGCAATTTGACGTGCGCCAGGCGCAACTGATGCAGGGCGTTTGCCGTGGCGATGAATTCCGGGTTCCACACCTCGACCTCGGCTTTCGGTGCGCGCTGGCGCAGGGCCTGGTTGCGCTGGCGCAGCGCGCGTTCGTGCCGACGCCAGAGTGTGAAGAAAGACGGTTCCACGTAGAACAATCCCCAGTCCAGATAGCGGCGGCGGTAGACCGGGCCTTCCTCGAACACGCGGTGCAGTTGCCGATCGACCAGCACCACCGGGATCGCCTGTGCCAGTTCACGGCGGTTGCTGGCTTCGGTCAATCGACGGATGGCGACTTCGCCGTTCTGGATGGCGGTCGTCCATTGGGTAGTTGGATTCTGAGGGTCGTGTTCTATCCACAGCGAGACGCTGGCTGCCTGCTGCTTTTCCAGCACCACTTCATCAAGTCGGCGGGCGCGGAAGCTGGTGGCTCTAGCCCCGAAATAGGCAGCTTCCAACAGGCTGGTCTTGCCGGAGGCATTCGCCCCATGCAGCACCGTGAGGTGCCGGTGTGGCCCGAAGGCCACCGACTCGAACCGCCGGAATGACTCGGCGGTGAGCCGCGTGATCTTCATCAATAAATGACGCGCCCTTAGAGGCGCATCGGCATCACAACGTACTTGCTGTGCGTGGTGTCGCCAGTCTCGAACAGGAGGCCGCTGGCATCCGGACCACGCAATTCCATAATGAAATTGTCGGTGGTCATTGCATCGAGCGCGTCGAGCAGATAGGTGACGTTGAAACCAATCTCCATCGGCTCTCCTTCGAGGGCGACTTCGACTTCTTCTTCGGCTTCTTCGCGTTCCGGGTTCTGCGTCTGGATGCGCAGGGTGCTGCCTTCGAGTTGCAGGCGCACGCCACGAAATTTCTCGTTGGAAAGAATCGCTGCACGGGACAAGGCCGAACGCACACTGACACGACCACCCTCGACGCGACGATCCTGCGATTCCGGCACCACGCGCTCGTAGTCGGGGAAGCGACCGTCGATGAGCTTGGAGGTGATGCGCAGATTGGTGAGCTGCACCTGAATTTGGCCGCCACCGATGCCGAGCGTAACGGGTGCATCTCCGCCATCAAGCAGGCGCGCCAGTTCGAGCACAGCCTTGCGGGGCAGGATCAGCTGCATCTCTTCCGCGATACCGGTTTCCATCACCAGTTCCGAGAGCGCCAGACGGTGGCCGTCGGTGGCCACGGAGCGAACGAAATTAGGGCCAACGTGCAACAGCATGCCGTTCAGGTAATAGCGCACATCTTGCTGCGCCATCGCAAAGGAGACACGGTTGATGAGATCGCGCAATTGCTTGTGGCTGAGCGTCAGCTGAGTCTCCGCCTGAACGCCACCGAGCGAGGGAAACTCATCGGCTGAGAGTGTGGCGAGCGCAAAGCGGCTCTTGCCGGACTTGACGGTCATCCGCGATTCGTCACTGGACTCGAAGCTGATCTCAGCGCCTTCAGGCAAACCGCGCAAGATGTCGTGCAGCTTGCGCGCCGGGGCGGTGAGTTTGCCCGGCTTGAGGTTCTGCACCGGGATCGACACTTCCATCTCGATCTCGAGGTCGGTGGCGCGCACCATCAATTCGCCTTCGCGGGCCTCGAGCAGCACATTGCTGAGAATAGGCAGTGTTTGCCGCCGTTCGACCACGCCCACCACGGTGGACAGTGCGCCCAGAAGCTCGTTGCGGACATGGATGATATGCATGTAATAAATCCTCTCTTAATAATATTAAGGTGAGCGGTCTTTTGTGAACTAAACCACTTTCACCAACTGGATCAATAAGTTACAGCAAAAAAATGACTCCACATCACTTGCAGAAGCAAGCTTGCAGCCGTTTGAAACCCTGTGGATAAGTTGAGCCTCGAGCTTTGCTGGCAGCTTATCCACAAGCTATACAAAGTGCACCCGGGTGCTTGTCCTCAGGTTGTCAGCTTGCGCAGCAGGTTGGCGTAATCCTCGCGCACCCGCACGTCGGATTCGCGCAACTCCGCCACTTTGCGGTGAGCATGCAGCACGGTCGTGTGGTCCTTGCCGAAGGAATCGCCAATTTCGGTGAAGCTGTGCTGGGTAAGCTCCTTTGCCAGCGACATCGCTATCTGTCGAGGCCGCGCCAGCATGCGGGTACGGCGAACCGAATTGAGATCGTTAAGACGGATGTTGAAGTAGCTCGCCACTTCCTTCTTGATGTTGTCGAGCGTGATGGCGCGATCATAGATGGCGAACATGTCTCGCAGGCTTTCGCTGGCGAATTCAGGGGTCACCGTGGTGCCAGACAGTCGCGCGCTGGCGACCAGCCGATTGAGCGCACCTTCCAGCTCACGCACGTTCGAACGCACGCGGCGGGCGATGAGAAAGGCCACATCCTCTTTCAGCTTCAATCCCTGCTGCTCAGCCTTGGAAATCAGAATGGCAACCCTGGTTTCGAGATCTGGCGATTCCACCGGCACCGACAGGCCCCAAGCGAAACGCGTTTTCAGCCGCTCGTCGAGGCCGTCCAGCTCCTTGGGGTAGCGATCACAGGTCAGCACGATCTGTTTCTTGCCGTCGATCAGCGCATTGAACGTGTGGAAGAACTCCTCCTGAGTGCGCTCCTTGCCGGCAATGAAGTGAATGTCGTCGATCAACAGCGCATCGGCTGTACGGTAGTGGTTCTTGAATTCTTCCGCCCGCCCGAGCCGGATCGCCGAGGTGAACTGGTTCAGCCACTGCTCGGCACCGACATAAACGATGCGCGCGCGCGGGTTCTTGGCGAGGATGGCGTGCCCGACGCCGTGCATCAGATGCGTTTTGCCCAGGCCCGAATCGCCGTAGATCAGCAGCGGGTTGTACTGGCCGCCGGGTGCGCCGGCGACATATTGAGAAGCCGCGCGCGCCTGCGAATTGGACTTGCCTTCGATGAAGGCATCGAGTGTGTAGCGGGGATCAAGCCGGCTGCTGGCAAATGCGGCTGGACTGGTCGGGAGGGGCTCTTCAGCCACATCGGCGGCGGCGGCCGGCCGGCCCGGATTGCCGACCGTGACATTCAAGGTCAGGTCATAGCTCAACAACTCAGACAGCGCCTTGCGGATCGCGGTCACGTATTCGCGCCGCACCCGGTCACAAACCACGCGGTTGGGGGCCAGCAAGGTCAGCTGCTCGGCCGCCAGCACCGGATGCAGGGGCCGGATATAGGTATTGAGTTCCGATTCCGTCAACACCGTTTCGAGTCGGCGCACGCAATCCAACCAGAGGTTTTCGCCTGACATCGCTTGCGCACCGCCATCCTGTTATGGGCAGGCAGTCTATCTGCCCGCGGAAGACCACTCAATGAAGAAGTTTGGCTTGCCAATGCACAAAACTTGCCCAACGGGGCCGACTTGCTTAGACTCCGCAACCTTTTTTTGCACCGACTCAGGGCTTTAAGTCATGGCGACCAAGCGCACATTCCAACCTTCCAACCTGCGCCGCGCGCGCGTTCACGGCTTTCGCGCCCGCATGGCCACCAAGGGCGGCCGCCTGGTGCTGGCCCGCCGCCGCGCCAAGGGCCGCAAGAATCTCATCCCCTAAGCAATCTGTTTAGCTAAAAGATTTTCAGTCAGCAATGGATGCGGCGCGCTACCCCAAGCGCGCCCGATTGCTGAAGGCAGCGCAGTTCGACGCCGCCTTCAAGCAGGGCAAGCGAATCAACGCGGGAGTCTTCACCGCAGTGATCGCCAGCAATGATCAGGGGTTCGCCCGCCTCGGCTTCGCGCTCTCGAAAAAACACGCACCGCATGCCGTGCACAGAAACCGCGTGCGGCGTCTGCTGCGCGAGCGTTTTCGCCTGCACCAGAAGGGCCTTGCCCCGGTTGACCTGGTGTTGATGCTGCGCGGCCGCCTGCCGACCGATGCCATGGCGCTGAAAACCGAGGCTGACACCATTTGGAAGCAGGTGCTCGCCCGATGCAAGACCCCGTAAAGAAACTGCTGATCCTGGGCGTGCAGGGCTATCGACGCGGCTTGAGCCCGTTGTTGCCGCCCCGCTGCCGGTTTTATCCGAGCTGCTCCACCTACGCGGTGGAGGCACTCGAAAAACATGGTGCGGCCAAAGGCAGCTGGCTTGCCGCCAAACGCCTTTGCCGCTGCCACCCGTTCAATCCCGGCGGGTATGATCCCGTGCCCTGAAAGCAGCCTCCTGCTGCCTCACCTGCAAAACCCGCTGCATCACGAAGCCTGCTTCCATGGAAAACCGTCGGTTCTTTCTCATCGCCATCTTTGGCGCCCTGTTGTTCTTTACCTACCAGACTTGGCAGAAGGACCACCCCGCCACAGTGGCCACTCCGCAGGCCGCAGCGCCTGTGGCAGCGGCGGTACCGGTGGGCGAAGACGCGCTGCCCCGCGCGCCCGCCAGCGTCGCCGGCAACCTGGCAGAGGCCCTGCCCGCCAGTAGCTCGGCGGCCGCCAGTGAGGCGCGCATCGAAGTCGTCACCGACAAGTTCCGCATCGAGATATCGCTTAGCGGGGGCGATCTGCGTCGGGCCGAGCTGATCGGCTACCCAATCTCGAAGGACAAGCCCAATGAAGACCTGGCTCTGCTCGATGACCGCGCGCCGCACTATTTCATCCTGCAAAGCGGGCTGGCCAGCGCCGACAAACCGCTGATCTCTGCCAACACCGTGTTCACGGCACCCGCGACACGCTTCGTATTGGCCGAGGGCGCGACCACACTGGATGTGCCGCTGACCGTGACCGATGCCAACGGCCTGCTGCTGACCAAGGTCTACCGCTTCACGCGTGGCAGCTATCAGATCGTGGTGACGCAACTGGTCAACAACAGCAGCGCCGTCGCACTCAAGGCCTCGCCCTATGCGCGCCTGCAGCGCACACCGCTGCGTGCGGGCTACGAGCCGCCGTTCTCGCAGACCTTCATTGGCGAAGGTTTCTACGAACAGAAGGAGCCGGGCTCGTACCGTTTCAGGAAGATTGGTTTTGACAAGCTCGACAAGGAGCCCTTCGAAACCACCCAGACCGGCGGCTGGCTGGCCATGCTGCAGCATTACTTCGTCGCCGCCATCCTGCCGCCGGCAGGCGAGCAGGCCACATTCTCGGGCAAGCCCTCAACCGTCAAGGGCTATCTCGCCCAATACCACGGCCCCTTGCAAGACATCGAGCCTGGCCAGACCGGCAGCTACACCACCCAGTTCTACATCGGCCCCAAGCTGCAGGGGCTGTTGGATGATGTCGCTCCCGGCTTCGAGCTGACCGAGGACTACGGCATCCTCGCCCCCATCGCCAAGCCGCTGTTCTGGCTGATGAAGAAGCTGCACCAGTACACCGGCAACTGGGGCGCGGCAATCATTCTGCTGACGCTGCTCGTGAAGGGTGCGATGTATAAATTGAGCGAGGCGCAATACCGCTCGATGGCGCGCATGAAGAAGTTCACGCCGCGCATCCAGGAAATCCGCGAGCGCCACGCGGGCGACAAAGAGAAGCTCAACAAGGCGATGATGGAGCTCTACACCAAGGAGAAGTTCAACCCCTTGGCCGGCTGCTGGCCGATGCTGGTGCAATTCCCCGTGTTCATCGCGCTCTACTGGGTGCTCAATGAATCGGTCGAGCTGCGCCAAGCCGACTTCGCACTCTGGCTTTCCGATCTCTCCTCGCCGGATCCCTTCTACGTGCTGCCGGTGCTGTTCGGCGTTTCGATGTGGCTGCAACAGAAGCTCGGCGGCCAGATGGCGACGATGGACCCGATGCAGCAGCGCATGATGCAATTCATGCCGATCGCGCTGACGGCCTTCTTCGCGTTCTTCCCCGCCGGTCTCGTGCTTTACTGGTTCGTCAGCAACGTCATCAGCATTGCCCAGCAGTGGTTCATCACCAAAAAAATCGAGAGCGAGCCCGCGAAGGTCCCCGCCAAGAAGTAGCGGGCGCTCAGCGCGACACCATCGCCGCGGTCGCCACCGCAGTGGGTCGTGGCGCGCTGGGCATCGTGCGCCTGTCTGGTCCGTGCGCGCTCGAGATCGCGGAGCAGCTCGCAGGCCCCTTGCCGACACCGCGCTCAGCGGTACTGCGGCATTTCAACGATGAGACGGGTGCGGCCATCGACCAGGGGCTGGTGCTGGTCTTCAAGGCACCGCATTCCTTTACCGGCGAGGATGTGGTCGAGCTGCAAGGCCACGGCGCGCCGGTGGTGCTGGCTGCGCTGGTCAGCGCCGCCATCGCACACGGTGCGCGCGCCGCAAGGCCAGGCGAGTTCTCCGAACGCGCCTACCTCAATGGCCGCATTGACCTAGCCCAGGCCGAGGCGATTGCCGATCTCATCGACGCCGCCTCCACCCAAGCCGCCCGCGCCGCCCAGCGTTCGCTCGATGGCGAGTTCTCCGCCCGCGTGCGGGCGCTCACCGAATCGCTGATCGCCTTGCGCGTCTACGTCGAAGGTGCACTGGATTTCAGTGACGAGGACATCGACTGGCTTGGCCAAGGCAGCCTGCATGCGCGCATCGCGCAATGGCTGCTCGATCTCGACGCCCTCATGCAGCAGGCCGCACAGGGCCGCCGCCTGCGCGAAGGCCTGACCATCGCGCTGACCGGGCGGCCCAATGCGGGCAAGTCCACCCTGCTCAACCGGCTCGCCGGCAGCGAGGCCGCCATCGTTTCACCCACACCCGGCACCACCCGAGACGTGCTGCGCGAAAACATCCTTCTCGATAGCATGCCGCTGACCCTGGTCGACACAGCCGGCCTGCGCGACAGCGACGACCCCATCGAACGCGAAGGCGTACGTCGTGCGAAGGAGGCGGTGCACAAAGCCGAGCTGGTGCTGTTTCTCGCCGATGGCCGCGATGTCGATGCCAACGGCCGGCTCGATGCCGAAGACCAGATCCTGCTTGATGCAATGCCCAGCGGGCTGCCCCGACTCATTCTGCTCAACAAGTGCGATCTCACCGAACAGGCACCAGGCTCCTGGCAGCACGCGGGCGAGCAGGGGTTCAGGCTTTCTGCCGCGACTGGTGCAGGGATCGAGAGCCTATTGCAGGCCTTGCGCCAGCACTGCGGCCTTGCGGATTCCCACGAGGGCGTCTTCATCGCCCGCAGCCGCCACCTCGCAGCGCTGCATTCGGCGCGTGTCGCGGTCGGCACGGCGCAGGCTCGCCTGCAAGAAGGCGCTCACGCCGAACTGGCCGCTGAGGAGCTGCGCCGCGCGCAGCAGGCGCTCGATGAGATCACAGGGCCCTTCGCTGCGGATGATCTGCTCGGCCGCGTGTTCAGCCAGTTCTGTATCGGGAAGTAAGGTGGCGCGCAAAGGGCCCCGCATTCCAGCGCCGGATGACGACCGAACCAGCGGAGTGGAATGCGTCAAGGCGGATGGTGCGGGCGAGGGTAGGCAGGGCAGCATCGACCAAGCCTACAAGCTCAAGGTATGGTGCGGCACTAGCCCGAGTGCAGCCCCATGAAGCCCTACCTCTACTGCCCGCTGTGCGCCACGACGCTGGTTGATGCCGAGTGCGGTGGTCGCCTGCGCCGTGCCTGTCCGGATGCCGCCTGCGGCTTCATCCATTGGGACAATCCCGTTCCCGTGGTCGCTGCCGTGGTCGAGCACGAAGGCCAGATCATCCTCGCCCGCAACGTCGCCTGGCCGCCGAGCTTCTATGCGCTCATCACCGGCTTTCTCGAAAAAAGCGAGTCGCCGGAAGTAGGCGTGCAGCGCGAGGTCGAGGAAGAGCTGGGCCTTGAGCCCCAGGGTGCGAACTTCATCGGTCTCTACGAGTTCCACCGCCAGAACCAGCTGCTGATCGCTTACCACGTGCCCGCCACCGGCACGGTGAAACTCAACGAAGAGCTGGCGGACTGGAAGCACGTTCCCTTCGAGCGCGTGCAGTACTGGCCTGCCGGCACCGGCTACGCCTTGCGAGACTGGCTGCGCACCAAGGGCTTTGACCCGCAGCCGATGGCGCTGCCGACGCGCTAATCGCCGATCTCGGTTTGTGCAGCAATCCAGCCCTGCCGATCCAGCCAGCGCACCAGCGATTCGACCGTGACGGTTTCGTAGTCACCCGCCAGTCGATGCCGCAGCGGATGGTCGAGAAAACTCACGTTCGCGCGTCCAAAGCTCGCGCCGAGGCGCTCACCGGTGCCGACGTGAATCACATCCGGATCGAAGTGGGTGTTGCGCAGCCGCCGCTGCGCATCGCTGCGTGAGTGGATCGGCTGCGGTGCCGTCGCGGACGCCAGAAACTCGATCAGCCAGCCGTTGGAGTTCTGCGTGCTCGTGCCATAGGGATAGGCCAGCAAGCTATAGCGCGGCTGGTCGATGGCGCGGATGTGCGACTCGTTGGTGACGGCCGCAAGCACCTTGTCGGCGATATCGGGTTTCAGCCACACCACCATCGCGCGATACTCGTACGGCGTGTCGAGAAAGAAATTGCCCAGCCCCTGCCGATACAGCTTGCCCTGGTCGGTGCCGCAGGTATTGAGCTTGTGCAGCACGGTCCACGGCGCACCGGGGGCCGTGCGATAGGCCAGCGCGGCATGGGTATAGCGCAGCCCGTACCTCGACACATCCGAGCCGACGCGGGCGATGAGCGCAACCCGGTCACTGCGGCTATTGAGAGTGGCGTTCAATTGCCCCGCCATCGTCAGACCGCGTGTGGTGCGCCAAGGCTCTGCGGGAGTGGTGTCGCAGTTCTGCCCGGCCTGCACCTCGCTGTGCATCAACAAGACCAGCGCCAGCGTGAAACCACGCAACAGCTCTCGAGTGTTCATGGCGGGCGCTCAGCAGCAACGCGGGCAACAGCCGCCCACCGGCTCGCTGAACAGCAGCGATTGCGAGGGTTCGCGCGCGATGAAGCCCAGCGTCTTGCCGCCGCAGGTGAGCAGCCATCCGCCTGCGACCGCGACGGCAACCACCGCGCCGCCCATCACCACCGAACCGGCGGCGACGACGGCGACCGGCACCATCACCACCAGCACCGCCGTCTCGGCGGCACCGCGCAAGGTCAGCCGCATGCCTTTGGCGACGGTCTCCACGCCGATGATGGTCCAGTCCGGCACGCCGACCAGCAGCAGCGGCGACCCGGCGACCACCAGCAGGCTGCCGCCAGCCAGGGAGAGCGAGCCTTCGGAGACCGCAGAAGGCCCATCCGTTGCGCGCGCGGGGAGTGCTGCGGCGAGCGTGGTGAGGCACAGCAAGCCAGCGATGCCGCTACGCAGCGCGGCGGCGCGCGAAGGCTCAAGTTGGCGTTTCGTTAAATGGTCGTTGTTCATATAATCCTCAAAAGTTGAAGTTCAGGAGATGCGCACATGGGACGCCGCAATCTGCACAGCCGCGAACAGCAGCAGGAAATGGCCATCGCCGCCGCCGAGCTGCTGCTCATCCGTGATGGCCTTGCGGGCCTCACGATGCGCAAGGTTGCGGAGGTCATGGGCTACACCGTCGGCAATCTGTATCTGCTGTTCGCCAATCAGGATGTGCTCTTGCTGGCCGTCAATGAGCGCACCGGCGACGCCATTCACGCCGCCCTGCGCGCTGCTGCCGATGCCGAGCCTGACGCCAAGCGGCGACCGCACGCCATCGCCGCCGCCTACATCGACTTCGGCCGTCGTCACACGCACCGCTGGCGCTTGATGTTCGAGCACAGCCTGCCGCCCGAAACCCGCCGCCCGCCCGAGGCCGACGCCCGAATCCGTCGCATGTTCGAGCTGGTACAGAGCGTGCTCACGCCGCTGCTGCCCAAGCTCGACAATCCCGCGCTGCACTTGGCGGCGACGGTGCTGTGGAGCAGCGTGCATGGCCTTTGCGCCCTGGCCGCCACCGGCAAGCTGCGCTGGAGCGGCTCGGACGATCACCGCGCCGTCAGCGATGCGCTGGTGGACTGCTGCCTGGCCGGCTTGAAGAGCCAAGCGAGCAGCGGACTGATCGGCAAATCCGGCGTGCATTAGCGTGCGTCGTTGCGGGCGGCGATGCGCGCGGCGCGCTCGGCCTCGAACTGGTCGCGGATGGTCTTCGAGAGCATCAGCGTAGAACCCACCAGAAACAGCGTGCCCATCAAGAAGTAACCGCGAATCCACAAGTCGATGGGTGCCACCGCAATGCCGAAAACCATCGCACCCGCGGCCGTGATGAAGCAGATGCGGACGAACCACTGCCACGCGGTCGAATCCGATTGAATGTCCTGATGGTTGCTGGTCACGTTTGAACTCCTTGGTTAATGAGCAATGCTCAATTACAGGCTATTGAACGACGTTCATAAAGTCAAACACCGCTGGTCGGGCTGCGCTGCGTGGCGGCGCAATCGTCTTGATGCCATTCAGAAAATCACCTTGACCGGAGCGGCTGTTTATGATGTCCGCCCAACCGCACCGAATCGCCGCGTGCAGCGGCGAGCAGACATGAGCGTGAACGAACAAACCCCTGCCCTACAGGACCACGACCCGGTCGAAACCCAGGAGTGGCTCGATGCCCTCGCCTCCGTGCTCAAGGCCCAAGGCCCGGCGCGCGCGCATTACCTGCTGGAGACGCTGACCGAGAAAGCCCGCCGCAGCGGCGCGCACCTTCCGTTCTCAGCCAACACGGCCTACGTCAACACGATCCCGACCGATCAAGAAGAACGCTCGCCCGGAGACCATGCGCTGGAATGGAAGATCCGCTCGATCATCCGCTGGAACGCGATGGCGATGGTGGTCAACAGCAACCGCGAACACGCCGGCATCGGTGGCCACATCGCCACCTTTCAGTCGTCTGCCACGCTCTACGACGTCGGCTTCAATCACTTCTGGAAAGGTCCCGACCATGTGAATGGTGCTGACCTGATCTACATCCAGGGCCACAACACGCCCGGCATCTATGCGCGTTCCTTCCTCGAAGGCCGCTTCGACGAAAAGCAGATGCACCGCTTCCGCATGGAGGCGCTCGAACCCGGTCTGTCGAGCTACCCGCACAGCTGGCTGATGCCGGACTACTGGCAGTTCGCCAGTGTCTCGATGGGCCTGGGGCCGATCCAGGCGATCTATCAGGCGCGGCTGATGAAGTACCTGCACCACCGCGAACTCGCCAACACCGATACGCGAAAGGTCTGGTGCTTCTGCGGCGATGGCGAGATGGACGAGCCGGAATCGCTCGGCGCGATTGGTATTGCCGCGCGCGAGAAACTCGACAACCTTGTGTTCGTCGTCAACTGCAACCTGCAGCGCCTCGATGGCCCGGTGCGTGGCAACAGCAAGATCATCCAGGAGCTGGAAGGCACCTTCCGCGGTGCGGGCTGGAACGTCATCAAGGTGATCTGGGGCTCGGCCTGGGACCCGCTGATCGCGGCCGACCAGAGCGGCAAGCTCTTGCAGGCGATGATGGAAACCGTCGATGGCGAGTACCAGAACTTCAAGGCCAAGGGCGGCGCGTACACGCGCGAGCACTTCTTCAAGAAATATCCCGAACTCGAACGGCTGGTGGCGACCTGGAGCGACGAGCAGATCGCTGCCCTCAATCGCGGTGGCCACGACCCACACAAGGTGTACGCGGCTTATGCGGCGGCGAGCAAGCACACCGGCTCGCCGACCGTGATTCTCGCCAAGACCGTGAAGGGTTACGGCATGGGCGAGGCGGGCGAGGGCCAGAACGTGACGCACTCGCAGAAGAAGATGGGCGAGGAGGCTCTCAAGGCCTTCCGCGATCGATTCAAGGTGCCGATCTCCGACGACCAGAATGCCGCCACCCCGTTCTATCGCCCGGCGGAAGACAGCGCCGAAATCCAATACATGAAGGCCCGTCGCGCCGAGCTCGGCGGCTCGCTGCCCGCGCGCCGAGTGGTGGAAGAAACGCTGGAAATTCCCGCGCTGCAAACCTTCGAGAAAATCCTGGTCGGCAGCGGTGAGCGCGAGATCAGCACGACGATGGCCTTCGTGCAGATTCTGCAGACGCTCTGCCGCGACAAGAACATTGGCCGCCGCGTGGTGCCCATCATCCCGGACGAGGCACGCACCTTCGGTATGGAGGGCATGTTCCGTAGCTTAGGCATCTATTCCATCGTCGGCCAGAAGTACAACCCCGAAGACGCAGACCAGCTCGCCTTCTACAAGGAAGACATCAAGGGCCAGATTCTCGAAGAGGGCATCACCGAGGCGGGCTCGATGTCGAGCTGGAATGCGGCGGCGACGAGCTACGCCAACCACGGCGTGGCACTGATGCCGTTCTATATCTGCTACTCGATGTTCGGCTTTCAGCGCACGGCCGATCTCGCCTGGGCAGCGGGCGACATGCGCGCGCGCGGCTTCCTGCTGGGTGCTACCGCGGGCCGCACCACGCTCAACGGCGAGGGCTTGCAGCATCAGGATGGCCACAGCCACATCTTTGCGAGCGTGATCCCCAACTGCCGCACCTACGACCCTGCGTTTGGCTACGAGCTGGCGGTGCTGATCCAGCACGGCATGAAGTCCATGTATGCCGAGCACCAGGACGTCTACTACTACCTCTCGCTCTACAACGAGAACTACCTGCAGGCCGCGATGCCGG
>JAZKHC010000082.1:0-17862 GCA_040385605.1 Pseudomonadota bacterium
TGCGGCAGGCCGATGGCGTCGAGCGGCGCATCAAGCGGCTGGGGCAGGGCTGGGAGACCACGCTCACCATCGCCTTCGACGGCATCGTGCCGTTCGACTGGATGCTGCCGCTGATCAAGGAGTTCGACGCGCTGCAATGCGGCACGCGATTGAAGTTCATTGAAGAAACCCTGGGCGGCGTGTGGGAGGCGCTGATCGACCGCCGCGCCGACCTTGCCGTGGGTGCGGCGGGTGACATGCCCTCGGGCTTCGGGCTGGTGACGCGCGATTGGATGCAGATCGAGGGCTTCGCCTTCGCGGTCGCGCCCACGCATCCACTCGCCTCGGCGGTGGAACCGCTGCCGCTAGCGGTCATTGCCAAGCACCGGGTGGTGGTGGTGAGCGACACCTCGCGGCGGCTGGAGGGCCGCACCATCGGCGTGCAACCTGCGCAGGACACGCTCAGCGTGCCGACGCTCGCCGCAAAAGTCGCGGCCCAGGTGGCAGGCTTGGGCGTGGGTCATGTGCCGACGCATCTCGCCGCCGCGCACATCCGCGAAGGCCGCCTGCTGGTAAAAAAGGTGGAAGAGGAGCGCACCAGCGGCACCCTCAAGATCGCCTGGCGAAGTGGGGAAGATGGCAAGGCGCTGGCCTGGTTCCGCGACCGCCTGCTGAGCACGACGGGCGACTGGGCGAGAGCGGAGGATGAGCCGTCATAGCAACAGCTTCACATTCGTATATTGAAACGATATAACATTTGCACGCTCCCCCGATCGTGCCTGCCATGAACTGTCGCCCCGTATTCCGCCCGCTGGCCCTGAGCCTTGCTGCCGCTGTCCTCCCCCCACTGCCCGCGCAGGCGCAAACCGATGACCCGCCGGTCGTGCTCGAAGGCGTCACCGTGCAGGCCAGCCCCTTCAAGGGCGACCCCGATGCGCTGGTGCAGCCGGTGGTCGTGCTCAAGGGCGCTGAGCTGGAGCGCAAGCGCAAGGCCACCATCGGCGAGCTGCTGGAGGGCGAGCTGGGTGTTTCCACCAGCGATTTCGGCCCCGGTGTCGGCCGCCCGGTGATCCGCGGACAGGGCGGCTCGCGGGTGCTGGTGCTGAGCAACGGCATTTCCTCGCTCGATGTGTCTTCGGTGTCGGACGACCATGCGGTCTCCATCGACCCCGGCTTTGCCGAGCAGGTCGAGATCATCAAGGGCCCGGCCACACTCATCTACGGCTCGGCCGCCTCCGCCGGCGTGGTCAACGTCATCGACAGCCGCCTGGCCGACAAGGTCACACCCGGTCTGCACAGTGCCAGCGAGATCAGCTACGGCGACAACGGCAAAGACTTCAACGGCAAGACCGAGTTCGACTACGGCGTCGGCAAGAATCAGTTCCACCTCGACTTCGGCGGCCGCTCCACCGACCGCTTCGAGATCCCCGGCAACTCGGCCAGCGATGGCAGTGGCGAGGAGGGGCGCATCCCCAACAGCCAGGGCCGCACCGGCAATGGCGCGCTGAGCTATTCGCGCATCGGCGACCAGGGTTCTTTCAGCGCCGCGCTCTCCACCTTCAATGCCAAATACGGCCTGGTGGTGGAGCCCACTGCCTACATCGACCTCAAGCAGACCCGGCTGGATTTGCAGGGCGTGCTGCTGGCACCAAGCGAGGGCTTCAAAAGCGTGCGCGCGCGGCTGGGCGCGAACGTCTACACCCACACCGAGTTCGAGGATGTCGGCGTGCCCGGCACCAAGTTCTACAACCAGGAACAGGAGCTGCGCGTCGAGGCCGAGCACAAGCCGCTCGGCCGCTGGCATGGCGTGATCGGCGTGCAGGCCGGGCAGCGTCGCTTCGAGGCACGTGGCGAAGAAGCCCTCGCACCCAAGACCGACTCGATGCAGCTCGGCCTGTTCGCGGTGGAGAAAACACCCCTCACCTTCATCGTGCCAGGCCAGTTCGAGGTCGGTGCCCGTATCGAGGCCGCGCGCCACGAGCCCTTCGCCGGCAAGATCGACCCGCGCCTGGGCATGCCCTCCAAGGACAATGACTTTGCACCGCTGAGCCTTTCGGCCGGCACCCTGTTCGAGCTGGACGACAGCCACCACCTGCGCCTCAACTTGAGCCGCTCAGAGCGCGCGCCAACGCCGGAAGAGCTGTATGCCTACGGCCCCCACGGCGCGACCGGCGTGTTCGAGCGGGGCAATCAGCACCTGAAGAAAGAGGCCGCCACCAACTTCGAGATCAGCCTCGACCGCCACCGTGGCCGCTGGACTTGGCTCGGCAATGTCTACTACGAGGAGATCAAAAACTTCGTCTATCTCGCCGAAGCTCCGGCGGACGGGAACAACGCCGATGGCAGCGCCTCGGGCGAGACGCCCGCCGATGGGCAGACCGTCTCGCTGGTCGATGGCGAGGGCACTTTCGTGCGCTCGGATGCCGGTGCCGAAGAGGCCTTCACGCTCGCCGACTACCGCCAGGGCAAGGCGCGCTTCTACGGTGCCGAGGCCGAGACCCGCTACAAGCTCCTGACCGGGCCGGTGAAGCTCTCGGGCCGCCTGTTCGGCGACCTGGTGCGCGGCTCGCTACAGGATGGCGGCGACCTGCCGCGCATCACGCCGCCGCGCTACGGCGTCGGCCTCGATGCCGCGCAGGGCCCGCTCAGCGGCGGCGTGTCGCTGACCCAGGTCGCCGAGCAGAATCACTTCGCGCTCGATGGCCCCACCGCGAGTTACACCCTGCTCTCTGCTGACGCCGCCTACCGCCTGCCGCTGGCGGGCAGCGAGGCAACGGTGTTCCTGCGCGGCCGCAACCTGCTCGATGAGGAGGCAAGGCGTGCCACTTCGTTCCTCAAGGATGTCTACCCGCTGGCGGGCCGCAGCTTCTTTGTTGGCTTCAACGTCCGCTTCTAGGCGTCTACTGTCGCACCGCAGTACTTGGGTGCCAGCGGCGTGCGCCCGCTGGCACCTCCTTCACCAGCCCTTTTTGACCCCACGCCGCTGCGGCAAATGCCCTAGCCGGGTTGCCGGTAGATGTCGGGCTCGCCTGCGGGCACCGCCTTGAAGCGGCGGTGAACCCAGAAATACTCGGTCGGGGCGTGCCGGCGGATGCCCGCTTCCAGCACCGCATTGATGCGCGCGGCATCGGCCACCTCGTCCGCGCCGGGGAAGTCGGTCAAGGCCGGTTCGATCACCACCCGGTAGCGCCCATGGCCCAGGTAAGCCGGAAAATAAGGCACCACGGCCGCCCGCCCCATCGCCGCCAACTTGCTGGTGGCGACGATCGTCGCCACGTTCTTGCCGAAAAACGGCACGAACACGCTGATCTTCGGGTCGAGGGTCTGATCCGGGGCGTACCACACCGCCCGGCCCTCGCGCAGGGCGCGCACCAGCGGCCGCAACTCCTCGCGCGGCAGGGCAGGCAGCTTGCTGCGGCGCTGCCGCCAGTGGTGCATGAGGTAGTCCATCACCGGGTTTTGGTAGGGCCGATACATGGCGTGGAACTCGACACCCGCCAGGGCGAGAAAGCGCGCGCCGAGTTCCAGCGTGGTGAAATGGCCGGTGAGCAGCAGCAGGCCCTGGCCGTTCTCCTGCACCGCACGCAGGTGCTCCAGCCCCTCGACGATGCCGGATTTAGCGATGCGCGCATCCGGGCTCCACCAGGCGATCGCCGCCTCGAAGCCGCCTCGCCCCAGCGCACGGAAGTGCGCGTGCAGCATCTCTCGGCGCTCCTCGTGGCTGCGATCGCGGAAGGCCACGAATAGATTGGCGGCAACGATGCGCCGGCGGCTCTTGAGCAGCCGCGAGGCCAGCATGCCGATGCCCTCGCCGAGCTTGAGCTGCACGCGAATCGGCAAGAGATGCAGCAGGCGCATCAGCCCCAGGCCGATCCACACCGGCCAGTGGCGGGGGGCGATGAGAGCAAGGCGGAAGGCGGGAGGTGTCATGGTCGAGCCGGATTGTAAGGGCCATGCCCTTTAAGCTAGCCGCATGCGAACGCTCTACACCCTGCTGCTCACACTGCTCACGCCCTTGATCGTGTTGCGCCTGTGGGCGAAGGGCCGTGCGCAGCCGGCCTACCGCCAGCGCATTGGCGAACGCTTTGGCCGCGTGCCCGCGCATCCGGTGGCGGTGTGGGTGCATGCGGTCAGCGTCGGCGAGTCGCTGGCAGCACTGCCGCTGATCGAGGCGCTGATCAAGCAGCACGGTGAGCAGCAGGTGTGGGTGACCACCACCACGCCCACCGGCAGCGAGCGCGTGGTGGCCGCGCTCGGCACGAGGGTCATCCACAGTTATGCGCCCTATGACCTGCCCTGGATCGTTTCGCGCTTTCTTGCCCGTGCGCAGCCTCGGCAAGTGGTGGTGATGGAAACCGAGCTCTGGCCCAACCTGTTCCATGCGCTCAAGGCGCGAGGCATCCCGCTGACCATCGCCAATGCGCGCCTGTCGCCGCGCTCCTTCAAGGGCTATTCGCGGGTGCCGGGCTTCACCCGCAGCGTGCTGGCCAAGGTCTCCACCGTGGCCGCGCAAAGCGAGCTGGATGGTGAGCGGTTCACCGTACTCGGTGCACCGAATGTGCAGGTGTGCGGCAACCTCAAGTTCGACCTCGCACTGCCGACCGAGCCCCATCCGCTGACGGCCAAGATCGCCCGGCTGTGGAATGCCGAGCGCGCCACCTGGATCGCCGTCAGCACCCATGAAGGCGAAGAGGATGCGGTGCTCGACGCCCACCAGCGGCTGCTGCAACACGATGCCTTCGCGCTGCTCATCCTGGTGCCTCGCCACCCGCAGCGGTTTGACGAAGTGGCAGCGCGCATCCGTGCCAAGGGCATGACATTCGAGCGCCGCAGCACGCTGGCCGAAGCCCCGGATTTCAAAACCCAGCGCCAGCCCACGCAGGTGCTGCTGGGTGATTCGATGGGCGAGGTGATGGCCTATCTCGCCGCAGCCCAGGTCGCTTTCGTGGGCGGCAGCCTGGTGCCCGTCGGCGGCCACAACGTGCTGGAGCCTGCGGCGCTGGGATTGCCGGTGCTGTTCGGCCCGCACATGCACAATTTTCTCGATGCCCGCGCGCTGCTGCTGGCCGCAGCATGCGCGCGCGAAATCACCGATGCCAACACCCTCGCCGCTGTCCTGCTCGAATGGCTGCCCTGGGAGAAATCGCAGACTCATCTTGAGCCGGAGCGGCTAGCGCGTAGCGAGCGAGCGCGGGCGGCGGTGGCGGCTAATCGTGGCGCGCTGCAAAAGCTGCTGGCACTGTTGCGGTGATAAACTGAGCACATGGAAAACGCCGACTATTTCCGCTTGGATCGCACCGTCATAGAGATCACGACGACGGGTGAAGAGCAGACTGAGGATTGGCTTTCGCGCCCGCCTATCGAGCGCCTTGCCGCGCAGGAGTTCTTGCGCGAAACCTGGTATGGCCATGCTGCCACTCACGCGCGACTTTCAAGAGTTCTTGAGATTGCTCAATGCCCATGAGGTGCGTTACCTCATCGTCGGTGGGCATGCCGTGGCCTATCACGGGCATGTGCGCAATACCGGCGACCTCGACATTTTCGTAGCTGCCGACGAGGACAATGCGCACAAGCTGGTAGTCGCGTTGCGTGAGTTTGGTTTTGCCATGCCGCAACTGGTGCCCAGCCTGTTCACCTCGCCAAAAGCACTGGTGCGCATGGGCCGTGAGCCGAACAAGCTGGAACTAATGAACCACATCAGCGGCATCGTATTTGACGAGGCTTACCCGCGCCGCGCCGTTGTGATGCATGAAGGGGTGGAGATGCCATTGCTCGGCTACGAAGACCTTTTAAACAACAAGCAAGCCTCCGCCCGCCCTAAGGATTTGGGCGACATCGACGAGTTGCAGCGCGCCCATCGGCGGCACGGTGGCTGACCTCGTCATCGCCACTGACGCGGGCCTCTACTGCCCTGCCGGCGACTTCCACATCGACCCCGTGCGCAAGGTGGCGCGCGCCGTCATCACCCATGCCCATGGCGACCACGCGTGGCCCGGCATGGGCCACTACTGGGCCACGAAAGCAGGCGAGGGGCTGATGCGCGCGCGCCTCGGCCGCAGCACGCCGATGACGCTGCTCGACCATGGCCAGCGAATCACGCTCGGCTGTGCCACGGTGTCGCTGCATCCCGCAGGCCATGTGCTGGGCAGTGCGCAGGTGCGCATCGAGGTCGATGGCGAAGTCTGGGTGGTGAGCGGCGACTACAAACGCTGCCCTGACCCGAGCTGCGCGCCCTTCGAGCCGGTGCCTTGCGACACCTTCGTCACCGAAACCACCTTCGCCAACCCGATCTACCGGTGGGATGCGCCCGCGCTGGTCGCACGCGAAATCTTCGACTGGTGGCAGCAGTGCAAGCGTGAGGGCAAGACGGCCGTGCTGTTCTGCTACGCGCTGGGCAAGGCGCAGCGTGTGCTGGCCGAACTCACGCAATTTTTCGATGCCGACGCGCTCGCGCGTGGCGAAGTGGAGCCGGTGCTGCTGCACGGCGCGACGACGCCGCTGGTGGCGGTCTACCGAAAAGCCGGCATCCGCATGATGCCGACCGCGGCGGTTGGCGCGCCGCCGAAGGGCAGCTCTTTTGCGGGCCGCCTGATTCTCGCCCCGCCGGGTGCCAAGGGCACGCCATGGATGCGCCTTTTCGCGCCCTGCTCGACGGGCTTCGCCAGCGGCTGGATGCGCCTCGATAACCGCCGCCGTGCCGCCTACGACCGGGGCTTCGCACTGAGCGATCACGCCGATTGGCCGGGCCTGATCCGTAGCATCGAAGAAACCGGTGCGCGTCGCGTGCGGACCATGCACGGCGACAGCAGCGCGCTGATCGCTTACCTGCAACAACGAGGCATCGACGCGATGCCGCTTGAGGCCGCATGAGCACGCTCGCCCATCTCATCCGCTGCCATCGCGTGCTCTCGGCGCGGCGCACGCCGATCCCGTTCGAGGAGCTGCGGCAGAAGCTCGAATGCTCCACCGCCACGCTCAAGCGCGTGCTCGACCAGTTACAGGATGACTTCGCCGCACCGCTGATCCGTGCGCGCGGGCAGGGCGTGTTCTACGAGCGCGGCGCGACACCGGCCTTCGAGCTGCCGGGCTTCTGGCTCAGCGCGGGCGAGCTCACTGCGCTCTTGGTGTTCGAGAACCTTTTGCAAGGCACCGCGCCGGGGCTGCTCTCGGAGCAGCTCGCTCCCATCCGCGACAAGGCGCGTGCCCTGCTGAAAGCCGAGGGCCAGTTGCCGGACTGGTCGAGCCGACTGCGCCTGCTCGGTGCCACCAGGCGCGAAGCCGGTGCCGCCTTCGGCACCGTGGCCAGCGCGCTGGTGCGCAGGCGACGCCTCGCCGTGCGCTACCACGCGCGCGAGTCCGACCAGCACACGGTGCGCGAGCTCTCGCCGCAGCGCCTCACCCACTACCGCGACCGCTGGTATCTCGATGCCTTCTGCCACACGCGCAAGGCCCTGCGCAGCTTCGCGGTGGAGCGCCTCAGCGAGGCACGCGAGCTGCCCACGCCCGCAGCGGAGCAGTCCGCGACCGAGCTCGATGCCGCACTCGCCATGAGCTACGGCATCTTCTCCGGCACGCCCACGCACACCGCCGAACTCAAGTTCACGGCCAAGGCCGCGCGCTGGGTGGCGGACGAGCAGTGGCACCCCGCGCAGCGGGGCGAGTGGCTGCCCGATGGCGGCTGGTGCCTGCGATTTCCCTATCACCGCGACGAGGAGTTGGTGATGGATCTGCTGCGCCACGGGGAGGATGTGCAGGTCATCGGCCCCGCCAGCCTGCGCGCGGTAGTCGCCGCAAAGCTCAAGGCTGCGCTCGCGCAATACCTGCGCTGAAAACTGCGGCTCAGGATTTGAGCCGATTGGCTGGGATAGTGGCTGCACTCGCCCCACGGAGCCGCACCATGATCTACGACTACGCCCCCCGCCTCGCTGCCCGCGCCCGCCAGCGGCAGCGGCAGCGCCGCCAGTTCTGCTTGGTGCTCGCGGCCTTGATGATGACCTCGCTGAGCTTCAGCCCGGCCCTGCCGCTGGCGCATGCCGCGCCGCCCCCGGCCATGCAGAGGTAGCTTTTCAGCGCAGCGCCTTCTCCGCCGCCTCCAGCTCATCCGCCGCGAGCAGAATGCCCGGCTCGGTCAGCGTGGCTTCGGCCACCTCAGGCAGCGCCAGCCAGCGCAGTGCGTGGCGGCCGTCGGCCAGATAGCTCGCCTTACCGGTGCGCGCGGCGAGTGCGGCATAGAAGCGCGCGAGCGCGATGTTTTCTTCGGCGACACGCGGCGGTGGCACCGGCGCGCCCAAGGCCAAGGCGGTGAGGTAGCCGCCCTGCGTCGCTGCGAAGTGCGTGGCCATCGCACCCGCAGCGGCCTCGGCCATGGCGAGCCATTCGGCCGCTCGCGTTGCCCCATGCAGGGCGAGCGCGGCGCGGGCCATGTGCAGCGTGTCGCCGAGGAATCTGCCGCCGTCATCCCCTGCACCGTGCTGGAAGCGCCCATCCGCAAGGCGACGGTGTGCCAATGCCCACTGCGCGGCATTGACCGCGGCGCAGAGCGTGTCGGCATCGCGCGTGGCCTGGTAGTGGGTGACGAGCGCCTCGATGGCCAGGCCATTTTCCTGTGCGTAGAGATTGGGGTCGATACGCGGTACGCCGATCTTTCGCCGCGCTTTGTCACCGAGCTTGAAGTAGGCATGGGATTTTTCGCCCTGCACCACATCGGCATCCTGCGTGCCGCGAAAGGCAGCCGTGTCGGCATCGCGCAAATGGTTCAGGAGGTAGTCGCGGATCGCGTTCGCGCTCTGCAAATCGCGCGGGTTTTTGGTGAGCGCATATGAAGCGGCATACAGCCGCATCGCACCCGCCTGCGTGCGCATGATCTTCTCGAAATGCGGATGCGCCCAGTCGCCGTGCGTGGAGTACTGATACATGCCACCCCACACCGGGTCGATCAGCGCGCGCGCCGCGTCGAGTGTTTGCCGCGCCCGCTGCGATTCGGTCTTGTCGCCCGCTGCCGCGCGCAGCAGCGCGTATTCCACGCTGTCCCGATCCAGATACTTCTGCGCCAGCTTCAAGCTGCCTTGCCTGGTGTCGTAGGCCTCGCGGTGATTCGCCTCCAGCGTGGCGCGCAGCGCATCCGGCAGGCTGGTGATGGGTGGCGCGTTCACCTGCTCCTCTTGCGCGGATTGCTCCGGTGTCGGGTCGGCCACCACGGCATCAAGCAGGGCGCTGAAATCCTCAGCACTCAAAAAGCCCGCGCGCTTCGCCACCTCTTGCCCCTGCGCGTTGAAAAAGATCAGCGCCGGCCAGCCGAATTCGCGGTAGCGGTTGGCGAGCAGCGGGTCGGCATCGTGATCGACACTCGCCATCAGCCATTGCGCCTTGAGCCGTTGCTGCACGCCGGCATCGGGGAAAGTCTTCGCCTGCATCACATGGCACCAGTGGCACCACACAGCTTCGAGATAGAGAAACACGGGCTTGTTCTCGGCCTTGGCTTGCGCGAACAGGGCAGGCGTGAAGGGCTGCCAGGGCAGCGGCACACGCTCGGCGGCTGCCAGTGGCAGGGCCATCGACAGCAGCAGTGCCAGGGCGATGCGGCGCAGGAATTTGCTCATGCCGCGGCTACGGGCAGCACTTGTGGCTGGATGCGCTGCCGAGCACGCGGCAGGCTCAGGCGCGGGCATCCAGAGGCTGCGAGATCGCCTCCAGCACATGCCGCCACACCAGCGGGTTGAAGCCCAGCCCCAGGTGCGAGGCCGCGACCTCGATGTGCCGCACGCGCGGGCTGATGCGGTCGATGGCGGCGGCGCGGCCGACGATGCCATCGCTGCGGCTGATGATGCTGGTCAGTGGCTGCTGGATGGGTCGCGCATCGCGCGCCGCGACCTGCGCTTCGATCCAGTCCAGATCAAGTCCCATCCGGCGCAGCGCCCTGGCGGCTGCGGTGTACTTGGGCCCGCCGATGATCGGCGAGCCCATGGTGATGACGCGGTTCACCGCCTGCGGCAGATCGCGCGCCACCTCGCGGGCGATGGTGCCGCCCAGGCTCCAGCCCACCAGCGTCAGCGGCTGCCCCAGTGCCTCGGCCCGGCGCGCGACGTGCTCGACCATGCGGGTGCAGAGATAGGCCACGCCGCCTTCGCCGCGATAGGGCTGCTTCAGCGGTGCGCCCCAGCTCGGGTGCAGATCGGCCAGCGTGTGCTTGAGATTGAGGCCCGCGCGGTTCATGCCCAGGCCCCAGCCCTCGCAGGCCACGCCATGCCGCGCGAGGTGGCGTCGCAGCGGGTAAGTCGAGGCATCGCCCGCGCCATAGCCGGGCAGCACCAGCACGGGGCTGGCGTTGCTGAGGCGTGCCGATGCCGTCACGGGCCGATGCAGCGCCGGCAGCATCAGCGCCAGATCGCGCAGCACCCGCACCTCGCCCAGCAGCGCGGCGCGTGGCGGCGGGGCGAGCAACAGCAGTTCATCCAGCATGGGTTTGTGTCTGGGGTGCAGGGTGCCGAGCCGCCAGGCGCAGCAGCCCCGGCACGCCGTTGCGATGAACGGGCCCCGCGATGGCCCACACCAGCGCAGCCAATGGGCGCTGCCGGTAATGCACAAAGGTGGTCATTTGCAGATGCTGCCCATGCAGCCGCCAGACCATATCGGCCTGCATGCGCCGGCCTTCGGCGGTGAGATGCAGCACATCCTGCTCCGAGCGCGCGACACGCCAGCCGAAGATGTGCTGCGGCGATGAGAACGGCCCCAGCTCGAAACCCAGCAAGTGACGGTGGGCGAGCATCCCCGCCCGGCGGGTGGCCAAGGGCAATTGCCCAAAGCCTTCACGCGCCCATTGCTCGGCGCTGCGCAGGTCGGTGTCGCCCCGCGCGATCTCGAACGCATCGGCGTAATCGGCGCCCGCGCCCGCAGTGGGATCCGGCTCCGTCACCTCGATGGGTCGTCCGCGCATGTCGCGCATGCCGCGCATCCGCTACACCTCGCGCACGAACAACTCGCGCTCAAATCGCAGCTGCGGCCAGAACACGCCGTCGTCCGCGCGCTCGCCTGCGGCGATCACCATGATGGGGAAGGCGCCGCCTGCCAAGCCCAGGAGCTTGCTCACGCGCACCTCGTCGTAGCCTTCCATCATGCAGCTGTCGAAACCGTGGGCGCGCAGCGCGAGCACCAGGTTTTCGCAGGCGAGCGCAGTGCTCTTGGCGGCCCAGAGCTTCACCTCGCTGGCGGTGTACGGCCCGCGTGGCACGGGGCCGATGAGACCGCCGACGGTGAAGGCGGCTTTCTTCATCAGCGCGAAGCTGTTGAGCGGGCCGGGTTTATAGGCGTAGGGGATCAGCTGGTAATAGCGGCGCACCACCATCGGGATGTCCGGCATCGGCCAGTCGCGCAGCATCTGCTTGCTGAAAGCGTCGATGCGGTCGGTGCGGGCCACGCACACGATCAGCTCCTGCGCGGTCTTGGCGGCGAGCTGGCTCATGCAGGCTTTGACCAGCTTCGCCTTCTTCTCCGCCGACTTCACAACGTAGAACTCCCAGGGCTGCAAGCCCGAGGAGCAGGGGGCCAGCATCGCCATGTCGAGGCAGTCGTCGAGCACGGCCTTGGGGATGGGCTTGGCCGTGAACTTGCGCACCGAGCGGCGGCTTTGCACCACCTTGCGGAAGGATTCGAGGTCGATGCCGGTCGGGGCTGGCTCGTGGTAGCGGGCCTTGCCGCCGACTTCCACGATTTTTTTCACAGCAGTTTTCTTTGCAGCGGGTTTGCTGGTTTTTGGTTTTGTGATGGGCATGTGCAGGATGCTTATTCAGTGATGGCAGAAATGGAAAACTCTTCAATGCGGCGGCTGTCCGGTTCGGCGTGTACCACGCAACGCAGCTTGCGATCCGCAAAGCTCAGGATGTATCGCTCTCTGGTCAGCCCGCCGCGCAGCTGGGTGGGGCCGTCCCGCACGATGCGTTTGATCGGGCCTAAGGGGGCCAAGCTGCTCTGGTAGTCGGCCAGCACAGCGGGCGTGAAATAGAAGTTGCCGTTGGCGGTGAACCTGGCGCGGTCGATCTGCCCGGAGCGCAGCGCCTCGAACATCAGGCGGGCGGCCTCGGTGTCGCTCTGGGTGTCGAACAAGATGGCCTCGATGGCATCGGCGATCTCATTGCGTGCCTCTGTAAAGCCGGCATTGACGAAGACGCTGATGGCGGCCCGGTCGTCGGGATAAACACGGTTGCTGGCCCGATAGGCACTCAAGCCGCCGTTGTGCTTGATGCGCCGATGCGCACCTGCGGCGTCCATCTCGACGCCGAGGCCATAGGCAAGCCCTGCGGCGGGCGGTGCTGCATTGGTTTCTTGCACCGCCCAGCTCTCCGGCTTGAGCACGGCGCGCGTCAGCCGCGCGATGTTCCATTTCGCCAATTCGGCAGGGGTCATGGCGAGATCGGCAGTGGCAAACATCCAGCCAGGCTGCGCGCCGGGTGCCGCGCGCACCGGGCCCAGCGCATCGCGTGTGCTGCCACGCGCATCCGTGGGCGAGAGCTCGGTCGCACCCAGCACCACTGTCATGCCCAAGGGGCGGAACAGCCGCCGTTGCTGGAAGTGGTGCAGCGGCTCCTTCGCCACCTGCTCGACGATCAAGCCCGCCACGGTGTAGCCGGTGTTGGAGTACTGCCACTTGGAGCCGGGGGAAAAATCCAGCGGTGCCATTGCCCACTGCTTCAAGATCGCCAGCGGCGTGGTTGGTTTGGTCATGGCCTCGAAGGTGTAGAACTGCGGCCAGAAATCGCGGATGCCAGCGGTATGGCTCAACAGCTGACGGATGGTGATGGTCTTCGCCCCGGTCAGCGCGGGCAGATACTTCGCCACCTTGTCATCGAGCGAGAGTTTGCCGTCTTCGGCCAGCAGCAGAATCGACGCCGCCGTGAACTGCTTGCTGATCGACGCCACCGGGTAGCGCGCAGTGGTGGTGGCCGCGCTGCCATCCAGCCGCTGATCGCCATAGGCTTGCGCGTAGTCGAGCTGGGCATCGCTGACGATGGCGATGGAGGCTGACGGCACCTCGCTGGCCTTGAGGATGCGGCTCACGGCGGCATCCACCGCCAGTTTCTGTTCTGACGTGAGCGGCTTGGCAGCGACCGGGCCAGCAAGCAGTAGCGTCAGCGCGATGAGGACGATGCGCGTCATGGAGTCTCCCTGAATTGTCGGACTACTTGCGGCCTGCGGGCTTGGCCAGCAACAGCCCGCGCTTCTCGGCGAGCGGTGCGATATCCGGCTCCGCGCCGTAGAACTCGCGGAACAGCACACCCGCATCCGCCGTGTTGCCGCGGCTCAAAATCTTGGCGCGGTAGAAGTCCCCGTTCGCGCGCTGCAAGCCGCCGTGGTTGTCGAACCACTGTTCGGTGTCGGCGGCGAGCACGGCCGTCCAGGTGTAAGCGTAGTAGCCGGCCGAGTAGCCGCCCGCGAACACATGCGAGAAATAGGCGCTGCGGTAGCGTGGGGCGACGGGTGCGAAGTCCACGCCCAGCCGTTTGAGCGCGGCGGCTTCAAACGCTGGCACATCCTTGGCAGCAGGCGCTTGTGCGGCGGTGATCTGGTGCCAGGCCTGGTCGAGCAGGGTGGCGGCAAGCGCCTCGCCGGTCTCGAAGCCCTGGTTGAACTTGCCCGCCGCATCGAGCTTGTCGAGCAGCGCCTGCGGGATGGCCTCGCCGGTCTGGTAGTGCTTGGCGAAGTTGGCGAGTACGGCGGGGTCGTTGACCCACTGCTCGTTGGCCTGCGAGGGGTATTCGACGAAGTCACGCGGCACGCTGGTACCCGCGAGCGTGGGGTAGCGCGCATCCGAGAAGAGGCCGTGGAGCGCATGGCCAAACTCGTGGAACAGCGTCTCGGTCTCGGCCGCCGTGAGCAGCGTCGGCTGGCCCTCCGGTGGCTTCGGGATGTTGAGGTGGTTGGCGATGACGGGTTTATTGCCGAAGAGCTTGGACTGGCGCACGTAGCTGTTCATCCAGGCGCCGCCCTGCTTGTTGTCGCGCGCGTAGTTGTCGCTGATGAACAGCGCCATCGGGCTGCCGTCGCGGTCGTAGATCTCGAACAACTGCACATCTTTGCGATACAGCGGCAGGTCGGTACGCGGCTTGAAGGTGATGCCGTAGAGCTGTGTGGCGGCATAGAACACGCCATCGACCAGCACGCGGTTCAACTCGAAGTACGGCTTCACGGCGGCTTCGTCGATGGCGTACTTCTGCTTGCGTAGCTGCTCGGCGTAGAACTGCCAGTCCCAGGCTTGCAGCTTGAACGGCTTGGTCTTGCTGGCCTTCGCCTCCGCATCAATCAGCTTCTGCATCTCGGCCGCCTGCGCCTTGGCACTGGTGAAGGCGGCGACGGCCAGCGGGTTGACCACGCGGTTGACGGCGGCAGTGCTCTGCGCGGTTTCATCGGCCACCACATAGGCCGCGTGATTGGCATAGCCCAACAGTGCGGCGCGCTCGGCGCGCAGCTTCACCAGCTTGGCAACGACCTCGAAGTTCTCCGGCGCACGGCTGATCGAAGCCTTGTAGAGCCGCTCGCGCAGCGCGCGATTCTTGAGCTGTGCGAGTGCGGGTTGCGTGGTGGTGTTTTGCAGGGTGATGAGCCACTGGTCCTTCAAGCCGCGCTGCGCGGCAGCCGAGGCGGCAGCAGCAATCTGCGGCTCAGACAAGCCCTCAAGCTCTGCCACTGTGCTCACACTCACCGCGCCCGCCTTGGTCGCATTCAGCACGTTCTGGCGAAAGCTGTTGCCGAGTGACGACAGCTCCGCATTCATCGCCTTCAGCTGCGTCTTCTGCGCCTCGCCGAGTGCCGCACCCGCGCGCACGAACTGCGTGTGATAACGCTCGGCGAGGCGAATCGACTCGGCATCCAGCCCACTGCTATTGCGCGCCTCGTAGACCGCCTTCACCCGCGCGAACAGCGCCGTATTGAGCGTGATGCTGTCGCGGTGTGCGGCGAGCTGTGGCGAGAGTTCGGCCCGCAACGCATCCATCGCTGGCGTGCTGTTGGTGGCGGCGAGGTTGAAGAAGGCGGTGGAGACGCGGTCCAGCAGCTGCCCGGTCTTCTCCATCGCCACCAGCGTGTTGTCGAAGGTGGGCGCAGCGGGGTTGTTCGCAATGGCCGCCACTTCGCGCAGCTGCTCGGCCATGCCGGCGTCGAAGGCGGGGCGGTAGTCGGCATCCGTGATGCGATCAAACGCCGGCCACTGGTAGGGCAGCGTGCTCACCTGCGCGAAGGGGTTGGTGGCGGGTAGCGCGTCGCTGGTGGCGGCGAACACGGGGCTGGCGGCGAGCAGCAGGCCGCAGAGCGGCAGCAGGGTGGTGTGGCGGGTCATGGGCTAGAGGGGATGCGAGAGGCTTGGGCGCATCATCGGGGATTGCTCGGATTACGCAAACCGGCCCGTTTGATCTACAGCTGTGCCCACACCTGACGTAGGCCTATGAGGTGCACGGAGCCAATCACGAGACAGATGGCCGAACTCCAGAGCCAGAACGTCATGCTGTTGCCGGGGATGAGCGGCATGAGTGCGGGGAAGCTCAGGGCACGCAACAGATACACCCCCGTGATCGCGCAAAGCGCCAGTCGAGTGAGGGGCAGTTTTGGCAGCAGCCCGGCCCCCGACAGTGCATACAGGGACCACACGGCAAGGACGGCCGAGATGAAAAGCGTGACCACGGTGGGATACCAGTGACCTTTCGACACCATCGCAGCCATCTGCTCGCCCGCACCGAAAAAGCGGTACCAGCTCGCCCCGAACACGATGCAGAGCAGATGCAGTAGGGCCGCAAGTGCACTCAGCGCTGCCCCGGTAAGCAGGAATGGGTTGGCGGCAGCGAGCATGGGGGCGGTCCCTTTACGAGGCTTGCCTGCTTATACAGCAGCATTGCAGCCACCCAAACCGTCACCACTATTAAAGCTTCGCTGTCTTTTAGGCCCCGCCATGTCCATCCCCCTCTCCATCCTCGATCTCGTCCCCGTGCCCACCGGCACCACGGCGGCGGAGGCACTGCGGCGCACGGTGGACTTGGCGCGGTTGGGCGAACGCTTGGGCTATGTGCGCTACTGGTTTGCGGAGCATCACTCCATGCCCAGCGTCGCCAGCTCCGCGCCGGAGATTCTCATAGGCCACATCGCAGCGGCCACCAGCACGCTGCGGGTGGGCTCGGGCGGCATCATGCTGCCCAACCACACGCCGCTGAAGGTGGCGGAAACCTTTCGCACGCTCGCCGCCCTGCACCCCGACCGAATCGACCTCGGCATCGGCCGTGCGCCGGGGTCTGATGCCAACGCGAGCCGCGCCTTACGCGCAGTGGACGGCAACGAGTTCCCTGGCTTGCTGGCGGAGCTGCTGGCCTTCACCGGCCAGCGCGCCTTCCCCGACAACCATCCGTTTCGGCGCATCGTGGCGGTGCCGGGCGAGGTGCCCTTGCCGCCGATCACTCTGCTCGGCTCGAGTGGCGCTTCTGCGCAGTGGGCGGGTTCGGCGGGCATGGGCTACAGCTTTGCCAGCCACTTCAGCCCCGAGCCAGCGGGGCCGGCATTTCGCGCCTACCGAGAGAGCTTCAAGCCCTCCGCAGACTTCGCCAGGCCGCACGCGATTTTGGGCGTGGCGGTGGTGTGCGCGCCGAGCGATGCCGAGGCCGACCACCTCGCCACCACGATGGACCTCGCCTGGCTGCGCATCCGTCGCGGCGAGTTCAAGCCGCTGCCCAGCCCTGAGGAAGCACTGGCTTATCCCTACTCACCCGCCGAGCGTGAGGCCGTGCGCGAGTACCGCAGCCGCACGGTGATTGGCAGCCCCGCCACCGTGCGCGCGCAGATCGAGCAGCTGGTGCAGGAGAGCGGTGCGAACGAGGTGATGGCGGTGAGCAACATTCACGACCATGGGGCGCGGCTCACCAGCTACACGCTGCTGGCGGGCGCTTTCAACGAGAGTGCTTCGTTGCACAGTGACGGCCGCGCGCTGGCTACTGGCACCCGCCTGAGCGCTTCGCCCTCTTTGCAATAGCGAGGGCCTGGGGTGCGTGGGCGGCCCTGGTCTCATGCCCGGTTTGCGGTGCTGTGCCCAAACGTTTTTGGCTATCGCACCCCATGCCAAAAGCAATTACCACCGGCGCAGTCGCCTCCTTACGATTCTCTTCGCATGCCGCGTAGCCGCGCTTTCAATAGTGCTGCGCCATGCCGGATTTCAGTTCATCCCCCAATGAGGAGTATTCCAATGATGAAGAAGTCGCTACCCCTGTTCGCTGCCCTGATGTGCGCCTCGCCGTTCGCGCTAGCCACCCCACCGCCCACCGTGCCGATGGCCGCCGCAGGCCCGGTCGACACCCGCAACAATCTGTTCTGGTTCCCGGAGCTGATCGACCTCTCGCCGCTGCGCCAGCACAGCCCGCTCTCCAACCCCTACGGCGCGCAGTTCGACTACGCCGCCGCCTTCTCCAAAATTGATCTGGCCGTGCTCAAGGGCGAAATCCAGACGCTGATGAAGACCTCGCAGGACTGGTGGCCGGCCGACTACGGCACCTACGGGCCCTTCTTCATCCGCATGGCCTGGCACAGCGCCGGCACCTACCGCACGGCGGATGGCCGTGGCGGTGCAGGCGGTGGCCAGCAGCGCTTCGAGCCGCTCAACAGCTGGCCGGACAATGCCAACCTCGACAAGGCCCGTCGCCTGCTGTGGCCGATCAAGCAGAAGTACGGTGCCAGCCTCTCCTGGGCGGACCTGATGGTGCTCACCGGCAACGTTGCGATGGAGTCGATGGGCTTCAAGACCTTCGGCTTCGCCGGCGGCCGCACCGACGACTGGGAGCCCGACCTCGTCTACTGGGGCCCCGAGACCAAGTTCCTGGCCGGCGACAAGCGCTACACCGGCGACCGCAAGCTGGAGAAGCC
>JAZKHC010000083.1:0-2480 GCA_040385605.1 Pseudomonadota bacterium
ATCAAGGCACAGGGGCAGGATGCCTCCGGCCGCAACAACGCCAACATGGGCACGCCGGCGGATGGCTCCTCGCCCGCGATGCAGCAATACCTGTTCGATGGCCCCGTCGTCGGCTTCACGCGCCAGACCGCGCCGAACACGCTCGACTACGTCTTTGGCGCGGCGGCATTCGGCCCCGATGACTACGACATCCCGGCCACTTCCGCCGTGCTCGTCGACGACGGTGCGGCGCCGAGCCTCACCGATGGTTGCGGCCAGGCGACGATGGTGCCAGACCCCTCCGGCCTGGGTCTGATCCCGACCGCAGCCCCTGCCACGCCCGATCCCGCGCTGATGGGCCTGATCGTGCTGATCGACCGCGGCAACTGCAACTTCACCACCAAGGCGCGCTTCGCACAGCTCTCCGGTGCGGCGGCGATGGTCGTCATCAACAACTCCGGTGGCGAGCCGATCAACATGGGCAACGCAGATCTGCCGATTGACGTGCCAGTGCCGCCGCTGCCGGTGGAGTTGCCCGTCGATGGCAGCACCAGCTTCACCTACACCATTCCCTCGGTGATGATCCGCAAGGCCGACGGCGATGCGATCAAGGCGCTGCTCGCCGCAGGCACCGACGTGAAGCTGGCCCTGCACAAGGAGCCGGCCATCGACCTCGACGGCACGCTGGACAACCAGATCGTCGCCCACGAGTTTTTCCACTACGTCCACAACCGTCTGGCCGATGTCTCCAACCAGCAGTCCAGCGCCATGGGCGAGGGCTGGGGCGACATCGACGGCTTCATGCTCTCGACGCGGCCGGAAGATCGTCTGATCCCCGGCAACGACAAGTACCAGGGTGCGTACAGCCTCGCGGGCTACGTCGTCAACGGCTTCTACAGCGGCATCCGTCGCGCGCCCAGCTCGACCGACATGACCAAGAACGCCTACACGCTCAAGCATCTCTCCGATGGCACGCTCACCCCGGATGGCGGTCCCGGCACCAGCAATTCCGAGGTTCACAACGCCGGCGAGATCTGGGCCAACCAGATGTGGGAGTGCTACGCGGGCCTGCTCAACCGCCATCCCTTCGACGACGCCCGCAACCGCATGAAGGACTACATCATCGGCGGCCTCAAGGCGACGCCGGCCGATGCCACCTTCATCGAGGCGCGCGATGCCGTGCTCTCGGTGGCGAAGGCGGCCGACAACTGCGACTACATGATCTGCGCCAATGCCTTTGCCAAGCGCGGTGCAGGCCCCGATGCCGTCGCCCCGGCGCGTGACAGCGCCGATCTCGTGGGCGTGACCGAAGACTTCACGCCGTTTGGCGAAGCCTGCCCGGCGCTGGTGCCGCCCGTCGTGACGCCGCCGGTGACGCCGCCCGTCACGCCGCCAACGACCCCACCCACCACGCCGGTCATCACCCCGTCAGAGCCGGTAGTGGCACCGGTGGTGGAAAGTGGCCGCTTCGGCGGCGGTGCGATGGGTGCCTGGCTGCTGCTGCCGCTGCTGGGCCTGGGTCTGCGTCGGCGCCGTCCGCGCTGAACCCGCGCTGTTGCGCAAAAAGCCGCGAGCGTTCCTCGCGGCTTTTTTGTGGCCGCAGCACAGGTCCGCGTGGCAGGCTTGCCATCTGAAAAACCGAAGGACATCCATGCGCTTGCGCATCACACTCCTGTTGCTGCTGCTCCCCTTCACCCTGACTGCCATGACCACCGACCACACCCTGCTGACCACTGCCGAGCGCACTGCATTCATCCACACCGCCCGCTACGCCGAGGCGCTGCAACTGTGCGAGGCCTACGCCGCCCGCTGGCCGGATGCCGCGCGCTGCTTCGACTTCGGCACCACGCCCGAAGGCCAGCCGCTGCGCGCGCTCATCGTCACGCGCACGGGTGCGCTCGATGCCCAGGCACTGCACGCGCAACAGGTGCCGGTGCTGGCCTGGCAGGGCGGCATCCATCCCGGCGAAAGCGATGGCAAGGATGCGGGCTTCATGGTGCTGCGCGAACTGCTCGGCGCACCCGCGAAGGACGACCCGTTGAAGAGGATCGCCATCCTTTTCATCCCGGTTTTCAACGTCGATGGCCACGAACGCTTCGGCAAGCACAACCGCCCGAACCAGGTTGGCCCGGAGGAAATGGGCTGGCGCACCAATGCCCAGAACCTCAACCTCAACCGCGACTACATGAAGGCAGATAGCCCCGAGATGCAGGCGATGCTTCGGCTGCTCACCGAATGGGACCCGATTCTCTACGCCGACCTGCACGTCACCGATGGTGCGGACTTCCAGCACGATGTCTCGGTGCAGATCGAGCCCATTCATCAGTCGTCGGTGGGCATGCGCGCGAGCGGCATCGCGATGCGCGATGCGGTGCTTGCGCAATTGAGCGAACAAGGCTCCAGCCCGCTGCCGTTCTACCCAAACCTGGTGGAGGAGGACAACCCGGCATCGGGCTTCAGCGAGGATGCCTATCTGCCGCGCTTCTCCACCGGCTACGGCG
>JAZKHC010000084.1:0-12180 GCA_040385605.1 Pseudomonadota bacterium
ACGCCGGAGCGGGTGAGGAAGGTGCCGAGCAGCGAGAGCGCAAAGCAGAGGATGGCGAGCAGCACCGTCCAGCTCTTGAGCAGGCCGCGCTTCTCGGTGACGGCCAGCGAGTGGATGAGCGCGGTGGCGGCGAGCCAGGGCATGAAGCTCGCGTTCTCCACCGGGTCCCAGAACCACCAGCCGCCCCAGCCGAGTTCGTTGTAGGCCCACCAGCTGCCGAGCGTGATGCCCATGGTCAGGAAGGCCCAGGCGGCGGTCGTCCACGGCCGCGTCCAGCGCACCCAGGCCGAGTCGAGCTTGCCGGTGATGAGAGCAGCGACCGCGAAGGCGAAGGCCACGCTCAAACCGACGTAACCCATGTAGAGCGTCGGCGGGTGGATGATGAGGCCGGGGTCTTGCAGCAGCGGGTTCAGGTCCTGCCCTTCGAGCGGCACCGGGAACAGGCGGTCGAAGGGATTGCTGGTCAACAGCATGAACAGGAGGAAGCCGATGCTGATGAAGGCGAGCACGGCGAGCACGGTGGCGGCAAGGTCCTGCGGCAGGCGGCGGTTAAACACTGACACCGCGAGCGTCCAGCCGGAGAGCATCAGGCCCCAAAGCAGAAACGAGCCCTCATGCGCGCCCCACACCGCCGAGATGCGATACATCAGCGGCAGATTGCTGTGGCTGTTGGCGGCAACGTAGGCCACCGAAAAATCCTTGTCGATGAAGCAGTACGTCAGGCACAGATACGCCGTGAGCATGAGGAAGAACTGCGCCTGCGCAGCACTGCTCGCCACGCTCAGGGCGCGGCCATTGCGGGTGACCAGGCCATAGGCCGGGATCACCACCTGCAACAGCGAGGCGGCGAGTGCCAGGATGAGAGCGAAGTGTCCGAGTTCTGCGAACATCGTTATTGGCTCGACTGCATGGCGCTCTGCATCGCCGATTTGAAGGGCGCGCAGCTGTGGCCGGTGTCGGTCTTGAGCGAGTCGGCGAGATCCGGCGGCATGTAGTTCTCATCGTGCTTGGCCAGCACTTCATCGGCCACGAAAGCCCCGTCTGCGGCCACGCGGCCGGTGGCGACGATGCCCTGCCCCTCGCGGAACAGGTCGGGCAGGATGCCGTCGTAGCGCACATTGACCACATTGGTGCAGTCGGCCATGCGGAACTTGACGGTCAGGCCATCACCGCGCGTCACCGAGCCTTTTTCCACCAGGCCGCCAAGGCGCAGCTTGGCACCGGCCGGAGCCTTGCCGGCCATGAGGTCGGAGGGCGTCTGGAAATACATCATGTTCTTGCGAAAGGCCGTGAAGCCGAGCGCAGCCGCCGCGCCAATGCCCAGCACCAGCGCGCCGACGGCCATCATTCTTTGTTGCCGCTTGGTCATGCGTCTTGGTCCGTCGATTCTTCTGCGCTCTCAGACAGGCGCGCTTTCAGTTTGTTGCGTTCGATCAGCGGCGCAAACACATTCCACAGCACCGCAATGGCGGCGATGCCAAAACAGGCCCAAATGAAGGTGGCGTAGCGCGGGTCCATTACTTCGCCTCCTTCAGCCACTCAGCCACCCAGCGGGTATTGCGCTCGCGCCAGAGCAGCTGGTTCTGCATGCGCCGCAGCAGCGCCGCACCAAACAGCAGATAGAAGCCCGCAACGCTCATCAGCAGCGGCCATAGCATGGGCCAGCTCATGCTGGGCTTGCCGAACTTCATGATCGTGGCGGTCTGGTGTAGGGAGTTCCACCAGTCCACCGAGAACTTGACGATGGGCACGTTGACCACGCCGACCAAAGCCAGCCAGGCGCAGGCGCGGGCGGCGGCGCGGGCGTCCGAGAAGGCGCTGTTGAGCACCATGACGCCGAGGTAGAGGAACAACAGCACCAATTCGCTGGTGAGCCGCGCATCCCACACCCAGTAGGCACCCCACATGGGCTTGCCCCAGAGCATGCCGGTAAGCAGTGCCACCACCGTGAACGAGGCACCGATGGGCGCGGCGGACACCACCGCAGCCTCGGCCAGCTTCATGCGCCAGATCAGCGCCACAGCACCGGCGACGGCCATCAGCGCATAGATGGAGAGCGAGATGGCGGCCGTCGGCACATGCACGTAGATCATGCGGAAGGCATCGCCCTGCTGGTAGTCCTTCGGTGCCAGAAACAGACCTGCACCGCAGCCGACCACGATCAGCAGCAGTGCGACCGTCATCAGCCAGGGCGCGAGACGCTCGGCAAAGCGGAAGAAGGTGGGCGGCGAGCCGAGGCGGTGGAACCAGGTCCAGTTCATGTCAAATCAGGCCTTGGGCGCAGCGATCATCGCTGGCTGCCCGAAAATATCGAGACAAATCTTGTCAAAGTCCGGCAGTGATTTGGCCTGCCAGCGGATGAGCTTGATGCCTGCACACCGCAACACTTTGTCCTTCACGGCATCTGCATTTTTACGGTCTTCACGCTCATGCGTCGCGTCATCCAACTCAATGACTGCCAGCACGCTGGCGTCCTTGGCGCACACGACAAAATCGGCCACCTTGCGGTCATAGCGGTTGCGCAGCGGCAGCGCCTTGTGACCCTTTTTGACACCCACAATCTGCGAGAGCGCGACCTGCGACAACACGATGTGATCGGGCAGCGCCTTCAGCAACTTCCAATACAGCTCATGCTCGCGCATCGACATCGGGCGTTTGGCATAGAGCGGCCAATCACCTTCGCTGCCTGCTGATTGATTTTTCAGGGCCTGAAAAATGACGAACGCCAAGACCATCAATACAACCAATGCAATGAGCGCGTTCATCTCAGCGGAGTCTCGTAATTCAGGCTTCTAGGGCGTTGCGCAGGGCCGCTGCCGCAGCAAAAGGGACGAGTGTGGCGCTGAGCACCAGCAAGGCAGCGAGGAAGTATAAGGGCGCAGCGGGGTCGAGGTCCTCTGCCGCCATCCGCACGGCACCCGCGCCAAAGATGACGACGGGTGCCAGCATGGGCAGCACGAGAATGGGCAGCAGCAGGCCCGCGCGCGGCAGGCCCACCGTCAGGGCAGCGGCGAATCCACCCAGCAACACCAACGTCGGCGTGCCGAGCAGCAGGCTGAGTGCCAGCACCTGCGCGGCATCGCTGGACAGGCCCAGACCGATGCCCAAGGGCCAGGCGAGCACCGCGAGTGGCAAGCCCCCCAGCAGCCAGTGCGCCGCGAGCTTGGCCGCGACCAGCAGCGGCAGGGGCGGATTCGCCAGCGCCATCAATTCGAGGGTGCCGTCGTCGAAATCGCTGCGGAACACGCGCTCCAGCGTCATCAGGCTGGCGAGCAGGGCGGCGATCCAGACGATGGCGGGTGCGTAGTTCGACAGGCTCGGCTCGTTGGCGGCCACGCCGAGCGGGAAGATTGCCGCCACCAGCGCATAGAACAGCAGCGGTTGCGCCGCCTCGGCCGGCGCACGGGCAGCCAGGCGCAGCTCGCGCAGCAGGGTGGCGGTGAGGGCCTTCATGTCAGTGCGACATCCCGCACCAGCCCGCAGGCTGCGGGCAGGGCCTGATGCGAGGTAAGCAACACCGCGCCACCCGCTGCACGGTGCTCGGCCACCAGCTCGGCGAAGAGTGCTGCGCCCTGCACATCCAGCCCGGCCAGCGGTTCGTCGAGCAGCCACCAGGCGCGGCGGGCGAGCAGCAGGCGGGCCAGTGCGACGCGGCGCTTCTGCCCGGTGGAGAGCGTGCGAGCTGGCCGATGCCGCGCGGCCTTGAGCTGCAAGCGGTCGAGCGCGGGGCCAATGCCGGCGGCATCCACCCCCGACAAGCCGCACCAGAACTGCAAGTTTTCGACCGCCGACAGCGCCGGGTGCAGGCCGTTCTTGTGGCCGATCCAGTGCGTTTGCTCAGGCGCAGGGGCTTGCAGGGTGCCGCTCTCCGGCGCGCGCAGACCCGCAATGGCTTCGAGCAGGCTGGTCTTGCCCGCGCCGTTGCGGCCAGTGAGATGCACCACCTCGCCTGCGGCCATGCGCAGCGAAAAAGCCTCGAACAGGGTGCGATCTCCCCGCGTGAGGGCGAGGTTTTCGATCAGCAAGGACGGGGCGGGCTGCATGGGGCGCGCAGTTTAGCGGCGCAGAGTTGTCACAGGGTTGTGGCAAAGCCGTCACGGCATTTATACTTGTTCAATCTAAAGGACAAGTCCATGCGCGTCGTCAATTTCAGCGAAGCCCGCAACAACCTCAAGGCCGTGATCGACGGCGTGGTCGAAGATGCCGACTACGCGGTGATCTCGCGCCGCGATGCCCCCGACGCCGTGGTGATGTCGCTCGACACCTTCAACAGCATGATGGAGACGATGTATCTGTTGAAGAGCCCGGCCAATGCCGCGCATCTCTCCCGCTCCATCGAGCAGTTCCGTAAAGGAAAGGCCAAGGCGCACAAGCTCGTCGATGTCTAGGCGCCTGCTGTTCACGCCAGCTGCTTGGGATGACTATCTCTACTGGCAGGGCCAAGATCGCAAAACGCTCAAACGCATCAATGCGCTCATCGAAGACACGCTGCGAAATCCATTCACCGGGCTTGGCAAGCCAGAGCCTCTGAAGCAGAACCTGAGCGGCTTCTGGTCTCGCCGCATCGACGACACTCACCGCCTTGTTTACAGCGTCGAAGACGGCGATCTCGCCATCTTCACCTGCCGTTACCACTACCAATGACTGCTCAACTCATCGACGGCAAAGCCGTCTCCCTGCAAGTTCTGGATCGCGTCGCCGCTGGCGTGGCTGCGCGCTGTGCAAGCGGCGTGCGTGCGCCGGCACTGGTCACCGTGCTGGTTGGTGGTGACCCCGCCTCGCAGGTCTACGTGCGAAACAAGCGGCTGGCCTGCGAGCGAGTCGGCATCACCTCGCTCCCCCTGCACTTTGCCGCCACGCTCACCCAGCAAGAGCTGCTTGCCGAGATCGACCGGCTCAATGCCGATGAGGCTGTGGACGGCATCCTCGTGCAGATGCCCCTGCCCGCACAGATCGACCCCAATGCGGTGATCGAGCGCATTGCGCCCGGCAAGGATGTCGATGGCTTTCACCCGTACAACATCGGCCGCCTCGCCTGCCGCGTGCCGGTGCTGCGCCCCTGCACGCCCTATGGCGTGATCGAGCTGCTGAAGAGCGCGGGCGAGACCTTCAAGCGCCGCACCGCCGTGGTGGTGGGTGCCAGCAACCATGTCGGTCGGCCGATGATGCTGGAGCTGATGCTGGCCGGTGCCACTGCGACCTGCTGCCATCGCTTCACGGCCGATGTTGCTGCCGAAGTGGCACGCGCAGACATCGTCGTCATCGCCGTCGGCAAGCCTGGCTTCGTCAAGGGGGATTGGATCAAGCCCGGTGCGACCGTGATTGATGTGGGCATCAACCGACTCGCCGATGGCCGCCTGGTCGGTGACTGCGATTTCGAGGCCGCGAAGCAGCGCGCCGCCTTCATCACCCCCGTGCCGGGTGGTGTGGGGCCGATGACGGTCGCCATGCTGATGCAGAACACACTCGACGCCGCCAACGCGCGTAGCGCCTGAAACCTTTACTCGAATAAATAGAAATGGAAAAAACATACGAACCCGCCAGCATCGAAGCCCGCTGGCGCAAGACCTGGGAAGCCGAGGGCTGCTACGAGGCCGGCCAGCACGCGCCCGGCAGTGGCGAGCCCTATTGCATCCAGATCCCCCCGCCCAATGTCACGGGCACGCTGCACATGGGCCACGCGTTTCAGCACACGGTGATGGACGCCCTAACCCGCCATGCCCGCATGTCGGGCAAGGATGTGCTCTGGCAGCCCGGCACCGACCACGCCGGTATCGCCACGCAAATGGTGGTGGAGCGCAACCTCAAGCTGGCCGGTGAGCCGACGCGCGCCGAACTCGGCCGCGAGAAGTTTCTGGAGAAGGTCTGGGAGTGGAAGAAGTTCTCCGCCGGCACCATCAGCGAGCAGATTCGCCGCATGGGTTCGTCGGTGGACTGGAGCCGCGAGGCCTTCACGATGGACCCGGCCTACAACGATGCGGTGATCGAGCACTTCGTGCGCCTGCACGAGCAGGGCCTGATCTATCGCGGCAAGCGGCTGGTCAACTGGGACCCGGTGCTGCAAACCGCGATCTCGGACCTCGAAGTGGTGAGCGAAGAAGAGAACGGCAAGCTCTGGCACATCCGCTATCCGCTCACTGATGGGCAGACCTATACCAATGAAAAAGGTGAGGTGCTCAATTACATAGTCGTAGCAACAACACGACCTGAGACCTTGTTGGGCGATGCAGCAGTTGCGGTACACCCTGAAGACGAGCGTTACAAACACCTTGTCGGGAAATGGGTCGAGTTGCCACTGTGCAAGCGAACTATTCAAATTGTGGCCGACGATTTTGTAGACCGCGAGTTTGGAACGGGCTGCGTAAAAATCACTCCAGCGCACGATTTCAATGACTACGCTGTGGGACAACGTCACAGGCAGCTTTCGCTAATAAACATTTTCAGCAAAGCAGCGTGCGTTCTTGAGAAAGCGCAGCTTCTTAATGATCGCCCGATCACTGCTCAAGAGGCATTTACAAATTGGTCTCTAAGTGACTACGCAGGACTAGATCGTTTCGTAGCCCGGAAAAAGATCATCAGCGATGTTGAAACCGCCGGGCTTCTCGAAAGAATTGACGAACACAAACTCAAAGTCCCACGTGGTGACCGTAGTGGCGCCGTGTTGGAGCCCTATCTTACTGACCAATGGTTTGTTGACCTCACCCGCGAAACTCGCCACGACGGTCAACCTGGGAAGGGCGGCCTCGCTGCCATTACTCAGCCAGCACTCGCAGCGGTTGCAAATGGTCGCATCGGCTTCGTGCCGGACAACTGGAAGAACACCTATAACCAATGGCTCAATAACATCCAAGACTGGTGCATCTCGCGCCAACTCTGGTGGGGTCACCGTATTCCTGCTTGGTATGACCCAGAGGGAAATATCTTTGTTAGCAAAACAGCTGATGGCGCTTACAAAATCTTTGAATCAGAGCTTCAGTCAATCGAGTCTTTGCTCTGCCTGGTGCTGAACAGAGTTCCATCAGACTCTGAGCGAACACTAATTTCCAAATTCCTAAAAAGGAAAAACGCCGAATCGTTGTTACCCGATATCGTTGATATTGACGAGGAAGATGAGCCTTACCTCGTACGTCAAAAGACCATCGATGAACTGACGTCAGAAGAATGGTCCGCGCTAATTGATCGCATCAAGAATGAAATCACATCTATGCGAAATCTTGGGCTTAAGCAGGACAACGACGTCTTCGACACCTGGTTTAGCTCTGACATCTGGCCGATGGCGACCCTCGGCTGGCCGCAGCAGACCGCAGAGTTGGCGAAGTACTACCCCAGCAGCGTGCTGGTGACGGGCTTCGACATCATCTTCTTCTGGGTCGCCCGGATGGTGATGATGGGCCAGCACTTCATGGGCGATGTTCCCTTCAAGGAGGTCTACATCACCGGCCTCGTGCGCGACCCCGAAGGCAACAAGATGTCGAAGTCCAAGGGCAATGTGCTCGACCCGCTCGACGTGGTCGATGGCATCGCGCTCGAAGACCTCGTGAAGAAGCGCACTACCGGCCTGATGAAGCCGGAGACCGCGCCGAAGATCGAGAACAAGACCCGCAAGGACTACCCCAAGGGCATCGCGCCCGTGGGCGTGGATGCGCTGCGCTTCACCTTTGCCGCACTCGCCACGCAAGGCCGCGACGTGCGCTTCGACGCTGGCCGCGCCGAGGGCTATCGCAACTTCTGCAACAAGATCTGGAACGCCTCGCGCTTCGTGCTGATGAATCTTGGCGCCATCGACGGCGAGACGGGTGCTGCACTCACGCCGCCCTCGCTCGAAGGCGAGGTGGTGCTCAGCAGCGCCGACCGCTGGATCATCAGCAAGTTGCAGCGCCTCGAAGCCGAAGCCGCGCAGCATTTCGCCAGCTATCGTTTCGATCTGCTAAGCACTGCGCTCTATCAGTTCATCTGGAACGAGTACTGCGACTGGTATCTTGAGCTGACCAAGCCCGCGCTGCTGCAAGGCACGCCGGAAGAACAGCGCGGCACCCGTCGCACGCTGGTGCGCGTGCTCGAAGTCTGGCTGCGCCTGCTGCATCCGCTGATGCCCTTCGTGACGGAAGAAATCTGGCAGAAGATGGCGCCGCTCGCGGGCAAGCAGCCGGTCGAGGGTCAGTTCTTCACGCTGATGACGCAGCCCTACCCCATCGCCGTGCCCGAGCGCATCGACGAAGCCGCCGAGGCCGATATCGAATGGCTCAAGGGCTTCATCCTCGGCGTGCGACAGATTCGCGCGCAGATGGATATCTCCCCAGGCAAGGTGCTGCCGCTTTTGATCCAAAACGCCGGTGCCTCCGATGCCGCGCGTATCGCGGCGATGGCGAGCAGCATCAGCTTCCTCGCGCGTGTCGAGGTACCCAAGGTGCTGGCGGCAGGCGAAGAAGCGCCTGAGTCTTCCACCGCCCTGCTCGGCGAGATGAAGCTGCTGGTGCCGATGGCAGGACTGATCGACAAGGACGCCGAGCTGGCGCGCCTCGCCAAGCAGATCGCCAAGCTGGAAAGCGACCTCAAGCTCAACACCGGCAAGTTGGAAAACCCCAACTTCGGCAAGGCGCCACCCGCCGTGCAGCAGAAAACGCATGACCTGATCGCGCAGCAGGCGCGCGACCTTGAGGCACTCCGCTTGCAGTCCAAGAAAATCGAGGCTCTGTAATGCCTTTCATTGTCCTGATCGTCTTCGTCGGCCTCGAAACCTGGGGCATCCTGCGCATGATGGAGCGCGTCGGTGGCGGGCCGGTGCTGCTCTGGCTCCTAGGCGCGGCACTGCTTGGCGGCGTGATGATTGCGCGCGGCGGCTTGAATGCGCTGGCGCGGGTGCGCATTGCCGTCGGGCGTGGCGAGCTGCCGGCGGCGGAGATTTTTCAGGGGCTCATCACGGCCTTCGCGGGCCTGCTGCTGATCGTGCCGGGCTTCATCACCGATCTCTTGGCAGTGAGCCTGCTCATCAGCGGCGCGGGCATCAAGAAGCGGCTCGGCGAGCGGCTCTCGGCGAGCGTGGCGCAGGCAAGGCCTGACCTCAAGAAACCGGTCACGCTCGACGGCGAATACCGGCGCAAATAACCAGCTTGTCAGGCGCGCGTGCGCACCACACGCAAGCCGGGCTTGCCGTTTCTGGGGCGTGTGGCAGCTATCACCGGCGCCTCGCCCTCGAGTCTTGCGAGCAGGCGGTCGAGCGTTTGAGCAACCACAGTCTGGTTGCGGATCATCTCCATGCGCGGCCAGGTGGCGCGTTCGCCTTCGAGCATGAAGCGGGTGATGCTCTCCAGTGTCGGGTTGCTGGTGACATTGGCATAGCGCCAGAGGCTCACCTCGGGGACGATGTTGATGTGGCCGCGATAGTCCTGGTCGAGCAGGCCTGCTGCGGTATCGAGCGGTTGGCGCAGGCCGGGAAAAGGGATGTTTGCACGGGCAAAGTTGATCGCACCCGTCGCAATGCCCTTGGCCGCGGTGTAGGTAAGGTCTCGTGTGCCGCTGATGAGCCCGCGCGAGGCTTCGCCGCGCGAGACGAAGGGCAGCACATGCGGATTGGTCTGGCTGACGATGAAGTGGTTGACGTTGTGCAGGCGGCGCAGGCGCAGCATGGGCAGGTCACTCATCAGCGAGCCGTCGTTCCAGCGCAAGAGCGGCATGTAGGGCGTGCGTTCGCCGTCGTCGCCGCGCGTCATCAGCATCACCGGCGGGAACAGGATCGGCACTGCGCAAGAAGCCAGCACCGCCTCGCGCAGGTAGAGAAACGGAAAAGTGAGGTAGTTGAGCAGGCGCGGTGCCTGATTGCTGCCGGCGGGCGAGACGGTGATGTTGACGATGCGACCCGAGCGCGCATGCGCCTCCTCGAAGGTGAGGTCGTGGACGTTCTTGGCGATGGCGCGCTTGAGCTGGTTGGCATCCATCAGCGCGCGGCGTTGCAGCATGTGCTTGAGCGGCAGCACGCGCCAGAAATGGTAGTACGCCATCTCCGGGTTCATCAGCTCCTCCGCTTCTTCCGGCGTGCGGCTGCCGACCGTGGCGGCAACCACCGAGCCTGCGGATGAGCCTGAGAGCACCAGCGGCAGCAGACCCTCGCGGAACAAGGCCTTGACCACACCGACATGGAACAGGCCGAGCGTCGCCCCGCCCGACAGCATCAGTGCCGAACGGCCGTAGCTGAGCGCGACATCGTGGAAGAAGCGCAGCTTCTCGGTGTGGCCGAAGTCGGCGTCGGGCAGGTCTGCAACGTGTTCCAGTGCGTCGCAGACGGCTTGCAGGTAGTCCGTCACCAGCTTCTTGGTGCCGATGCGGGCAATGCCATAGAGCAGCGTGTTGCCGGTGTTGCCGAGGTTCCAGTGCAGGCCCTGGCGCAGGTGGTGGATGAGCTTGCCGTGCGCGCCTTCCTCCCGATACTGGCGGATCTGCCTCAAGCGCGAGCGCACCAGCCGCCAGTCGTAATCCTCGCTGGCGTCGTCATCCCGCCAGGCGTCCAGGCCCTCGCGGCGGTCGAGTTCCGCCGCCGCCTCGCGCCAGCCGGCGTAGTCGGTGGCCTGCTGCATGGCGGTGACGCATTCGCGCTCGAAACGATCCACGGGTAGCTCCTTGGTGTGCCGCCCTATGGTGCGGGAGCCGTAAGGCATGGACAAGCACCATCATCAGCCAAGCGTCTCCGTTGGCTACAATGGGCGACTCCCCCCTTTTACCGAGTGCTGCGCGTGAACATCACTATTTTCGGATCAGGCTATGTGGGCCTGGTGACGGCCGTGTGCTTTGCCGATGTCGGCAACAACGTGCTTTGCGTGGACGTGGACGCGGCCAAGGTCGCCAAGCTGCAAGGCGGCGAGTCGCCGATCTACGAACCGGGGCTGACCGAGCTGTTGCAGGCCAATGTGAAGGAAGGCCGCATCCGCTTCACCACGTCGGCCGAGGAAGGCGCGCGCCACAGCCTCTACCAGTTCATCGCCGTCGGCACGCCGCCTGCGGAAGATGGCTCCGCCGACATGCAATATGTGCTGGCGGTCGCCAAGTCCATCGGCCAGACCATGGATGGTTATCGCGTGATCGTCAGCAAATCCACCGTGCCGGTGGGCACTGCTGACCGTGTGACTGCCACCATCGCCGCCGAGCTGGCCGCCCGCGGGGCGACGCACCAGTTCGATGTGGTGAGCAACCCCGAGTTCCTCAAGGAAGGCGCTGCCATCGCCGACTTCACGAAGCCTGACCGCATCATCATCGGCAGCTCAAGTCCGCGCGCCACCGAGCACATGCACGCGCTCTACGCGCCCTTCAACCGTAACCGCGACCGGCTGGTGGTGATGGACGTGCGCTCCTCCGAGATGACCAAGTACGCCGCCAACGCCATGCTGGCGACCAAGATCAGCTTCATGAACGAGATGGCGAACCTGGCCGAGAAGCTGGGCGCGGATATCGAGAAGGTACGCGTCGGCATCGGTAGCGATCCGCGCATCGGCTACCAGTTCATCTACCCCGGTTGCGGCTACGGCGGCAGCTGCTTCCCCAAGGATGTGAAGGCACTCATCCACATGGCGGAGGAAGTCGGCTTCGACGCTAACGTGCTGCAAGGTGTGGAGCAGGTGAACGACCGCCAGAAATCGGTGCTGTTCACCAAGATCAAATCGCACTTCGGCGCGCTCAATGGCATGACCTTCGCGCTCTGGGGCCTGGCTTTCAAGCCGCGCACCGACGACATGCGCGAAGCCCCAAGCCGGGTGCTGATGGAAGCCCTCTGGGCCGCCGGTGCCAAGGTGCGCGCCTACGACCCGGTGGCCATGCACGAGACCCAGAAAATCTACGGCGATCGCGCTGATCTCTACTTCGCCAAGTCGCCCGAAGATGCGGCCGATGGTGCTGATGCCTTGGCGCTGCTGACCGAATGGCGAGTGTTCGCCAGCCCCAATTTCAGCTCGCTCGCCCGCCTGCTGAAAAAGCCGGTGATCTTCGACGGCCGCAACCAGTACGACCCCGTGCATTTGAAGAACGAGGGCTTCAGCTACTACAGCATCGGCCGCGCGCCAACCTGAAAGCATTGACGCCAGGGGGTGGCGCGCCTATCCTTCGCGCCCTTGAATTGCGGCCCGGATTCAAGTTATGCAACCGGTCAGTTAGCTCAGTGGTAGAGCATCGCCTTCACACGGCGGGGGTCGGGGG